>CAMLLD010000033.1 GCA_946480785.1 uncultured Blastocatellia bacterium | reverse complement strand
CGCTCGTCAGATCGCGAGCACGCTCCGGGAGTGAGCGACAGCGCTCGGGCGCGCCGGGCAACCGGCGGGCTATGCGAGGTGATAGATCTGCGCGATCGGGATCTGGTAATAACCGCTCCAGGTTTGACCGCCGTCGAGTGTGATGGCCGGACCCTGATCGAAACCAAAGAAGAAACGGTTATTGTTGGTCGGGTCAAACCACGCAACGTGCGGATCCTCACCGCCGGGAGCACCCTTGAAGGCGCTAAACGTTTTGCCACCATCGGTCGACCGATAGATAGTGGTGGCGATCGTATAAATGATGTCGGGATTCTCTACATCGATCCAGACACCGGAACTGAAAGTACCCTGGCCATTGCTGATTCGCGTGTCATCGCCCGCGACATGTTGCCACGTCTGACCACCGTCGTCGGATCGAGACAGACCAGAGCCGCCTTGCAACGGACTACCAATCACATAAACTCGCTGGCCGCCTGTATGCATGGCGATCGCGACGCTTATACGTCCGTTGTACTGCGGCAGCGTTGTGACTTTGGTCCACGTCTTACCTTCATCGATCGATTTGTAGAGCGCGGTGCCGTTTGGTCCTTGCGGTGCAGCACCGCCTCCTCCTCCGGCTCCTCCACCAACTCCGCCAACGACGTGCTGCGACGTCGCGAAGATCACGTTCGGCATGTCGAAAGCGTATTCGACGTCGCGCGTGCCGTTTGCGTTTTCAGGTCGCAGCGTGTTTTCCCATGTCTTACCGCCGTCAGTCGTTCGATAGGTACCTCGTCCGTTATGGTAAGCATCACCCTGGGTGGATACGACGACGAGATTGGGATCTTTTGGATCGACGACTATCTGGTTGACCTTTGTAGTTTCCTCAAGACCAATGTGCGTCCACGTCTTGCCGGCATCGATTGATTTGTACATGCCGTCGCCGGACGAACCGCCAACCGAGTCACCGGTGCCGAGATACACGATGTTTGGATCAGACGGCGCTACCTGAATGGCGCCTACGCTATCGACGTTCGTGAACTGATCAAAAATCGGAACCCACGACACTCCCGCGTTTGTCGTTTTCCAGGCGCCACCAGCCGGCGCGCCGAGATAGAACGTGCCCGGCTGACCTATTGCGCCAGTGACGGCTGAGACGCGTCCGCCGTGAAACGGCCCAATGTTGCGCCAGCGGAGAGCCGAAAAGAGCTTGTCATCAGGAGCTTCATTGAGCGTGGCGCCTCGATCGAATCGGGCGCCAACTGCATGTGGCATAACTGCTGCCGTAAGAAGCGCGATTCCAAACACAGCAATGATCACGAAGAGGCGGTAATTTGTTTTCATTTAAGTTGGTCCCGGTTTGATATACGCAGCCCAGATAGAGCGCAGCTATCGTATCATTTTTCCAGAGTACGCATTGTCGGTGACCCCCGCGTGCAGAATATATTGACCGCACCAGCAAAAATCCGAAGCGCCATTGAGAGAGGCGTAGCTTATCTTGAGTCGGCACAACTGCCGAGTGGTGAGCTCCCGATTGAGATTTCACCCACACCGGACATGACCGGCGAGTGTGTGCGTGAGCCGTGTGTCTTCCCGACTGCGTTGGCCGCGCGGACGTTGTCGATCGCTTCAGCCGCCGACCGCGTACGATCTCGCGCGCTCGATTTCCTCGAACGCGAAATGCACCCCGACGGTTTGTGGCGTCACCCATCGAGTGACAAGCCAATGCATTACGACACCCCGCTCGACGTCGACGACACGTCTATCGCTTCAGTTGCACTGGCGACTGCCGGTCGCCGAGTTCCCAACAACCACCGGTTCCTAATAGCAAATCGCAACGGCCGCGGTCTCTTTAAAACATGGATCGCGCGGTGGTGGCCACATCCGCTGCTGACGTATCGCTTCTTCAAGTACACAGCGAAAGTAGATGACATCGATGCCGTGGTGATGGCGAACGTCGTTATCTACCTCGGTGATTGTGAAGAGACGAGGCCATCCGTCGCACACCTGCTCGAGGTGCTGCGCACGAATAACGAATCTATATCTACCAAGTGGTACGAGAGTCGTTTCACTGTCTGGTACTTCTTCACGCATGCACTGCGCGAGATTGCACCTGAAGCCGGCGAAATGATCGTGCCGCGAGTAGAAGCCGCAACGCCTCGCAACGCACTTGAACTCGCCGCTGCGATCTCCACGTTGCTGCTGTGGAATCGTATGCCTGACGTGACGCCGCTGCTAGACCAACAGCTCGAGTCGGGCGCGTGGCCCCGCACCGGCTTCTATCACATGGGTCTGAAGGAAGTCTCGCCCAATGAGTTTCGGGGAACGCCGCCGTGGTGGGGCTCCGAGGCATTGACGACGGTGTTTGCTGTGGAAGCGCTGACTCGGGCGCTGCAACGTTATGAGTAAATCAATCCGCGCCACAACCGGCGCACGATCGCAGCGGTTTCAATAGCCGTATTCCTCCAGCGCTTGGGAAAAACTAACCCGTGAACAATAAGCACGAACAGATCAACGGGATGTTGGGTTGCGGAGGCGAGTATGAATGCCAGCGGGAAAAACACTTCGTAGTATTCGTGCATCACGATGTGATGGAATTCGGGTTTTGGCGCGACGATGCAGAAGTTCGATCCATAAAGTCGCCCACGCAGAAAATTGATCGCGGCATAAAAGCCAAGCAGCGCGATAGCTGCGACGCTGCGTGTGTGTAAGAGCATGGCGGCAAATGCTGTCAGCTCAACGGGAAAAATGATGAAGTTACCCAGCCTTAAAAGCGATTCTGTTTTATGCGTCCGGACAAAAGTCCGGAGGTTGATATTCTCGTCATAATGCAAGTCGCTAAGCTGGTGCCACAATATGCCTCTAAGCCCGAAGCTAAACGACCACACCCCAATCGAAACCAACCAGATCGAGTCAAACGGTTGCCGCGTCCCACGGTAGATGGCCGAAACAGCGAGCAGTGTCGGAAAGAGGTGTGCGCCGCAAGCGTCGGCCAAAACACCCAGACTACTACGCGCTTTCAATCTGATCGGCCGCAATGAGTAGAGAGTGAACGCAACCCATGACCCGGAGTACAAAAGCAACAACAGTACGTCGTGACGCCAGTAAAATGCCACAGCGAGTCCCAACAAAATACAACCCGCCATAACGGTGCAAACAAACGACGATGACTTTCCGACGAGCCGGTTAGTTTTACCACTTGCCATGTCGTCCGCACGATCAGTAAAGTCATTTACGACGCTGACATATGCGGCACACGCAGCCAGGGCCACAAGCACGATGAAGATCAGTGGCAGCAAAGAGAGGATCGAGACTCTCAAGAGGACTGCGCTCGCGTACATGGTGGCCAGGATTGGACCGAGCTTGAACTCCCACCATTCGTTAGCGCGAACGGTTCTGATTATTTCGCCCCACCAGTTCCAAACGTGAGAAATTTTCTTCATAGCACAGATCTAACCCCGCCGCGTCGCTTCACGATTATAAGCAGTTGCTCGGATCGTTGGGGCGGAAGCGAAGAGCTGTGGTCGGCGGCGGCGTGCGCGCTGTTAGCAAAAGGGCACAGCGTCGCTTGCTTTAAGAGCGGAGTGGATGAACTGCATCCGCGCGTCAGACAACTGAAGTCTTTGTCGTGCCGGGTGCGTAAGCTGCGACAGCAGAATCGCGCCCCGGTTTTGCTCAAGTATGCCCACGTGCTTCCGCTTGCCATGCATCTCGCGCGGCGCCGCCCCGATCTGGTGATCATCTCGCAAGGCGACAATTACGATGGTCTTTATCTTGGTTACTTGTGCAGAAAACTGAAAATACCTTACACACTGATTTGCCAGAAAGCCAGTGATTATCTTTGGCCGGCGGATAACCTGCGTGAGTACAAAGGCCAGGTATTTACGGATGCCGTGAAGTGTTTCTTTGTCTCGGAGCACAACCGCCGGCTAACTGAAGATCAGTACGGCGTGACGTTGAAGAACGCGGTTGTGGTTAGAAACCCTTACATGGTTAACGTTACCGAACCACTTCCGTGGACGAGGAGCGATGATGAAACGTTGCGGCTCGCGTGTGTGGCGCGTCTTTACCTGCTCGATAAAGGCCAGGACATCCTGCTCAGAGTGTTGGCGCGACAGAAGTGGAAAGAACGAAAGCTGCACGTCTCATTTTTTGGCGAAGGTGTGAATCGCGAAAGCCTCGAGTTTTTGGCGGCAAAATTCGGTATTCAAAACGTCTCGTTCGAAGGTCACACAAACGACGTGGCCGGCATTTGGAGAAATCACCATGCGCTTATTCTCGCATCGCGGGCGGAAGGAATGCCGCTGGCACTAGTCGAGGCGATGATGTGTGGTCGACCCGGCATTGTTACGACAGTGGGAGGCAATGCGGAGTTAGTTGAAGATCAGGTGACGGGGTTTCTCGCGGCGCCTGTCGAAGATTCTTTGGATGCCGCCCTCGAACATGCGTGGGCGCGGCGTGACGCGTTGCCCGAGATGGGACGACTCGCCGCGTCCAGAGTCCGCGAATTAATCCCACTGAAACCCGCGGAGGAATTCGCTGACCTGCTCGTTAACATTGCTGACGAGTTAGCCGACGCCAAAGCTGGTCAAACATTGCGGGATCCGATCAAGACATGATCAAAGGGCTGGTTTCGATCATCATTCCCACCTTCAATCGCTCCGCCTGTATTCTCGACGCAATAGAGAGTGCCCAGGCTCAGAGCTATCCGGCAAAAGAAATCATCGTCGTTGATGATGGCTCTTGCGATGACACTGCTCTGCGCGTGTCTGAGTTAGAGGGAATCCAATACCTTTATCAACCAAATCAGGGACACGGCGCCGCGCGGAACCGCGGTCTTCGAGCAGCACAGGGTGAGTACATCGCTTCACTCGATTCGGACGATCTGTGGGATGAGGATTTCCTGGCTACGAGTATCGGTTTCATCGAAGCGCGTGATCTCGATTTTGTATTCGTCAATTGGACCAAGGTGATGCACGGTCAGTTGCAGTCGAGTGAATGGTTGCGCGACGGCAAGTGGAAACGTTATTGCGCACGGCCTGACGGCGATTGGTTTATGCTAAATCCGGCAGACCTCAGAAAACTATTCCTTGAACGTAATCCTGCGCCTTCGTCGTCTCTGGTAATTCGCCGTAGCTCGATCTTTTCGGGTTGGGGCGAACAGATGCGCATCGCGAACGATTGGTACCTCGTTCTCGACACGGTTTTGCATCGCGATTGCTTTGCGGCATTCACTCTCGTGCCGCGCTGGAAAAAGAGAGTTGACGGAACGAATATTTACGACGGAAAACCCTTTCACGAAATCTGCGAGCAACTTCATTTGCGTGAGTATCCGAAATTCAGGCAAGACTTTCAGTCCTTGCTAACGCAAAGAGAGCGGCTGACTCTCTGGCGCCGCGAGCTCGCTTATCGCCTTCGCGTTCGCTTGCATCTGTCGACATTCAGGAACTTAATTGAGGCTGAGGTCACGGATCAATACGATATCGTGCTGCCAACCGCCGCGCGCGACTGCGAGTGATTGCCCATCCGGCGAATAACTAAAATCGGCAAGCTCGTCGTCAAACTTCATTACCACCGTTGGCTCACCACCACTCAGTGGCTGTCTGAAGATCGAGGTAACACCGTCATGTTCAGTTCCATAAATGACGGCCTTTTCATCACGTGTCCACTGTATGCGGTTGCTCGAGAAAGTCGGAGTTGCAAGGTCAAACGTTTCCAGCGGCCGCCCACCTTCAGCTGAAAGGATCTGAAGCACGGCCTTCGAGTCACTCCTGCCGAGACACGCAATCATTTTCCCGTCAGGTGATATTGACGGAAATAGAGCGTAAGAGTCACTCAAACGCGTTGGTTCACCGCCATCAATCGAAACTCTCCAGAGGCGCCAATCATCCGTGGTGTTGTAGAGCACCCACTTTCCATCAGGCGAGACCGCCGGAAAATTCTTGCCGGCGCCATTTGTCAACGCCACCGGATCGCTGCCATTGATTTGCATGCGCCAAACCTGAAACGCACCGGCGCGATTGGAAATGAATACTATGTACCGACCATCAGGCGTGACTGCAGGCGCGTCGTTGGTCGCTGAGTTAAGTGTCAACTGCTTCTGTTCCTGACCGTCCGGCCGCATCACCCACAGATCCACATTGCCGATCGTATTCAGTGAATAGACCAGACGACCGTCAGGCGTCCAGCAGAATTTGTCCATTACCGACGTGATCTTTTTGAGGTTCTCAGATTCGCGAGTTGCTCCCACCCAAAGGTCGAAGGCGCGAGTTGATTGCGAAGCGACTATCTTATCGCCGTTACGAGTGAGACTCAGGTCAGAAAAGGAACTGAGTCCGGCAGTGATCTCTGTAAATTGCAGACCTGGCCAGGAGACTCGCCAAAGCTGACGATAATCTTCAGGCTTTTTCACGGCAGTCATCATCAATCCGTTCTTTTGCGGCAACCACTCTATCTTCGCGATATTGAAGAATCTTTCGCTGGACAACTCCCGAGTGCTCCCATCACTGACTCTGACTTCCACAAGACTCACGCCCTGACTTCCCGCAGCCGAATTGCCATAGGCACACACAATCGAGGCGCCGTCAGGTGACCAGACGGGTGCATCCAACTTGTCCGGATACTGTCGAGCGAGCAACTTACTCTCGTTAGTGCCATCGGAGTTGGCAATCATCAACGCATGCTCTTGTTGTCCGTTGCTGTTTGTGGACACACGAATGAAAGCGATTCGGCTGTCGTCCGGTGAAAGTGAGAACTTGCCTTCCAGTCGGTCCAGGATCTTGCCAGGCGCCCCACCCAATAGCGAAACGCGATACAGCGCGGAGGGATCTCCGGCAACGAAGTAGAGATATTCCCCACTATGTGAGAAAGCCATTCCCAGTATGTTATCGGTTGGGGAAACTATTTCGTTGTTCGTGTTTGTCGTAAACTGCCGGATCCAGATGCTGTATCGGCCTTTGAACATTTGCGTGTAGGCCACATATTTGCCGTCAGGCGAAATCGCTGCATTGCGACTCTGACCGCTGGCCGTCAACCTCTCGATCTTGAGCGGCAGGTTTGCCACGAGGTCACCCAGATTTTTGCTCGAGGCTCTAAAGAATCTCCAAAAAACGAATCCACCGGCCATGACGACCACTGCTGCTGTGGCGAGTGTGATGACCAGTTTCCGTGTCAGTCGTTTCCGACCGGTAACCGGGGCGCGAGTCGCAGCCAGGTGGACGCCGTTGTTAACCGTCTCCACGCGTTGCACGTCCGCGATGAAGCGATAGCCCCGCTTGGTGATGGTTTCAATGTAATGAGGTTCGCGCGCGTTATCGCCCAGTGATTTTCTGAGCTGTCGAATATTGGAGGTCAGATTGGCCTCTTCAACAAAAGTGTTAGGCCAGAGCCGTTCCATGAACTGTTCCTTCTGAACAATCCGTCCGCTGTTCTCGACCAGAATCAGCAGTGTCTCAAAGAGCTTTGGGGTGAGAGGTAATTCCTTGTCTTGCCGCAGCAGTAGCTTCTGGTCTGTGTCGACGATGAAGTCTCCGAACCGATAATGCGGATTGGCCAGCATGATCTCAGAACTTTTTTAGAACTTTGCGATAAGTATCTCAGGACTTTCCCGAGCCCAATCGATATTTCTTACGGCGTTCACCAGTCCCGGAATGCGTTGATGTTAGCAGTGGGTATTGTTGGTCGCAATGCAATTGCGTCGTGGGAGCAAACTGCTTGGACTGTACAGAGGAGCGCGAAATGAGCAGGACTTTGGTTATAGCAGCCGCTTTACTGCTGACGGTTTGCAGCGTTCAGATAACCTCGGCCCAGTTCAAGATTCCTAAAATACCTAAACCGACTCAGCCGAAACCCGATACATCATCAGCGCCGGCTCCCCCGACGTCGACTCAACCGACGCCGCCGACAACCTCGCGGACCATGAATGAAAACGACGGCCAACCGCGCATAGCGAAAGACTCAATCGTGCTCACTACCCAGCGCGGACGTGATGTTGGCGGATACGAAGCGCATGGCTGGGTGCCGGCAATTCAGTATCGCGGCACGGGGAACATTCCGAGTGGCAGCCGCATGTCGGTGGAGTTCACAGTTGGCGGAAAGCCGTGGGTAAGTTTTGACTGTACTCCGCAAAGAGAAACGGAAGAGTCGCGTACATGGAGCGCGGAGTGCGGTGGTGATGCGATTCCTGGCGGCAAGCAAGTGACGTATGCGGGACCGGTCGCGTTTACGATTCACTTGCGGAACGAGTTACAAGGGACCAACGTGACGCTTTTCAACGGCACCGCGAAAGTCGTCATGGTACCCGCTTCCAAACCCGGTCTAAACAACGAGGAGTGGTACGTGGATGAGGACTGGAGAATTCCTTTTGGCTACGTGTTCTGGGAAAAGGATTCGGGTCATGGAAACGATGAATTTCTCCACGTCGCTTTCTGGGTTCGTGGGAACACTCCAGAGGTCGAAGCGCACCTCTTCTATCAAGGCAAGGACATCGCGAAGTTTTCGAAAGCCGGAAACGGCGCCGCAGATTGGAACCCGAACCTGAATAGATGGGGTCTGATTGATGGTGAGTTTCTCGGTGTATCGCCGAATGCACCGAGCGGTGATGAAGGTTATGCGCCGCGTTTCGGCGTCCGTAATAATCCTGGTGATTACGAAGTCAAAGTGCTCATCCTGGGCCACCTCGCGCGATCGATAAAATTCAAAGTGTCTGCTAACGGCAGCTTCGAGGGCGGCGTCGACAGCGCCAACACGCTGGGTACAGATCGCGTTGTGGTGCCGGTGCAGGTAGTTGGAGACTCGAGCGGTACCTGGGATCGAAATGCGTGGAAGACTCAAGCTTTCTATGGCAATCCGCTGGCGGGATTCGTCGCACCGTAAGCATCAATAAGAGGCCTCACTCCTCTTCACGTTTACACTCTCACAAACAATCTGCTACTCTCTGCACCTCACGCCCAGACCAAAACTGCAATTCTCCCAAACGTAGTTACACTCAGCCCGTGCAAAGTCTCATCACCTCCCGATGAACAGGTGAACGTCAACCAAAGCCAAAGGAGGCACAAATGATTCGTAAGACTTTGCTCTTCACAGTTCTCGCTGTGGCCGCGGCGGTTGCTGCCGTTATCTTACCGTTATGGAGGTCAGACGCTGCGCCACCGCAACCGTTAACCACAGCCACACAAGCATTCGCATCCGCACAAGCATCCGCCCCGCGCGGGCTGCCAAACTTCGACACTCGCTTAACCGGCCGCGGCGAGTTCAACGACATGGACCTTGGTTCACCTGCCGGTAAGCAAGCGGCCATGCAGAACGCTGTCACTCGCTCGCGAGCGTCCGCCGTCGAGCAATTCCGTTCGTCTCGCGCACCTGAAAAAGCGCCAAACCTTCATGCTGCAGTCAACGAAGCAGGCGCGATGAAGAACTTCTTCATCGACGGCGGCACGCTTTCAGAGCCGCAATCAGACACCGCCGATAACGTCGCGCGCGGCTTTCTCAACCGGCATAGCGCGCTCTTCGCACTCTCCAGTCCCGGTGTCGCAGAGTTGAAACTCGAAAACGAAGATAACGATCACGGAACAACTTTCCTCAACTACACGCAGACCATCAACGGTCTAAAGGTATTCGAAGGAGACGTTCACGTCGTCGTCAACAAGAACGGCGAAGTGGTCAACGTTCGCGAAGGATTCCTTGCCGATGGCCCACCGCTCAAGCGCAAGGGAGCGCTGAGCGAAGCGAAAGCGATCGCGAAAGCGTTTGAACACGCGGGCAGAACCGTCTTCCCGTCGTTTGTCGAGAATTACGCGCGACAGTCAGCGACGGAAATGTCTCGCTTCGCTAATCCGCTGGATGTAAATCTCGAGGACGTGCTCTCGGAACAGAACGTCGTGAGAGTCGGCGGCGAGAGTCGCCTGGCGTGGCACATCTATGCGGAAGTCGGTCCGGAAGAGTGGTATGAAATCCTGCTCGACGCTTACACGGGCGAGCTGCTGCTGCGTCACAATCTTTATCTCTTTGAAGCGCAGGGCACGGTTTACATCGAAGCGCCGGACAAGGGCGCACGCCAACTCGTCTCGTTCGTCGGCGACACGACCATCAACACCGCGGCCGGCTGGATGGGAACCTCGACTGTAACCACCGGCAACAACGTCGAGGCGTATCTCGATACCGACGCCAACAACGCGCCCGACAACAACAACGGCTCGGGTCTGTCAGTGGGCCATGCTACCTCGTCCACGCAGAACTTCACCTTTCCCTTTGACACTTCAGTCGACCCGCGCACACAGCAGGCGGCCGTGGTGACGAACCTCTTTTACTTCTGCAACATCATGCACGACTTCTCCTACAACCTTGGCTTCACCGAGACGGCGCGCAACTTCCAGGTGAACAACTTCGGCCGCGGCGGTACCGGCAACGACTCAGTGCAAGCGGAAGCGCAGGACGGCTCGGGAACAAACAACGCAAACTTCGCGACGCCGCCAGACGGTTCGCGTCCGCGCATGCAACAGTTTTTGTTCACCGCGCCCACTCCCGATCGCGATGCCTCGATCGATGGTGACGTGGTGTTCCACGAATACGGACATGGCATCTCAAACCGTCTGATCGGCAACGGCAGCACCGCGTTGAGCGGCACACAGTCAGGCGCGATGGGTGAAGGTTGGTCTGACTACTGGGCCATCACCATCAACGGCGACGGCGCGGTCGGCGAGTGGGTCACCAATAATCCGAACGGCGTTCGGCGCGCTGCTTACACGGTTCCCGCCAATCCCGTACACGACTCTTATGCGGATGTCGGCGCCGGCGGCTTTGACGTGCACAACGATGGCGAAGTCTGGGCCGCAACGCTTTGGGATCTGCGCACGCAGCTCGGCGCTACGATAACAGACCGCATCGTGCTCAACGGGATGAAGTTCACGCCCACTCGTCCCTCATTCCTAAACGCACGCGACGGCATCATTCAGGCCGATCAAAACCTGAACGGCGGCGCAAATCGCTGTGCGATCTGGACAGTGTTTGCGCGTCACGGCATGGGCGTGTCGGCCGTGGGCAACGACGGCACAACGCACGTTGCTGCCACTGACGTACCCGCGGATTGCGGCGGCACTTGTTCGTTCTCCATCAATCCAACGAGCGCGAGCTTTGCGGCGGCTGGTGGATCGGCAAGCGTGGCTGTGACGACAAGCGCGGGTTGCAATTGGACCGCGGCGAGCAACAGCTCGTTCATCACGATCACGTCCGGCGCGAGTGGTTCCGGCAGCGGCACAGTGAACTACTCTGTTGCCGCGAACACCGCCACGACTTCACGAAGCGGGTCAATGACGATTGCGGGTTTGAACTTCGGCGTGACTCAGGCGGGCACTGGAGGCGGTTGTACGAACACGATCGTCAACCCCGGATTCGAAACCGGTACGACGCCGTGGACAATCAGTGGTCAGGTAACTCGCAGCACGGGATCGTTCCCACACAGCGGAACTGCCTACATGATTCTTAATGGCGTGAATAGCACGAGTGGGACTCTGTTCCAAACGGTGACTGTTCCGACTAACGGCTGCACCAATCTGTCGTTCTGGCTGAACATCACGACCAGCGAGGCGGCGGGAGCATCGGTTTTCGATCGTCTCTTTATTGAAGTACGAAGCACGTCGGGGACGTTGCTCGCAACGCTAGCGACGTTTAGTAATCAGAACAGCGGCACGGCGGGAGTGTACGTCCTGAGAGGACCGTTCAATCTCAGTTCGTTCGCCGGACAGACAGTGCGGATACAGTTCCGCGGCACTAACGACGTCACGTTACCAACGTCATTCAGAGTTGACGACGTGTCGTTGCAGTAACACGCGTCTTCAAAAAGCGCAAAACCGGAGCGGAGGCGTTTGCGCGTCTCCGCTCCGGTTTGTATTTGCGCTGCCGCAAGGGCTCGTTATAACCCGAAACGTTGTTGATATTCGGTCGACGTAATAAACGCCTTGACCATCTCGGCCCGCACGAAGTCTCCGCCGAACTGGTTCAGTTTCGTCAACCAGAAGTTGTAACCGGAAAAATCCTTATCCGGTAAGTCATTTGGGTTGCGGCGCAGGTAACCGAAATACTGCATCAGCACGAAGGCCTTGTTGGAGTGCCGCCGCGCGAACAAACTGTTCTCAGCGATGATCCGCAACACCTGTGCGCGGGATTTTCGACCCAGCGAGAGATCGGAAACGAGTTGGTTGCGTTCGTCCAACGTCAGCGCCCCTGAAGCGGGCGCCTGCGGATCTTTCGTATTGGAGTTCAGCAGATCCACAAACTGCGCCGCAGACAACGTGAACGGATAAGCGTTCACGAACTCCGGCGTTTGCACAAACTCATTCACAACTGCTTGCTTGTTCAAGTCGAGTTGTTGCTGCCAGCCCGTGGCGCCGACGACCACTCCGTCGCCGATGTCCTGCGCTTCAGCCAGAAAAGTCCGCAAGGGTAAACGTTCCCCAGTCGCGAACGCAGCCTGATGAAGCAGGTAGATGAAATAACCAGTCTGCTGAAATTCGATCGACAGGAAAAACGCCGCCGAAACATTGATCCGCTTGACCTCGAAACACGCTTGTGTGGTGCACGAATCAATCTCGTTCTTCCAAAACGCGAGGCCGGACACGTCCGCTTCGCGGTTGAGGAAGTCGGCATAATGTTGGCGGACGAAGAAGTCAGAACTGAAAGAGCCATCCTTCACGGGACTGAGCCGCGAAAGCGAGTCGTTGCTGGTGATCGAGATGACGCTGCTGCCCGCTAGTCCCACAGCCGCGCCGGTCGCATTGCGCAGCAGGAGATTGATGGTCTCAACCGGCTCCTGGAGCAGATCGTCGGTAATCAATACCTTGAAACTCTTCGATGCCTCGCCCGGCGCAAACAGAAGCGTGCCTAAAGCAGTCGTGTAATCCGAACGCGCCGAAGCGGTGCCATCTGATGTTTCATAATCCACCGACGCAGAACCCGATAGATCGCCTGAACGAGTGACGGTAATCGTGATGAAACCGGCCGATTCATTCACGCTCTGCGTAGACGAAGCAAACTGAACCGTTCCCGCCGCGCCAACCTGGATGTTCGCTGAAGTGGTAGTGCCGGTGAGTCTGCCGTCCGACGGCGTTACCGAACACGTCACCGTATCACCTGCTTTCGCCTGGTCGACCGGCAGAGCATCAGCCAATCCCGCTGAGCTGGCGATGAGCCGACGCGTAACGCCGTTCACTTTCCATTCGTAACGGTAAGCAACGACATCCGTGTCGGGATCGCGATCGGTGAGCGGATTGGTGACTCGACAAAACAGCACGTCTGTAGGTTTCGGATTCGCAGGTTCAAGCGTGAGCGTTGGTGTTCGCGGCGGCCTGTTTACGATCTGCGCTGGAGAAGAAACAACCTGAAAGTTCGTTGTGGCCAGGCGCACACCGTTAATGAACAGATCGATTCTCCACGTACCAGTCATAAAGAGCCCATTAACACCCCACCACCCGCCGATCGGAAAACGTATCGTGGTTGCATTATTGAAAGGGCCGAAGTCCCGGAAATGGGGCGCGCCGTCCGGGCGAGTGAAGATCACATCGTAAATGCTTCCGGGAGGTATGTTGATCAGCTCGGGTCTATAGAAGACGGTTTGGTTTGTCGTAAACATAGCGACCCGAGGATTCAGATCAAACAGATCCGTAAAGTTTGGCGCAGTGTTAGGAAACGGACTGGCGCTGAGCGCTACGTCTTTAACGTAAGTTTGCAGCGCCGTAAAAGGTGCGGGCGAGGTCCAACCGGATGACGGGATTGCATTGCAGGGGCCGCGAAACGAGTCGTATATGAAGGGCCACTGGATCGTAAGATTCGTTCCCGGCAGACCAAGAACTCCGAACCCTCCAAACCACGTTTCAAAGTGCAGGTGCGGCCCGCTGCTGCACCCACTGCTGCCGGTGAGACCAACCTGAGTGCCCGCTTTCACTAACTGTCCGACTACTTTGAGCTCGGGCGGAATACTGAATTGACGAAAGTGAAGATAGATCGAGTACTGCTGCTGCCCGTGATCGAGCAGGATAAAATTGACCGGAACGCCCGGATTGCAAGTTGTATTCGCGTCAAACGCATCATCGCGCCAGCCGACAACTCTCCCCGTCATCGCCGCGAACACCGGTTGTCCGATGGCTTGTTCGTGAAAGCTCCGGATCACTGAGTCCTCGCCTGTATGTCCCGAGTAGGTCCGATCGGAACAGTCCCAGGCCGTGGGAATGCCTTGCCCGTGCGTTTGGTCCACGAAGTTGCCGATGTAGATATCGCGACCCAGAGTTCCGGCATGAGGGAAAAAGGAGTAAGGGGTTGGCTGTCCCGCGGTAGCGTTGGCGACAATCGCCGGCTTCTTGGACGAAGACAGAGCTTCGTATTCGGAGATCTTTTCCCTGATCTCTCGAATCGTGTCCTCCGAAAGTTCGTCTCTTAGAGCTGGTTGTTCTTTCAGGTTGTTGATACCCGCGACGCGGCCGCCGGGGCCAAAACTTAAAGGCGACTGTGCGTTAACAGCGGAAGTTGACCAGGCGAGGAAAACCAGCACACTTAGAGACGCGAGTAGAAATTTAAATTGCGAATTCATACTCGTAATGTAAGAATGCGCAAAAGCATTTCCAGACTCGCGCCACCAGAACCCAGAACGTATGCCCCATAAAATTAAATTAGCCGGTTTAATAGCCGTCGTCTCAGTTCTTATCTTTACTGTACCGGGAAAGACTCAACCGCAACCCACGTCCGCTGCCTGCGCTAATCCGAGTCTTACCGTGGCGGCCAATGTCGCCATCAGCCGTCCGCAAGCGGTGGTCGTTGATGACTTCAACAACGACGGCAAACCTGATGTCGCAATCGGCCGCACGATTGGTGTTTCAGTTTCACTCGGCGATGGGACAGGTGGATTTTCAGCGGCGACATCGATCAATACCGTCACAGGCCGTAACGTGCTCAGTCTGGCTGCCGCCGATCTCAACGGCGACGGAAACAAGGATCTCTTGCTTGGTATGGGGCAGGACGCTGGTGGAGAAGCCGCCGTCATCCTCGGAAACGGCGCTGGGGGATTTGGTTTGCCGAAGGCAATCTTCCTGCAACCCGGAATGAGCAACACCGTTCCCGCCGTCGCGATTGGTGACATGAACGGCGACACCAGGCAGGACTTGATCGTGTTCCTGACGAGTCCGTTCGGAGACATTAACGTGGCGGTGCTGCTGGGTGACGGAGCCAACAACTACACGACAGCTATAAACTTCATTCCCGGCGCTACGTTTCCCGGATCGATGGTCGTCACGGACCTCAACGGCGATAACAAACTCGATGTGGCTGTCACGTCCGCAATCGAAACTGGTCATGTGAGCATTTCCCTCGGCGACGGCACCGGCCAACTCGGCGTGCCGACTTCAGCCAACGTCGGCGGCGCGCCGAGCGCAATCGTTGCGGGAGACTTCAACGGCGACGGCAAGAAGGATCTCGCAGTTGCGAACCGCGCGACCGACGACATTTCCGTTTTGGCAGGCGATGGCCTCGGCGGTTTCACTGTACTCACGACGATTCCCGCTGTCGGCGATTCTCCTCAAGCTTTGGGCAAAGGAGACTTTGACGGCGACGGGACGCTCGATCTCGTAGTCGTCAGCGCGACGCCGGGAACTGCTCTCCTCATCACGAATCAGGGCAACGGAACGTTTACAAAGACCGGCAATTTCTTTTTTGGTCCAGCCGTTCTGCCCTTCGACAAAGTCGCGTTGGCGGAAGGTGATTTCAATCTCGATTCGAAGCCGGATATTTTCGTCATCAATCAGTCGCGGAATGCAGGCTGGGCCTTGCTGAACGGCTGCGACGCGGTCGCGGCGCAAACGATTCTGGCGTCGAATAGCTTCTCGACCGTCGAGAGTTTCGGCGGTATCCCACCAACCAACGGGAGCGTAGATATCTCGGTCGTCAGGGTCGGCAATCTCAGCGGTACGTCAGCAGTCGACTTCCACACCGAGGATGGCAGCGCGCTCGCCGCGGAAGATTACCTGCCGGTTTCCGGCACGTTCAATTTTGCGTCCGGAGATTTTTTCAAAGTCGTGACGGTGTTTATGCGTAATGACAACACCACCGAGGACTTTGAGACGTTCTCGTTCGTGCTCAACAATGCGACGGGGTCATCTCCGCTGGGCAGTCCCAGCACGGCTTCGGTATTTATTCTTGACGACGACCCGCAGCCACAAATCAGTATCAGCGATGTAGCGGTGACCGAAGGTAATAGCGGCACTGCTTCCGCCGATTTCACTGTTACTCTCGATCATCCCAGCGCTCTTCAGATCACTGTGCAGTACGCCACGAGCGATGGCTCAGCGACCGCAGGCGCGGATTACCAGAGCAGTTCAGGCACAGTGATCTTTGCGCCTCATCAGCTCACGCAAACGATCTCTGTTCCGGTCAATGGCGACGTCGTGCCTGAGATCAGCGAAACTTTTGTCGTGAATTTATCAGCGCCCACGAATGCCACGATCCTCGACAGTCAGGGTTTGGGAACCATTCGCGACGACGACTCATCGTGTCCTGAACCGAGTTTTGGCGCGGTCAACAATTTCACCGTAGGCACGAATCCATTCGATCTCGTGGCGGCGGATTTCAATGGCGACGGCAAAACGGACTTAGCGACCGCAAATCTCGAGTCGGCAAATGTGTCGCTGCTCATTGGTAACGGCAACGGCGGGTTCGCGCCGGCCGTAAACTTTGCGGTGCCCGATCGTCCGCAAGCACTTGCCGTGGGCGATTTTAATTCTGATAACAAACTCGATCTGGTGGTTATCCGCACCTCGTCAAACCTCGGACCAGGTGGGATTTCGATTCTGCTCAACGACGGCGCGGGAGGTTTTTTGCCGGCGAACTCCAGCGCGGTTGTGAACCTTGTTGACGTTGCTGTCGCGGACTTCAACGGCGACAGTAAACAAGACCTCGCCATCATCAGCTTTACCTCTGGATCGGGAGCGGGAACGTTGTCGATTCGCTTTGGCGACGGCGCGGGCGGATTCGGAACGGCAACGGACTACGCGGTTGGCACATCTCCACTCGCGGTGTTGGCGATAAACATCAATGCCGACACGAAACCCGATATCGTAGTCGCAAACCAGAACAGCGGTAACGTCTCGGTGCTGCTGAACAACGGCGACGGCACCTTTGCCACAGCGACAAATATTCCAGCCGGTCAAAATCCGCAGTCCGTCGCTGCGGGCGACATCAATGCCGACGGCAACATCGATCTCGTCATCCCCTCAGGCTCTGACGGAGTGATTACGATACTCCTCGGCAATGGAACGGGCTCGTTCTCGCCGGGAACTAATTTGACGGTCGGCGTGCGATCCGAACGAGTTGCGCTCGCGGACTTGAACGGCGACGGGATTCTCGATCTCGCCGTCAGCGATATGAGTCCGGATTTCGTCACGCCTGTAAACGCGGGCGTTTGGGTGTTATTTGGAAACGGGGTAGGGAAGTTTACTGCTCCGACTCAGTTTCCTGTCTCGCGATCGCCGTTCGCCATCGTCGCCGGAAACTTCGACACCGGCGCGCGGGCCGACCTCGCGTTTGTGCAGCTTCAATCTACCTCTGTGGGCGTGCTTCTCAACACCTGCAGTCTGGCGCTGCCGGGTCCGTTGGTCGAGTTCAACGCTTCGCGAATCAACGTAGTGGAAAGCGCCGGCAGCGTCGCGTTCAACGTGGTCCGATCGGGCAACACGCAGTCGCAAGTGAGCGTTGATTATGCCGCCGGTGATACGGATCGTAACGCTGTCCCGGACTGCAGCAGTAAGAACGGCGCTGCATCTTCGCGTTGTGATTATCTAAAGACTCTGGGCACCCTGACCTTCGCTCCGAACGAGGTCTCGAAGATGTTGACGATTCCCCTCATTGACGATGCGTTCGTCGAAGGAGACGAAACCTTCAACGTGGTGCTGAGCAATCCCCAGGGCGGCACACTCGCCACCCCGAGTACGCTCACAATCACGATCCTCGATAACGATTTCCTGACGGGCAGCAATCCAATCGACGTCCCTGAGTTCTTTGTTCGCCAGCAGTACATCGACTTTCTCAATCGCGAACCGGATCAGAGTGGTTTGAATTTTTGGGTCGGTAACTTCACGCAGTGCGCGGGCAATCCGCAGTGTCTCGAAGTGCGGCGCGTAAACGTCTCAGCCGCGTTCTTCCTGTCAATCGAGTTTCAGGAGACCGGATATCTGGTCGAGCGCATTTACAAGACTGCTTATGGAGACCGCACCAGGACTTCGACTATGAATGGTGTGCACTCACTGCCTGTCCCAACCATTAGCTTCGACGAGTTCATCGTCGACTCGCAAAAAATTCGGCAGGGTGTCGTGGTGGGCCAGGGCAACTGGCAAGAGATTTTGGAGACGAATAAGCAGGCGTTTGTCGAGCAATTCGTGACGACGCTGCGCTTCAACACCGCTAACCAGCCTAACCTGACACCGACGCAGTTTGTAGATCAGTTGAACGCAAACGCCGGCAATCCCCTGGCGCCGACGATCAGGGCCGGTCTCATCAACGGGCTAACGGCGGGCCAACTCACGCGCGGGCAAGTGTTGCGCGCGATCGCCGAAGATCCGGCGTTGAAGACCGCGGAGTTCAATCGCGCCTTCGTACTCATGCAGTATTTCGGCTACCTGCGGCGCAACCCCGATGACCTGCCCGATTCCGATTACACCGGTTACGATTTCTGGCTCACGAAACTCAATCAGTTCAACGGAAACTTTGCGAATGCAGAGATGGTGAAGGCATTTATCAACTCGCTCGAATACCGCCATCGCTTCGGGCCGTGAACTGCGCAAATGAAAAAAATCATTCTGCTCTTCATCGGCTCGTTTCTCATAACGGCTGTTTTCTCGGCATCGTTGAAAGCTTTCTTCCAGGCTGTGAGCTGGCGAGAAGTTCTGATCAAGGGACTCTTGATCCCGTGCTTCACCTGGACCATCCAGCTACTGTTGTCTGCTGCTTTTCTGGATGGCACAAGTAGATTGAGATATTGGAACCGGCTCGGGTGGGTCTGTTTGATCGGATCTATCGCGCTGTTGCCGGCGGCGTTCTATAACTTTCTGACTGTGCAGCCGTGGGTGTGGATCTCAATCGTTAACGTACTAGCGAGCGTGGTGTTGATGGCCATAACGTTGCACGTGCTGCTACGCCGCGCCGGCTTCCGCTGGCACTGGACGCTCAGTTGGGTGGTACTGATCGTCATCAACATGTCGCTTTATCTCTCGTCAGTTCTCTGAAGAATCCCGTTTAGTTCGGATCAGACAGTAGCGCCGCAACGAAACGTGCTAAATTTTAACTCCCGGCGAAAAGTAACAGCATGCAGTTAGTTGGCACTGGTGCGATTTGAATTTGGAGTGCGTCGACTCGTCGGCGCTTTGGTCAAAGCGGTGACAAGTCCCCGCACTCCAAGGAGACGCCGTGGTGAAACTGCACCAGTTGGTTCTGAGGGGTTGACAGGTGGTTGATATGTCGACGGGATTGATTTCTCCTTACCAGGGTTCTTTGGTGGATCTGCTGATCGCCGCAGAGGAACGCGAAGAGTTGCGCGCGTACGCCGGCAAGTTGCCCTCGTTGCAGTTGTCTGCACGTTCCGTTTGCGATCTGGAATTACTGGCGACGGGTGCTTTCACACCACTCGATCGTTTTATGGGCCGGTTGGACCATCAGCGCGTGCTTGATGAGATGCGTCTCGCGAATGGCGTCGTGTTTCCGATTCCGATCACGTTGCCGGTGGATCGCGAACAACCCATCGGCCTCGATCGGCACGTCGCGTTGCGCGATGCACGAAACGAGCTGCTCGCCGTTTTAACTATCGAAGAGATATATGAGTGGGACCTCGACGAAGTCGCCACCAAAGTCTTCGGCACGCGCGACTCGCGCCACCCGCTCGTCGCCGAGATGCATCGGTGGGGCAAACTGAACATCTCGGGTCGGCTCAAGGTCATTCAACTCCCGCGGCATTACGACTTCGAGAACCTGCGCCTTACGCCAACTCAGACCCGAGAACGACTGAGCAGTTTCGGCAAGCCCAACATCGTTGCGTTCCAGACGCGCAATCCGCTGCATCGCGTGCACGAAGAGATGACGAAGGCGGCGATCGAGAGGCTCGACGGCGTGCTGTTGCTGCATCCGGCTGTCGGCATGACTAAGCCGGGCGATATCGATCACTACACACGCGTTCGCACTTACAAGGCCCTCGCCCAGCACCATTACGATCCGAATCGTATCCTGCTTTCGCTGTTGCCGCTGGCGATGCGTATGGCTGGTCCACGTGAGGCGCTCTGGCACGCAATCATACGGCGCAATTACGGAGCTAACCATTTGATTGTCGGTCGCGATCATGCGAGTCCGGGGCGCGACTCGAATGGCGAGCCGTTTTATCCGCCTTACGGAGCGCAGGAGCTCGTCGAGAAATTCAGTAGCGAGATCGGTGTGAGGATGATCCCGTTTCGGGAGTTGGTCTATCTACCCGATGAAGGGAGATACGAGCAGGTTTCCGATGTTACTTCGCAGCAGAAAGTGTTGGCGATATCCGGCACTCAGGCTCGTGAGGAGTATCTTGGCAAAGGACGTAAGTTGCCGGAGTGGTTTACGCGGCCCGAAGTGGGCGAGATTCTCGCCGAAGCTTATCCGCCGAAATATCGTCAGGGAGCATGCGTCTGGTTTACCGGTCTGAGCGGCGCGGGGAAGTCAGTCACGGCCGAAGCGCTGACGGTAAAACTCCTGGAGCATGGGCGTCAGGCGACGCTGCTCGATGGCGACATCGTGCGCACGCATCTTTCGAAGGGTCTCACATTTAATAAAGAGGATCGAGACACGAACATACGGCGGATCGGTTTTGTCGCGGCGGAGATCGTGCGCCACGGCGGCATCGTGATCGCGGCCGCGGTCAGTCCGTATCGGGCCACGCGTGATGAGGTCAGGGCGATGGTGGGGAAGGATCGTTTTCTGGAGATCTTCGTCGATACGCCTTTGGAAGTGTGTGAACAACGGGATGCGAAGGGGATGTATGCGAAGGCGCGGCGAGGAGAGATCAAAGACTTCACCGGCATCGACGACCCTTACGAGCCTCCGCTGCAAGCCGAGATCACGCTCGACACCATCAACCACTCAGCCGCCGACAACGCCTCGCTCATTTTCGAAAAACTCGCCGCGCTGGGTTTCGTGCGCGGTGAGAAGACAAAATGAACCCCACGCGATCTGAACCTCACGCGATCTGAACCTCACGCGATCTGAACCTCAAGCGATCTGAACCTCAAGCGATCTGAACCCCAAGCGATCTGAACCTCACGCGATCTGAACCTCACGCGATCTGAACCCCCAGCGATCTGAACCCCCAGCGATCTGAACACCCAGCGATCTGAACCTTACGCGATCTGAACCTTACGCGAGGTTTTGCACAAAACTGGAACGCCGAAGGCGTTAACTAATGCCAGCCCAGGGTGAGCGTAGCGACACCCTGGGGAAAGTCCATTAAAAGAACCTGCAAACGCTGAAAGCGTTGACTAGGATTAGAACCGGATTCGCCAACGCTTTCAGCGTTTGCACGTGCTTTCTTTTTAGTACCCAGGGTA
Source organism: uncultured Blastocatellia bacterium (assembly GCA_946480785.1). The sequence goes on along the minus strand of CAMLLD010000033.1, from coordinate 43,163 downwards.
TGAACCCTGGGCTAAAATTCGCGAACTCCTTCGGAGTTTAACCTCCAGCACCTGCGTTCAATCTCCAATACATGCGTTCAATCTCCCATGCGTTCAATCTCCCATGCGTTCAATCTCCAACGCACCCCACCACCCCGCTACGTCAGAGCGCGCACGTAGCGGATCGAGATCGCGTAGTTCTCATCAAATCTACCCACGAGGTTCACGCTTTTTGAGGTGCCGCTGAAGCCCGCGTATAACGTGCCGCTCGAGGTGCGGTAATAGCCGTGCGCCAAAAGGTTCCGGTACTGCGGGGTAGGCTCGCGATAGCCGCCCAACTTCGCGTTGAAACCTGACTTGCCACCCTCAATCAACTCCGCATACGCAGCAGTCTCACTTCCAAAACTATCAAACAAACCCTTCCAATCCTTCTCCGAAGGAATACGCCAACCCGTCGGCGGCTTCCTAACCGAACCCGCCTTCGCCGTATACAACCGCCCATAGATCTTTTCGTTGCCCGGCAAGTCGTTGTAGGCCCACGACTCACCCACGTCGTTGTACGCAAGGTTCTCGGCCATCCATAACTGGTTGTTCAGAATCACTGCCGGATAAACCCGGCCATCGCGCGGGTCGACGAACATCAGCGCATTGACGAACACGGTGAACTGCATGCTGTTCAGATAACCGCCGTTGCCGTCGAACGCCTGCAGCGTGGTAAAGATCGGCACACTTTGCGTCGTGCCCGGAATCTTGAGCGTGAAGCGATCGTAAGCGAGTGGCAACGGGTCCGGATATTTCTTCTCGAAGATGTTTACATTCGGGTGACTACAAATCATGTTTACACCCGCCACATCAAACATGGCCCAACGCAGATTGATGTCGATTCCCTGTGTCGGGGTCTTGACCGCAATCACGGGAGCAGCGCCGAAGAAGTTGAGGAGACCGCGCGTCGGCGGCGGTTCCTGCTTGACGATGTCCAGGACGACCACCGCGTCGTTGTATTTGGTGTTCGGGTCCTTCTTGAAACCGGAAAGGTTGATGATCGCCTGCGTATGGCCCGGGGCCGTCTGCGAAACGATCCTGCTGAACGAGAACGTGACGTTCGCTTCCGCGCCGGTACCGATGAGCGGTGCATTCGTAGGGGCCGGATCGAGCTGCCAGATCGGATGCGGGTTATCACCCGAAGTCGAAGACCGGTTGATCCCCCAGCCTTTCGTCTGATCGATCGCCACCGCGCCGTCGATTCTCCACGCGGAACCGACCGGTGGTTTATTCGGGTCGTTGTCAGGCGCAAGCGCGCCGCTGGTGCTGCCATAGACGAACATCACAGTCACCTTCGGGTTGCCCCGGTGCTCCAGCGGGCCCGTATACAGCGCGTTTGGTCCGATGTTTTTGAGGTTCAGAAAGAGCGTGTTCTGCAGCGGATCGTTTTCCGTGGAAACGTAGATGCTGCCCTGATTATCGAGCGTTACTTGCAGCACCTCCAACAACGGCGCGTTGCCGGGCCGCGGCGGGTTAGACAACGATAACGGCTCCTGCACCTGCAGCGGAACATTGCCGCCCATGTTTTGAAACATGACCTGCACGGCATCCGACGTCGGGTCCGCACTCGTTTGCACAGCCGTGATCTTGAAGGATATTTTCTGGCCCTTGTTCCAGTTCCAGGGCGATGGGCCTTTGTAAGTGAGGCGCAGCGAATCGTCGACGTCCAGGAAATAATCCCAATCGTTCAGCACAATCTTCATGTTCTTCAACTCGTCAGTAGTGAAGAACGTCGGCATCCAGATCTTCAAAGCCGAGGAAGGCGAGCCGGTGGTCAGAATGATCGCGTCGCTGTTGTTGGTGAGCGTGACTTCCAGCTCTGTTTGTATGCCAACAAAGATGACGGGTCCATTGGCATTGTTCAAGACGGTCAGGGAAACGTCTGGTGCTCCGTTGGCCATTGCTTTTACTCCTTGGGGTTGTCTGAATTTGTAGTATGCGGCGGTGTGAGTGGCTGAAGAATTTGGGCGTTCAGTCGCAGCCAGCCCTCCAGGATCGTTTGCGGCGTATAGCCAAAGGTCGCGAACTCATTCGCCTCGTTCGCCGGCAGCAGCACCGGGGTTGTGCTGCCAAACGTGATCCACGACCATTCGTAATTCGACTCCTGCGGCAGCGGCACGATCAACCGCTGATTCAGACTCAACATGGGATGAGTGAAGAACGTAACGGCGAGACTGCGAACTGTCTCGGCGTATTGATCGGGTGGAATTTGCCGCATCTGCACCGGCAGTACGCCGGTGGTGGCATGAACGGGCGCGCGCGGATCGATAAGCATCGTCACGGTGATCGCGCTGGCGTTCAACGTCAACTCAATCGTGTCCGGCTTGGGCCGCACGACACCGTGAGTGCCATCGGGCGGAGCGGCCGGTGAATAGAAAGTGCCATACGGATCGGGACCGGCAGCCTCGATTAGATAGCCGACGAGTCCGTCGTCGATATTTGCGAGATCGCCGAGCCGCGCCGGGAACTTCACACTAGCAAGCTTCGCACTGCTTGCCTGTTGGCGATCGAAATACTTGTAGCGATTGTTTTTTACATCGGAGGGAAAAGGATCGGTAGGCGTCACGTCGGCCTGGCTCACCGGCAACACAGTGCCACTGGTCTCCAGCGCGATCACGGCGCGCGTCAGCGCGAGTGGTCGACCGATGAGCACGGCCAGCGACGGATCCTGCGCGAATCTCACCGGGTTGATGAACTTGTCGGAAGCCTCGATCGTGTTCATCAGATCGCGCAGAAAGTCCGCGTCTTTGCCGTTGATGTACCACATGAAATCGGCGACGTGCGGATTGACGATCGGACGTCCCTTCGGACCGATGTCTACTTCCAGCAAGTCCTCGGGATTTTTCACATTGCCCGCGCGGGTGCGGTACTTCAAATCGTTGTGCTCGACGCCGAACGAACCGATCGCGGCGCCGTCCGCGTCGTAAAAGAAGAGACTGTCGTCGAGATGGTTGGGCATCACCCAACCGAACACGGGCGTGGTCGCCGGATGCGAGTTCATCTCGACGAAGTCGCCGGTGATTCCTTGCACGCGTTTGTTATGGTTCGCCGACAACCACGCGAACCAGAGTCGCGTCGGCGCGAGCAGCCGCGGCGGCAGAAAGATCTTGTCCTTGTTGGCAACATCTCCCGGATCGGGCTTGAGACTTTGGGCCACGATCGTTTGCAACGAACCATCAGGATTCGTGGCGCTGGTGTTCAGCGTCATGCGCTGGCCGAACACGTCAATAATTTCGAGCGTGAAAATCTCAGCGAAACCGGAGCGGAACGGTCCGAAGTTGTGTTGCGCGAGCAGACCGACGTCGATGGGAGCGTAACCGTTGAAGCCGAAGTTGTACCAATTATCGATCGGGTGTGCGACCGCCGCATTACTCACCGCGAGCGTGATGCCGTCGCGTGGTCCTTTAACGAGATCCTGGACCGGTACTTTCGGTATCAACTTGCGCAGCGTTTGCTCGACATTGAAACCGTCCAGGCCCTGCGAAATTATTTTGCGGCTTTGATAAGTCTCTTTCGCCTGTTCGAGTGTCGCATCGGTTTTCTCGTCGGTGGGATAGTTCCTGATGTAACTATCGATCTGGTTTGTCAGACTGTAGGTGGTGGCTTTCGACAGCGTTACGGAACGCTCGTAGCGCACAGGCTTGTCGGTCGTGATACTCGTGCCGGTTGTATAACGGTAATCAATGCCGTCTGGATCAAGATGAAAGTAGTTCGTCAGGTTTCCTGGTCCATAGTTATTACCTTCGTCGCGCTTGAGCGGTTCAAGTTGCGCGGTCCACAGCAGGAACACGGGCAGGAACGGATCGTAACGTTTCGGCGTGAATTCGGGCAGCGCCGGTTGCGTGGTCCAGGCGACCGCGTCGGGCGCCCAACCATTCGTGGTGGCGTTGGTGAACGTCACGCTCAACGCGAGCGGTGTCGAGACGGTTTCTGTTGGGTTCGCCGTCATGTGTCGGTCGGGATCGTGGACCGCCTTGAAGAGTCCGGATGGAGTCCCGCCTTCCGCGGGGGAGAGTCCGCCCTGGGCCAGACTCAACGAGGAAACAAACTCCGCGTAATGAGAGACGGCGGGGTTGCCGCTGCCGCCCTTCGCCTTCAGCGCATCCGCGACTGCTGCGGTGAGCGCGGGCGCGAGCAGGTAAGTCTCGTTGACCAAACCCTGAACGTCCGTCTTCATCGGGACCGCTTCAGGCATCTGCGGCACACCAATGAGATCCCCCGTCGAGATCGTGAAGGTGTTGTCCTGGTATTTGAACTGCAGCGTTTTCAGTAGTTCGCCGGTGACGCGCACGCCGATGTTCGGGCCTGGACCATTGCGCCGGACAGGTTGCAGACGCGCGCCTTCCATCACCAACACCGGATCGGTCGGAAGCGAGAAGGGCAGCGCCGTTGTCGCGCGCAGTTGCCAGGTCGGGTAGTCGATCAACATATTGAGCAGCGCCTGGTATTGGTTCCACACTGCGATCGCCCGTGACGTCGCTTCCGAAAATTGAGCCGGCAGCAGACTATGCATCGGCGGCTGAATGCCCGTGATCTCCGCCGTAACCGGGTCCTGCAAATACAAAAGGATGCCCACCGTCTTGCCGTAGTCGACGACTGCGGTCAGCTCGCCGCCCTGCGAGGTCGAGATGAAATTTGTCAGAACGTTGGTAGGGACGTTCGGGTCGGGGATTTCGCTGACGTGAATCTTCACGTAGCGAAGCCAATCCATGAAGAGCTGCTTGCGCATGACGTCGAGCGCGGCGCGTCCCTGGTCGTAATCTTTCTGCGCCTGGTTGAGCAGACTGAGTTGTTCCGCGATGTCGAGTGGTAAGTTGACTTCCTCATCGGGATTACCGGCCCGCTCCGTACCTTGTTGTCTTTGCTCCACGACCCACATGTAGCCGCCGGCGAGCTGCGAAAATTCTTTCGAGTGTGTGTCCTCTTCGAGAGTGATCAGCGCGTTGCCGTTCGTCTCGAGGTCGCGCAGGATGCCGAGTTGCAAAGCGTTCAGCAGGTATTCGTAGTTGTCTAAAACATCCGCCAGGTTTTTCGGGTTTTCCATGTCTTTCTTCAACAACGCCGACAATGCTTCGACAGTCGTGTTGCCCACCGCTAATTCAACGGTGTCAGTCCACACAGCCGGCGACTGCGGATTGTTCGGGTTGTTGAGAAAGAAGGAGGTCTGCGGACTGGTCAGCATGTCCCAGACAATCTCCTGCTCGAAGCCGCCGCACACGGTTCGCTGCGGCACGTCCAACGTGTCGATGGTCTTGTCCGGCTTCAACGTGTAAGTGATGTTGTCCTTGTGAAGATCCCAGCGATATCTTTGCGCCGCAACGCCCACGAACTCGTCGGCCGGCGTCCGCACCACGGGAACTTTTTCCGCCGCACACTGCTGCACGTAACGGTTGTAGCCTTCGGTCACGATGGTCGCGACGTTCTTCAACGGATCGGCGTTCTCTTCGTTAATCCAGCCAACGACCTCGTAAGTCACTTTGAATTGGATGGGCAGGTTTTCCCTGATGCGCTTATAGACGGTGTCTTCATCCTTGAAGTGATCCCAGAAACCGAAAACACTTATGCACTCGGGGTAATAAGCCGAGAAGGATGGGCCAACAAAGCCCACCGACGTGAGATAAAGCGGCTGTCCGTTTGTGCCCTTGTAGAAAGGCAGAAAGTCAGCCGGGTTTTCCGCGGCGGGATTCCACTGGTCGAGATCGAGAACGCGGCCCATGTACATGAAAGGCCGCTGGTTCGCTTGCGGATTAGTCGGAATCGGCACCGACACTGCGGGACGCGGTTCGCCGGTTGAGTCCTCGATGATCTTCGGTGAAAGGAAATCGCTCTCGACGATCCAGCACTTCGGTCGCACTGGTTCATACTTGCCGGCGCCCGCGTCGTAAATACGCAGATAACGAATGACCAGCCAGCGGTTCGGCGCTGGGGGAAAAACTACGTCGCCACCCTGCGCCGGCTGCGTGCCACGCCGGAAGTAATCGGGCAATTCCCAGTGCAAGTGAATGCCGGGATCCAACGGATCCTTCGGCGAAGCACCACTCTCCAGCGGGCGCAGGATCGTGTCGCCGGTGCTCGCTACTTTCTCGTCTTTCTTGAACGGCATGTCCTCGAAGAGCGCCGTGCGTCCCTTGAACTTCGACACGATGTTCGTACGATCGTTGGCGCTCACGCGAATGGCGGTGACGTTGAGGGGAACAATTGCATTCATGATTGCGACGATTCCTTTTTGAACTGCACCATGCCGACGCCTTCGGTCATTTCAAAACCCATCTCGGCGGAGTCGATGTCGGGTACGTTGTTCAAGGCGGCGATCTGTTGGGCCAGCAGGTTCATCTTCAACACGCGTGGCGAGCCGGACCGGAACGAGTTCGACAAATCGAGATCCTTATATTCCTTATTGATCGTCACCTTCGAACCTTCCTTCGTAAACGTGTGGACCTTCTTGAAGGCTGTGACGGTTTTGGCCGGCTCGTTGTACTCGTATTTATTGATCCCGTAATGCAGGTGCTCGGGCGCTTCGTGAATGTCTACGCGATAAGCGTCGCCATCGACGAGACAGATGAGCGTGTCGGAGTTGGGACCGAGCGGCTCGAAGCGCAGGATGTCGAGCAGCGTGATCGTGGGATCCTGCGGCGTGCCGCCGAGCGGATAAACATTCGCGCCGATTCCTTTGTAAGCCGAGACGACGGTTGAGCGCAGCAGAAAGCCTGACACAACCTGAAGCGACGCCAGCGGCGGCTCTACACCGAGAGCTTCCGCGCGTACGCTCGCGGCCCCTTTGCGTCCCTGCTGACTCACTTTCGGCGTGACTGCGCTGTCGAGATTGTTCGTAAACGCGTTATCGGTTTTCGTCAGGTTGCGGCCGATGCTGAATGCGCCGTCGAGCAATGAGTCGATCCAATTGATGTCGAGATAGAAGAAACGGATCGATTCGGGCGGGAGCATCCGCTCGTCAGGGACGAGGTAGTTGAACGGCACGCCTTTGAGCAAGCGCAGGCGGCCCAGCCACTTCGAGATTTGTTCGGGCACCAGGACCTCTCCCAGCGACGACTGAATAGCGGCGGGATCGGCGAAGGTATCGGAGATCTTTGTTTGGAAACTTGTGCGTGGGTTGAGCGTCTTCATTGACTTATTCCGATCGGCGTTTGGCGTTGGCCGGCAGTGTTTGCATCATCTTGTGCAGCAGCGCGTCTATCGGCGAGATCCGCGTGACGTCACGAAGCGCAAACGGCACTTCGCCGGCTTCGAGCACGAAAGAGAATTGCTCGCCGAGGATTTGTTCCTCGATGTAGTTGATTACCTTTTGAGTGAGTCCCCGCTTCCATTGATAGAGCGCGGTGGAGAAAGCCGTGTCCTGCAACGCGACCATGCGGCCGATGGTCCAAGCCGCGGCGAGGGAAGCGTCGAGCATGCCCGTTGTCGGATCGAACACCGTCGCTTCATCCGGAGAGGGAATCGGAAAATGAATCGTCGGTGTGGGGATCAGGTAAGGAATGAGTGGCCCGCGATACCACGACACAGTCTTGCCGCCTGTTCGCAAACTGTTATTGAGCGGCACGTAGCCCATGCTGAGCGCGTTGCCGGCAATCTTGTTGGTCCCGCTATAGATGATGCGGAGGTTTGTATTGACGGCATCGGTGCTGCTGCCGTCAGGCCGGCCGTTCAGGCGCAACAGTTGCTCGACGAAAGTAGCGGACTGGCCCGTGGAGTAAAACGTCCAGCTCGTCAGCACGGCGAGACGAATGAAACGAGAGCCGTCAAACTTGGTATCCGGCGGTGGTCCGCCGTTCTCGTCCGTGGGCAGAAACGGCTGCAGCTCTTCGAGCGAGACGAGGCAGGCGAAAGTTCTCCTCTGCGTTTGCGGCAAACGGTTGCCGAAGACGATGGAAAAGTTTCCGACCGGCTCACCGACGTCTGACACGCCCGCGATTGTCGGCTTGTTAATCAAACTCACCTTGCGCACGTGGGCCATCAACTTCAGATCGGCGATCGTCGGCGCGATCTTCCAGAACAACTCCAGCGGCACGTCGACGATCTGAATCGGATCGGTCAGCGCGTCGCCGATGTCGATGCCGCTCGTATCCTTCGCGCGATAGAAGTAGGAGTAGTTGTCCTTGAGCGTGGATTTGTCGTAAATGGCGGTCGGATAAAGATCGCCGATCGTGGCCATCACCGGCTCGAGCGCGGGCTTGCCGTAAGCGGCGAGATCGTCTTCGTCAAACAGCAACACCGAGAGCCACGTCGGCACATTCTCCTCGGTAGCCGCGCCGGCCGGCGGCGCTTCAGGTTCAGTGCTCGTCGGATAGCGCGACCAGGGAAACGTCGATTTCGTAAACACGACGTGCGGCAAAACCGTGTCGTACTGGCCGCGCCCGTTGTCTTCCGGAAAGACCGTGTAAAGCACTTCCGCCGGGTTCTTCAGACGAAAACGATCGCCGAGCACCGCGAAGTAGTATTCGTTCTCGATCGGCTCGTCATTGATCGGTTTGTCGTCCTTGTCGTCGAGGCGTTGTGAGACGGTCAACTTAAACTCGCCGGCGGGCAGGCCCGGCACGTCGTGTTGGATGAACGTCACCAACTGATTTAGCAGTTCTTTATCCTGAGCGCTGTTTGCCATGTTGTTCGCCTAAGGCCAGATTGATATTTCCGGTTAACTGCCGATCATCTTGACGGTGGGCCAATCCGTCAGCGCGGTCTTGGTTGCGAAAGTATTGAGATCGATCTCATTTGCCTTGTAAGTCGAGAAGCCGTTCGCCGCGAGATCGTCCAGAATGGAGGCGCGTTGATCGGTCACCCAGTCATTGACCAGCGAGCTGAGCAGGTAGTTTTCGTTCTTCAGTTCCGCGGTGTGTTTGCCGCTGATGTTGATCTTCAACTCGTGCTTTTCCTTCTCGTGGATGATCGACGAGGTCACGGTGTAGTCGGGATCGACGACGGCTTTCTGATAAGTGAAGCCGGTCGAGAACCCGCCGGCGAAGAGCAACTCGATCAGCGGCACATCGTTCACACTCGACGGTTTTCTCGGAATCGGCGAGATGAGAAAACCCGTAAGCGCCGACGGTACGAGCAACGGATCGTTTGGCTTTTTGTCCTTCGGTTTTTTGTCTTCGCCCCACAGCGCCGTGCTCGAATCCAGCATCACCGGCGTCACCGCCAACTCCGTGAAGTACATGCTGAACACGCCGGAACGATCGCCCTCGACGCGTTTGTTCACCTGGATTTTCTGATAAGACTTCACGTTCGTCTGGCCCATCGGTGCAATGTTCACGGTGGGGTTCCAGACTTCAGTCTTCGAGAAGGTCTTCGTTTTTGGCGGGAGCTTGAGATACGGCTGGTCCGGAGTGATGTTCCCCGGATTGTAACTGGAGACCGTAATCGGCACGTTGAACACGCTCGAAGCAGACAACGCCCATTCGCCGCGGTTCGCCGGAATCGTGCTGTTCGTAACAATCGAGAAGTGGTTGGGATCGAGAATCCAGTTGAACCCACCCACGTCAGTCTGCATGAGCCCGGTGGCGACGCTGCCCTTGATCGTGTTTTCTTCCGCGTCCGTGTTCTCTTCCGCGAGACCCGCCAACGGGAGCGCGCGTCTCCCGGCGCGCTGCTGCCGCACTTGCGGCGGCGTCTTTGAATCCTGCGGCAGGAACTTGTTCTTGAAAGTGTTCCAACCGACCGGGGGCGGCGCGATCGGTTCGGCGCCGAAAGAAATCGTGAACGAAACCACGTCCAGATCGACTTCCGCGCGGCCGCCGAATGGCGGTCCCCATATATAAAGGCCCGCGCCGACACTCACGCTCAGAGTGAAGAGCCCGAGATCCACCGAGCAGCCGATGTTGATGAACGCGCTGGCTTCGTAATGAAACGGCGCCCAACTGATGAGGAAGTCGAGACCCGCATCAAGCCACGCCTTGATTGGACCAGAACTCCAAACGGCGCTCATGCGAATGCCCGCCATCATCATGCTGGGCGTGAGCGCGAAGTAAGCCTGGCCGGTCACACGGAATGGACCAAGCGCGAAGTCCATCGACAGCCGCGGCACTGACGGATAAATGTCGGGCTTCTTGAAAGCCGGGTGATAACCGCCAATCGAAACCACGAAGTTGCCGCGGTTGTCGCCGGAGAACCACGCGTAGAAAGCAAAGCCGCCGGAGAGTTTGCAGAAGCCGCCGTACAGGAACGACGCGGGTGAGAGTCTGCCGTCGATGGCGAGCAGTCCCGTCGCCGGACGGTACGAAGCGATGATGTCGATCTCGATGTACGCGACCGGATAAGCCTCGCGCGTCGGGAAAGTCATCGAGCAGGTGCCGAGCAACGCGACTTCGAGATCGACGCCGAACGCGACCGTCAGCAACACGAACGCTTCGATCATCTCGAAGGACGTAAACTTGATGCCCGCAGCGATCCAGTATTGTCCCGGCTGGTTGATGAAGATCTTTTGCAACTGCGGCAAGACATTCGCGACGGTTGCCTGCGGTGTTGCCGCCGGCTTCGGCGCGTTGTTCGGCAGCAACAGGTAATTGGGCAGTTCCTCGATCGTCGGCAGTTTCAAAGATCGATTGATGCCCATGCCGCCGGCGAGGCCGGTGACGAAGAAGAAGGGTGGGCCACCAATCGGCGCATCGAGACTGAGATAGATAAAGAACGACGCCGGATCGGCTTCGGGGGCCCAACCGCCGATCGCTTTGAAAGCGAAGGACGCGGCCTTGATGATTACCTGGCCGTAGTAAGAGGTGATTTCTTTATCGCCTGCCCGTTCACGTGTCTTTAGAAACGCGCCGCCGATTTCGAGGGGCGGCCGCTTGAATTCCAGCCCGAGCCCGCTGAGATTGAACTCCGGCTTGAACTTCGTCAGCGGCGATCCGACCGACAATCCGCTCATCGTGAACGTCAATGGACCAAGCGTCACGCCGGCATCCAACGCGAAGCTGAGCACGTTGTTTTCGTAACCCGCGCCGATGCGATCGAACTGAAAGATGCCGAATTGTTTCTGCACGTCGATCCACAACATCGACGACGAAGACGCGCCCGCAGCATCCGCCGCGCCGAGCGCGGCTGGTCTCAACGTTATTTCTTCACCGGGATGCAAAGCGCGCGTGAGTGCCACGCCGCGAGTGTCTTCCAATTCAGCGGCCAGCTTTGGTTTCGCAGGCGGCACTCCGAGCGCGATGTGCCGTGTCACTGACCCGAGCCGCAGATCGGCGGAGAAGTTGATCCCCTGCGACAATCCATCGACTGGAAACTTCGTTACCGTTGACGGCAGCAGTGAGTTGACCTCGCCGATTTCAGTCTTGGGAAACAGTTGCGAGCTGTAGATGACCTGAAGGTTCTCGATGTCGAGCGACAAGTCTTTGGGCAGTCTGCTGCCGACGACGGGCAAATTCGATAGATCGATCGAGAGCGAGAGGTCCAAGCCGAAGGCGAACTGTTTCGGCTGGCTCTGCTTGCGATAGAAAACAAACTTCACGCCCTCCAACTGAATATCGATTCCCTCGGGCACCGCTTTGGCGAGGTCCGGTGAGAGATCGGCGATGAGTTTGTGCAGCGAGACTTTGTCAGGGTCGCCCTGGCGACGGCTGTAAGCCGCGATGAAGACGTCGGACTTCAGGTTTTTGTGATCGAACTTGACGTCAAAATTCAGTTTTCCGATCTGAAGATTGCCGCCAAACGACGCGTTGTACCCTTCGCCGACTTTCTCCGTTTCGATTTTGACCGTGAAGATCACGGGCGTTGATTCGACAGTGAACTCGCCGGTGCAGTGGAACGTGAACTTATTCTTGCCGGTCTCAAACGAGACCTGAATATTTCGCAGTGCCAGGCTCTTCACCGGGTCCGGTACGTCGATGCTGAAACTCGCGGCGAGGTCGGCAAGTAGGTCGCCGATCTTCACCCCGGGTGCCTTCACGTCGGGAAGCTCGATGGGGCCGGCATCAACCGTGCCGCCTTTGAACAACCAATTCTTGTTGTCCTGCGTTGTCTGCGCTGACAGATAAACCTGCGTTTTGGCGAATTCGATCTGTCCCTGAATCGCCAGCGCCGGCCGCGCCGAGCCCACGCCTTCCATCGAGACGCTGAGCATCGTCATCGTGAGCTGCTGGTTGCCAATCGCGACGGACCAAAGGTTCTTGAGTGTGATGTCGAAGTTGTAGGGATGTGGATCTCTAAGACCCAGGCCCAGCTCGAGCTCGGAAAGTTCGAAGTTATCGGGAATGAGATCGGCCGGTAGAAAATGTGCGACGAATGGCTTGAGTGGTACCGGAGTATCGCGAGCGAGCCACCCCACAAAATACAAGTCAGGCAGTGACAGCGCCATATTGATTTCGTGACCGTAGACATCGAGCGTAGTGGCGGCGACGCCGTAAACCTTGTTCAGCACACCCGGCAGGACGATCTGGAACGAGAACGTGAAAGCTTTGATCTCGAAAACATCCGGCACTACCGTCATGCCCTTGGCCGAGCCGACGGTGACACGGAATGAGGCGAGCTTGTTCTTCGTCGGATTGAGCGCGAATTCGACGTACTTGAGCGCAAACGTGTCGGCGAGTGGAATCGTTGGCGGAATGATATTGAAGTCTGCGCTGCCGGGAATGAACTGTTTGAGCGCATTCAGATCGGCCAGCGTTATGTCCTGCATTTTGACGGCGAAGACATAGTTGTTATCGATGCCCGCGCGCGACGCCGGAGTATCGAAAGGAATTTGCGCTATGAGAGTGACAGTCTTCGTGCCGGTTGTGCCCTGGACGTTGAGTGTGCCGGTGATGAACGCGCCCGGTGATCCTTCGGCCAGCTCTTTATCACCCGCACTGAGCAGAAGCTGCGGCGTCAGGAAGTTGAACGTCTGCAACGCGGTGCCGGAGAAGTTTGCGAAGGGCGTAGTCAAACTAAACGACGCCAGATCGAATTTGATGTCGATGCCGGCGACGACCGTGTTGGCGTTATCTGGTAAGAACGTCACCACGATGGCGACATTGACCGCGCTGCCTAAAGTCGCGCGGCCGCGCAGTTGTAACGTGGCCACGTCGGGCTGAGGGTTCTCGATATTCAGCGCGTCTTGCGGCACGTACGTCTGAAAAAGCTTCGTGATGCCGTCCACGCCGAATTGCGGCGCCGTTAACGAGTAACTCTGCCCGGAGATACCGCCGAGGAGGGTCTTCAACTCGGTGATGGTCATTGCCATAAACAGTTCCCTCAGATCTTCACGTTGGGTGTTCGCGCCGGCCGCGACCTAAAAATCCTTATTGATGTCCAGCCAACCGCAGGCGGGCCAAATCTCGATATTGCCTACGTTGTCCACGTTGTAGTTCCAGGAGGTCCCATACGCTGTGAACTCAGTGTCGTTTGCGAATTTAAGCAGGTGCAGCGTGGTGTACATCGCCAGAGTTGTGGACACCTGCTGGTGGCGATCGGTCGAGTCGTTGTACTGCACGTACTTGTGCTCGAACTTGCTGCCGAAGTCGAACACCTTGCCGAACTCGAAGATGCGATTTATGACGCCGGATCGGGGAATGCTGACGCCGCTGAATGTTCTCGTGTCGGAGCTGATGAAGACGACCTGCGGGACGATCTTCTTGATCCATTCCTGATGGGAAGAAGTGTTGCTGCCGTGATGACCGGCTTTGAGTATGCTGCGTTTACCCGCCAGTAACTTGTCGAGATCTTCGCCGAGGTTCTTGACGATGAATGCCTCGGTGAGTTCCGTCGAGTCGCCCATCAGGAAAAAGTTGAGACCGAGAAAGGTTAGGCAGACGACGATGCTGTTGGGATTCGCATCCGCTTTTACGCTGGGATCGCCGGCGTTGGCGGAGAGAATGCGCACCTCTACATTTGGAATTTTGCCTTGCCCATCAAAAGAGAGTCCGGGCACGATCGCCGTACTACCGAAACCCTGGACGAAGTTGACGTGGGTCTGCTTAGTAATCCAGGAGGAAATGCCGGCGTAATCCGAGGCTTGACCACCATAGTAAATGGTGCCGACAGTAACGTTTTTCTTAATGAGTAGCGGGTCGATCAGGTTGTAGTGATCGCCGTCAGGGTGAGTGAGGATGAGGTTCCTCAGCTTGTTGCCGGTGCTCCCGAGAAAATCGTTGAGCACGATCTCGATCTGACCCAGGACGATGTCCTTATTCTTCTTGCAGCCGCAATCAATGAGTGTCAGCGAGCCATCGGGATAAACGATGAGCGTAGCATCGCCCTGACCAGCGTCCATGAAAATGAGTTGTATGCCCATGAAGTCCGTCCTGGGTGTTTGCAGGGAATGGGGCCGGTGTCTCGATCAACCAACCCCAACGATTGCCGGATCTAAAACAGTAGCTTACGTCGGTTGCACGTCGATCACCGCCGGCTTACCTACGTGCGTTCCGCCTGAACCTCTCGTGCCTTCTCCTCCGGGTGCTCCCTGACCGCCGGAACTGCCGCCGGAGTTATGCTTTCCGCCGCTGCTGCCACCACCACCGTCGCCGCCTTTACCGCCGCTTCCTGCGGCGCCACCCACACCAGGTTGTGCTTGCTGGGGAACGCGAACGATCAAGTTCGCAAATTGAGCCGGCACATACACGATGATGTTGCCCGCAGCGTCAACGGCATTACCGCCTGGACCACCGACACCACCCTGACCACCTTTTCCCCCCTGACCGCCTGTGCCGCCGGCGTTACCAGTACAACCGCACGTCACTCCATTACCGCCGTTGCCACCCTGGCCACCTTTACTACCTGTTCCGCCTGGACCGCCTGGGCCACCCGCGCCGGACATCGTGTTGATCAGGATCTGCGACACACCCGGTCCGAGCTGTATGCCTTTCGCGATGTTGATGGTGGCCGGCATGCTCGGCAGACCATCACCACCGGGATCGCCGGTGCCACCCACGGTCCCGACGGCGCCAGTGGATCCATTTCCACCCGGAGACCCGGCGATGCCTGCCGACGAGCAGTTGCCGGGATTTCCGTTTTGAGCCTGCCCTGGGGGATTCGGCGTGGTGCCTGTATTTCCTGCCTTACCCGCAACTCCGAGAATGTTGAAGTCACCGTTATTGCTGCCGCTGTTTCCGTTGCGGATGATCGTGTCCACGTTGAAAGTCAACACTGTGTTTTCGATGGTGATATATCCGCCCTGTTCGATCGTGAGCGTGCCCACGTTTACGAGTGTGGGACTCGTGGACTTGCCGAGGTGCCACTGCGAGTTGATCTTCTTATCCGGCGCCGTGATGACGCCCAGTTCGAGCGGGAAAGCAGTCTCGACCAGCGTCCGATCAGCCGCGGACAACTCCGCGGTGCCGAAAATAAATTCATGCACCCGTCGCAGCAGCGCTGATTCGGAGTCGCTGCCTTGCGCCACGCCCGCAAACAACGCTCTCACGTGCGCTTCTCTTTGTTGCTGATCGAAGCCCAGGTCGAGCATCTCCTTCAACGTCTCGATGTCCTCGATGATGTAGAGCGCGTCGATCTCTTCAGTCAGCCAATTACTCGGATCGCCAAGTCCCAACTTAGCGACACGTTCTTCGAATGTTTTCATCGTTGTCTCCTGAGAATTAGTCGTTCGGATACATTGGCGGTGAGACAAGCGGCAGACTCTCGGGCGAGGGAGTCAGGAAATCACCGTTGTCTACCTTGTCGTTAAGAAATATCCACGGCGCCGGGCGCGATCTGCCGTGGTGACCGTTGCGGCCGTTGATTCCGTTTTCGCCGCGTGCGCCTGGCTTACCGTCGAATTCTGTAGTTGGCCCACGGCCTTGCAGACCAGCGGGGCCACCATCGCCGCCGCGTCCACCAGCGCCGCCGTTACCGCCTCTTGAAGGCAGTGCGATGCGCGTGATCTTGTGTTCGTCTGCGACGGGAACGTTGATGTAAATGTTGGAAGCGAGACCGCCGTGTCCGGCGTGAGCGCCGTTGCCTGCGTCACCGCCGCGGCCGCCGGCGCCACCATCGCCGCCGTTGATGATGCCGTGCCAAAGTTTGTGTCCGTTGCCGGCGTCGCCGCCGCGACCACCGTTGCCGCCGTGACCGCCGTTACCGCCATCACCGCCGCTGCCTGCCTGGGCGAAAACAGTCAATGGTCCAGTGACGCTGCGCAACGTTAACTCAGCCAGTTTGCACATGCCGCCGTTGCGTCCCCGTCCGCCATCAGTGCCGGGTTTTCCCGGCGCGCCCGCACTGCCGTTCATCGCTGCGAGATCTGCTGCTTCGCGCAGACGAAAACCGAGTATCGTGCGTTCAGTTTCAAGCGTGCGTCCCGCTAATCCATCGCGGCCTGCCGCGCCGTTGGTTCCGTGAGTTCCGTGTAACGGTCCGTAACCGAAGTCGACAGAGAAGGGCGTCGGCAGAATGCCGATATGAAATGAATCGTCTGGTGTGTTTTCAGCAGTGACGACTTCCTGACACAGCAACGAGAAGACATTGCCGCGAACTATTAACGCCGCTCCGGGTTCGATGATCAGACGGCCAACATTCACGGTGACGTACAACTCTTCCTGATCGTCGATGCCCCAAACACTGCCGCGCACACTGACGTCCCACACATCGCCCGCAGCGATCGTTTTTTCCGCAACGCTGATTGCTTTGACGTGGACGGGAAGATGGCGGTTCTGACCGTCGACATCGGCTTCGACGATCTCGCCATCCGCGAACGTGGCTGCTTCGCCGCGGTCGTGCATGCCCTGGCCCAGTCGACGACGCGCAGCGATCGGTGGATTGAAAAATGTTTTCTGACGTTCCCGCCGGCTGGCGTCAGTCGCGTTCGAGAGTACACGACGGCCGTCGAGAACAGTCGGCAAAGTGAAA
This sequence comes from uncultured Blastocatellia bacterium, assembly GCA_946480785.1. Next base: position 26,372 of record CAMLLD010000033.1, on the reverse strand, counting down.
TAAGTACAACACTCTTCGCCGCGTTCGATTGCCGCTAAATCATGGCCGAGCAGACGCACTCGTTCCGTGAATTCTCTTTGTCGGGCGGGACTGATGCTCATTTCGCTATCGCGTGAGACTGGATTGCAGAGGTAGTCAGTGAATGATGCCCCTTGCTGTTCTCACTAAAGCACAGACCGAGACAGAGGCCGACCTGATCGACTGATGAACTGTATTCAGGAAGCTCGAGGGGGTGCTTTTGCGAGCACCTACAAACCTGAAGTAATGGTGACGGGAAACCGCCTTGTTAGATCGAGTAAGCCCTTATTGTTTTTTGAAACGGCTGCACAGTATCGCCAGAATGTTTGAAAGTCAAGGAAAGTTTTTTTGAAGATTTTTTCGTTTTTAGTGTGGCGAAATTCGCTTGGATGGTAACGTCGACCAACGTTCATTCGGGCGACAAAGATGTTTGGAACTCGGGGAGAAACACTTAAGCGGAGCGAGATCTTATCTATTGGCCGAGAGGGAATGACTTGAGTCGCGGAGAATGCAAGTTGAAACGCCGAGAATGCAGGTTGAATCGCTGAAGTTACGTCTTGAATCTCAGAAGTTGCGTCTTGAATCCCTGTGCTGTTGCTTGCGCCCAGCGAATCCATCTTAGCTTCCCGGCGATCTCAGTTGTACTGCCGCGGAATGCAGTTGCAGTTTTCCGCACTCAAAACATCGCTTCGTCGCAGATAAACATTGGACGGCGTCCGCTAGTCATTTGCTGGGCGAAAGCAAATAAGATTTCGCAACCGCAATCTGCAGTTTTTGTTTCTGCGTTTTTGTTCGCGTGTTTGCATCTGCACCGATAGCAGAAGTTGCCTGACCGAGGCTTTCTTTCTTGGGTATTTAACGGGTTTCTTCTGGGTATAGCCATTTGCGGCTGAGAGCCCCGGCTTGCACCGAGGCTCTCAAGTGTTTTGGGCTCTCAACTATTTTGGCCTTCAACACATCCGCATCTTGCCCGCCAACAACTCGGCTTCGATCACCGCGGTCTGAGTGTCGACCAACCCTAACAGGTTTGTTTCAGCACAACGTGCGAAGGCAAAATGCTTCGCTTTGTTCACGAGTGATTTTGCATCGATAGATTTTTCCAGCGTCCGCATGAGCACGACGAGTGCGGCTGCGCATCTGTCGTTCGCACCACAAATGATCTCTGCGAGTTCCTCGACCTTCTCTTCATTGCACGTTTCTTCCCTGGAAAGGTCTTCAACCACTGCGACCGCTCGCGGATACTCTAGTTGCGGATACTCTAGTCGCGTGTACTCTAAAGGCTCAGCGATGTTCTCGCCTACATCCATACGCCGCACCAGTTCAGGGAGCCACGGATCATCGATCCGTAACGCGTAGCTAATGATCGCGCGGCTGTCAGGATCGACCGACTTGTCGTTTACGATTGCCTGCGCTCGTCGTTTGATAGCGTCAACGTCGCTCGGTCTAGCATCAGTACTGTCGCTCGGGTTAGGACCAGTACCGTTGTTTGCGGGGTTGGTTGTTTGGGTTACGTGTTCGTTTGCGTGAGGTGAATGTTCACGCACACTTGCGCTACTATCATTAAGCATGAGCTTCATCCTTTCTACGGAAGGTTGATGTTCAAGGGCTGGCTTCGTGTTGGTCGCACGAGTCAGCCCGCTTCTATTTGTGGAGGGGTACAAAGACCATAGCACAAATATCTTTGCTTTGGTTCTTAAAAATTGATCACGGGTGAACCGTTGCGTTCGCAAGATGGTTAAGACTTGACAGGCAACACCGTAGTTCGAGTCCTACCGGCGGAGCATTCATACCTTAAATAAGCAAGGAGAGAGACCACCCGCAAGCTGGGACTTTACTTTGGTGCGCGGCACGGCCCTCTTATTAGGAGTCAAAGTCTCCCACCGACGAGATCCGGGAGTTCGAGTCCCGTGTGCGCTCGCAACATGTTTGGCGCGTCTTCGACATTTCCAAGAGGCACGTTCAACCTTAGATCGTGCGATCGAGACAGCACAGCAAGTTGGGGACTTTGAAAGTGCGGGCAACGCGGCTCTAACGATAATTGAACATCTAAGCTCAGAGCTAACAGACGACGATCTTGCTGCGACTCTGGTGCGAGCCGAAGTCCTGTTGGAAAACACGCAGGACACGAACACGATCCGGCGGCTGGCCAAGTGCGCCTGCCATGCGGCTTCGCTCCTACATGCCTCACCTGAGTTCCCGTCAACTTTCAATTGGGCAGCTCTTTCATTCGATCAAGAGCTGATCCGCTATGGAAAGCATTTGATAGAACTGGCGCTGAAACGGTCCGAAGGGTCGGTTACGGATGCTGCGCGCTTGCTCGATCTGAGTCACCAAAACCTCTCGTCAAAGATCGTGCGGTACAAAGAGCTTGCCAAGTTCCGAAAACCAATCAGACAACGCAAGCGCAGCAGTATTGATCGTAAATCCGAAGGCGAGGCGGGAGTGGAGCGAGGTAACAAGACGCACGCGGTGATGATTTTGCTCGTGGAAGACAATCAGATCGTGGCCGGGGCTATAGGCGAAACGTTGGAGATCAATGAGTGGAAGGTAGAAACCTGCATGGATGGAACTACCGCACTCGAGAGGATTGCGAGCGATGCGCATTACGATCTGATGCTGCTGGATTACACGTTGCCGGACCTGGACGGATTACAGCTTGTAAAGCGGGCGCGGCAACTGGCGCATCGCTCCCAAACTCCGATCATTATGTTGTCGGCTAGTCCCGTTGAGGCAGCGGCCCGCGATGCAGGAGTAAATGTGTTCTTGCCAAAGCCTCAAGACATCGGGTCGCTTGCTGAGACGATCAATCGTTTACTTGAGGAACGCGATCAAGAGCAGTAAGAACCTGAAAAGATTCGTAGTGAAAGGTCTGGCCTGTGGGAGGGACGGATCTTTCATCCAAAGAGCCATTCGCGATGTCGGGCCGCGCAATGCCAGTCGCGAATGGCTCTGCGGGGGGGCAGCTTTGAGTCACTTTTACAAGCTCCCGCGTGGTGCCGTAATCCTTAGGGGGGGCGAGCAGGGAGGCACTCGCGAACGTGGGCAGCACGGAACGCGCACTGTCGCGAGTGGCTTTCGGGCAAACGATTCTCCAGAGGGGTCGACAGTAACGACAAGGATCTCCTATGGCTGTTGGCCCCGGCCAAGTTTGACATCTGCGGCACTGGAAGATGCGAGGCGGTGACAAACCAAGCATCTTTCAGAACGCGGAGCCACTTGCTTTAAGAGGGGGTTTGCAAGTGGCTCTGCAATGCGACTCGCCACGGTTATGAGAGGGCGTGGCGACAGGGGCCGACAATGCCCGACCGCCCAGACCACGGTCGGTCCCTAACTTCTTGACAATCCCACCCTGGCTCTCTTGGGTCAGTGTGGGTTAAGGGGCGTCGTTGTCTTTTAGTGAGGGGCAACGCCGCCCTAAAACTTTATATCAGTATGATGTTAGACGGAGCAGTGGGAAATGGTTTTGCAGGTTTACGCGGGGCATCCGGTCCCGGCGCTGACTCTCGCATATCAACTGATCGAAATAAGACGATCTCTAAAGCGCGGACAGAAAGGGATAGCGGACGCTACAGCTGGTTTGGATTTAGCGATTGAAGCTCTTTACCTCACACTGACTTCCACAACGTGGCCCGCACATTGTTTCAGCGAACAATCGAAGGCAGGCTAAAGCCTGATCAGGAAGATATACTTCGCTCACTTGGCGTAAAGTTATAAACGGGCAGGTTTACGCGGCAGACTCACCGCTTCCTCAGTACCTCAAAACCCGCACCCTCGAAAAAATAACCTCGTCCAGTTGTTGTAAGCTCAGAATGCCTCGGATCAGGGCGTTTGGCGCGTCGGGGACCTCCGCCAAACGGCCCTGCATTGCTTAGGTATTGTGAGACTGAGACCCTCGCAAAATTAACCTGTCCGGGGGCTGCGATACTTGTGATCGCGCCGGATGTGCAAAAAGTTAATTATGGCATTTGGTAGCATCCGGCCTCATGAAATGAAAACCACTTACGGAAGGGTAGAAAGCCCTCACATGACTAACGAATCAAAAAAGACCACTCCTGCCATCCATGCGCTCCTGCGCTCCCAAAATGACCTACCTGTTCACGACATCCGAGAAATGAATCACATGGTTCCAGATTTCGCCGCTCGGCATGCCGACGATCATTTCAAAGATCGAGCTGCCGCCCGCATGAGAAAAAACCTACTCACCGGCAGCACAGTACTTCTATCCATCTCCATGAGTGTCGCCGTAATCATCAGTGCGATTTTAGGCCGACCTGTCGGCCAAGCTCTTACAACTCTTACGGTGCCGCTAATAAGTGTCATCGGCAGCGCTATTATCGGGTTCCTGAATCGCAAATGAGTAATATGACAAGAGTGATCAGCAAATCGTTCCTTGTCGCACTGGATGAAAAGAGAAAATGAATTAGTAATTAACTCTCTGTAAAGGCCTCAATTCCCTATGCCTTCACCTTACCTCGATGATGACGCTGTTTATAACCATCAGGGAAGAGCTTCTGCTACATTATGACCATTCGATTATTAGTTCCTCAACAAGTAACCTTCCATGAGCGATAATCGAGCAAAGCTCCTGGAGCGAGCTGAAAATGCCAAACGAGAGTCAAAACTCCTAGACTTCAAACGGGAGTTCGATACGACGTCGGCTCCCGAATGGGCAGAGATAGTCAAAGACATCATTTCGTTTGCCAATTCCGGCGGGGGCGTAATTGTATTTGGCATGGACAACGATGGGTCAAGCGCAGGAAACGACGTTTCAAACATTCTTTCTCTCGACCTTGCAGATATCACGAATAAGGTCGAGTCATTCACTGGGTATCAGTTCGCCGACATGGAGATTGCCGAAGTTCGGCGTGGTGGTGAAGTACGTGCCGCTTTAATAATTGGACCAACGGATGTACCACTCGTGTTCATCCGCAATGGCACTGATGTCACTATCAAGGGAAAACAAAGCCAGCATTTGTTAAAGGTACGGTCTACTTTCGTCACGGCGCAAAAAGCGAGCCAGGTAACCGCGATGACTTGGCCGATTGGTTGCAAAGATCTCTCGAAAGGGTCAGACGCAGCTGGCTGGGAGGAATTCGGAAGGTAGTGGAGGCGCCACCTGACCACGTGGTAAGCGTAGTTTCATCACCGCGATCAATGAAAGGTGGAGTACCACAAACTGAAGGGATTGCTCTTACTGCCGACATCACAGCAAGCCCGGGTGCCGTTCAGGTCGTGCCGCGGAACGCTGAGGAATTATGGCCTCATCGCCAAAAGGATCTACTTCAATTGATTAACAAACAAATCAAGAAAAGCCCGCCCATTAATGGGCATGACATCTTATGTATCAATAGTCACCTAAATGTCCTAAGAGATCATCCAAAATTTGCGTACAAGCCGCATAAACTGGCAAGTCCTCAATACAGTGAAGGATATGCAGATTGGATTGTCCAGCAATACACAACCGATAAACGATTCTTCCAAAGGCTTCGAGAAGATTATAAGAAAAGGATGGACAGTCGCAGAAGAGGCGTTAACGAATAAGCTAGTTTTTCTTTCGGTATATCTTTCTAAGGTAGACATAAGGCCTCGAAGTTATTCAGACTACAGTTAACGGAAGTGTTAATAAGGAGATTCTTTGAATGCCAAACTCTGTTCTAACAGTCGGTCACTCCAACCAAACATTGGAGGAATTCAAGTCCCTCTTAAGGCAACATAGCGTGACTGCCGTTGCCGATATCCGAACCAAACCTTACAGTGCCTATGCTCAGTGGTTCAATCAGGAGATCATAAAAGCCGACCTGGAACACTCAGGTATCATCTATGTTTACCTCGGGACAGAATTAGGCAACCAACCGACCGATGCTGCCTGTTACAAGAACGGGAAGGTGAGCTATGAACTGATGGCGCAAACTGTTCTATTCAAAAAAGGTTTGCAGAGAATTATTGAAGGCTCCAAAAAATTTTCCCTTGCGATAATGTGCGTCGAAAAGGAACCGCTAGAGTGCCACCGTTCCGTTTTGCACGCTCGTGAGTTACAAGCGCTAGGTTGTTCTGTTTCTCACATTCTGGAAGATGGAAGACTCGAAACTCATGAAGAAACCATGAGCCGTCTGTTGAAGCAATTTGGATTCGGCGAAGGCGACCTTTTTCGAACCAGAGAACAACTGATTGAAGAAGCGTGTGCTAGGCAAGAACAAAAAGTCGCCTACAAGACTTGATTACGGCTATTCGATTGTTCGTCAATTCCGACCCTTCTTAAAAGCAGACTTAAGTTCTCGATAACCTGATCCCAATGGTTTAGTCACGAATTTTCTGAACCAACTCGCTTTTATCGGAATTAGTGAATCGCCCAAAAGGTCCCTACACCACAAAGGTAAGGCAAACGTAACTTTTGCTCTCGCAGTCGAGCGAAGATCGGCTCCTAACAATAGTTGCTTCGCTTTTCGCGTTTCTCGATCTGTGCGTTTTCGCTTATCCTCGTCATCTTCTAGCCCATCATTCATGTGAGCCAAGTGAGAAGCATCGACATCGTTTTCTTTTGGAGTAGGATTGAATGTACTTGGAGGAGCGGCTCGGAGGACTAGTGCGATGAATGGCGCACCTTCAAACCTTCGGGTAAACGGCATAGGCTCGAATGGTGCAATTGCCAACACCCATGCTTGATAATTGAAACCTTTGGGATACCACCGAAGTCCCACTTGTAGCGATCGGCCTCGTTCATCCGGCATCCAATCAATCTCGTAGCATGACCAACTAGGATGCTTACATAAAGCCTTAATCAAGTCGACTGCATGATGAGCGATCTCTAATCCTGGAAAAATCAATTGTACCGCCTCAAACTGATCCGCTGCCTTCAGCAGGTCAACTTCCAATTGATCTGGATTCACTTCGCCGTTGATGACATACGACTCCCAATTCACTCGAAGCTCCGGCTGTCTAGCTATCCGCTGAGCAAAGATACAAGCGATTTGCCCCTGCTTGTACCAGTCGAAGAGTATTGCTCCTAGACGAGTTGGATGGTTCTTTAAGAGATCATCTAGGTCTTTTACTTTTCCTTCTTCGATTGTCAGTTTGAGTAAGTCTGCAAAGGAGGAATAGTGACGAATGTCGTGTGGGTTTATTTCTCTAGATACACTGCGATCGGGGTTCGCCATTCAAAATCTCCAGGGTGGATGGAGCTCAGAACCAACTGTGCTTGTGTGGTGTTTTGACTGAGGACTAACCCAACCACGAGTCGTATTCGCTGTCCGCTCCGAGGGGAACATCCGGGTATATGCAGTCATCTAGAGGGTCACCGCTGTAATCAGTTAAGGTCTCGGATGCGCCAACTGTGACCGTCATCGTGCCAGGCTGAATGTCTGTTGACAATTCTTCTGATCGAACTTGAAGCCCTTCGGCCAAAGCATTTTCGTTTCTCATTGCATCACTCCTTCAGGAAAGAGAGGTTTCATTGCCAAAAATTGCACCTATCAACCGGCGCTGCTTGCGTACAAAATAAGGGGACATATTGAGTTGATTTGAAGCCACAACTCGTTGCCACGGGAGATCTTCATGAGAACGAAGAACACGCGGAAAAGCCCGGCAAAAAACCTTTGGAATTCCAGCCAACTGCGCGAGTTGAGCGTACGACAAAGTACAGTCGCGAGGAAGTCTGTCAGCCACTTCAATTAGTCTGTCTCTCCAATGATCGGGAAAGGTGCTGAACACACCTTCTTCAACCAGTATTTTGTCGCCAGGCTCGACAAAACCACTCTGAACGACTCTTCCGAGGTAGCCACGCTTACCACGGACGCGCTTACTCAACCCTAAACGAAAGCGGTTTAACCGGCCGCATGGCTCGCACTCGAAGGTAACGCGAACCATAGCTAAGCGCCCAATTCTTAGCAACGATCCCGAAGATAATTTCAAGTCATTTGCTTGTACGAGAATGTTTTCACGCAGGCTGAGCGGCGGAGCGTTGCAGTATTCGTAGGATCCAGTAGAAACGATTAATAACTGCCTGGGCGATAGCGCGTTCGAGTGACAATCGCCATCGATTCCTACTCCAGCCCTCAGGAAAATCTTGTCAGCCGGTTCTGGCGAAACATCACGCCCTGGACGTCGAAAGACGGATACGATTTTCATTTGGCCCGAAGTTCGACGTTGCATATGTGAGCCTCGTGGAGGAAAAAACCGATGCACTGCAACGGTTTATCGAGCAACGACTGTGCCAGCAGGAGTAATTGAAATAAATTTGGACGCCGCAACGTACTCCGATCCCATAAAGTTGTCAACTTAAAGGTTTTATACGATTCCGCGCTTAAACTGTTCAGGTTCGCTGTCGTATTCGAAGAGTGTAATGAAGAGTGTAATAAGGACACACAGTCGCCATTTGACTCAATATCATTAGGTCTTTGAGGATCTGTCATAAAAAACAAAAAGCCGTCCCGCCCAGCATGCGTGGGGGTCGGCTGTGAACCAGCAAGTCCACGGGGCGAGGATACACACGCTTAAGGCATAGTTCAAGTAGTTTATTAACACTACTGAAAACGGCTGCGGGTTAGGTGTAACCGTCCCGCAGTTACAGCCAACGAGTTTTTACAGATTTCCGGTCGTCCAGGCTTGATGAACTTGCATCACGTCGTGTCTTCAGGGACGGTTACACCCGGTCTTCCGCAGAAAACATCGTGAGTTTTGTTAGGTTATAATGCCAAGGCACGATTTCCTCTGACCGACTAAAGTAATCTTACGTTCGGTGCAGGGAGATCACGTAAGTATGGGATCGCCACGCAACAAGAAAACACTAGGGGTCGCCCGCTCAAACACCGAGATCCGGTCGATTGTCCTTCACTACTTCTACGACCGCAACGCTGCTGCTACGAGCGCTCGCGGAAAGAAGGGATACGCTGTCAAAATCACCGACGTTCGGAGGGAACTGAAGGCGAGTCACAATCTGTCCCAACCGGAGGTGATGAGCAACCTTAATTACTTGCTCAGTCAAGGGTGGGTTGAGGAGGACAAGGTTGAGAAGTCCGTGCCTCTGCCTTCGGGGACGGTGATCCCAAACACGACCTCGTACTACAAAATCACGGCTGCCGGGATAGACAAGATCGAGGGACCAGGGGAGTTCACGATGGAAAAGTTCAAGGGCATCAAGATCGAGGCTACCGGCCAGAATATTATCACGGTCGGCGATGGCAACCAGGTCAACGCGGAGTACCAAGACGTAGCAGGCGCGCTCGTCGAATTGAAGCAGGCACTCCTCGAATCGACCTCAATCACTGAGACGCAGAAGCTAGATGCAGTCGCTGACATCGATAGCATTCAGAGTCAACTCGCCAAATCCTCGCCCAATCGAGGGGTTATCCAAGGCGCTTGGGATACAGTGAAAAAGCTCGACACCGTCGTAGGGTTGGCAGAAAAAGTTGCCAAGGTAGCCGGACTACTGGTTCCCTTCATCTCATGATCGCGACGGCTTTGCCTCATCAATACCGATTTCGACTGAATTATGGAGTCAAGTGCCGATTCTGCCCCAAAAATCATGAGGCAACATCATGGAGATTAGAATAGGCGAGCCCGCGCGCCGTGAAGGCGGTCTTATAGAAGTCATAGTGAGGTTTTGGGATGATTCCAAACCCCAGCCCCAGGACTTCATCAATGCATCCATCTTCCTTAGAACTGATGAGACTAATCCCTTTGTTCTAAAAACGAGGGCCTTAATGAAGGCCCAAGAGCTTATTGTCCATAACGCCAGTATCGCTCTTGGCAGAGAGGATGAACTACTAAACGATTTCATCCTTATGTACGAGTCAATTAAAGGGGCAGTTGCGGGTCTTGAAGCACCTTACCTTTGGCCTTCAAAACCTAGATATCAAATACCAGAAGCTATTCTAGGTTGGCGGGAAGGCGATGAAATTACCGATGAACACCGCCGCGCGCTCGCTGACTCCTTAGTCAATGCATTTAATTTGCCGCCTGATAAAGCAGCCGAGCAGTATGAGAACGTCGCCAGTGCTCCCACCTCACTCGTGGCAGACGGAATAGCTGTGATGATTGCCACACAAGAGCGAATGGACGCCGAAACTTTCCGGCGCACCTTCCCAACCATTTCCAAGAGCCAGAATCTCGTGGTACTGAGTTTTCTCGCTGACAAGCGGAAGGCGTCTGGGGAGAGTCCCAACGCAGAAGATCTCAGCTAATGCTGGCGATGGAGTGAATGGTAGATTAGGGCGCTGCTCGCAACTGCTGCAAGAAACTGAGCATTTCTGTCGGTGGTGACAGGAAAAAGTTGCGAAGAGTGTCCCGTATGGGCTAAAAAATCGAGGAAGCCGCTGTGATCAATCCAGCGGCCTTTCTCTTGATAGGCCCTGTTCGTAAGCGCAAGGATACTCAAGATCATAAAACAGAGAACCACCCACAAACGTTGGCCTGCTGATGACGCTGACTGTCCAGACAGTTTCGCCCAACTCGTGGCGTCCTGCGGCGTGTCGTCCACCCGGCGAAGGTGATGCGCCTGCGCTCGTACCCTCGCCCGTACGTCCGACGCGTCATCGAAAAGCTTTGTGAACACCCCGTTTTCTGTTAAATAAGTGTTCAAGACTTACAGGTTGAGTCCCCTGCAAGTGGGATTTGATGATTGTAGAAAACAAGCGTTTAGCTCTGTCCTTGCAGTCAACGATAGATACTTATCGAAACGCGTTAAACCGTAGCTCCTCCTAAGACTCAATGGAAACCGCCAAGATCATAGTTTCTGTTGTGACAGTTCTCATTGCCGTATCATCCTTCGTTATTGCGCGGCGGGCCGACATTAGGTCGAAGAAGGCCGAAGCCATCAAAAACTTATTGGGGGAGAAAGAAACCATAGCCTTTGCTGCCCTAAAACTCTTGCGAGATGGCTTACCTAGAAACTCACGCGATCGAAATCTAGTCGTATCTGCGCTGATGCAAGCTTGCGTGTTTGAGCGTTCGGATAGAGCTAGGGCTTTGCTTTATCGCGTAATTGAAATTAATCGCACAAAATATGGCGACGAGTTCAGAGAAGCGCTTCTGTCAATTAGGAAAACATTTGACAGCATGGAGTTTTATCGATTTAGCAAAGAGGAGCTTGACTTACAGACCGGGAGAAACCGCATCGCCGCAGTTGAAAAGGTTGTTGGTATCCACAACACGCTGAACAAATAGTTGGACCGGAGCGGGGATAGCCTTCTTTCTTAATTGTTCGGTTCGGAAAGGTGGAATGTAATCGCCGCGCCCGGTCAGGCGTTATGTGGACGCAACTACATGGCCTTCTTGAGCCTGGGACAGCGGCAATACGACACTTAGGACATATGCATAACAAGTGTATTAAGCCCGCCCGCACGACTTACAAAGTGCGACGCACTTTGTTCGCGGCTTATGAACGGCGTTGGTTGCACCATTTAACGAAGGAGATTTTCTGTGTTCCGCTTCAACAATTGCCATAAACGAGATCATGTCAACCTCTATGGGAACGACGCTTTCTTCGATCTCGACATGTTCGATTCCCAAGCTAAGGTTGCTGATAGACTGCGTCGGGAACTCAACATCGGGGACACCTGTATCGTGGCAACGCCTGACATCGTAGGTGACCTCACCTGTGACATCACGTTCCATCATTATGAATTCTCCGGCACAAAAATAAAGCGTGATCGCGAGAGGCGTGTGGACTGTCATGTCTACTTCGGCAAATACATCAAACCAGCAACTCTTTCGCGAGCGGATGCGAGACTTCATCGCGTCTACAAACATTTCTTTAACGTCAATGGCCACTTCAAACGACCGTCGGTTCAGCGTGCGAATTAGTGTTTGTTTCAAAAGCTTTTAACCAACGACCAAATCTTGAACTTCCGAGGGATGCCGAAGGTGGGTGAGAATATTGACATAATGACGGAATTCTTCGGTCGATTGCTTGCACTTCAGCTATGTTGAGGCTTTGCGGGTGTGTTAGATTACGGGAGTTGGCAAAACAAGTCCTGCAAGGTAATGTTAATTCCATGAATGTCGCTATTGAATTACCACAGGAGATTGCCAAGAGCTTGGCGGGGCCTCATGAGGACCTTTCCCGCATCGCTCTCGAAGCGTTAGCTGCACAAGGTTATCGAGATGGGAAGTTGAGCCACTCCGAGGTTCAGCAGTTGCTAGGCTTCAATTCGCGTTGGGAAACCGATGCGTTTTTGAAGCAAGCTGGCGCCCACCTTGACTACACCGAAGCAGATCTTGAACGCGATATCGAGATCTCGCAGCAGATTAAATGATCAATGGTTGTTGCCGATACCTCACCGCTCAATTATCTGGTTCTCATCCATCAAATCAATCTTCTCCCGGACTTGTACGGCCGGGTTCTGATTCCCGAATCGGTGCTCAAGGAACTCAGGGCGATCGCGACGCCACCACTTGTTCGCAACTGGGCAACGAACCTGCCTGAATGGATTGAGGTTTCGCCTGCTACTCTTATGGATGATGCAGGTTTAACTCGCCTTCACGCCGGCGAGCGCGATGCGATCTCGATCGCCTTAACTGCTCATGCGGACGCAGTGCTTCTGGACGAACGCCTTGCGCGCCAAGAAGCTGAAAACCGTGGCCTAAAACCGATTGGAACGCTTGGCGTTTTAGTCGCTGCACACGAGCGCGGACTAATCGATTTAAGGGCAACTATTGATGCGCTACGACAAACGAGTTTCCGCGCTAGTCCGAAGCTGCTTGCGTCAATTCTGGAGCGCTCGTTGTCTCCCACGAAACGAGACTAGCCAATGGTCGAGTAACTGAGTTCTTCCTCCGCTTCATGATGAATCGCCGAGCTGGATATGCAAATTGGTGAAAAACGTCGCGCGGTTTTGACGGCTGCGCGGCTTATGAATAATATGCGTGCCGTGAACATCTCGCGATCCTTCCCCCCCAACTTTGCACGACAAACGGCTCGAGTTGATTGCCGTTTCCAAACAACTGCGCGCGGAATACACACAGCTCAGCGAGACTTCAAAACTGCTGAAACAGAAAAGCAAAGAGCTCAGTAAAGAGTCTCGCATGCTGCGCAGAATGGTTACAGACTCCAACGCGTGTTGGACGCAGGATCAATAACGGAGCGTTAAGCTGAAACTCTCAGTCGGTAAAATATCGCGCCACTGCCGGATCAGTTTTTTATAACTCTCGCCAACCGGCCGGATCTTCCGATTCAGATCGTAAAGTCCGAGCGGATTCACTCGCCCATTATCCTCGCGCAGCGACGTGTCCCAATCGACCTGGTCCGTCAGGCTGTACCACGTAAAACCCAAAATCGGCACGCCCTCGAGTTTCAAGTGATGCAGGTTCGACCATTCTTTCATTAACCATTGCGGCGCGCGTTCCGTATCCATCAGGTTTGTTTCCGTGTGCATCACCGGCAAGTAATAACGATCGTAGTACTGCCTCGTAATCACGAGATAACCGAAGATCTCGCCGGCTGACGAGATGCTGCCGTCGGAATGGACGATGTGTTCGTTGCGAACGTAGTAATCATTGCCCATGACGGAAATCGCTTTGACGTGATTGGCGCCAAACCAGTGATACTCATCGCGCGTCATGCCGTTGTCGAGCAGATACTCATACATCGTCGCGTTGACGGGATAACCATACGTGAGGTCGAGGGCGAGAAAACGTTTCTCGTTATAGAACTGCGCGTGTTCGATGCAATCCGGATCTTCAGCGTGGTAATACTCGGTCGTTTCGCTTTGGATGAACGTGGCTTCCGGCTGTTCCTGGAGAATGGCGTGCTCGGCCAACTCGTTTGCCTGGCATAGGTGCTTCAGCGCGGTAACAAACGCGCGATCTGAAGACAGTCGTTCGTTCCACCAGCCATACTGCGCTGAAAACGTTGCGGCTATTTTGATTTCGTTCACCGGAGTGAAGAGCCTGATCCACGGATAGCGTGCGGCGAAGGCCTGCGCATACTCGGCGAAAAATTTCGGGAAGTCAGGATTTTGAAAGTTCTCCAGCCAGTCGGGCACGCCGAAGTGACAGAGATCCGCGATCGGCCGGATGCCCATTTCGTGAAGCGCGTTGAGTGTTTCGTCAGCGAAGCTCCAGTCGTACTTGCCGGGCGCGAGGTGCGTCGAGTAGTAAGGTGGACCATAACGAAGAAACTCGATGTCGAGCTCCTTCACGAGCGCGAAGTCTTCACGCCAGTGTTTATAGTGGCCGCACTTTTCCATCTCGTCGACGCGCTTCGTTTTTCCATTCGCGAGCGCAATCGTTGGATAGCTGTTCTCGATCCCGGTGGCGAACATGAACTGTCGCGGCTGAAGCGCGCGAAACGACGGTTTGCTTTCCTGTTTGTGAGTCTGCTCGTTCATTTACTTCGCCTCAGTCCGTGGAAGAGTTCGCGCAGGCCCACGATTGCGGCGACCGCGAGACCCGCAGCCGCGACCGGCTTGGCGATGGTGATCGCTCGACGTGCGGGCGTGCCGTAAGTGAGATTGTGCTTACCCCAACGTTCGAACTGTTCCCACTTCATCACCGCTTGTCCCGGCAGGTTCATTCCCAAACCTTTCATCAGTTCCGGCATCGCCGTTTGTAAGACCGGATGGCCGGGTATGAAATAGACGCGCGGATCGGATTTGTATTTCGGTTTCGCGGCATCGTCGAAAACGATGTATGGTCCCTCCTGCAAGTGTTCCTCGAAATGCGGATCGTCGATCTCGCCAACCATGATCGTCGGCGTTCCCTTGAGCCAGATCACCTGTTTTAGTTCGCCGCGTCGCAACATGCTGTCGAGCACGCTTTTGACGTGCCCGATCGTTCCGGGCAGCGTCACGCCTTTGCCGACGAGGAAATTAATAGGCAGGTAATTGAAATCCGTGTGGCCCTGCCACGCTTGAATGCGCACGTCGTCGAGTGGCACGCCGACGAAATCAATCGGCTGGCGCACCCCAAGCCCGCGGCTCTCCGCTTCTTTGGCGAAGTTGAGTTTCTGCCAGTCGTGGCCCAACAGTTCGCAGATGGCGACGTCGGTGGCGACCGGATCGCTTGACGCGAGAATACAGCCGACCCAATGCGGCTGATCCGCGATTGGACCATCACCTTCACCGGCGATGAGCGCATCGACAACACAAAGCGTTGGTCGCGTAACCATCATGATGTCCATGAAGCGGCCGATCATGTCGAGGTCGCCGTGATGATGATTGCGCCATTTTTGATTGACCGTGCCGACCCAGTTCTTCAACGCGCCCGAGATTGGTTCGATGTGATGGTTCTTCGCTTTGGGAACGTCGATGATCACGTCGGCATCGAGCAGCGGCGCGGGCAACGGAAGGTCCTGAATGACGCGCCCATCCGGAATGTGGACGAGGCGATTCGGCGTGTCGTCACTGCCGAGATCGATCAGTTCAGCGCCCTCTCGTTCCGCGACGGCGGCCATGCCGGTGATCTTCATGCACTGCATCGACGAGAAAAAGCCGCCCGATGATTCGGCGACCTGGACTCTCGCCGCGCCCGCTTCCTTCGCGAGTCTTACGAGGGCGCCAACCACCAGCGGATCGGTCGTGCAACCTTCTTCGGCCGAGTAGTAAACGGTCTGGTTCGGCTTGATAAGAACGGTTTGACCGGGCTTGACGAAGGCTGAAAGACCGCCGAGATGTGCGAGTGCTTCGGTTACGAGGTCGTAAACACGTTGCGGTGAACGATGCTTCTCATTGGTATGTGCGATTGCGACTTTCGCGCGCGTGTGGTTCTCCATAATTCTTTCCTATCTCGCGTTGCTCTTCGGAAACATGACGCGGTCAGGCTCGGCATTCAACTGCGTCAACAACTTCCTGATTAATTTCGTCTTGGTCCTGCCTGCCTCGCGTGGCGTAACCAGATAACGGACCGCGGCCTCGAGCCACGTGTTCTCATTCGCGCGAAACAAGACGACGGGATGCTCCTGCACCTCGAGTTGGTCCACCGGAGTTTGGGCCAGCAGCTCGCGAAAGACGCTGATGCGCTGCATCATCACGTCGCCGAGTTCCGCCTCGGTCACGTTGCGCATCGTTTGGGCGATGAACTCCAGATCGCTTTCATAAGCCACGTTGAACTTGATCTCGTTCCAGATGTAGGGAAACAGCGGCCACGTGTAGTTATAGACAGCGGTACTCAAAACATTCGAGTTCGGAAACTTTATGACTCGCCCGCTCGGATGATCCGATGAGAGGTACTCGCCGCCGAACTCCCACAGTGTCGTGTCGAGATAGCTCACATCGATCACGTCCCCCGTGGATTCGCCGATCTTGATCCGGTCGCCCACGCGATAGGGAACACGGACCAGGATGTAAACCCAGCCGATGAAACTCGTAATCGGTGTTTGTAACGCGAAGCCGAGGATCAGAGAGACGAGGCCGAGCGAAACGACCGCGGTGTACCAGTTGGCGAAGAGAATCGAAAGTACGATGAAGGCGAGCACGAGGCCCGTGATGAGACGCAGTACACGGTTGAGATTGTAGCGAGTGACGTCGTCGTCGAGGCGAGCGATGGCGTAAACACTAATGATCTTGGCAACAGCTAAAATCAACACTATCGCCATCACGCCGAGTGTCAGCCGTTGCAGCAGCGGCAAGTAGCGGCCGGCGAAACCGAAGAATCGCAAGCGCAGCAGATAATAGACGCCGCCGAGCGCGATCAGGACGAGGGCGTAAGTGCCGATGAATAACTTGTGTTTTGTTTTGACGGCCGGACGGGCGGTCTCCTTGTTACCCGCGGTCTGCTTGAGCGCGCGCTTGACGTCTTCCTGTTGTTTCAATTGCTCGACGTCGTGAATTGGTTCCGCCATTGCTCCCTGGCCTGCACAAAACCTGGCAAACGTATGTGTTGGTTGAACTCCTTACGTGTTTGGAGTTGAACTCCTTACGTGTTTGGAGTTGAACTCCGAAGGAGTTCGCGAATTTCAGCCCAGGGTTTGTACCCTGGGTAACAAAAGAAAACTGCGCGGGAACGCTGAAAGCGTTGGCGAAACCGGTCTCGAGATCCTGGCCAACGCTTTCAGCGTTTGCAGGCTCTCTTGATGGCCTTTCCCAGGGTATCGCTACGCTCCAACCCTGGGCTGGCATTAGCTAACGCCTTCGGCGTTCCAGGTTTTGTGCAAAGCCTTGCTCCTTTATTAATCGCCAAGTTAAGTCTATTAATCGCCAAATTAAGTCTATTAGTCGCCAAGTTTAGTCCGCACAAAAGCCGCCAGAAATCCCCACACTGTGATCAGTCCGGCGAAGTTGTGTGCATCTGCAAATTCCTCCGGCCTCATGATGTCGGCCGGCATTGCGAGAATCGCGCTCGCAGCTACAGCAGTCGTGGCCACGACTACGTCTACAGAAAGATTGCTGAACAGCACGTCGCCGGCGACGAAGCCCCAGCCCGCGGCCTTGAACCAAAGTGGAAGCAGGAACAGTGCGAACGTGTGCGTCATCAAATTCACGCGATTGTCAGGCTCTCGATCGTCGACTGAAACGGAGTCAACACTTCGGGGTCGTGATCGGTCAGCAGCACGACGTCGCAGTGACGAATGCCGCCGAAGCCGTCGAGATAGATCGCCGGTTCGATGTTGAAGATCATGCCGGGCTCGAGGAGATCGTCAGACGCCGGATGCAGCCGGGGAACGGCGTTGTGGTTGATGGCAGCGAAACCGACGCCATGGCCCAAGCCGTGTTTGAACTCTTTTGCAAAGCCGTAGTCGGCTAGCACTACTCGCGCGGCGCGATCGACGTCGGCCGCTCTCACGCCGGGACGGATCGCAGCCAGCGCGGCGTCGCGAGCCGCGAAGACCGCGTCGTACATGCGCTGCTTTCGCTCGTTGATTGGGGCGAGACAAAACGTACGCGTGATGTCGGTCCAATAGCCGTTGAGATAGGAGTTGCAGTGGACCAGCACGAGATCGCCGCATTGGAGTTCTCTGGAGCGCGAGCGCTGGTAAGCGGCATACGCTGCCGCGGAGTTCGGGCCTGACATGCAGAACACATCACCGCCCGCGCGTGCTCCGTTGTCTTCAAGTCCCCCGTGCGACACAAGTGACGCGCGAAACAGAGTGGCGACGTCGGTTTCCTTGAGCGTCGGGCGCAACGATTCACCGCGGTGCAAGAATGCGCTGCCGGCGATCTCACAAGCGCGCCGCACCCAGGTTTGCTCGGTAGGCGTTAAAACGGATCGGAGTTGAGCCAATAGATCGTCTGCAGATGCGATTGACGCCGTGGATAAGATCTCGCGAAGCAGTTCGTTGATCGCGTTGCCGAACGAGTGCATTCCGACGTAAGAAGCGGGCTCAACGATCTCACCGGTTTCGCATCCGACAACGATTCGATCTCGGCCTCCGAGGTCCTTCACAACCGTTGTTAACGGTGCTCGCAAAACGTCGACCGCGGTTTTGATCTCGTCGAGTGAACCGAATGAGATCGTTTCGACGACGTCGGCCCAACTTCCGCGCGCGAGATCCGCTTCATCAGCGGGCGCGAGCAGGTGGACCACACCGTTTCTCGTGAGCACCGCGACCGACGTTCCGACCACGGGCCAATAGCCCGAAACGAGCAGCACGTTGGTGGGCAAAGCACAGACGAGTGCATCCATGTTGGCGCGCTCGAGCGCTTCGCAGATACGGTTGATTCGTTCAGTGTCGCGTTGTTGAGAGTTTTCGGCCATCGTGACGACTCCAGGATTTCAATCCCAGGCTCACGCCCAGGGTCAACAAAGCACCCGCGCCAATCAGCAGTCCGACTTCGGTCGCCGACAACGATGCTTTCGGCTTGTGCGCGGCAAGATAATGACGTTCCAGATATTCTTCGCCGTTGCGCTGCCCGTTTTGATGCAACGCCATCTGAATCACTTCCGCCAAGTGAAGCGCCTGCCGATCGGTCGTCTGCGCGATCTGTTCGCGGCAACTGAAACCGTCGGTGATGATGAGCGTGTCTTTGTCTTGTGCCCGCACAGCAGGCAGCAGCACACGCTCACCGCACTTCATCGCGACGTCGTAGTGTTCCTTCTCAAAACCAAAAGCGCCTGCCATGCCGCAACAACCCGTGTCAGGCATCTCGTAGTCGAGCTTCATCTTCTTCAGCAGCGACTCTTCGGCTTCCATCTTCATGATGTTCTTGTGATGGCAGTGGCCATGCACGAGAGCTTTCTTTGCGAACGCCGGCAGTTGGAAATCAGACGCGCGCTGTTCGAGAAAATCACTGAGCAGAAACGTTTGATCTCTTAGGCGTTTCGCGTCCTTATCGTCAGGGAAGAAGTTCGTGAGCTCCTCGCGGAAGACCGTCGCGCAACTCGGTTCGAGTACGACGATCGGCACGCCCTCGCGAATCTCAGAGCGCAGCGTTGTCAGCGTTTGGCGCAGCAATGCTTTCGCCTCATCGAGCATGCCCCAGTCGTACAAGGGACGACCGCAGCACACATCCGCTTGCGGCACTTCCACACTGAAGCCCGCTTTCTCCAGCACTTCTACGGCAGCGAGCGCCGTCTGCGGATGAAAGTGATTGTTGAAGGTGTCAGGCCACAGAATCACACGTCCGTGTTCGTTCGGCGCCTGTCCGTTTTGCTTTTGCTGATGACTCTGCGCGAATAGCTGTTTGAAAGTTCGCCACGCAAACTTCGGAATCGTGCGCTGCGAATGCACGTCGGCGACGAACCGCGCGATCGCGCTGAACACTGGCAGATGTGTCAACGCATTGACGACTCCCGGCGCCAGCGATGCGAGCCGCGCCCAACGATGAATGTGGCCCATCGTGTAAGCCGAGCGCGGACGCAAGCGACCTTCATAATAGTGCGAGAGAAACTCAGCCTTGTAAGTCGCCATATCGACTTGCACGGGACACTCGCCTTTGCATCCCTTACAGGCCAGACACAAATCGAGCGCTTCCTTGACCGCTTCACTCTTCCAGCCGTCGTTGATTGTTTCGCCCCTGATCATCTCGCCGAGCAGACGCGCCCGGCCGCGTGTCGAATGCTTCTCCTCGAGCGTAACCATGTAGCTCGGACACATCGTGCCGCCGTCATGACGCCGGCAAACACCCGCGCCGACGCAACGCTCGGTCGCCTCAGCAAAGCTGCGTTTGTCGTCGGGATACTGAAAGTGTGTTTCGACTTGCGGTGGGTTCCACGAGCTGCCGAGTCGCAGATTCTCGTCGACGCGATAAGGATCGATCAGCTTGCCGGGATTCATCTTCCAATCCGGATCCCAGATCTGTTTGAACTCGCGAAACGCTTCGATCATTTCCGAGTCGAACATGCGCGGCAACAACTCACCGCGCGCCTGGCCATCGCCGTGTTCGCCGGAAAGCGAACCGCCGTATGACGTGACGAGATCGGAAGCCTCTTCGAGAAAGTGACGAAAGTTTTTAATGCCTTCGACACTCTCTAAATCAAACGTCAAACGCGTGTGCACGCAACCCTGACCGAAATGGCCGTAAAGCGGACCGATGTAGTTGTACTTGTCGAGCAAACGTTTGAGGTCGCGCAGATAACCACCGAGTTTTTCCGGCGGCACTGAAGAATCTTCCCAACCTTCATGATTGTCGGGCTCGTTGGGAATCTTGGCGGTCGCGCCTAAACCTTCTTCGCGCAGTTCCCAGATCAACTTTTCGTAAGCCGGATCGTCAAAGAGTTTCATCGGAGGCGCATTGCCTTTTTGCTTCAGCGCATCCATCAGCTTGCGCGCGTTCGCGTCCGACTCCTGCTTGTCGCGCCCGCCGAACTCCACGAGCAGCCACGCCTTTCCCTCGGGCATCAGGTTCAGATGCTTCGGGTGCATGCCTTTCTTCTTCATGTCGTCGATGAAGGTGTCGTCGAGCGCTTCGAGCGCCATCGGCTTGTACGGCAGCGGTTCGGTAACGTGATCGGCGGCTTTGAAGATGTCGGCGTAACCCAACACGAGGAGCGAACGAACGGGCGGCCAATAGACCAGGCGCGTGGTCGCTTCCAGCACGAGCACGCACGTGCATTCCGATCCGACGAGCGCGCGCGCCACGTGAAAACCGTTTTCCGGCAGCAGCGCGGGCAGGTTGTAACCCGAAACACGTCGCGGAATCTGCGGAAAGTTTTTGCGAATCGCGATCGCGTAGGTGTTGATGAATCCTTTGAGCTGGCGATAGATCTCACCGCGTCTGCCGCCACTCTGAATAATCTGGTCGACTTCGGCGTCGCTGGTTGGTCCAACGCGCATGCGCGTGCCGTCGTAGGTGAGGATCTCCAGCTCGTCGATGTTGTCAGACGTTTCTCCCGCCATCACCGAGTGAACGCCGCACGAGTTGTTGCCGATCATTCCGCCGAGCGTGCAACGGCTGTGAGTCGCCGGATCTGGTCCAAAGGTCAGGTTGTGCTTGTTGGCGGCATTGCGCAGGCTGTCGAGCACCGTGCCCGGCTCGACGCGCGCGCGTTTGTTTGTTGGATCGAGCTCGTTAATCCGGTTCATGTACTTCGAGAAATCAAAGAGCACACCGTCGTTCACTGTCTGACCGGGAATCGCAGTGCCGCCGCCGCGCGCGAAGATCGGTGCGCCGTATTTGCGACACGCGGCGACAGCCGCAACCACATCTTCCGCGTCGCGCGGCAGGATTACGCCGATTGGGACCATCCGGTAGTTGGACGCGTCAGACGCGTACATCCCGCGATCGGCGCCACCGAAGCGGACCTCTCCTCGTACCATCGCGCGTAACTCGTTTTCGAGTGCGGCTACATCGACTGTTAATTGTTTGGTTGTTCCCGTCTGAAGACGATTCTTGATCTGTGTGGGCGGACTCTTGGTTGTGATCGTTACTAAACTCAAAGCAGGTTTCCTTTTTGATCGAATGCCACAGGGGCGACTCCCGGCGAGACACGCAACGCCGGGTTTTGGTTAACTTCTTCCAGCAGCGCTTCCGACACCCACAGCTCATCAAGCAGCGCCGTATTCTTGATGCGACACACGCGCGGACGCTCCGAAGCGAGGGAAGAGAAGAGCGCTACTTCGATTGCCTCGCGATCGGATTCAAGTGCGAGCGGCAGCGGACCTTCCCGTGTGTTCATCGCGTCCGGTTCGGTGGCGGTGAGCAGGTTGACGTAAGTGACTCCCGCGTCGTACTCGTCCATGAAACGTTGCGTGGTGAAATCGGCGAGTCCGATTCCGAGGCCGTTGCCGAGCGAGGCGGACGTGAGCGAAAGCACTGCGATGCGGCGGTAATCGGGCTCATGTGGACCACCGGACATGCGCCAGTTGCCGATGACGTTCAAGTCCATGCCGGTGCCGGAGATGTTCTTGCCTAGTTCATCGACGACGAGCAGATCGAGCTGTTGAAATGGAATCTTCGCGACGTGTGGCTTCGCGGCTTCGAGTAGCCTTTCGTCGGAGTCATGGAAGGCGTCGTAGTGCGGCGGCACCACGTTGATAATCACCGGCTGGCGAAAACCGTTCTCGACCACCGCGACGCCGCAGAGGATCTTCGCGTGGGCCATCGTCAGTTGCGGGACCGCATTTACTGACGGCCACAAGCCGTGAGTGTGCGCTTCCTGCGCACCCGCCTGTTTTCCCAAACCGACCGTCACCATCTTCAACAGACCGGACGCTACACCGGCCGTGTTTTCCGGATGGGTTTTCGTGCGCGCGAGAACGATGATGCCGTCGGCGGTTGCGGCGACTGAATCGAGATGCGCGATCGCGCCGGTATCGGAAGTGCCGAGCGCGTGTGTTTGCATCGTCGCGCGAATCGGCGCGCCGATCGTTTCTTCAGTGACGCCGAGGCGATGGAGTATTTCCGTTTGACCTTGTTCAGTGGCGCCGCCGTGACTGCCCATCGCCGGAATCACGAACGGCCGGCCGCCTTTCGCTTTTACTGCGTCGACGATGCCGGCGAGCAGTTCGATAAAACCACCCATGCCGCGGCTGCCGGCGGTGATGGCGATCTGCGCGTCAGGCTTTAATGAATCGAGTAATCCGGACTGGAGTAACCGCTGTTGAGTTTCATACCGAACGTCGGCGATGTGGTCCTGCGGAAGAAGTTGCGCCACGTGCGCGAGTGGCGGTAGCTGGCGGCGCGGAAAAGGTATGGTCGACTTCTCTTGCAAAGCTCCCCCTTGTTCTCCTTTTAGTTCAAACGATCAAGCTAGATGACCTCGCGAATCTTGTCTTCGGCGACGGTCTTGATGATGTCCCAGCGATCCTTCTGCCCGCGCAGCAGCGCTTCTCCAAACCGCATCGCTTGTTTCACCGTTACGTTACCCGGCAGCGGCGGCTCATTCGGATCGATGATCGCTTCGACCACCGCTGGACCATCATGCTCGAGCGCCGCGCGCAGGATCTCCGGCGCTGTTGCCGGATCTTCGATCGTGAAACCGCCCGCGCCACACGCCCGCGCATACGCCGCGAAGTCGATCGGTTGCAACTCCACGCCAAACTGCGGATTGCCTTCGAGCACGATCTGCTCCCATTTGATCATGCCGAGTACGTTGTTCTTGAAAATGATGACCTTGACCGGCAGACCGTACTTCACGAGGGTCGCCATCTCGCCCATCAACATCGTGAAGCCGCCGTCGCCGACGATGCAGATGATCTGCCGCTGTGGATACGCGATCGCCGCGCCGAGGCTGTACGGCAGCGAGTTCGCCATCGTGGCGAGCGTGCCGGAAAGCGAGAACTGCATTCCGTCACGAATCTGAATGTAGCGCGCGGCCCACGTTGCGATCGTGCCGCTGTCAGCGGAGACGATCGCATCGTTTCGCAGCAGCTTGTTCAATTCGTACGCGACCACTTGCGGCTTCATCGGGGCGTCGGTACGCGTGCCGCGAATTTCCAACAACTCGTTCCAGCTACGCATGTTTTCCTGCGCTTCGTTCAGGAAGCTGCGATCTTCTTTTTGCTGAAGCAACGGCAACAACTCGCGCAACACGTCGCGGCAGTCGCCGACGAGTCCCACTTCAGCCGGATGGCGCAAGCCGATGCGTGTTGGGTCGATATCAACCTGGACAGTTTTGGCCTTGCCGGGCTTTGGATAAAACTCAAGATAAGGAAAGCTCGTGCCCAGCATGACGAGCGTGTCGCAACTCTTCATCGCGTCCTGCGATGGCGCGGTGCCGAGCAGGCCGATGCCGCCGGTAGTAAAAGGATTGTCATCCGGCACCACTGCTTTGCCGAGCAGCGGTTTGATGATCACGCCGCCGACGCGTTCGGCAAACTCAAGCAACTCCGCGCGCGCGTTGAGACAGCCGCGGCCGGCGAGAATCACGATCTTCTTTCCTTCGTTGATAACACCCGCCGCTTGCTGCAACAACGCCGCCGGCGGTAACGGACACGACGGTGCGTAGATGTCGGCGCTATGCTGCGGAATGTTCGCTTCCGAGCGTTCGGCATCGGAATTCGTCCAGTCCTGTATGTCTTTCGGAATCGTTATGTGCGCGACCGTGCGACGCGCGAGTGCGGTTTTGATCGCTTCATCGACGACGTTCTGAACGTGCGCCGGTCCCATCACGCGCTCGTTATAAGCCGCGACATCCATGAACAGCTTGTCGAGGTCGACATCCTGCTGATAGTGCGTGCCGATCAAGTCATGAAACGTATGGCCGGTGATCGCGAGCACTGGTTGACCGTCGAATTTCGCGTCGTACAACCCGTTCAGCAGATGAATACCGCCTGGTCCGGAGGTGGCGAGGCAAACGCCGAGTCGTCCGGTGTATTTCGCGTAGCCGCAGGCGGCAAACGCGGCGGCCTCCTCGTGCCGCACCTGAATGAATCGGATCTTGTCCTGATGAGTTCTGAGTGCTTCGAAAATGCCGTTTACGCCATCGCCCGGCAGTCCAAAAATCGTATCTACACCCCAATCGATAAGGCGGGTAACCAACAGGTCAGCGACCGTTCTTGCCATTACAACTCCTCAGCTTTTCAAAGAGGAAGCTCCCCTTGTTCTCTACCATTTACCTGCGGGCGCATGGTTCAAGAATGTAGCGGTTGCACACGACTGCTGTATTGTTTTGTTGTCTGGTCAACGAACACCCATCGTGCGAGAATCGCGCACATCGACATGCTCTCGGTTATTCGTGATTTAATTAGTCAAGTGTAATGCCGGACGTTTGAGGGCCATTTGAAGGCACAAAAAATGCAAACACGTGGTAAGACTATTTAGTCAGGGGGACAAAAAATGATCAGTTTTATTAGGACCAGACGAAGCTTAACAATATTTCTCAGCCTGCTGCTTCTCCTCAGCACGTTTGGAAGTTTGACGGTCGACGCGCAAAGGCGCACTCGGCGCTACTACCGCCGGCCGCACCATAGCCGAACCAAAGGAGCGCTTATCGGCGCCGGTATCGGCACTGTTGGCGGCGCGGTGATCGGTGGTGGGAAAGGCGCATTGATCGGAGCGGGCGCCGGCGCAGGCACGGGCTACCTGATTCAAAGACATCGCAATCGCAGGCACCGGCATTACCGGCGCGGTTAACATCGGTACATCTGTGGTCGCTTTCGGGGGTGGCTCTCGGGCCACCCCTTCGTCTTATTTGCATGTCAGCTTGCAACTTCCGCTATATATCGGCATCATAAGAGCCTGTTAATCCTTCTCTCGCGCATCGACGGTGATGCGCCCCGCGCAGACTGCATAGCGCCGGACGTTTGGATAGTTCGAGAGCAGGTTGTTTCCCATTCTGAAGCTGCTCTTACTGAGCACCCGAACCTGATTCTTCGAACGCACCGTTCGCCGAAGCCAAATCCGATTCGCAGCTTCTTTTCATGCTTTAAAAGAGGAAAAGGAATCTCTATGTCAAAGAAACTTTATGTTGGAAATCTTGCTTTCCAAACCACTAGTAACGATCTCCAGCAACTATTCGGTCAGGCCGGAACAGTTGAATCAGCGAGTGTGATTGAAGATCGCGACACCGGACGATCGAAGGGTTTCGCCTTCGTCGAAATGTCTACTGAAGAAGAAGCTGCCTCGGCAATCGATCAGTTTAACGGCAAGGAACTCGCCGGTCGCATGTTGAAGGTCAACGAAGCACGGCCGCGCGAAAATCGCAGCGGTGGCGGCGGCGGTGGACGCGGCTTCGGCGGCGGCGGCAATCGCGGCGGTGGCGGCGGCTATGGCGGCAATCGTGGCGGTGGCGGTGGTGGACGTCGTTCCGAACCGCGCTGGTAGTCAAATCTGCTTCGAACTATCGCAAATTCGGTAGTGTGTCGTAGTTTTGTAATTTTCTCTGCGCACTAACTCTGTTCTCAGCGACTCTGTGCTTTCATGGACGCTGAAGCGGTTGCGCAAAGAAATTCGAGCTGCGACCACTACCGAATTTTGTTTTTAAAGGAACCAAGGGATGAAGTCAGAGTCACGTCGTGAGACCCAGGCAGCGCGCGAAATGCTGGTTCCATTCGGTTTCAGTCATCTCGGTGCCCTGGGGCGTGAGCCAGATGATCTCCTTCA
>CAMLLD010000032.1 GCA_946480785.1 uncultured Blastocatellia bacterium | reverse complement strand
CCCTGTGTGCTCAAAAAAACTCTTGACAACGGAGACCGCTTCATAGATGGGCTGGAACTAGCGAACGCCTTCGGCGTAGTTCTGGTTGGTTCGTTCGCAGGCAGCGGTGAGGTCGGCGATGAGGTCGGATAAGAGTGTGGGAACGTTCTCGCCTTGCAGGTAATCCTTGCCGAGCATCTTCGTTATGCGGCGTTCTTTGGTCACGCCGTTGACCTCGTTCAGCAGCGCACGCGCGAAGGCGGCCACGACCTTCGGATCGAATTGCTTGCCACTGTTCTCGCGTAAGTCTCGCACCACGTCTTCAAACGAACGCCGCCGCCGGTAAGGACGATCCGTCGTCATCGCGTCAAACGAATCCGCAAGCGAAACGATCTTCGCGCCGAGCGGGATCTGTTCGTCCACCAGGCCATCGGGATAACCACGCCCGTCGAGTCGCTCGTGGTGATACTTCGCCATCAACGGTATGTCCGCATAAGGATGATTGATCGGCGCGAGGATCTCGTAACCCGCGGCAGGATGCCGATTCAGCTCGCTCGATTCTTTCGCGTTGATGTTGTAAGGCGCGTTGATGATGTCGCGGTCCACGACGAGCTTGCCAACGTCGTGCAGGTAGCCGGCGATCTGAATGCCTTCGACTTCTTCTTCACTCCAACCCAGCTCGCGCGCGATGATCTCGCTGTAACGGCCGACGCGCTCGGAATGTCCGTGCGTGTACTTGTCCTTGGTATCGATCGCCGCCGCGAACGCGCGCACCGTCGCGCTGTAGATCGTGCGCAGCTCTTCATACAAGCGGCGATTCTCTTCCGCTCGCTGGGCCACCTGCTCCAGCAAACGATGCGTGTGAATGCCGACACCGATGTGACGGACCATCGCGCGAATCGTCTCGAAGTCGTCAGGTGAAAACTCCTCGCCGCTCGCTTTGCGACCAAGCAAAACGAGTCCCGTCACTTCGTCACGGACGATCATCGGCAGGACCAACTCGATCTCCTGTTGCTCCAGCAACTGGCGTTGGCGGTTGATGAACGAGCTCGTCGTCGCGTCGTTACTGATCAGAAACTCGGCGGTCTCACCCGTGAGAAACTCCTGCTTCTCCACGTCAGTCACAGACAACTCGGTAAAGGTCTGTTCGCCCACACCCCAAAGCGCGACACACCGCAACTTGTCCTCGTCAAAACACTCGGCGACCGCGCCGCGACGCAAAGCGAGCGTCCCGAGCAACAAGTGCATCGACGTACGGACCATCTCGGTGAAATCGCCGCGTCCGGCAATCTCCTGGCCCAAGTCAGCTAGCGCGCCAAAAGTGTGGATGAGTTTCTGGGTCGACGGCTCCATCAACGTATCAATGGATGACGGGACTAGTCTCGAAACCAGTAAGTACCAGCAACGCCTCGCGCTCGTCTTTAGCGAGGATCACGTGACGCGTCAGTCCGAGCATTTCGAACAGTTGCACTGTCTGCGTGTTTACTTCGGAGAAAGCGATCCTCGCGCCGCTCTTCTCCGCGACGTCGATGATGCCTAAAAGGATCGAGATCCCGATACTGTTGACGAGTTTGGTATCGCTGAAATCTATGACCAGCGCGTGGCAGCCGCCCTCGAGTTGGCGGCGGCATTCACGTTCGATCTTTTCCCCCGTTAGCTTGTTCAGATAGTCGCTGGCATAAACAACAGCCGTGGTACCTACGCAGTGCGATCGTACCAAAGAGCCATTTGTATTATCCATGTCATTTCATCTGAGGATCATGAAGACGTATCGCGAATGTACTTGGTCATGCGCAAACTGGTGCCGTCGTCGACCTTTTCAAACTCGACTTCGTCCATGAGTGTGCGGATAAGTTTCAGTCCCCATCCGCGCCGTTCTTCTGCCGCTTCGGTTGTATCAGGGCGGCTGCTCGCACCGTTGAGATTCGTAGGTACGACGCCCCGACTCGAAATAGTGACGACTAATCTATCACTTTCGACGCGAAAACGTTGATATATTTTTCGATCCGGGCTGAAACTGTGCTCGAAAGCGTTGATGCACGCCTCGACCACGGCGGTCTTGATCTGGTTGATGGCCTCGGGCCGGAAGGTCAAACGTTTGGCGATCTGCTCTGCCGTGTTGGCCGCGATCAGCTCGTTGTCCTCGCCCATCGGGACCACCATCAGAAACTCGTTCGGTGCGCCTCCGTACGAAACAGGCTCGCGCGGCGTCTCGCTGATGCGAGTGGCGAGCAGCTCGAGTTGCTGGCGGCTCGAGCCAAACGCTTTAAGGCCGCTTAAATAGCGGCTCGCTTCGTCGCTGAAGCCTTCGTTAGCAATGAGCCAGATCTGAAAGCGGCGGAAATTCAGACTGCCCGCGAGAGTCTCGAACCGGTCGCACCACGCGCGAGTGGCTTCAAGGTCGAGCTCCAGTTTCGACTCGATGTCGGCAATCAACCAGATGCACTCCTGCGCGTCCGCATAGCTGCCGTCCTCGAACGTGTGGGCCACGAGGCACCGCTCGTCTTCACTGATCTGCCGCATGTCGCTGTTGAAAGCAGCGCAGCTTGCAAGGTGCACGGTCTGCGGCAGCTTGAACATGTCGGTCTCGGCGTCGAGATCGGTAGCGACTCGCTCGGGTTCGAGGCCTTTGTACTTGCGGCTGAAGGTCGCGTAATCGAAGAGGACCGCCGGGACGCGTTGCGTGTTGAAGCGTGAGACGAGTTCGCGCAGGCTGATGCGCGCGATCTGTTTGTAGTGGCGCGCCATCGTGTGTGGCGCGCGTTTGAGCGCATCCGCAAGCGCATCGGCGACGACGAGCGCTCGCGGCTCATTCAACACGTCGAGCCGATAGCGAATCTTCAAGTAATCTTTCCAGGCTTGTGGTCCACTGCCCGCTTCGACCGTCGTCCCGTCCCAGTTCACGAACTCCTGCACGTGCAGACGGTGTAATACTTCCTGAAGCTCACCTGCGGTCATGTGCAGACGCTTACGCCAAACTTCAAACGACGATACCTGGTCCTCGCCCGCGGCTGCTTCCCATAACAGGCGGATCAGCAGATGGCGCGTTTCCAGCCGCGGCGAGATCTCTTCGAGCAGATCGGCGAAGTGACGGTGCAAATGGCCACCGAACAGTTCGTCGACGTAAAGTCGTTCGCAATCGAGATACGAATCGAGGGTGACACGCTTCTCGCGCGCGGCTTGCAGGAAGATGTTAATGAAGAACGGACTGCCGGCGAACTGTTGGACCATCAGATCGCGCGCGGCTTCGCTCGTGACGACGTGCTGGCGTTGGGCGACGTGCTCGACCAGCGAGCGCGCCTCGTTTGCATCGAGCTGTTGCAGACGGAGGAGGTCGAGCTGTTCGAAGTTACACTCAGCGTCGTGTGCGGCTTCGAGAATCTGGCGCCGCAAACCCGCGAGTACGAAAGTGAATCCGCCGCGGGCAAACACACGCAGCACTTCCGTGCCTAGAATAACGACACCGTTCATGTACTCGGCGAGTTGCGCGCCGTCTAGCATGATCAGCGGGCGGCCGCGACCCGCCGGAACGCGTTGCGGCGCGCCGAGGCAGAAACGAACGAGCGCTTTGTCGTCGTTGCTGAAACGCAGCCGCGTGTACGAGTCGACGAGTTGCTCGATCCATTCGTGATCGGCAGGCGGCGCGAGTTCGAGCAGCTCCTGCAACGTCAGCGTGGCGTGTGACACGAACGGTTCGTCGCGCCGGTAAGCGATGTACTGCTGGAGAAACGTGTTGAGAAACTCGATCGACGCGCTCACCGCGGTCGTTTCGTTGCGCGTAAACGCGAAGTAGATCGGGATGACGTCGCTGCGTTGATTGAAGATCCGGTCGTAAGCCTGGCGCAGCAATTCGGAAACACCGGCGGAGGGTTCCATCAGCAACAACAAACCACGTCCGGCATTCGCGGGCGCAGCGTGGGCCATGATGCGGTCCAGCTCTGATGTACGGCCGACAAAGTCGGGCGGCGTCACGCGCCCGAGCACGCGCCGAAAGTTCTCGCTGGAGCTGCCCCGGTTCATCATGACTGCTGGTTTTGCACGCCCTCTTCGCCGTAGAAGACGACGCGGTCCTTGCCCCTGTTCTTCGCCTGGTAAAGCGCGCGGTCCGCGGCGGCGATAATGTTTTCGGAAGTGTTGACGAGTGCAGAAAACGTCGAGACGCCGATGCTCACGGTCACGCGGCCCAACGGCTGTGTCTTGCCGTGCGGAAAGTGCGTCGTGCTCACGCGCTGGCGAATGCGATCCGCGATCGAGCCGGCTTCGGAGAGGCCGGTTTGCGGCAGGAGAATGCAGAACTCTTCGCCGCCGTAACGCGACGCGACGTCCGCGGAACGCAGGCCGCCTTTCAAACAATGCGCTGTGATCTGTAGCGCGAGGTCGCCGGCTTGGTGACCGTTGTTATCGTTGTAAGCCTTGAAGTCGTCGATGTCGATCATCAGGAAACTCATCGGGAAGTCGTAGCGCTTCGAGCGGTTCAACTCTTCCATGAGTCGCTCTTCGAGATAGCGCCGGTTCGGCAACGCCGTGAGCGGATCGGTGATCGACATCAGTTGAAACTCAGTCGCACGTTCCTGCCATCCGGCACGTTCGAGCGCGAGCGCGACTTGTGGTCCGATGATCTCGAGCAGTCCGAGATCGACCTCGTCAAACGTGCGCCCGCCGGATTTATCGGTAACATTCAAAACCCCGACTTTGCGCCCGCCGATCGTGATCGGATAGCTGATGAAGGAGTTTGTTTTGTAGCGGCGCTCAGGCGGCGCGGGTTTGTGACCTTCGAGCCGCAGGTCTCTCGCGACGATCGGTTGTCCGCTGTCGATGACGTGGCCCGACACGCCTTCGCCGACGCGAATTGGTCCAACCTTTGTCGGATCGGTCGCGAGACCGCTGGCCGCTTTCATGACGAGCTCGTTGGAGCTCTCCTTGAGCACGAGCAGCGATGCGCGTTCCGACTGCAGCAACTCTTTCGAGTTGCTGACGATCGAGTTGTAAGTTTTCACTGGGTCGTCGCCGCTGATGCGTTCGAGAAAATGCTGCAGCGAGTTGGTGAGACGTGAGCGCTGTTCGAGCTCGCCGCGCAAACGGCGAACTTCCTGCTCGAGATCCGGTTTTACCGCGGTGGGCGGCGTGATCGAAACCACAGCCTCAACCTCCGGCTGTGATTTCGGTTTAGCGGTCTTGGCAGATCCATTCGACGACGCAACATGAAAACGATCCGTGGTCCGTTCGACACGTTCCGCCAGCTCATCGAGCCGTTGCGCTTCGGAAAAAATCACATTCGCAAACGTCTCGTCTGTCGCCAGACTCTGCAGCTCGCCACTGCGAAAGCGTTCGATCAGTTGCCGGTAATCAACGCTCTTCGTAAACGCGCGGCCACCGATGACTGCGAGCTTCCGCTTACCGCCGCCGATCTCGACCGGCTTTGCAAAACAGTTCAACCCGGCGTGGCATTTATATTCGACAGTGCCACCGGCCTTGATCGCTTCTGCGTGTGCGACGCCGCAATACGGGTCGCAGAGTTTCACATACTCCGGCGACGTCTGAAACGCCTCGCAGATCGAATTGTTATTGGAAACGACGAGCGCGGGCGGCTGATGCCCATCGACCAGCAGCAGCGAGAGGCCCGAGTTGGCCGCGAGCCCGTCCTGCACCTCCGGCCACGCGGGAGGGGCATCTTCGCGGTGTTCCTGAGTATTCGGGGCAATGGGGGACTTCTTAACCATCAGCGTCCGGGCACAAGCATATAGCTGTCCCTCATCCGCACACGAGGATTACCTTAGTGCTAAACAGTCAATACAGAGGGGATTTCAACAGCAATCAGTGAGAAAGTGCCACAAAAGCGCGGTCAACCCTAATCGAGGCCGGGAGCGGCGCCGGGCGGAACGTCCTCGATGTGGGGCATGGCCGGGCTGATCCTGATGCAAGCCGCGTAATGCGCCGGCTTGATCTCAACCAGTTGAGGAACCACCTCCTTGCAAACATCAATCGCATACGGACAGCGCGTGTGAAAAGGACAACCCGACGGCGGCTTGATCGGCGAGGGCACGTCGCCTTCCAGCACGATGCGTTGTCGCGTCGCTTCGACCTCCGGATCGGGCACCGGCACTGCCGAGATGAGTGCCTTCGTGTAAGGCATCAACGGCTCGACGTAGATCGTTTTGGCATCGGCAATCTCGACGAGCTTGCCGAGATACATCACCGCCACGCGATCCGAAACGTGTCTGATGGCCCGCAGGTCGTGTGAGATAAAAAGATAAGTGAGGTTCTTCTCGCGCCGCAACTTCTCGAGCAGGTTCATGATCTGCGCCTGAATCGAAACGTCGAGCGCGGAGATCGGTTCGTCAGCGACAATGAAATCGGGATCGACGGCGAGTGCGCGCGCGATGCCGATGCGCTGGCGTTGCCCGCCGGAGAACTCGTGCGGATAACGTTTGATGAACCGCTTGCTGAGGCCTACGGTTTCGAGTAATTCCTGCACTCGTTGTTCGGCTTCCCTGCCGCGTGCGAGTTTGAAAGTTTCGAGCGGTTCGCCGACGATCTGGCCCACCGTCATGCGTGGATTCAACGAGGCGTACGGATCCTGAAAGATGATTTGCAGGTGACGGCGCTGTTCGCGCAGTTGCTTGCTTGAGAGATGGGCCAGGTCCTGGTTGCGATAAAGAACTTGTCCGCTCGTCGGTTCGGTGAGTCGCAACACGGCGCGGCCGAGCGTCGACTTGCCGCAGCCTGATTCGCCGACGAGGCCGAGCGTTTCGCCCGCGAGGATGTCGAGCGTGACGCCGTCGACGGCTTTGACCACGCGATCGTGACCGAGATTGAAGTGCACCTTCAGATCGCGAATGGCGACGATCGTTTCAGGCGCGTTTGGCGTTGACTGACTCGGCATAGACTTCATTGGCGAAATGACAAAGCGAATGATGATCGGGTGTTAACTCGACGAACGGCGGAAACTCGCGCCGGCAGATCTCTTCGGCGCGTTCGCAACGATCGGCAAAAGGACAGCCGGGCTTCAAATGGGCCACGTCCGGCGGCAGTCCGGGAATTTGGTACAGCTTGCCCTGTTCAGCGGTCGGATCGGGGACCGATCGCAACAGCCCCTTCGTGTATGGATTACCCGGAGACGCGAACAGTTCTTTCGTTCGTGCCTGCTCGAAAATCTTCCCGGCGTACATGACGATCACGTGATCGGTCATGCCGGCGACGACGCCGAGATCGTGGGTGATCAGAATGACGCTCGTTCCGGTTTCCTGTTTCAGTTTCTTGATCAGCTCGAGGATCTGCGCCTGAATCGTGACGTCGAGCGCGGTCGTTGGCTCGTCAGCGATGAGCAGTTCGGGTTCGCACGAAAGCGCCATCGCGATCATGACGCGTTGGCGCATGCCGCCGGAGAACTCGTGCGGATAACTGTTCGCCCGCGCGCGTGCATCGGGAATGCCGACAGTTTCCAACATGCGGATAGCATGTTCGTAAGCTTGTGCTTTTGTGTGACCGAGATGCAGTTCGGTCATCTCCATTAGTTGCTTCGAGATCTTCATGAACGGATTGAGTGAGGTCATCGGATCCTGAAAGATCATCGCAATGCGGCGGCCGCGGATCTTGCGCACGGCTTCCGCTGATAGCGACAGGATGTCTTCGCCTTTGAAGAGCACTTCACCGCCGGCGATCCTTCCCGGCGGCTCGGGAATGAGACGCAGGATCGAAAGATTCGTGACCGACTTACCCGAACCCGATTCACCAACGATGCCGAGAGTCTCGCCAGGCTCGAGTTGAAACGAGATGCCATCGACGGCCTTTACGAGACCGTCATCAGTGTTGAAGTAAGTGCGGAGATTCTTTACCTCGAGCAGGCTCAAGTGGTCCTCATCTGGGGATCGAGCGCGTCTCGCAAACCGTCACCCAGGAAATTCAAAGAAAACAAAGTCAACGCCATCGTCACGCCGGGAAAGATCAACTGCCACGGGAAAATCGCGATGTTCTGCACGCCATCCGCCGCAAGACTGCCCCACGATGCGAGCGGCGCCTGCACGCCCAGACCGAGAAACGACAGAAACGCTTCGGTCAACATGATCTGCGGAATCGTCAGCGTGGCGTAGACGATCACTGGTCCGAGCGTATTCGGCACGAGGTGGCGAAAGATGATGCGCGTCGTCGAGACGCCCGTCGCACGTGCCGCGGTAACAAACTCCTGGTTCTTCAACGACAGCACCTGCCCGCGCACGATGCGCGCCATCGTCAACCACGACACGGAACCGAGCGCGATGAACAGGAGCGCCAACTGTCCGCGCGGTGTCTGGCTGCGAAACATCGCCAGCAACACGATCACCACGATGATGTACGGCAGTGAGTAAAGCACGTCGACGATGCGCATCATCAGGTTATCGATGCGGCCGCCGAGATAACCTGCAACCGCGCCGTAGCTCACGCCGATGACGAGAGAAACGAGCGTCGCGATAATGCCGACAAACAACGAGATCTGCCCGCCCTGCAACACGCGCGCGAACTGATCGCGTCCGGCATTGTCAGTGCCCATCGGATGCGCCCACGAAAACTCGCCGTTTGGTCCAGTGAACGGCGGAAACGATCTGACGAGTTGTTGGTTCTCCGTCGGAATGTAATCAGGCGTAAAGCCGAAGATCTTTTTGATCAGCAGCGGGCCAATGATCGAGGCGATCGTGACCAGAATCACGACGATGAGACCAAACACAGCCAGCTTATTCTTGAGTAACCGTCGCCACGCGTCGCGCCAAAGCGACGTGCCACGGACAAACTCGCCGGCGTCCACATGCGTATCTTCGGCGACGGCCTCTTCCGGCCCGATCTTTATTTCCGGCTCGACCATTAGCTACTGGTATCTCACGCGCGGATCGAGAAAAGCGTAAGCAATATCGACCAGCATATTCATGAGCAACAAAGTGATTGAGATGAACGCGACGATCCCGATGATCAGCGGCTCGTCGCGATTGAGCGATGCCTGGATGAAGTAGTTTCCCAAACCCGGCAGCGCGAAGATGCGCTCGACCACGACTGTTCCCGTCAACAGGAACGCGAGCGCTGGCCCGGTGTAAGAAACCACCGGCATCAAGCCACCGCGCAGTGCATGGCGGATCAGCACGTCCTTTTCGCTGAGTCCCTTGGCGCGCGCGGTGCGGATGTAATCGGAGCGCAGCACTTCCAACATGCCGGCGCGTGTGAGCCGCGCGATGTAAGCCATGTAGATCGCCGAGAGTGTGATCACCGGCAGGATCAGGTTCCGGCTCGGAAAACCGCCCCAACGCGAAGGCGGCAACCAGTAGAGACTCAGCGAAAACACGAGCACGAGAATCGGACCAAGCACGAAATTGGGCACGGAAATGCCGAGCATCGCCAGCGCCATCGACGCGTAGTCCCAACGCGAGTTTTGTTTCAACGCAGCGATCGAACCCACGGCAATGCCGATCACGAGCGCGAGGATGTAAGCGAGAATCCCCACCGCCGCGGAGACGGGCAGCGAGCGCCAGATGATCGTGTTAACCGATTGTCCTTCGAACCTCAGCGACGTGCCGAAGTCGAAGTGGCGAATGATGGCCCACATCGTCTTGCCGTATTGCTGATACCACGGCTTGTCGAGGCCGTACTTTTCGCGGATGTTCTTTTCGATGGCGGGCGGCAGTCGCTTCTCGCCGGAATAGAAATTTCCGGGAGCTAGTTTGATCAAGGTCCAGGTGATCGTGATCACGACCAGAATCGTTGGGATCGTGACCAGAAGGCGTCTGATTATGAAGCGAACCATTTAGACGTTTTGCTACTCGGCCAAACTCGGCGTGCCCGAGTCCCACTTGGCCGGATCGCGTTCGATGTAGACATACTTCCACGCGAATAACGAGCCCGCGTTAGGATACATCCCTTTGACGTACGGCTTCTTCACCCAGTTAACCGAGGACGTATCGAGCGGAATAACCGGCTGCGCTTTGAGCATGTATGCCTCGGCCTGCGCGAGCAGCTCATAACGCTTGTGCGGATCGAGTGAACGATTGCCTTCGTCGAGCAGCGCCACGTATTTCGGATCCTGCCAGCCAGTGCCGCTGTCGCCGCCGGTATAAAACAAACTCAGGAACGTAAACGGGTCCATGTAATCGGCGCCCCATGCGGAGCGGGCGAACCCGTTGTAGTCGAGCTTCGATCGCGCGACGAGAAAAGTCTTCCAGTCCATGTTGCGCAGGTTGACGGTGATACCGAGGTGCTGTTTCCACTGCGCCTGCATCCACTCGGCCATCGCTTTGTTGGATTCCTGCGTGTTGTAAATGAACTCGATCTCTTTCGGAAACTTGGGACACGAGTAGCTGCCGTCGCCGTTTTTCGTGACTGGGAAACCGGCCTGGCCCAGCAGCTTGCGCGCTTCTTCCGGATTGAAAGCGTCGCCAGTCGGTTGTGTATAGCCGGGGAAAATCTTCTCGGGTGTGAATGCCGTCAGCGGCTTTACGATTTTGCGCCACGCGGCCCACGCCTCCTTATCGACCGACATGTTGAAGGCGCGCCGCACGCGCACGTCGTTCATCGGCGGCTTCGTTACGTTGATGGTCAGGTAATCGATGCCGGCTTCGACTGCGTTCATGTAGTCCTTCTTTTCCCGCACGACGTGCAGCCACGCATTCGGCACTGTGTGGTTCAACACAGCGTCGATCTCGCCGACCTTGTAGAGGTTCATGATCGTCGGGTTGTCCGACATCGGATAGAAGTAGATCTCATCAAGCTTGACGTTGGCGGCGTCCCAATACATCGGGTCGCGTTCGACGACGAGCTTGTCGTACGGCCGCCACGTCTTCACTTTGAATGGACCACAGGTAACGATGTGTTCCGGCTGCGCCCATTGCGCGCCGTACTGCTCGACGATCTTGCGCGGCACAATGCGAAACGCCTGGTGGGCCAACATGCCGGTAAAGAACGGCGCCGGCGACGTCAGGCAGATCCGCAACGTGTATTGATCGACCGCTTCCACTCCGATGTCTTCTGCTTTGACCGGAACGAGTTCTTTACCTTCGAGTGCGGCTTTCAGTTTGGCGTTGGCGTTCAGCAGTTTCGTGCGCGCCTTCGCGTCGCCGGGCACTGTCAGGCGCAGCGGTGTGTGGAACGATTGATGGATCGCGGAGTCGGCTGGTTGGTTTGGATCTTCCGCGGTTGGGGCGTACTCACCTTTCGTCTTGTCTAGCGGCGTCGCGCTGAGCGGTTCCTGCACAGTCTCGTCAAAGTCTTTGGCGAGCAGAAAGTTTCCGGTCTTCTGATCGCGCACGAACACGGCGCCTTCGTTGTAGGCCTGCGCATACTTGATGTAATAGGCCATGTAGGCATTGCGCGAAGCGACCTGCGGCGAGAGCACGCGGCGAAAGCTGTAAACGAAATCATTCGCGTCGATCGGATCGCCGTTGGACCAGCGGCCGTTGTGACGCAAGTAGAATGTGAATTCGGAAGCGTCGTTGTTGGGGCGCCAGTGCGTGGCGAGTGCTGGAATAGGGCCGACTGTTTTCGGATCGTATTCGACGAGTCCCTCGTAGAGCGCCATGTAGATGCGCGCTTCGGGTTGGCCGTTACTTATCGCGGGATCGAGTGATTCAGGCTCGTCGCCCGTGACGTAGCGAAAGATGTTGCGCGCGGGCGGGTCCGTTTTGCCGAAGTAGAGCTCGTTGCTCGAAGCGACCGTGCACGACCAGCTCGCGCAGGCGAAGGCCAGGAGCAAAACCAACGCGCTAAGCTGCTTCCAGTTGCTACGGGCCATGATAAAAACCTCCGTCAACGGACTCTGCGCGAACTTATCACGCGGCAGAAGTCTTTATCAAGAAGTTGCCGGGGATTACGAGACCTTCACCGCGTAACCGAGGCCGTCACCGACAGACAAAATTTCGGAGCGAAGCTGCGGGTGATTCATGAAGTAAGGATTGAACTCGCGCAGGCCTTTCGTCGAGTCTTCGTCGTTTGCGCTCTCGGGTTGGGCCACTCGTCCACCCCAGAGCAAGTTGTCGACGACGACAACGCCGCCGCTTCGCAGACGCGGTAAACCGAGATCGAGATACTGCCGGTACTCTTCTTTAACGGCGTCGATGTAAAGCAGGTCGTAAGTTTCGTCGAGGCGCGGCATGACGTCGAGCGCTTTGCCGCGTTCGATCCGCACGCGTTCGAAAAGGTTCGCACGTTTCAGATAGCCGGAGGCGGCCTGGATCATCTCGTCGCTCGGTTCGATCGTGACGACGAGACCGTTTTGGCCGCTTTGGTCCATGCCGCGTAGAAGATGAAGCACCGAGTAGCCGATGGCCATACCGATCTCGAGTACCTTCTGCGCGCGGCTCGCGCGTGCCGTGATCTCGAGAAACGTGGCGACCTCGCGGTCCGCGATCGGCACGCGATGCTCCGCCGCGTAAGCTTCCATCTCCGCTAATAGAGGATCGTCTTGCGTGCTGAGCCGATCTAAATACTCGGCCTGGTCGCGCTGAATGATGGCGTCAACCCGTGCTTTCATCTATTGAAATCCCTTCCCTGTTTCTTTCGCTTGCGGCTTTTAAGTGAAAGGGATTCTACAACAAGTCTCTCGCGCTGCGTGTCCGCCGGTCAACTGTCGGGATTATCCTGCGTGTCTCCCGCTACTGAGACGTATCTCCTGCCGAGGCCGAGTTGACGCAGTTTGTGTTGCAACGACTGCCGGTGCATGTCGAGGATCTCCGCGGCACGCGTGACGTTGCCGTTCGTGTGTTCGAGGCAGCGCGAGATGTAACGACGCTCAAACTCGCGCCGGTCTTCGCGAAAGTCGGCCGTAAACGGGATGTGTAAACCATCACGCTCTTCGCCCTCCACGATCGCGCTGGTAGGCATGCCCGCGGTGATCTCGTCGGGTAGATCGCGCGGCGTGATCTCGTCGCCTTCGGCCATGATGACCGCGCGATCGATCGTGTTGCGCAGTTCGCGTATGTTGCCGGGCCAGTTGTATTCGAGCAGCCGCTTCAACGTGCCCTGGCTCAGTCCTCTTTCCGGCAAATCGTAGCGATCAGCGGCGAGGCGGACGAAGGTTTCAGTCAGCAGCGGAATGTCTTCGCGACGTTCGCGCAGCGGTGGAATGTCGACCGTCACGACACGCAAACGATAGAACAGATCCGCGCGGAAGTTTCCGTTTGCGATCTCCTGCTCGAGTGGACGATGCGTCGCGCTCACGATGCGCACGTCGACGGGGATCGACTCATTCGCGCCGAGGCGTTCGATGCGTCGTTCTTCAAGTGCGCGGAGGAGTTTCGCCTGGACGTTTGAGCTCATGTCGCCGATTTCGTCGAGGAACAACGTGCCGCCGTCGGCCTGTTCGAACTTCCCTTCGCGCCGTGCTGCCGCGCCTGTGAATGCGCCCTTTTCGTGGCCGAACAACTCTGATTCGATCAACTCAGATGGCAGCGCCGCGCAGTTTACGGCGACGAACGAACCGTTACGCCGCACACTGTTTCTTTCGTGTAGCTCGCGCGCGACGAGTTCTTTGCCGGTGCCTGATTCGCCGCGTACGAGCACAGTCGCGTCGGTTTCGGCGACCTTATCGATCATGCTGCGCACGCGCTGCATTGCTTCGGAGTTGCCGATGAGTGCGCCGCGTTGCGAACGCTCTACCTCGATGCGACGGCGGAGTGAATAATTCTCGCGGCGCAGTTGCAGAGTCTCGGCGGCGTTCTTGACTACGAGGCGCAGGTCGTCGACTTCAAATGGCTTCGAGAGGTAATCGTGCGCGCCGGCTTTGACCGCTTCGACGGCCATGCGCTCCGAGCCGTGCGCGGTGACAATGATCACGAGTGGAGCGTTGCCGTTTGCGTTCTTCAGCTCACGCAGGAAGTCGAGGCCGCTGAGGCCTGGGAGGTTTACGTCGAGCAGCAAAAGATCGGGTTCGTTTTGTTTGAGGAGGGCGCGCGCGGCTTCGGCGGAGCCTGCTTCGGTGATGTTATAGCCGAGGGTGGTCAGGGCTCGGCGCATGCCGTAACGAGCGGCTTCTTCGTCGTCAACAATCATCAATCGCAATGCGTCTTTTCTCACTTCCGGGTAAGTTTAGGGCCAACCGTCGCGAATCCCCTAGCGCATCGCGTGCCACGGTGAAGCTTAGCCACAGATTACACAGATCGATCCGTGTAATCCGTGGCCGGTTTTGCTACTTCAACGTGCGCTTGGCGGAGACGACGAGGATGATGGCGTCGCCCGATGGACCAACGTTGAGGGTGCCGACGATCACGGGTTCGGCTTCGCGCATGCTGATGTCGGTCGCGAGGCCGGTGCTCTCGTAGTTGAAATTTGGGGCCACCGCGCCGTTCGCCGCGATCGCGCCGCTAACTTGAATCGGTATGCGCGCGCCGAAATTGAAGCCCTGCATCTGCACCACTTGCTGTCCTTCACTCGTGTGCACAAGCTTCACTTGCCGCACTTTGAACTGACTGAAACTCGGCGTGTTCGTCGGCGCGGTTCCTGTTGCCGACGCCATCGGACCGCCGATCCAACTCAGATCAAGCCGTCCGTCGTTCTTGACGCGATTGATCAGCGTGGCCGCGAGCCGGTAGTTCTTGAACGGCAGTGTGGCGCGAAGCTGTTTGACTACCGGGTCAAGTAATGACGGCAGTCTCGACTCGACCACGTCCTGGTTCGTGCCGACGATCAGATAGAGCTGCGTATCAAGATTGGTTTCGTCATCTTTCGTTTCGGTTTGCGTTGTTTGCGCCTGGACGTTCAAGCTGCCGCAGAGGAGAAATAAGCTGAGCAGGAACAGGCTTAAGAAATTTCTCTTCGTCATTGCTGTCTCCTTCGATCCGGAATTGGGCCACGGATGACACGCAACCACTCGGACAAAGTTCCGACGAGTGGAAGATTAATTTCCGTCGAGCGGAAGACGGAGATGAAAAACAGCGCCGCGGCCATTCGACGCGACGAGCAGAGCGGAACCACCCACTTCCTGCACGCGCTTGCGCACGATCGCGAGGCCGAGTCCGGTGCCACGCTGGCGCGTAGTGAAGAACGGTTCCCAGATTCGTTCGCGCAACTCAGCGGGAACGCCCGCGCCCGAATCTTCAACCGCGATCAAAAGCTCGTCATCGCGAGCATCTACCAAGAGCTTCACTTGTCCGCCACTCGGCGTCGCCTGCAACGCGTTCAGCAACAGGTTCGACACGGCATCGCGCAAAGCGGAAACGCACTTGCCGGTGAGTATCGCATCGGATCTGATCTCGCACTCAAGACTGACGCCCTGCTCGCGCGCATTCGCCTGAAACAGATGTACGACCGAATGCAGCAACTCGGCGACACTCAGCGGCTGCTCCGCCGCGCTCTCCTTGCGCGCGAAACTCAGCAGTTGCGTCACGCTCTGACTCAAACGATCCGTCTCCCCGACGATCAGTCGCAGGTCGCGCTCGTACTCGTGATTGAACTGCTGGTCTTCACGCATCACCTGCGCGATCGACTTGATGGCCGAAAGCGGGTTCTTGATTTCGTGGGCCACCGTCGCGGCCATGCGTCCGAGCGACGCGAGACGTTCGCGTTCCGCCAGTTCGCGTTCCAACCGAAGATTCTCAGCGAGCAAACGCGAGTCATCGATCGCGATCGCCACCTGACCCGCGAGCAGTTCCATTACCGAGCGCGCATCCGTCGTCAACATCGCATTCGAAGCATCGACGGCCAGCAAGCCTTCGATCTTTTCCTCACGCCGCATCGGATACGCGAGCCTAAAACCGTGGTCCAACAGCAGCGGCTCGTCTTCGACCGGCTCCCAACCATTTGCCTGCGACAACGCCAACGCTTCACCGATCCACGGTTCAGCAAATGCTCCGTCTGTCTCCGGCACAAAGATCGAAAGCCTGCGCAGATTCAACGCCTTCGTCGTTCGCTCTTCGACGAAGTGCAGCAAGTCGGAAAGATCTTTGTACTGGCCGGCATAAGCGCCGATGCGCGAGACGATCTCTTTGTAGAGCGCCGCTTCGCGCTCGAAGAGTTTGTGGAAGCGTTGGGCCAGCCAGCCGCGTAGCGGCGCCGCAAGCAACGCGAGGGCGAGGATCAAGAGCGCTTCAACAAGACCGGGTCGTACGCCGTAGCGCCTGGTCATCCAGTCGCCAATCGTGCGAATGCCGAAGACGTAAACCGTCAACACCACGGTGGCAAACGTCACGACGACGAGACTCTCTTCGATGATGATCTCGAGATAGCGATAGCGATAGATGTAATACGCCAGCAGCACCGACGGCAGCAGCGAACCGAGGTTCGCGATCGTTTTCAAATAAGCGCCCGCTACTGTTCCCTGCCAAAGCTCAAACCCGAGCGCGGCGAAGATCACCACACCGACGCCGATAAACGACGCCGCGAGCGTGCGCATGATCCGCTTCTCGCTCGGGTTGCCGCTCTTACGCGCGATCAAAAGCTCGGTCAAGGCGATCAGTCCGAGCACGTACGCGATCCAACACGCAAACGGAATCACATACGGCGACAGCTTCGTCATCATCGGCGCGTACTCGCCGGTCCAAAGCCGCGGCAGCGTGATCAGCAGGAAAACGGTGGGCACGTAAGAGAGATAAACCCGCGCGCGTTCGCTGGGAGTGAGCTCGCGGCCGTGCGCCTGCGCCCACAAATGCAGATGAACGTGAAGCAGCAGCGAGTAAGCAAATGTGATGCTGATTACGGCGACGGTGTCGGCGATGCGCAGCAGCGTGGTCCAGGTGTCCGGACCGAGATCGAATAAACCATGAAGTGTGATGACGAGATTGCTCGTATGCCAGCCGCCCATCGTGAGCGCGAGCGCAGCGAGC
The DNA here is from genome assembly GCA_946480785.1 of uncultured Blastocatellia bacterium. Next base: position 48,174 of record CAMLLD010000032.1, on the reverse strand, counting down.
AGACGTTCGAGCGGGATGAGTTTGCGGCGTGTGAGGACGAGCTGGACGGCCATCCACAGCGGCAGCAGAGCACCGACGCTATAACCGATGACCTGTAAAATCTCGAGCGGATCGAGTGGGAACAAGAGTTTTGGCGGATCTACTTCGCCGCCGTGCTCTTGGGTATCGGCGACGTAAAGGTGATTTCAACGCGACGATTCTTCGTGCGACCCGCGACCGTGTTGTTGGACGCTAACGGATTCGACGCGCCCATGCCGTTCGCCTGAATGCGCATCGGATCGACGCCCGCAGTTTGAAAACGATCGGACAAGACACGCGCACGCTCCTGCGTGAGTTGCTGCAACGTAACCTCGTCGCCTTTGTTGTCGGTGTACGCTTCGATCAGGATCTGGTAATCGGGATTACTCGCAAGCAGCGCCGCGAGCGGTTCGAGTTTCGCGGCCGCGGAAGTCGCGAGCTCGGCTTTGCGCGCGTTGGTCCAGATATTCTCCGGCAGTATCAAACGAAAACCGGTCGACGTTTCTTTAAGCGTGCCATACTTCGCGAGTGTCTCTTTCAGCGTCGCTTCGGCGTTGCGCCGCTCAACCGCGCGTCGCTCTGCTTCAACGCGCGCGTTCTCAGCTTCTTTCTCGCCTTCGTAACGCGCGACTTTCAACTTCGCGGCTTCGCTGTCAGCGCGGAGCTGCTGGTTCTCATCGCGTAGCTGTGCAACCTCCACTCGTTTTTCGCGCAACTGATCGTTGACCGTACCCAAATCCCGCTCGGCGAGTTCACGCGCCCGTCGTTCTTTTTCCAGCGCCGTCTGTAGTTGGGCCACTTGCTGTTCGAGCGCATCCGCGTTCTTCTCGGCTGCGCGCACGGCGTCATCGCGACGACGAATGTCTTCGCGTTGCAAGCGCGCGGCTTTTCTTGCCGCCGCGACTTCTTCAGCATGAACACCGGACGACGTCGCTTTGCGCGCTTCGATATCGACTTCCGCGACTGGTTGAGCCAAACGCCAGGCCTTCTCCGCGGCCTGCAACTGATCTTCAGCAGTTTGCAGTTCATCGGGCGCGTCGTCCGAAGCGCCGGCATATTTCGCCAGCGCTACCGCTTGTCGGGCGCCAAGCAGCGACACGGGCGTCTCGCGGTAATCCTTATCAGCGATCTCCGGCACGTGAACATTCTTGAAGTAATCGCTCGAATTGCCGATGTAGCGCACGTCGACCGTTTCAACCGTGCTGCCGTTTGGTTTCTGTGGCGGCAGGTTTTCCAGCACGACCATGCGACTCGGCACTTTCATCAGGAAGTGCGGCTCGGCGGTGAGTATCAACGCAAACGACTGCAACGGCGTCGTGACGTCGAGCTTAGAGTCGATAAACGTACTGCCACTGCGTTTGATTTCACCGAGATTGTCGACGTGACCGTCAGGAGAGATTGCCCAGAGAACGTAGGTCGTATAAATGCCGCCGAGTTCCGAAGCGCGCGGTAAATCTTCAACGCTCAACTCGACGCGCGTGCCGCGGCGTCCGGCGCGTTTGACCTTCGCTTCGCCTTTCAAACGTGGCAACAGCGTCGTACCGCGAAACTTCACCGTCACCGTCTCGTCCAACGGATAAGTAATGGCAACGGTTTTTCGTTCGACGTCCGTCTGCGCCACGGCTGTGGCCAGCGTGAACAACCCGATAACAAAGAGAGAGAGAACGCGTCGACTAAGGAAACTTAATGTCATGGCAGCAATCTCCTGGTGCTCTTGATGCCGTAAACAGGCGCATTGTTGCCGAACCACGCGATCAGGTCAAGCCACAGATCTTCACAGACGGACACGGATCTGACTTGGCCTAGCGGCGGTTCTTCATAGCAGCTTTAGTCTTTCGGTGGGCAGCCGTTTGGACCACGAGCATAACGATGCCTCCGATCAGCAGGAGATGAATCCAGCCGTTCGGGTGAACCAAATACAAGATGAGCCAAACTACAATGAGACCTGAACCGACCCACCAAAGCATTACGGAATCTCGTTCAGCTTGTAACCGACACCGCGCACCGTCAAAACGTAACGCGGGTTCTTCGGATCGGCCTCAAGCTTCTTGCGCAAGCGATTGATATGTGGATCGATGTTGCGTTGATAGCCTTCGTAGTCAGTGCTCCAAACGCGATCGAGCAAAGCGTTACGCGACCACGCGCGGCCCGGCTCTGACGCGAGCAACTCAAGAATCTGAAACTCGAGCGGCGTCAGATCAATGCGATAACCATTGCGAATCACTTCGTGCCGGCGTTTGTCGATCACCAGGTCGCCGACCTCGATGCGTTCGCCGTCCTGCTCGACGGGCGCTGAACCGCCGCGACGCAATAAAGCCTCGACGCGGTATTCCAGTTCGCGTGGACTGAACGGCTTCGCGAGATAATCATCGGCCCCCGCTTCAAACCCCGCGACCTTATCGTCGAGCGCATCGTGCGCCGTCAGAAAGAGCGCCGGTGTTTGAATACCGCGATCGCGAACGCGTTTGAGCAGTTCGAGACCGGACATTCCCGGCATCGAAACGTCGAAAATGAAGCAATCAAACCTGCCTGCGACGGCCGCTTCGAAGGCGGCCATGCCGCTCTCTCGTTCTTCGACCTGAAAGCCGAGCCGCCGGAAATACTCCGCGAGCAGGAGTCTCATGTCCGTATCGTCATCTGCGATCAGAAGACGCTTGCCTGTGTATTTGCTGTTTGGTGGTGCTTGCTGTGCCAAATGTCTGACCCTTGTCGGGAGGGATTGAATTTACCTTTCTGATGAACGGCGAATTATAACTCAACTTGACGCAGACTCATTCGCCACCGGGGCATGTTAGCGCCGCGTGAGGGGGATGTTACAACGAAGCAGATCGGGCAAAATCGTCAGCCTTGACGCAAATTAGCGGGGGTAAGTATAGTTCCCTGTTTATGTTTAGGACCGTCTTCTGCCTCCCTTATAGCAACTGATCCGAGACTTTCGCAACCAGAGATGCGTGATCTTCGCCGCCTGTTAAAGTACCTGAGACCTCACTGGCCGGTCTTCACGCTCGCGACGTTCGCAATGGTGCTCGTCAGTCTGTTTGAAAGCGCGACCGGCGCGCTGATTGTACCAATCTTCAACCAGGCCTTCTCACCGGGCGACGGTCAACGCGCTTCCACGCTGTTTGGCTTGCAGCGTCTGATTCCCGCTGCGGGGTTCGGCGCGTGGAAAATGATCTCGATCCTGCTGGTTCTTTTTACGGTGGGTAAAGGCATCGCGGAGTACTTGTCTACTTACCTGATGGCGCGGATCGGACAGTCGGCAGTGCTGAAGCTCCGGCAGGATTTGTACGGCCACTTGCTCGCTCAATCGGCGACGTTCTTCGAACGCCATCGCACGAATTATCTCGTGTCGCGCCTGGTTTCGAGCGCCGCGGCGATTGAAACGGCCGTGACGGCGACGATGCGCGACATGCTGCGTGAGAGTTTCACCCTCATCGGTTTTCTGGCGGCGTCCTTTTATTTCAGTTGGCGTTTGACACTCGGCTCGCTCGTGCTCGCGCCGATCATCGCCGTGCTCACCGCGAAATTCGGCACGTCATTGCGCAACCTCGCGCGAGAGAGTTTCGAAGGCAGCAAGGAGCTAACCGACACCGCGCAGGAAGCACTCGCGAACCAGGGGATCGTGAAGGCCTATCGCGCGGAGAAACGCGAGGCCGATCGCTTCACGGCGGTGGCTAAGCGAATCGTGCGGGCCAACCTTCGCAGCGCGATCATCGCCGGCGCAGCGCCGCCCACGATCGAGATGATCGGCATTCTCTTCGTCGTGCTGCTGCTGTTCTTCGGTCAGCACGAGATTCTCGCCGGACGAATGGACAGCGCGCAGTTTCTCGCGTTCCTCTTCTTTCTGTTTCGCAGCTACGATCCGATGCGCAAGCTCTCGCGCCTGCAAAACAGCATGGAGCAGGCGCTGGCTGCGGCCCAGCACGTGTGGGAAGTGATGGACGAGCACGCCGAGATCGTCGAGAAGCCCGACGCGCAAACACTCGCGCCACTGCAGAACGAGATCGAGCTGCGTAATGTCTCGTTCGGTTATTCGAACGAAACGCGTTCGGTGCTACGCGACGTCAGTTTAAAGATCAAAGCCGGCACGATGGTCGCGCTCGTTGGTGAATCGGGCGGCGGAAAATCTACATTGACGAAGCTGCTGCCGCGCTTTCACGATCCGACCTCCGGCGCCGTGCTGTGGGACGGTGTCGATCTGCGCGACGCACAACTGAAGAGCTTGCGCGAGTACATCGCTTTAGTCACGCAGGAGACCGTGCTCTTCAACGACACGGTGCAGCACAACATCGCTTACGGTAAACCCGATGCCACTGGCGTCGAGATCGAAGAAGCCGCGCTGATCGCTTTTGCGCACGACTTCATTCGCGAAATGCCCGATGGTTACGATACGATTGTCGGCGAGCGCGGCATCTTTCTTTCCGGCGGTCAACGCCAACGACTGGCCATCGCTCGTGCAATTCTGGTCAATGCCCCCGTTCTCATTTTGGACGAAGCGACTTCCGCGCTCGACGCCGAGTCGGAACGTTTGGTGCAACGGGCTATTGCCAATCTCGTTCGCAATCGTACGACCATCGTGATCGCCCACCGTCTTTCCACGGTGCGTCGCGCGGACGTGATCGTGGTGATGGAAGCCGGTCGCATCATTGAAATGGGCACGCACACGGAGCTGCTGGCGAAGAACGGGCAGTATCGCAAGCTTTACGAACTGCAGTTTGCTGACGAAGAAGAGCCACAGATAGCACAGACAATATGAAATCAATGACGGGATACGGCAAGGCAATGGTGGCGGGCGACGACTTCTCCGTCTCCGTTGATCTCAAGACCGTTAACAACCGCTTTCTCGACATTCATCTGCGCGTCGGCGCGGAACTCGCCGCTCTCGAACCCGGCGTTAAGAAGCGCATCACTTCACGTCTGACTCGCGGCCGCGTGGACGTGACCATCAGTCTCGATCGCACGGCCCAGATGGTCTACGAACTGAATCGCCCGCTCATCGCCGGCTACGTTAACGCCCTCAAACAACTACAACAGGACTTCGACATCGCCGGCGAAATCGACATCAACGTGCTCGCTCGTATTCCCGGCGCGCTGCAACCGGCGCGCAACGGTATCGACGATCGCATCGTCACCGCGCTCGACACCGCGGTGGACCAGGCGCTCGACGAGCTCGAACGCATGCGCGAGCAGGAAGGTGAAACGCTCAAAACCGAGTTGCGCGAGCGCGTAATGAAGATCGAGTCACTCGTGCCCACGATCGAAGCCGCCGCGGCCGGACTCGCGGACGCTTACCGCCTGCGTCTGCAAAAACGGATCGGCGAACTACTCAATCGTGGCGGACAAGTCGTGGAGATAGATCCGGCGCGGTTGGCCCAGGAGGTCGCGTACCTTGCCGATCGCAGCGACGTCAGCGAGGAGATGGTGCGTTTGCGCAGTCACCTGACCCAATTTCAGGAAGCGCTCGATGCCCCGGGCGAAGCGGGAAAGATGCTCGATTTTCTCTTGCAGGAACTGAACCGTGAAGCGAACACCACGCTTTCCAAGTCTACTGATCTGGTAATCAAGGAAGCTGGGCTGGCAATCAAAGCAGAGGTCGAAAAACTCCGCGAGCAGGTTCAGAATGTCGAGTAAAGTGAAAGAACTACAGCCGGCGACCGAGATCACAAACGCAACCAAACCAAGAGGCACCTTGTTTGTCGTCAGCTCACCTTCCGGCGGCGGCAAGGGCACGATCATCCGTCACGTCTTGGACGTAGTGCCAAATCTTAGCTATTCTGTGTCGTTTACAACTCGTGCGCCACGCAACAATGAGCTGAATGGCCGCGAGTATTTCTTTGTTGGCCGGCAGGTTTTTGAAGAAATGGTCGCTGCCGGCGATTTCCTCGAATGGGCGTGCGTGCACGGAAATCTCTACGGCACGGCCAAACGACAGGTCGCTGATGAGACTGCGGCCGGCACTGACATCGTGCTGGAAGTCGATGTTCAGGGCGCGGAGAGCGTGCGCGAGTTGCCGCTGGATTCGGTGAGTGTTTTTATCCTGCCCCCGTCATTTGCAGTGCTGCGTGAACGATTGATTGCCCGGGGCACTGATTCGCCCGAGGAACTGGAAGTCAGGTTGCACAACGCGCCGGAAGAACTGCGCCAGTATTCAGCTTTCGACTACGTGATTTTTAACGACGAAGTAGAGCGGGCCGCGGGACAGCTTGCTTCGATTATTTATGCCGAGCGCGCTCGTTGTCGCCGCCAGGAGAACCTGGTGCGCGAAGTGATCGCGAAGTTTTGGCCGGCGGAAGATTGATTGGTATTTATACGAAGAGAAGGAGCAATCGAGTGGCTACGACGACAGAGTTGGCTGAGAATGAATTGGAAACCCCCGGCGGACGCGAAGTAGATTCAAAGTACCGCCTCATCATTCTCGCAGCGAAGCGCAGCAAGCAGTTACAACGCGGAGCGAACCCGCGCATCGACATCGATCCGCAGAAACACAAGCCGACCCGAATTGCGCTGGAAGAAGTGATCCGCGGGCGCGTTCACTTCGACATCAAGCAGAAAGATCCCGAAGCCGCCAAGTAGTTACATACCCTTGTAGTCAGGACCACCGCCGCCTTCCGGCGTCACCCAGTTAATGATCTGGTAAGGGTCCATGATGTCGCAGGTCTTGCAGTGCACGCAGTTTGAGAAGTTGATCTGCAAACGACGTTTGCCGTTCGCGCCGTCGTCTACCATTTCATAGACCGCTGCCGGGCAGAAGCGCTGGCACGGATTGCCGTACTCTTCCGCACAACGCGTCGAACAGATATTCGTGTCGAGCACGTGCAGATGCGCGGGCTGATCTTCGTCGTGGCCCACCGCGGCGTGGTACACGTCGGTCAGCTTGTTGAAGGTAGTCTTCCCGTCAAAGCGAAATCCGTTATATCGCTGCTCGAGATCGTCGCCGCGGTAGCCGTAAGCGTTGAGCTTGCGCATCTCTTCGTGGCCCGCCTTCGCGCGATCCCGATCGAAGAGTCCCCACGCGCGTCCACCCGTGAAGAATTGCAATCCCGTGTTGACGATGCCCAGCCAGCGGCCGTGTTTGAATCCCGCGTGGAAGTTTCGCACTTTGCGCAGCTCGGGAATGATCCAACTCTCGTTAACACACTGTTCGTAACGTTGTAACTGCTGCGCCGAATAATCCTTCGCTTTGAGTGCTTCGAAGATCACTTCCGCCGCGAGCATGCCGCTCTTGATCGCCGAGTGAATTCCCTTGAGTCGTTGCGAGTTGAGAAACCCCGCACAGTCTCCGACAAGCAAGACGCCGTCAGCGTACGTCCGCGGCATCGCGAAGTAACCACCCGCAGCGATCGTCTTCGCGCCGTAACGGATCATCTTGCCGCCTTCGAGCAGTTTCGCGATGTACGGATGCGTCTTGTAACGCTGAAACTCCGCGTGCGGATCGAGCAGGGGATCTTTGTAATCGAGTCCGGTGACGTAACCGATGTTCAGCACGCGGTTTTGCATGCCGTAGATCCAGCCGCCGCCATAAGTTTGCGAGTCCGACGGAAAGCCGAGCGTGTGCGTGACGCGTCCGGCGGGATAACGATCGTCCGGCAGTTCCCATAACTCCTTAACGCCGATGCTGTAGACCTGTGGTTCGCGTCCTTCGTCGAGCCCGAGTCGTTCGACGAGCATCTTGGTCAGCGAGCCGCGCGGACCTTCACCGAGTACGGTGACTTTCGCGCGCAGATCGACGCCCGGTTCAAAGTTCGCTTTCGGCTTCCCTTCCTTGTCGATGCCTTTGTCGCCCGTGCGCACGCCGAGAACGCGATCGTTTTCGTCGTAGAGCAGATCCGCGCCGGGAAACTCCGGAAAGATGTTCACCCCCGCTTCTTCACACTTCTCGCCGAGCCACGCCGTGAGACGATTCAAAGAGACGATGTAGTAGCCGTGATTTTTCAGCGGCGGCGGCGTGATCGGCGAACGGATCGCGTGTTTGGCCGTGAGATAGAGAAAGTAGTCTTCTTTAACAGGTGACTCGAGCGGCGCGCCTTGTTCGACGAAATCCGGAATCAGTTCTTTCAAAGCACGCGGATCCATAACCGCGCCCGAGAGTATGTGCGCGCCCACCGCCGCGCCTTTTTCGATGACGGCGATCTCGATGTCGCCGAGGTCGCTCTGTTTTACGAGCCGCGCGAGGTGCAGTGCGCCGCTGAGATTCGCCGGCCCCGCACCGACGAATACTACGTCGAAGTCCAAAGTCTCACGTTCCATAAGCGGGCCAGTATAGCGAATCTGTACGATCTCTGTAATCTGTGGTGTAAACTCTCGCAAACTCCGATGAGAACCTTAACGAACATGCGCTCGCACGCCATCATCGCCGTTGTGCTTACCCTTTTTCTAACGGTCGGGCTGCTGACCACGAACTCCGCGTTTGCGTGTGGTCCATTCGTGCTGGAAACCATTTTCGTTCACACCGTGCATCCGGATTTTCCGCTCGCGCGCTTCGCGTCCGGGCGCATCGGCATGGTGCAGCCGACTTACGCGCGCTCGTATCTTTACGTCGCGTATCGCTATCTCGAAGGCGCGCCGTTCACGCCTGACGAACAAAAAGCGTTGACTGAGTTGTGGAAAGATCGACTGGAGACAGGTGCGTCGCTGGGTGATGAAGATTGGGTGAAGAGCTGGCTGGAAGCGCGCAAGAAAGTCGTGGCTGCTGAGCCGGCGCCGATCTCGGTTTATCGCAGCCGTGAGAAGCCGAACGAGTACGAGACTTATCTGAACTGCCAGAAAGATTCGTTCGACACGGCGATTGCGGCGCTTGGGGAACGCATCGCGAAGTACGGCGCTGACAGTGCCGCAGTGAAGACGTGGGTCGAAGGACAGGACCAGGTTTTCAGTAATTGTGCGGGCGGGAGTTCGATTCCGGCGGAGCTTGGGGCAGATGCTGATGCGCTGACGCGCGCGGATCGCGCCTACCAGATCGCCGCCGCGAATTTCTACGCGACAAACTTCGACGAGGCGCGCAAAGGTTTCGAGATGATCGCCGCCGATCCGAATTCACCGTGGCGAACAGACGCGGTGTACCTCGTCGCGCGCACACTCGCGCGCAAAGGCAGTCTCGGGCCTGCGGATCAGAAGCAGCAATCACTAGAAGCCGCCGAAGCGCAACTCCAGAAGATCCTCGCCGACAAGAAGCTCAGCTCGTTGCATGCTGCTTCGCTTCGTCTGTTGAATCTTGTTCGTTTGCGCGCGCACCCGGCCGAGCGACTCAACGAGCTCGCGAAGTCGCTGAGCGCCAAAACGCCGAACCCGAATCTGAAGCAGGACCTCTGGGATTACACCGTTCTGCTCGATGGCTTTTTGGAAACGGATGATGCGGACAGTAAGCCCGCGACGATCCCAAAGGGAGAGGATTTGACGGATTGGATCGCGACGTTTGAAAGCAACGGCAATGAAGCACCGGATCATGCGTTTGCGCGCTGGCAGGCGACGCATTCCATGCCGTGGTTGATCGCGGCGTTGACGTTGACGAAAGGAAACGGGCCGCACGCCGGTGAGCTGTTAGCCGAAGCGCAAAAGGTAAAGAACACTTCGCCCGCGTTTCCCGCCGCGCGCTTCCATGCGATTCGCTTCCTGCTCGAGTCAGGTAAGGAAACGGAAGCCCGCACGCTTCTCGATCAGACGTTGAAAACCGAGCGCGCACGGTTTGATGAGTCGACGGTGAACCTGTTGCTCAGTCAACGAATGCGTCTGGCCAACAACCTTTCCGAGTTTCTCGCCGATGCGACGCGCGTGCCGGCGGCGTTGAGTTGGAACGACGACGGCCGCGAGATCCCCGCGGAGGATTCGGAGACTTCCGACGAAACCAAAGCCAAGAAAGGCAAGCCCTTCTTCGACGTCGATGCGGCGCACGCGATCAATCAGCAGTTGCCGCTGTCGGTGCTGAGAGATGCCGTCAAGAGCAACGTGTTGCCCGCCGGGCCGCGACTCGATCTCATCCAGGCCACGTGGCTACGCGCAGCGATACTCGGCGACACGCAAACCGCGGATGAGATCGCGCCGCTGCTCGCGCAACTCGTTCCGCAAACAGCAGACCTGTTGACGAGTTATCAATTGGCCGGACAGCCTGACGAGAAGAAGTTCGCCGCAATTTACGCATGGTTGAAGACACCTGGTCTCGAGCCCACCGTCGACCCCGGTCTCGGCCGCGAGACACCGCTGCCCCAGCAGGACCAACTGCGCGATAACTGGTGGTGTTCGGCCGCTTTCCAGCCCGCCACGGCGGAAGAAAATCGGGAAGCGCTCCAATTCACCGCTGTGACCACCGGTGCGCCGCCGCGTTTTCTCTCACCGCAACAAGTGCAAGCGGCCGAAAAAGAATGGAAGGCGCTCAACTCCTTCGGCGCCGCGCCAAACTACATCGCCAAAGAAGTCATCCAGTGGGCCAACAGCCATCCCAACGACTCGCGCGTGCCCGAGGCGCTGCATCTCGCCGTGAAAACCACGCGCTACGGCTGCGGTGATGCGAACACCGGACGCTGGTCCAAGACGGCGTTCGATCTGCTGCATCGCAAGTATCCCAACAGCCCCTGGACCAAGCAGACGCCCTACTGGTTCAAAGGCTAATTCAGCAAGCAGGTAAACAATGGAACAAGCGGAATTCACCAACCACCTGATCAACGAGAGCAGTCCGTATCTTCTGCAGCACGCGCACAACCCGGTCGACTGGTATCCGTGGGGCGAAGAGGCGTTCGCGAAAGCGCGCCAGGAAAACAAGCCGGTGCTGTTGAGCATCGGCTACTCGGCGTGTCACTGGTGTCACGTGATGGCTCACGAGTCGTTCGAGGATGAAGACATCGCGCAGCTCATGAATGAGCTCTTCGTGAACATCAAAGTCGATCGCGAAGAGCGCCCCGACCTCGATCAGATCTACATGAACGCAGTGCAGATGATGACACATCACGGTGGTTGGCCCATGACGGTCTTTCTCACGCCTGACGGCGTGCCGTTTTACGGCGGCACCTATTTCCCGCCGCAGGACCGTTACAACATGCCTGGATTTCCGCGCGTGCTAATCAGTGTTGCGGAAGCGTATCGCGATCGGCAAACCGACATCGCGGAAACAGGCGCTTCATTGCTGAACGAATTGCGCCGGCTGAGCGAGCCGAGCGCTACGCCTAATCCGATCGATGCTGAGTTGCTGGATGCCGCTTACGCCGGCATGGTGAGAACTTACGATTCGCTCAACGGCGGCTTCGGTGGCGCGCCGAAGTTTCCACCCGCGATGGCGCTCGAGTTTTTGTTGCGTACCTACGTGCGCACCGGCAAACAGGACGCGCTCGACATGGTGGAACACACGGCCGAGAAGATGGCCTACGGCGGGATTTACGATCAACTCGGCGGCGGCTTTCATCGTTATTCGACCGATTCGAAGTGGTTAGTGCCGCACTTCGAGAAGATGCTTTACGACAATGCGCTGCTCTCGCGCTTGTATCTGCATTACTTTCAGGTGTCGCAAGCGCCCCTCGCGCGCGAGACCGCGGAAGGCATTCTCGATTACGTGCTGCGCGAGATGACAAATCCCGCTGGCGGTTTCTATTCGACTCAGGACGCCGACTCGGAAGGTCATGAAGGAAAATTTTTTGTTTGGGATCTTGCCGAAATTAAATCCGTTCTCGGCGAAGAGGCTGCTGTATTTAATGCGTATTTCAATGTGACCGCTGGTGGAAACTTCGAAGGCAAGAACATCCTTAACGTCAATCCTTCCGCCACACGGCCAAGCGCCGAGAGTCTTCGCAAACTCTTCGAAGTTCGCGAACAGCGGATCAAACCCGATCGCGACGAAAAGATCCTTACGGCATGGAACGGCCTGATGCTCGCGAGCTTCGCGGAAGCGGGAGTGATCCTCAATCGCACCGACTACACCGAAGCTGCGCGACGCAACGCCGACTTCATCCTGTCAAACCTGCGCAAAGATGGTTTTCTGCTGCGCACGTACAAAGACGGTGTCGCGAAGTTCAACGCGTATCTCGAAGACTACGCTTTCTTCATCGAGGGTCTCGTCACGCTTTACGAAACCACCGGCGAGTTTCGCTGGCTCAAAGAAGCGCTCGCGCTGACGGACCGGATGATAGAAGAGTTCTGGGACGAGGAAGGCGCCGGGTTCTTCTTCACTGGCAAGAGTCATGAGAACCTAATCGTGCGTTCGAAAGACTACTTCGACAATGCGATCCCGTCCGGCAACTCGGTCGCAGCGAATGCCCTCTTGCGCCTGAGCCTACTCACTGACAATCAACGTTACCGCGAGCTCGCGCAAGCCGTCCTCGGCGAGATGGCCGACTCGGTGCGGCGCTACCCGTCCGGCTTCGGCTACGCGCTCTCAGCCATCGACTTCCTGCTCTCCAGTCCGAAAGAGATCGCCATCGTCGGCGAAGACGCGGCCGACGTTCAGCCTTTGCTTCAGGAAGCCTGGCGCAAGTATCTGCCAAACAAGGTCGTTGCCCCGGGCTTTACCGGCGATTCCGAAGCTATCGGCTCCATCCCTCTCCTCCAGAACCGCCCGCTGGTTGACGGCCAAGCCACTGCGTACGTTTGCGAGCACTACACCTGCAAACAACCCGTAACTACTCCCGACGCTCTCGCTGCCGAGCTCCAATCCATGTAATCTGTGGCAAAACTTGACCAAACCCTAGAAAAAACCTATAGTTATGCCCGTGGCCAACAATGTTTGGCACGCTCCCAAGCCTGACTTAGATCCTTGCCTTAATCAACTCATGCTGAAGCTAAACTCGACCGGCATTACTGTATTCGGCGCCACGCTGGCGCTCGTCAGTCTCGCGCTCCTGCTGCTCGACGAAGGAGCCGCTTTTGCTCTCCTCGGCCTCCTCATCGCAGCGTTCGCGCTGCTTTTCTACTCACTCAACGAAAAACGCGTGCGCGCCCTGAGTGAAGCCGAGGCCGAGCGCCGCCGCCACGCCGAAGAGATGGCCGCGATTCACATGAACACGATCGAATCGCTCGCTATCGCCATCGACGCCAAGGACCAAACGACGCACGGCCACGTGCGCCGCACGCAAATCTACGCCGTCGAAATGGGCAAGCTGTTCAAGCTCTCCGATTCCGATCTGCGCGCGTTACATGCCGGCGCGTTGTTGCACGACATCGGCAAGCTCGCGGTGCCGGAGTACATCCTCAACAAACCCGGCAAGCTCACCGAAGCCGAGTTTGCCAAGATGAAGATTCACCCCGTCGTCGGCGGCGACATTCTCAAACGCGTGGGCTTCCCTTACCCGGTCGAAGACATCGTTCGCTATCACCACGAGAAGTGGGACGGCAGCGGCTATCCGAAAGGTTTGAAGGGCGAACAGATTCCGCTCATCGCGCGCATCATTTCGGTCGTGGATTTTTACGACGCGACTCGTTGCGATCGTCCGTATCGCAAGGGGATGAAGCGCGAAGACTCGCTCGCGTTGCTGAACAGCATGATCGGGTCGGCGTTCGATCCGAAGGTCGTGCAGAAGTTTGTGGAGCACGTTGTGGCCTTCGATCGGCTCATCGGTTCGGAAGACATTCAGGAGCAAGTCGCGTCCACTGTTTCTATCGACATGGAGACGAGCACGAAACCCGATGCGGGTTTGGCGTCAGACATTCTCGGCGAGCCGATCGAGGAGACGACTGGGTTCCGCTCCATCTCTGAAGCGCAGCGCGAGGTCTTTGCGCTGCACGAGATCGCGCAGACGATCGGTTCGTCGCTGAACCTCAGCGACACCGTTACGCTCGTGGCGAATAAACTTAAATCGATCGTGCCGTTCGATAGTTGCGTGATCTTTTTGGTCGACGAACGTTCCGGGAAAGCGATCGCGGCGCATGCGGTTGGTGAAGAAGCGGAAATGTTTTCGAATCGCCGCATCACGGTCGGCGACGGCATCACGGGCTGGGTGATCGCGAATGCGCGCTCGATGACGAACGCCTCGCCGGAGCTCGACCTCGTCGGCGTACCTGAAGAGATCGTCAAACGTTTTCGTGGCGTGCTGGTGTCGCCGTTGTTGCGCGAAGACGGCGCGTTCGGAGCGATCGCTCTTTACTCGCAGAGTCGCACGTCATACACGACCGAACACGTCCGTTTGCTCGAGTCTGTTTGTCAGCACGCTTCGAGCGCGCTCAACAACGCGTTGACTTACGAAAAGACGCGCGAGAGTGCCCTCGTCGATCCGTTGACGGAGCTGCCCAACGCGCGCGGTTTCTACATGATGCTCGAACAGCGTCTCGCCGAGTGCCAGCGCATGAACCGCGAGTCGCTCGCCGTTCTCTCGATCGACATCGACGACTTCAAGATCATCAACGACAAATACGGCCACTCGATTGGCGATCGTCTGTTGGCGAGTGTCGCGGGGGTCGTGCGGCGTGAGTTGCGGCAGATGGATATCCTGACGCGTTACGCGGGCGACGAGTTTGTGGCGATCATGCCGATGGCTTCGAGCAAGATGGCCGCGTCGATTGCCGACCGCGTACGCAGTACGGTCGAGGAGCAACTCTTCTCGGTGCGCGCGGGCACGATGATCGGACTGGGCGTGAGTCTGGGGGTCGCCTGTTTCCCCGAAGATGGCGAGACGAGTGAAGAACTCCTGACCGCCGCCGCCCGCCGCATGCAGCGCGACAAGCACGGCCGCAAAGCCATCCTCACTCTCGCCGGCGCCGGCATCAGCTCCATCGACATGATGACTTAGCGCAGAAAAGGGCGACACCACAAGCCAGAGAGGTATATATTCGGGGCGACGCCGGAGTCATTCTCATGTCAATTGTTTTTGTCTTGATTCTGACGATCGTGGCCTTACCTCAAACGGACACCCAACATCCGCTGCCCGTCGAGGTGTTCCAGGTTAACGAACTACCGATTGCCGTTGCCGCGCCTGCTCTCGTTAAGAACAAAGATGGTTACTCGCTCAAATGCGAGCTAACCAACAATTCAGAGTTCCGTGCCACAGGGCTAAGATATTCGCTGGCGGTGGTTGACTCGATGAACAATATCGAGACCCTCATCAATGCAAGCGAAGGGTTAAAACTTGCTCCGTATCAAACGAAGCGTGTGAACTTCCGCATACCAGCGAAGCTCGAGGTGAAAGATGACGAACGGCTGGTGTTCGTGCTGGAACAGATCGTCAGCGCCGATTACGTTTGGGAAGTGACGAAGGTGAAAGAGACATTCGCTGCATACATTGGTGGTGATTACTCGGTCATACCTCACGTTGTTCGCCTGCGTAACCAGATCGATGCTCCCCCGCAACCCAGAGTCATCTACTGACTGTGACCGCCGGTTTTTGGTCAGAAATGACGGCAGAACAGAGCGCGATGATCGCATTCAGGCGCAGAGTACGATTTTTTAGTGATCGTAGGTCTTGAAGGGTAGCGTAATAGGAAACTGTGGCAAGCTGTTTTATCAGATCGAAAAAAGTAAGCTCAGTCGCGTAAAGCGAATAGTCAAAATAGAAGCCGTTGATTTCGAGAACGTTTGAGACACTCGAATCTCCAACAAATTCCTCCATCTTGTTAGCCTGCTTGATTATTTCTCGCAGTATCTCTGAAGCACGTGCCGTATCGAGCCGAGCATAGCCATTACCTACGCCAATAAGCGTCGAAAGTTTTTCCCGGTCATCTGACAATCTGTCGGCTAACTGCTGAACTTCATAGAAATACCGAAGAGCGCCTGACGGATCTTTCAGTGGTCCTTGTGTCAGATTGTCGGCAACCAACGTAAGAATGTAACCGCGCCGGACAAGAACGTCATCCATTCTGGCAAGCTTCTCTGCCTCGAAGATCCTCTGGTCCTGGATCTGCTGCAACGCGATATCAAAACGAATAAACTGCTTTGCTTTCTCGGAGTAGTCTACTGAGATCTTTTCCACCATCGTCAAAGCGGTGGCGTATCTCTTTAGTCGCACTGCTTCCAGGGCGGCACGAAAGTAGAGTTGATCTTTTCTTTTCGAGTCGGCGGTGGTTTCGGCTTTCTCAACCAGGTTCTGTAACCTGGAGTCAATTCCTGCCGAGGCGGAATTGAGATTTCTCGAATCTTCCCAATGGCTGGCAGTGGAGAATGCTGTCTCGCGTTGGCTGGCCTGCATGTAACTTAGTACAAGATTGCGTCGCGCTGAGATCGCCGAAGCGTCAGCGGAATCGAATGCTGCGGCCCACGGCTCGATGATACTGAGAGCGTAGAAATCACCTGCCGCGCCCAATGTGAGCGTCTCTATATTTCCGGCCGTGTAACGGAGGGGATCTAAAAGAGTCTGCTTCAGTACCTGGAGGTATTGTCGGGCTAGAACAGCATCTACTTCATAACTTCTCGCTAACTCCGAATAGTCCGAAATAGTGAGTGTGACAATTCCCTGTGAGATAACCGTAGGAATCCTAAGAGGTGAAAATACATAAGAATAAAGTAACAACAATTCGTTAACGTCTTTGCCGCCTTTAGCTTGCCAACTCTGCAATGCAGCAAGAAAGAACCGGTTGGCGGCGGAAACGTTGAGCTCTCTAAGCGTGGCCAAAAAAAGCAATGTATCAGGAACGATGCCATCTGCTAATGATCGGGTGGCGACTTCCACAGCTAGCGCAGTATTGCTCCGGCTCAGTTGCCTTGCGATCCGCGCGTAAATAAGTGAGCGATTAGAATTGTTCTTCGCTTCTGTAGTGGAAGCCGCCGTTTGCGATAAAAGTTCAATAAAGCCACTCGCAAGGTCGAGATCAATGACAGCAGCAGTTTGAATGATCTTGTAGGTTATGGAATCCAGATCCGGACGGATAGATTTAGCCTTGGCCGGAGCACTTCTTAAATTCATCGTCTCATCGAAGAGGCCTTTGACCACCTTCCTTAAGCGGTCCGAACGTGACTTGCCCACAACCCGTACGATTTTCTCTGCTAGAGAAGCTCGCGCACCGAGATCCTCGATTTCATCAAGTTGATCGATAACCTGATCCACAGTTGCTACTGCATCTATCCGCATTGTTACTGAAGCTGGATCCGCTTTTGCCGGTCCCGCCTTGGTCTGACCGTGTACAGTCTGCGACGTAGCCCCGAAAGGAATTAATAAAGCCAGGATAGACAAACTCAGATAACGCATAGTGCTCATGAATTTATTCAGAGACTATTCAGTGACGTTAAGCAAACGGAGTAGTTCTTGAGTGTTAGCCTCGTTAAGAATGCCGGCATGTACCCATTGGGCTCGCCCGTGGCCTGAAAGAAGCATAATGGTTGGAGTGACCGTAACCCTGTAGGCCCGTAGGAATGCAAAGTCAGTCACCGTAAGTACTTCGAAACTACGCTCGGGAGCATTAACGGGGACATAGTCTTTATCGGTCGACAATCCCAGGACGGTGACATTTTTGGCCTTTGCCGTTTTGGCGATCTCATTGAGATTCGGAAGCTGCTCGATGCTGTCAGCACATTTGAACGAGATAAAGAACAGCAAGTATCTTGACTTCCCCCCGTAATCAATCCTGACTCGCTCCTGTTGCACCGTATCTCCTTCGATAGGTGGAACGAGATCTCCAACGCGAGGTACATCGTCAGTAGCAGCTTTAGCTAACTCTTCTAACTGACGTTGCAAGAGTTGTTTCTCGAGTCTCAGCCTGCTGTTTTCTCTTATGCCGAAGAGCATGGAAACAAAGGCGATCACTATACCGATCGCGAGAATACAATTAGAGAGTTTGAGAATGCTGAGCTTGGTGTCGGACACGGATAGTTGGCCCCCCAGGGGCACGCGATTACTGGTGAATGATTGAGCAAGTAGATGATCTACTCTGTTATCACGTAACAGCCGCCGGTAACGCAGTGATATCTTTGTTGTTCCGGATCCCAACCATAAATACCGTCGCGGTGGGTGAAACCATCAATACAATTACACTCCCCGCCTTCGGCCCACACCATGCCGGTATTCCAGGTCAATCCAAGTGTGATGATGCTGGCTAAGGCGGCAAGTGAGATTACCAGTCGGATTCGCTGCATACAGTTTTCCTTAGAGGTGGTCGAGGAAATCGCAACGGACTATATTGCGCTGGCAGTTAGCTGTCAACCTGAATATTACCAACTGGACACCTTTTTGAGGTTCAAAGACATCTTGCGTATAATCCCAGTTTTCAAAAACAACCCATGAGCAAACAAACTGCAGCACCACCCTCCCGAGCAGGAGCCGAAGAGCAAAGTTCCACGAGCGTCATCGACGCCCCAGCCGATGTAGATCAAAAACAACTTGCCCGCGAACGCGACGAAGTCAAAGAGCGGCAGAAAGATCGTTTGGCCGGTCTCGACCGTGAACAACTGATCGATCTCTACCGGCAAATGCTGCTGATCCGGCGGTTCGAGGAGAAATCCGCCGAGGTTTACGTCGGCGGCAAGATCGGCGGCTTCTGTCACCTTTACATCGGCCAGGAAGCGGTCGCCGTCGGCGCGATTTCCGCGATTCGCAAAGACGATTACGTGTTCACCAGCTATCGCGAACACGGTCACGCCCTTGCGAAAGGCATGTCGGCGCGCTCGATCATGGCCGAACTGTTCGGCAAAGCGACCGGCTGCTCGAAAGGCAAAGGCGGCTCGATGCACATGTTTGACCACGAAGTGAACTTCATGGGTGGTCACGCGATCGTCGGCGGCCAGATTCCACTCGCGACCGGCGCTGCTTTTTCGTCGATGTACCAGGGCACGGATCAAGTGACGCTCTGTTTCTTCGGCGAAGCGGCCGTTAACCAGGGCGCGTTTCACGAGTCGCTGAACATGGCCCAACTCTGGAAACTGCCCTGCATCTACATCTGCGAAAACAACCAATACGGCATGGGCACTTCGCTCGCTCGCGCGATGTCACTGCGCGACATCTCGAAGAAAGGCTGCGCATACGAAGTCGCCTCTGAATTTGTCGACGGCATGGACGTGCTCGCCGTGCGTGAAGCAGTGATGCGCGCGGTCGAACGCGGCCGCAAAGAGTCGCTGCCCACGCTGCTCGAAGTGCGCACCTATCGCTTCATGGGCCACTCGATGTCTGACCCGGGCAACTACCGCACGCGCGCGGAGATCGAGAAGTATCAGGAACGCGATCCGATCAAGCTCTTCTCCGCGAGCCTCGTCGAACAGAAGATTATTGACGAGAAGGGCCTCGAGGCGATCGACAAAGAAGTGCATGAAGAAGTTGAAGACGCGGTTCGTTTCGCTGACGAGAGTCCGCTGCCGGACGCCGCGGAGCTTTACACTGACGTTTACGCCAACCCTATCGATCCATCCCGGAACAAATAAACAGATCAATGGCAACTATCACCATACGCGAAGCGCTCAATCAGGCGATCCGGGAAGAACTGGCCCGCGACGAAAAAGTCTTCATCATGGGCGAGGAAGTGGCGGCCTACGACGGCGCTTACAAAGTCACCAAAGGCTTGCTGCACGAGTTTGGACCACGACGAGTGATCGACACACCGATCACCGAGCTTGGTTTCGCCGGACTCGGCGTCGGCGCGGCGATGACGGGCCTGCGTCCGATCGTGGAGTTCATGACGTTCAACTTCTCGATCCTCGCCACCGATCAGATCATCAACTCCGCCGCCAAGATGCTTTACATGTCCGGCGGTCAGTTCAAGATTCCGATCGTGTTTCGTGGTCCGGGCGGCTCGGCGTTTCAGGTTTCGTCGCAGCACTCGCAGGCGCTCGAATCGTGGTACGCATACTTCCCCGGTTTGAAAGTCGTGATGCCATCGACGCCGGCGGACGCGAAAGGCTTGTTGAAGTCTTCAATCCGTGACGACGATCCCGTGATCTTCATCGAGCAGGAACGCATGTACGGCAACAAAGGTGAAGTGCCGGACGATCCTGACTTCACCATTCCGCTCGGCGTCGCCGACATCAAGCGTCCGGGAACCGACGTCACGATCGTCGCGCGATCGTTGATGGTGCCGCTGGCTTTGAAAGCCGCGGACGAACTGGAAAAACAAGGCGTGTCGTGCGAAGTGATCGATCCGCGCACCATTCGCCCGCTCGACATCGACACGATCGTCGAGTCAGTGAAGAAAACGAATCGCGTGGTGCTGGCCGAGGAGTCGCATCCGATCTGCGGCGTTAATGCCGAAATCAGCGCGGAAATCATGGAGCGCGCGTTTGACTATCTCGACGCGCCGATCAAACGCGTGTCGGGCGCGGACGTGCCGATGCCTTACGCGAAGAATCTCGAGAATCTTGCCGTGCCTGACGTGGCGAGGATCGTGGCGGCGGTGCGCGAAGTCGCGTATCTCGATTAACAATTCAAGACTAAGGAACGCGGATGGCCACCAAGGTAATCATGCCGAAGCTCTCCCCCACGATGGAGGAGGGACAGATCTCCCGCTGGCTGAAGAAAGAGGGCGACAAGGTCGCCATGGGCGAGCCACTTGCGGAAATCGACACTGACAAAGCCACGATGGAAATGCAGGCGCTCGCGAATGGCGTCCTGCGCAAAATTGTTATTAACGAGGGTCAGTCGGCGCCGTTGGGCCAACTGATCGCGATTATCGGCGAGCCGGAAGAAGACATTGCTTCCCTGCTTTCCGAAGCTCCTGCTGCAGCGCCTGCGCCTGCACCAGCCGCGAAAGAAGCGGCTCCACAAGAAGCAGCGCCAACACCACCGCCACCGCCTCCAGCGCAACAGCCGGCGCAGCCACAAGCAAAAGCCGCTGCGGCCGCGAGTGTCGGCAACGGCCGCCAGGCGCCGAGCGCTCCAGCGTCGTCGGGACGAATGATCGTTTCGCCACTCGCTGCTCGAATGGCCGCCGAATCGGGTCTCGATCTGCGATTGGTGCAAGGCAGTGGACCAGGTGGACGCATCATCAAGCGAGACATCGAAGCCGCGCTCAGTCAGCCGAAAGCCGCGCCTGCGCCTGCGCCGCAATATCCGCGCGCGGTCGAGCCGGCACAGTTTCGACCGGCGGCGATCACCACCGCGTCGGCGTATCGCGACGAACCCGCTACGCAAATTCGCCAGACGATCGCGAAGCGTCTGGTTACGTCACTCGGCCCGGTACCGCACTTCTTTCTCACCACCGACATCGAGATGGATCGCGCTGCGGAAATGCGGCGCGGCATCAATGCGCTCGATCCGGATCTGAAGATCAGCATCAACGACGTAATCATCAAGGTCACGGCTGCGGCCTTGATGCAGCATCCGGAAGTGAACGCGTCGTATCAGGAGAAGTTTGTCAGGTACTACGAACACGCGGACATCGGCGTCGCCGTGGCGATTGAAGACGGACTAATCACGCCTGTCGTGCGCGCGGCGGATCAGAAGTCGTTGAGCCAGATCGCGGGTGAAGTGCGAGAGCTTGCGGAACGCGCGCGGGCGAAGCGTTTGCAGCCGGAAGAGTACACGGGTGCGACGTTCTCGATCAGCAACCTCGGCATGTTTGGCATCGACGAGTTCACCGCCGTGATCAATCCGCCCGAAGGCGCGATTCTCGCCATCGGTGCGATGACGCCGAAACCCGTCGTGCGCGACAACGAGATCGTCGTGCGCCAGATGATGCGCGTCACGATGTCGTGCGACCATCGCGTGATTGACGGCGCGACCGGCGCGAAGTTCTTACAAACTTTCAAGAAGATTCTCGAAAACCCGCTCTACCTCGTGGTATGAGTCGCGGCCCCGCTCGCGATCCAGATGGCAACGGGCACGACGTTTCTCACCGCATTCCCGTTGAGCCTCGAAGCGCGCCTGTAACTCCTTTCGGCCAGCGCCTGCGCCCGCATCTCGCGCTCGTAACCGTTCAGATACTTTTCGGCGCGTGGCCTATCTTCGGCAAGATCGCGCTGCGTTCGATGTCGGCGACGAGTCTCGTTGCGTGTCGCCTCGTGGGGGCGGCGGTCGTCTTTGCGTTGCTCCGGCGCCAATTCACGGCGCTCGTACGCATGCCGCGGCGGGATTTCTTGCTGCTCGTGTTGTGTAGTTTGACGGGCGTTGTCGGCAACCAACTGCTTTACGTCAAAGGCCTCTCGCTCACGACCGTAATCAACACGGCGCTGTTAACCACGAGCGTTCCGGTGTTCGTGCTGTTTGTGAGTATTCTGTTTGGTTACGACCGGTTGTCGTTGAAGCGCTTGCTGGGGATCGTGCTCGCGGCGGCGGGCGTCGTTTACCTGATCAATCCGGCGCGGGCGCAACTCACGCCGCAAACCTCGTTAGGCAATCTCCTGATCGCGTGCAACTCGCTGTGTTACGCAGTCTACATCGTGATCTCGAAGCGACTGTTCGAGCGTTACGGTGCCCTGGACGTGATCACGTGGATATTTCTGGTGAGCGCGGTTTTGACGTTGCCGCTCGGAATCTACTCGCTCAGTCAGGACAACCTCGCAGCGATAACCTGGAGCACGTGGCTGGTCATCGGCGCGATCATCATCCTGCCGACAGTCGGCGCGTATTACCTGAACGCGTGGGCGCTAACGCAAGTCTCGCCGAGCACGGTCGCGGTCTACATATATCTCCAACCGCTCGTCGCCTTCGGCTTTGCGCCGTTACTGCTCGGCGAAGAGTGGAACTCGCACACCGGCATCGCCACCGTCCTGATCTTCGCGGGCGTCGGCCTGGTGGTAAGCCGCGGCCGCAGCCGCGCCGTCCGGGAGATCTCCGAACACCCCGACGCCCTCGCGCACTAACTCACAACTAAGTCACGCGGCGCGGGCGTGCGGGCTGTTGCTAAAGCAATTGTGGATCTCTTCGGCGTCGAGGGTGTCGCGCTCCATGAGCATCTCTACCAAACGGCCGATGGATTCTTTCTCCGCTGTAACCACCGCACACGCACGCTCGAGCTGCGCATTCATCAACTCGTTTGTCGCTTCTTCGATCCGATCGAGCAGGTTCTGGCTGATCGGCTGATCTGATTGGCCGAGGTGAATCGGTCCCAAACGACTCATGCCAAACTCGCTGACCATCTTCCGCGCGATCTCCACCGCGCGCTCGATGTCGTTCGACGCGCCCGCGGTCATTGTCGACAACAAAATCTGCTCCGCCGCTCGCCCACCAAGCAACAACGCGATCTGATCTTCGAGATATTCGCGCTTCTTCATGAACCGATCGCGCTCCGGCAACGACTGCGTCACCCCAAGCGCGCGCCCACGCGGCAGAATCGAAACCTTATGAATCGGATCGCCATTCTCCACCGCGAGTCCGACCGCAACGTGACCCGCTTCATGAACCGCCGTCGCGTAACGCTCGTCCTCGTCCATCATGAAGCCCTGCCGCTCCGCGCCCATCAGAATCCGGTCGCGCGCATATTCGATGTGCTTGCGGCCGACCGCCGCGGCATCATCTCGCGTCGCGGCAATCGCGGCCTCGTTCATCAGGTTCGCCAAATCAGCACCCGAGAAACCCGGCGTGCCGCGCGCGATCCAAACCAAATCCAAACCTTCTTCGAGTTTCAGGTTGCGCGCATGGACCTGCAGAATCGCCTGCCGGCCATCGACAGACGCGAGGTCTACCGCGATCTCACGATCGAAACGACCGGGACGCGTCAAAGCCTTATCAAGAATGTCCGGCCGGTTCGTTGACGCAATCACGACGATCGCGCTCGACTGATCGAAACCATCCATCTCCACGAGCAACTGGTTTAAAGTCTGGTCCTGGTCCGCCGAGGCCGAATCACCACCACGCCCACGCTGCCGCCCGAGCGCATCGATCTCGTCAATGAAGATGATGCACGGCGAAAGCTTTCGCGCTTTCGCAAACAAGTGACGCACGCGCGCCGCACCGAGGCCCGCAAACTTCTCCTGAAAACTCGATCCCGACGCCGCGAGAAACGGCACGCCCGCTTCCTTCGCCGCCGCCCGCGCGAGCAACGTCTTGCCCGTTCCCGGCGGCCCATAAAGCAGAATGCCGCGCGGCACACGCCCACCGAGTCGGCTGAACCGATCGGGGTTACGCAGAAACTCGATCGTCTCCGTCAACTCCGCCTTCGCTTCGTCAACCCCTGCCACGTCGTCAAAGCCCACGTTCTGTTGGCCGCTGTGGTCCGACAGCTCGAACGATCCACGCCCGCTCAAGCTCGCATATACGCGCCATCCTGCGACCGCGATCAGGCCAAGCATCAGGATCGGCAGTCCCCAATTCATCACGTTCGCGAGCAGACCAGGCCGCACCGGCTGAAACTCAACGGGCACGTTGTGCTGGCTGAACAACTGCACGATGTCGTGCTGCGTGGTCTCGCCTGTGACGGTGGCTTCGACGATCGAACCGTCCGGCCGCGTCACGGTCACGGTCTCGCCTTCAATCGTCAGCGCAGTGGCGCCGCCGCTCTCAGCGAGTGAATAGAGCTGCGAGTAGTTGATGCGTTGGACCTGCGGCTGGCGCTGCAGGTAACTGACGATTAAACCAGTCGTAACAACGGAAAATATAAAGACTGCCAAACAAGCCAACGCGACACGGCGAGTGCGCATTGAGACTCGGGGGGTGGGGGTGGGCATACAAAAAAACCTCCAGAACGGGCCGCTCGCACAGCGGCGCGTGAAAGTAATTCAAAGCACAAAGAATCGGGTTAGGAGAAGCGTCGGAACTTCAACGGAAGGACCTGTGCGAATGAGACAGGACTCGTAAAAACACCGACACGTTCGCCGATTGCGAACGCTAGGGCTCACTTTACCAGCCCACATTCGATCTAGTCCAGTGGAAGATGAAAAATCGACCACGCAACAACGCTGACTGCCACGTTTTCATACGCACAAAGCTCGATTTGACTAAGAAAACGCGAGTTCCCGAAACGGCATGGTCATTGCTCAACTCCCAATCGATTGCTTTTGTACCAACAGCTTTGGCGAAAACTTTGGGTGTGGTTGACAAAAGGAGGCGAAAGAAATGCTTTGGACGATTTTTGTAATCCTATTGGTGCTGTGGTTGCTCGGCGTTGTCAGTAGCTACACGGTTGGTGGGTTCATTCACATCTTGTTAGTGCTGGCACTGGTAGTGCTGCTTATCAACATAATCGGTGGACGTCGTACAGTCGTTTAGGCAAACTGCACACTGTTTGCCCTGCTCGACGCCCGACCGTTGACGCTTGATAGGCGCGAATTAAAACGTCGGGCGTCTGTACATCAGAGAAGGGGTAAATCAAGGTCTCTAACGATTCGCCCTACTGGATAAAGATTCATTTGGGGATCCCAGTAGGGTGAACGTCTATAGAAGAAACGTAAGCGCGCGGAAGGACTGGCCGCGAACTCCGGATCGGTTTCGACTAATTGTTCGAACTCACGCTTGAGGTCCGGATCCGCAACCATCATTTCGCGCGCCAGCGTTTCGAGCACGTAGTGCTCGGCGTATTCCTTCTCCTCGAAGATGGCGTTGAAGAAGCCCCAACGCGCGAACGAGTCAGGCGCTTCAGGCTCTAAAAGATTCAGCACGACTTTGCCGAGCGGTTGGGCCACCGGTACGACGATCGATCCGGCGGGAAACGTCATCGTCTCTGTTGTCTGCTCCACCTCAAAGCGCGGCATGTGCCGGCCTTCGAATGGTTCCGACGGCCACACGACGTTCGTAAACCGATAACTCTCAACTTCAATCGACGTGGTCTCCGCGAGAGATCTGAAATGGATGCCGTGCGCGTGCAGCACTTCGATCACGTCAGTCCACTGCACCGGCACGATGTAATGCAGCGGCGGCGCGACTGCGGCTGTGACACGAAACATGTCGTACATCGGGATCGTTAGGTCCAGCGGCTCGCGGCCGTAGACCACGCGCAGGTCGCCTGACACTTCGCTCTCTTCGGTCGTGTATTGAAACGCTTTCAGATCGAACGGGGTCACATCGTCGGTGAGTTCGAAGTCTAGCGGGTAAAGATGCGAGGGATCGTGTTCGCGTCCGGCTTCCACCGTTCGCTGATCCGCCTCGCGTCCGACTCGAATCAGCCGCTCGGGATCTTTGTTGACTTCAGTCAACGCTGCGCGCAGAAAGTCGTACGTTCCGATCACGCGCGAACGGTAGTCCTTAATCATGTGTGTCTCGATCAGAATGCCGGGGCGATTGCGCAGCGGCACGTAGCCGGTGGAGAAACGCGGCGACCCGTTGAAGTCGCGTGTGCCGAGGTTCAGGTCGCGATTGTCGATGAACTCGAGATACCACGAGATCACGTTGCCCGCTGCTGCGGTCGCGTTCTTCACTTTGTCGTCGAAGACATCGCGTTCCCAATCGAGCACCGCGTCATCGATGCCGGCGTGATGTTCGTGGTGATAGGTGATGTTGCAGCGATAGTCGGCGCCGTCGGTGACGTGGCAATCGATGAAGAGATCGGGTTGCCACTCGTTCCACAAACGCAGCCACGCGCGCGTCTCGGGCGTGTCAGCCTTCATGTAATCGCGGTTGAGATTCTGATATGTGCTGGTGGTGCGCCAGCCCATCGACTCCGGGCCGTTCTGGTTTATTCGGTTGTAAGGTGTCGAACGCTCGTGACCATCGACGTTATAAATAGGCACAAAGAGTAGTACGACGTTCTCGAGTAAACCGGCGGCTGACTTCGTGATCGCGATGTCGCGCAGCAACGCGAAGCCTGCGTCTTTGCCGTCGGGCTCACCCGAGTGAATGCAAGCCTGAATCAGGACCACGGCCTTGCCTTGTTCGCGCGCGGCTTCGGGTGTGAACGTTTGCGTTTCGGAAGCGACGAGCAAAGGCAGTTCACGACCCTGGCCGCTGTGCCCGAACGTTCGGTATTCGATTGCCGGTGAAGCGTCGGCGAGTTGTCGAGCAAAGGCGATGGTGTCGGCGTAGTTTGGGGTTTGACGATAGTTCGTCTGCTCAGCGTGTGTTTGCATTAATTCATCGAAACGGAGTTTTGCAGGAACGGCACTCTTCGCGACGGCGCGCGTTCAGAGTGCCGCAACTAAGACAGCGAACGTACATCGTTCGCGTGAACCAGCCTGTGATAAGCGCGCTGCCGCCCAGAATGGCGACTAGGACGGCAGCGTTCAAAAGAAAATCCTTCAACTATTACGAGCTTCCGAGTATTTGCTTTGATGAGCTTGCCCGCGTTCATACCCTTCCCGGAACGCACTGTCAAGCTCGACGTCCTGGTGGACCTTCCTTAAATTCTCTTCGACGTCCGCATAAGCCTTGCCTCGGCGGCGCGGGTGCTGCGCGGCCTGGAAGCCGCGGCGATAACTCTCTTCGTCGCGATCGAAGTCGCGTCCGTCAGTGTGATAATGCGCTCGCTCGCCATCTCGTAATTCGTCCCACCACTGCTCGCGCAGTTCGTCGAGATCCATCGCCCCCGCACGGTCGAGCACGTCTTCAGCTTTGTCCATCTGGTCGTCGGTTTCCGTGTAAGCAATGACGACTGAATGACCATGCCGCAGCGCGTCTTCATAAAGGAATATGTCTTCGTGCGGCACGCCTTCGCCGAGTTCTTCTTCGATTGTCTCGCCCACTGCCGAGCCCGCCGTCGCGCCAACGATACCGAGCAATGCCGCGCCCACCATGCCGAACGCGATCACTGGTCCAACACCCGGCACCGCGAGCGTCGCGGCTGCGAGTCCCAATGTTGCACCACCGGCAGCGCCCATTGCGCC
Source organism: uncultured Blastocatellia bacterium (assembly GCA_946480785.1). The sequence goes on along the minus strand of CAMLLD010000032.1, from coordinate 20,642 downwards.
GCCGACTGCGGCACCCATCGCCCGGCCCATGCCCGGCTGTTCCGTATCCGTGACCGGTAGACCACGCTCGAGTTCCTCGCCGTCGTGGCCGGGAGTTATAAAACCGATTCTGTTATCCGGCAGGCCGGCTTTTCTTAATTCGTTAACCGCTCTTTCCCCATCTTCTCGCGATTGAAAAACACCCGATATAGCTTCCATTGTTCGTTCCCTCCGCTGTGGTATGAACTACTTCTAAGCCAGCGGCGGGCCACCAGCAAGCAACAATGCGCGCCGACACAAATCGTTGAGGAAATCCGCAAAGCTATGTTAGAGTCCAAGTGCGATTCCACCACAGCGAACGCGAGGGTTTGAGACGATGTACGACATCGTAGAAAAAGAATGGCCGATGTCACAGGGTGACGGTAAGGCGCAACGCAAGAAGCGGCCGCGCATACTCGCCATCACCACTGACTGCTGCACCGGCTGCTCCGGCTCACCGGCATGCATCGAGTATTGCCCGATCGAGGCGTGCATGTTCTGGGTGTCGGACGAGGACCACCCACCGTTCGGACGAATCGAAGTCGATCCCTATCTCTGCATCGGTTGTCAGAAGTGCACCAGCAAGGGACCAGACGGAGCGTTTCTCGATGGCTGTCCGTGGGACGCGATCGAGATGATCCCCACTGACGACTGGGAAGCGATGCACGCCATCACACTGCCCGACTCGCCACCCGCACCGCCAGCTTAGATCCGAGAGCACAAGCCGCGCGCGCTGAGTCAAACATCAGGGTCCAAAACGCTGCCGGTATTCAATGGAGGTGATGAACGCCTTCACCATTTCGGCGTGCACGAAATCGCCGTTGAAATCATTCAACTTCGTCAACCAGAAATTGAATCCACTGAAGTCTGCATCCGGCGCGTCGTTCGGATTACGACGCAGATAGCCGAAGTACTGCATCAGCACAAACGCCTTGTTGAACTCCGCATTCTTTAGATCCGCATCTTCAGCAACGGCGCGCAATACCTGCGCTCGGTGAATCACGTCAGACGGCGCCGTGCCGAGAATGTTAATTAGAGTTGTCTGTTCGGCGGCCGACAACACTCCTCCAGCTCGCGTATTCAACTGCGTTACAAAATCCACAGCCGTCATCGAATTTGGAAACGCCGCCAGAAAGTCGGCACGTTGCACGAAAGCGATCGCGAATGCTTGCTTGTTAGCCTCTAATTGCGAACGCCACGCGCCGACGTTCACTTGAACTCCCTGCCCGATCCGCTGCGTGTCGCGTAGCAGATCGTTGAAAGTCACGGGCACCGGTGCTCCAGGCAAATTTCCAAACGCGCTCTTGTAAAAGCGGTAGACCAAATAACCCGTTTCCTGAAACTCAATCGAAAGGAAGAACGCCGCCGAGACATTTACGCGCTTTGCTTCGAGACAGCCTGCGTTCCCGCCGCACGACGTGAGTTCGTTGACCCAAAAGTTGAATCCTGCTGTGTCAGGTTCGCGATTGAGAAAATCGATGTAGTGTTGGCGGACGACAAAGCCGGCGTCGTCGCTCGGATTAGTTCCGGTGGAAGCGTCGTTATCATTTATGGTCAACGTCGCCGTCGACGTGCCGAGTGTTGCGCCACTGGCGTTTGCCAGCGTGATCGTAAAACTCTCAGCTCCTTCAGCGAAAACGTCGTCGATGATCGGGATCGAGATCGTCTTGGAAGTTTCACCGGCGGCAAACTCGAGTGTTCCTGCCGTCCGCAGATAGTCGCAACGCGAAGAAGCGTTGCCGGTGTTGCTGTTACAGGCATTGGATCCCGCAGTGTCGCTGGTCGCGTAATCCACGCTTGCGGGCAAGGACGTATCGCCAGTGCGATTCACCGTGACCGCTAAAGAATTTGGACCTTCGTTTACGTTGAACGTAGATTGCGACAACTGGATCGTGTTCGCCGCCGAATCCGCGGAGAGGGTGACGGAGTACGGACCATCATCAGTAGGCAAGAATCCGGAGACTTCAATCGTATAGACACCGGAAAGACCGAGCGTGAGGCTTCGATTGCCGCCGGGAATGCGTGAATTGCTGCCGCCGCCACTATCGTCGTCAGTCAGCAGCGCGTCGCCATTGGGATCGAGCAGTACCAGGAAGGTGTCGGGATCTCCAAGCGCTGCGTTTGTTGTAATTGTGACCTTCTGTCCGGCTGTCGCGTTGAAAGTATAACGATCAGCCAGGAAACCTGAACCCCTCACGGGCGAGTGGCAATCACCTGCCCCGAGCTCACCATTAATTGTTTGGCCAAAACTGATCGCGGTGCTGCTGCAGTCAGGTCCGGTACCTGATTGGGTGATCGGGATTCGGATTCCGCCAACGCCGAGAATGCCGCCACTCTGCCCTACAAGCATGAACGTTCTGCGACCCGCCGTATTAGTATTGGGGAAGACCTCGAACGTCAACGTGCGCGATCCGGAACCTCCTCCTTCAGCCATGATTATCCAGTTCGAATTTCCGGTGGTGGCCGGATCTTGTCCGACGGCGTACGTAGAACAGGAGCCTGTTCCCGTCACTGTAACGTTCACAGTTGCGGTCCCACCGGCGGCGGGAAAATGCTGCAGGCTCGTCGTTGCAGTCAACACGCACTCACTAAAAGTTAGCGCAATCTGATAATTGCCAGATTGCCCCCGATTTAGCGACGTGGCTTCGATGATATACCGGCCCGTTTGCGGCAACGTGAAAAATCCTGAGCTGTCCGCGCCGGATATCCGTGAGGTTGTACCAAAGCCGGGATCACCCTGGTCAATTACATATCCATCAGGCCCGATCAGATATATGTAGCCGGCAAAGGCTCCCGCCGTGGGCGTCATCACGAGAGTGATCTGTTGGCCCATAGTCGCGTCGAACGTGTACCGGTCGGCAAAGAAATCAACGCCTCGGGATGGAGAACGGCAATCGGATGGCCCAAGGTTGCCGTTGACAACGCCCGGCGAGATCGGCGTAGCGACGCAATCCTCCGACGTCGGTGGAAGCGTTGCCACATCAACCAGACAACTCGAAAAAGCATTTGCGTGACCGCTAATCTGCGAACGAGAGAACGGACAAAAAGAGGAGCCTGTCCCGATCGTCGCGCCCATTATCGTGTTGAAGCAGGAGCGGGCCACATCACCGGGCGTTTGACTTGATGTCACATTGGTGTGAGCGGCGCTGAAGTTATGCCCGATTTCGTGAGCGGTAAGGACCACGGTCTCCGCCGTTATAGACGTCGAACCAGTCGGGAATCGCTGTGACAGACCATATGCAGAGTTCGGTGCTCTGCACGTTACCGAGGTTCTGGCAATTCCTATGATCGATCCGTCCAGGTCCTTACCGGTGAACAGGTGCGCGATGCTGCGCGCGTTCTGACCGGAATTGGGGAAGTTAGCGTTCCAGTGATTCTGAAATTGAGTGAGCAGCGCGCTCGGGTCCGTCGTGGTATAGGGATCCGTATTCGCATCGGCCCAGGCGTTCTGCTGGACGAGCTGAAAGGTCAGACCGATCTCAACCTGGTAAATCCCGTCTACCAGGTTGAGTATGTTCATGATCTGAGCGTTGGCCTGAGACGCTCCGCCGAACGCCGCCACATACTCACCGTCTGCATCCGTGGAGATACGCACGATCTTCAACGTGGACAGCGTCGGCACGGGCGCACTTGCTTCCTCGTCCGCGAAACCGGGGGACTGCGCTGCAGACGCCTCTGCCTGCGCAGCGACTTCATCCGCCAGGGTTACGCCACAGCTAACGTCTTCCTGTATCACGTCAGAGCTGTCGTACAGGATGTAGTCGTCTGCTTTCGCCTGCCTGGAAATATTTCGCGCCGGCTGTAGAAAATAACGGCGCTCGTTCGTGATGATCGCGCCTTCGATCCCAGTGGCGCTCAAGGACATTCTCACCTCCGCATCAGGTAAGCCCTTTACTTTACCCCTGAAGGTGTTTACTTCGGATTTAGGGAGTGGATGGGCCACGCCGGCTGAGTCGATGACCTGAGCGGAATAATCAGCCGACCGCAAATCGTGAGGGACCAGTTCCAGATCGAAGTCTCGTCGAGACGATTTCAGCAACAGTCTGCCGTGCGTTCGCACCTGGGTCGCCGCGGCAGCGGAATCCATTCGTATCAGATCGTAGCGACGGACATGCTTCGTCAGTTCTGCGTCGAAGGGTTGATCTTGAACGAGTTCGCCGCTGACTGCGGGCACTTCGCGAACTGCGGTTCGCTGGAATGGTGTGTCGTCTCTGGTGGCTTGGGAAGGATAAGAGAAGACCGACAAAAGGATCGCGGTTAGACCACAAAGTAAGAGCCTGGTTTTAGTATTCACGATGCACCGTTCCTCGCAGTTAGACCGGAATGAGAGTTTGCTTAGGCTAGTCGACCTGGGCGTTTAGCGGTGTATATCTTTATCTCTGCTTTTGATAGCGTCAAGCGCGTTCTTCGCTTGTTCGCGGATTCTTGCGGAAGCGTCTGCTGAGTTGGCGTAAGCTTCGATCGCTGAGGCGTCTTCAGCGGCGCCGATAAGGGAGAGCCCTCTTAAAGCTTCCCAGACACTGTTCTCGTCTGAATAGAGATTCAACATTTCGTCGCCTTCAGTGACCTGGGTGCCGTTCGCTTTCAGGAGTTTGTCTATCCGACCCGGCAAAGGAGATCTCAGTTCAACGATCTTCCCGTCAGTCTGTCCGATGCGCGCGAGTAGCGTCGTCCGCGCAACCGTCGCACCCTCCTGCAAACTACTCGCGATCGTTCCGCTTGCATTGGCCTTCACTGCATACGGCCGCAGGATTGCCACAAGCTCTTCACGTCCACTCGCATCATTGAAACGCACGAGGGCCAGCGCCGCGTTACGACGCACGATCGGCTCCGAGTCTTTTAGCAACTTCAACAACGCCTCGTGAAACTGCGTAGAGCCGTTGTCAAAACCCATCAACCACGCCACCGTCAGCCGAAACTCCGTTTCCGAACTACCACTGAGCGCGATCAACTGCGGATACCATGTCTTGCTGGTGGTGTCGCCGCGTTCGATGCGTTGCTGAATTTGCAGCAGCGCGTGCTGCACGTGACGCGGATTGCTCGTGTCCGCCAGATACTTCGAGATGTCCGCATCGGAGAGCTCGCGTCCAAACCACGTGAAGTACCACGCGAGAAACGTCGCGGCGAGAAACAGCCCGGCGAGGATCAGGATCGGACCGGAACCCGGCGCGCGCCGTCGCACCTCGACCGCTCGCACGCCCGGATGATTTCCGTTTCCGTCTTCAGGCATGAGGATAAAAGTGGTAAAGCATCAAGTAGACGATCACGCCGGTCACCGACACGTAAAGCCACAACGGCAGCGTAACGCGCGCGATGCGCCGGTGGCGAATGAAGTCGCCACGCAACGCGCGATAAAAAGTTAGGAAGATCAGCGGCACGATCACAACCGCGAGAATCGTGTGCGTCGTCAGGATCGTGAAGTACACGGGACGCACGAAACCGGCGCCGAGAAAACGCGTCGTGCCGTGATGATAGTGATAGAAGAGATACGACGCGAGAAACAACGATGAAACGATCAGCGCCGCGATCTGACAGGTGCGATGCGCAATGACGTTGCGCGCGCGGATGAATGAGTAACCGGTGACTAATAGGACTGCGCTGGCGCCGTTCAGAAAAGCGTTGACGTGCGGTAGATACGCGATGTAATCAGCCACGAACAGAGAATATCACGCGTCCTTGGCTTCGGGGTCGGTCCGGGTGCCCATCCGATTCATCATCGCTCTCACGTCCGCCGGAACAGCGCGGCCTTTCGCGTCGAGCAACGGCGGCGCCTGGGCGGCCCGCACCTGCGCCGAACTGGTCGCGCCCCACGAACCTGCCGGCAACGAGGCAGCAGGCGCAGCCTTACGCTTCATAAAAGGCACGGGCAGCTTCCCTTGCTGGTAAAGATAAATCAGGAACGGGACGGCAAACATCAACGCCATCACCAGACACACGGTGATGATGAACAGATTGTCGATGGTGAGAAAGTCGCCCGAGCCGAGCACACTGATCGCGGCCATCGCGAGAAAGCCGAGCACGACGAGCAGGCAAATGATGTTGAGTAGTCCGAGTTCTTTCCTCATCGGAGTCAGAGTAGTTTCCACGTTTGCTGTTTAATGTCGGGCCTTTCCCGCGGGCTTCTTGCGTTCCGCGATCTCTTCATAACCGCAACGTTCGCATTCCCAGAGTGGATAAGATCCCGCCGGGTCAGCACCCGACTGATAAACCGCCCGATTCGAAGGAATGATCTTGCCGCCGCAACGCGGGCAGACGCGCCCGCGCGTCGTTTGAAATTCAACGTTCAGCGCCAGCGGGTTATCGTCAGCCATCCGAGCCTCGATACTTCCTCAGGACGACAAAGAGCGTGCAGAAGATCGACACCGGCGGAATCAATAGCACGAGCACGCCGATATTCAGGTTGCGCATGAGCTTCGGATCGTGCGAGCCCTTCAGCACCGCGCGGCACATCGCGCACTGCGCGTCCGCCGGAACGGCGAACAACAACAACGCGGCTGCAACCGCAACGATGACCACGAGTGAATGCCAACTACGCAAACGCATCACGGTTCCTCCGTTGGAGCGGGCGCCACGGGCGGCGCTTCCTTGAATTTATAACGCAGGCCCGCGGAACGGAAACTGTCGGGGAAGAAAACAAACAACAGACAAATACAGATTACCAGCGCCGGCACCAGAGTAATAATCAAACTCAGCCGTTCAAACTTCAAGTGCATGAAGTAAGCCATGATCAGCGCGGCCTTGATGATCGACAGGCCGAGCAGGATCGTCAGCATGAAGTGAATCGGCATCGGCCGGTACGCGAGGAAGATCTCGATCAGCGTCAGCACCAGCAGCCAGACCCAGATCGAGACGAACAGTTTGTTAGTGCCTGCAAAATGCTCTTCGACGTGTGCGTGTTCGCTCATTGCAGTTCTCCTTCGACTAGTGACCGCCCGCCAGATGGCCACCGACGTCCACTGACATGATGTAGATCAGCGGGAACACAAACATCCAGACCAGGTCGACGAAGTGCCAGTACAAGCCACTGATCTCAATGTCTTCATGCTTGAGTTTGTTGACGCGCAACGCGACCACCAGCAGGTAAACCGCGCCCGAAGCAACGTGGAACATGTGCAGACCGGTGATCGTGAAGAAGGTCGCGCCGAACAGCGGCGAAGGCGGCACGCCGTCGGTCGTCGTGAACACTTTGACCCAGTGTTCCGGCAGATAAAACGGACGCATGCCTTCGCTGATCAGATGGTTCCACTCGATCAAGTGGAGCACGATGAACGTAACGCCGAAGAAGATCGTCGCGAAGATCCACTTTCGCGCTCCCGCCTTGTCGCCGCGACTCGAAGCCGACACGCCAAACACCATCGTCAAGCTCGACGACAACAGGCAGAACGTCATTACCGACGAGAAGACGATGCTCGGGTAGAACGGAAACGGCGTCGGCCACACGTTTGACGCGCGCAAGTAGCTATAACCAATCAGCAGCGCGGAGAACGTCAGCGAGTCGGAAACGATGAACAACCACATGCCCAACTTGCGATGGCCCACGCGATACGGGAACGCGCCGCCTTGCCAATCCACCGCCGGAAACGTTCCGACCTGTGTTTCAGTGCTCACCTGTCACCTCCAAAGGAAAAGGAGTAGAAATAGGTAGATCCAAAGTGCGTCCATGAAATGCCAGTAGACGGTCACCGCGTCGGTCGCGGCTTTGCGTTTGACCACTGACGTCGTCTCGTTTGTGTGCCGGCGCCAGCGCAGCCACAGGAACAGCAAACCCAAAAGTCCGCCGATCAAGTGAACCCCGTGCGCGCCCGTCAGCAGGTAAAAGAACGAACTGTGCGGATTGCTCGCGAGATAAATTCCCTGCCGCACGAGTTGTCGCCACGCGAAGAGTTGCGCTACGAGAAAAGCGAGTCCGAGTATGACGGTTACTAACAGCCATCGTTTGTAGAGCGCGCTCAATCCCGCTTTGAGTTTTCGTCGCGCGGCTTCGAGCGTGACGCTGCTCGCGAGTATCAACGTCGTGCTTACCAGCAGCACGCGCGGCATCGGCAACGGCGTCCAATCGTTCGATGAAGCCGAGCGGACGATGTACGCGCTGCTCAGCGACGTAAACATCATCGCCACGGACGCGAGCCCAACCCACATGCCGATGCGGTAGCGGTTGCCCTGCGACTCCGGACCGCGAAAGTCGCCGTTATGCTTCCTGCCGTTACCGTTCGGTCCCGGAATTTTGGGACCACCCCCCGGGCTCGTTTTTCTTGCTGGTTTAGTGCTTGTGACCATTGTGGCCATTACCGCTTGGCACCTCGACATCTACATCAGTCTGCATCACGTAATCTCGCGGAGCGCCGGGCACCGCAAATTCATAAGGACCGTGATAGACGGTCGGCAACACGCCCGCGAAGTTGTCGTGCGGCGGCGGCGACGTTGTATTCCACTCGAGCGTCGTCGCTTCCCACGGATTCTCGCCGGCAGGTTTGCCCTTGAACATGCTCCAGAACACATTGAAGTAAAACAGGAGTTGGACCGTGATCGTGATAAGCGCCGCCACGGTAACGAAAACCACGAGCGGATGCAGCGTCTTGAGGAATTCGTACTCGGTGAACTGCGCATAACGTCGCGGCATGCCCTGCAAGCCCATCACGTGCATCGGGACGAAGATCGCGTACACGCCGATGAACGTGATCCAGAAGTGGATGCGACCGATGCTTTCGCTCATGTAGCGGCCAAACATCTTCGGGAACCAGAAGTACGTCGCCGCAAACATGCCGAAGATCGACGCGACGCCCATCACGAGATGGAAGTGCGCCGGCACGATGTACGTGTCGTGCATCGGCAAGTCGAGCGAGCTCTGGCCGAGGATCAGTCCCGTGATACCCCCCGCGACGAACAGTGAAACGAAGCCGATCGCAAACAACATCGCGGTCGTGAAACGAATACGCCCGCCCCACAACGTGCCGAGCCAGTTGAAGGTCTTCACTGCCGACGGCACGCCGATCGACAGCGTCAACACCGAGAACGCGATTGCCGAATACGGGCTCATGCCGCTGATGAACATGTGGTGGCCCCACACGAAGAAGCCGAGCAGTCCGATCGCGAAGATCGCGAAGACCATCGCGCGATAACCAAACACCGGCTTACGCGCGAAGGTCGCGAGAATGTGCGACGTCGCGCCCATGCCCGGCAGGATCGCGATGTAGACTTCCGGATGGCCGAAGAACCAGAACAAGTGTTGCCACAGGATCGGCGAACCGCCCGTGTGCAACGGGAAGTTCACGTTGCTGCCGGACAACACACCGCTGAAGTAGAGACCGCCCGGAACGAAGAAGCTCGTGCCCGCGATACGATCGAGCAGCAGCAGAATGCCGCCGCCGAGCAGCACCGGAAACGACAACAACGCGAGCACCGCAGTGGTGAACCACGCCCAGCAAGTGAGCGGCATGCGCATCAGCGACATGCCTTTAGTGCGCATGTTCAAGAGAGTCGTGATGAAGTTCAGCGCGCCGAGTAACGAGCCCACGCAGAAGATCGCAATGCTGATCACCCACAGGTTCATCCCCGCGCCCTGGCCGGGCCCGGCGATCTTGCCGACCGCGCTCAACGGCGCGTAACCCGTCCAGCCGCCGATTGGTCCAACCGTGCCGCTGCCACCTGCCCACGATGGCCCAAGCGAAGCGAACGCCTCACCCAGCGCATGATTTCCTTCGACGAAGATGGCCAGCAGGATGACGATGAAGCCGACTAGCGTCACCCAGAACGACATCATGTTCAGCACCGGAAACGCCATGTCTTCGGCGCCGATCTGAATCGGCAGGAAGTAGTTGCCGAAGCCGCCCTGCGGCGCGGTGGTGAGCACGAAGAACACCATGATCGTGCCGTGCATCGTCACCAGCGAGAGATAGAATTCCGGATTCATCACGCCGCCCGGCGCGCCGGTGGGAAACAACGTCCCGAGAATGGACCAGCTTGTTCCCGGCCACGAAAGGTTCAGGCGCATCAACAGCGACATGAGCATGCCGACCAGCACCGCGGCCAGCGCCAGCATGATGTACTGGATGCCGATCACCTTGTGGTCCAGGCTGAAGATGTACTTGCGGATGAATCCCGTCGGCGCGGGGTGCCGGTGTACTTCTTCGTGATGAGTCTCTGACATCGGTTGTCTCCTCGTCGTTCAGCTAATCAACAACAAAGAACCCTACTTGTATTCTGGCAACTGATACTTGTCGCGCAGCTCGGCAATGCGCGTGGTGAACTGGTCCTGCGGCAACGCCAGCAGCGCGTTCAATTCGTCTTCCGGCAGCACGAGCATGTAGCTCTTCATCTTGAAGTGAAGTTGACCGCACAGCTCGGCGCACGCGAGCTCATACTTGCCGACTTTGTTAGCCGTAAAGTGGACCTTGATCTCCATGCCCGGGACCAGGTCCTGTTTGAAGCGCAACTGCGGCACCCAGAAATTGTGAATCACGTCTTTCGAACGCAGCCTCAGCTCCACCGGACGATTGACGGGTATAGCGAGCATCGCGCTGGTGGCATCGTCGGCGGCGGCGGGATCGTTACTGTCGAGACCGATGAAGTTCAGCGAGCCGTCGTCGATGAGACTGGGATCGGTGCGGCCAAACTTCCCGTCTTTGCCGGGGTAGTGGAAGTTCCACTGAAACTGCTGCGCGACTACTTCAATCGAGTAGGATCCCGGCGGCGCATCGTTCAAACGCAGCGACGCCCACACGCTCTGGCCCATCACGCCGAGCGCGATAAAGACAACCGCTGTGATCACCGTCCACAGGACTTCGAGCCGGTTACTGCCGTGCGAATAGATCGCGCGGTCGTTGGGCTTGCCCGTGTCGCGATACTTCCAGACCATCCAGCCGAGACCAATCTGCGCGGCGGTGAAAGAAAGACCGACGACGATGATCGTGATCAGGAATTGTCGATCGAGAGCTGGAGCATGGTTGGAGATCGCCGCCGGCAGCCACCACTTCCCGCTGAGAAACAGGAGCACTGACAGCAGCGTGACGATCCAGATAATAACCGCAAGAACACGTCCCATCGGTTACGTCTCCTTCTGAACTGTATATTCGTGCTTATCGAGTGGTCTTAGTTAGCGGTTCAAGACCATCAGGATAAACAGGAGTGGCAAATAGAGAACTGACGCCAAAAGCAAGCGGCGCGCTTGCTGCCGCGACATTGAGAATGCTGCGCGCAGACTGCTGTAGAGAAAGAGCAGCCCGAGCACGATGGCGCCATAAAGATAAATCCTGCCCGACATGCCTAAAGCGACGGGCAGCAGGCTGACGGGCAACAACATGAGCGTGTAGATCACGATCTGTTGCGCGGTAACGCGGCCGTCAGGTTCAACCACGGGTAACATCAAAATTCCGGCGCGACTGTAGTCTTCGCGATACATCCAGGCGATGGCCAGGAAGTGTGGAAACTGCCAGAGAAAAAGGATCGCAAACAACACCCAACCTTCGAGACTGACGGAGCCGCGCGCGGCAGTCCAACCGATTAACGGCGGCACCGCGCCGGGAAAAGCACCGACCCAAGTGGAAAGCGTGGTTCGTGTTTTCAACGGCGTGTAAGCGAAGAGATAACCGGCGATAACGCTCAGCCCGAGCAGCGCGGAGAGCGGGTTTACAAAAATAAGCAGGTAAGCTTCGGCGGCGATCGTAGTGCCGGCGCCGAAAGCGAGCGCCTCCCACGGCGCGAGTTTGCCGGCCGGTAACGGGCGGCTGGCAGTGCGACGCATTAGACCGTCGAGATCGCGCTCCGCGTACTGGTTGAGCGTCGCGATGCCTGAAGACAACAGACCGATGCCGAACAACGCGCTCAGCAAGGCCACGTAGTCGAGCGGCCCGCGCGAGCCGAGCGCGAAGCCCGCCGCGGCAGTCAAAACGATCAGAAACGTGATCCGCGGTTTCGTCAGTTCGGCATAAGCCGCGACGCGCTCGCGAAACGAGAGCCGCGAGCGCTCGATCACATCGACCGCGGGCGTTCTTAAATCGATAGCAAACTCTTCCATCAGGTCCCTTGCGTATTGAGTTCAGCGTTCAGGCTGCTGCCTCGCTCCCAAGCCGGAGCTTGAACTCCCAGCACTCTATAAGTGCGCAATGTCAAAACTATTGTCGTCGCGAAAACGAGCGCGCCGCACGCCACGTGCGCCACCGTGATGCCGACCATCGGGTTCAGCGGCTGCGGATCGTTTGGCGAAGCGAGCCGCGTGACGTAGGCGGCAAGCCCAAGAAACAATTGCACCACGAGCAACACGAGGGCAATCATGGCCGGCCGCGTCAGAAACGTTTGTCCCTTGTGCCGCCGCAACGTCATGGTGGCAGCAATGCCGAGCGTGATCGTCACCGCGAGTGCGCCGCCGATGTGTGTCAGTACGAGGTCAGTCGGTAACGGATGATCCCACGTCGCCGAATGACGCAGAGTCGCGCCAATGATCAGTTGTATAAAGATCGTGACCAGAGCCGCCGTACACAGGTAACGAAGCGGAAATCCTTTGTCAGCGGAGATCCCTTCGGCCAACTTCCCTGCTTCGATCCAGCTTCGCGACGTGAACACCGCGAGACTCACGGTCGTGCAAAAGAAGAGTTGCGCGAGCGTCGCATGTGCGGCCGATACCGCGAGCGGCAGCATCAGTTTCACTGTCAAACCGCCGAGCAGCCCCTGTGCGATCACTGCGCACAGCGCGAAGACGCCGAGCTTTCTGACCCACGACCGCGTCTCAACGCGCAACACGTAAATCATCAGCACGATCGTCAGCAGGCCGACGGTGGTCGCGACCATGCGGTGGCCGTGTTCCCAAAACAGGTTACCGACCATCTTGGGAAAGACCTGACCGTTGGACAGCGGCCAATCGGAAGTGGCCAGCCCGGCGTCGTGGCTGGTGACCAACGCTCCGGCGATGATTAAGAAAAACGTCGCGCAAGCGACGAGAATGGCAAATCGATTTAGACCCTTGCTCATCAACTCTCAAACAATCTTTTGTGCCTCTTCGCGATCGCAAAGAGGCACAAAAGAACTGACTTCATTAATGTCGCACCGGAATTTCCAGTGCGGGCATCATCTGCAATGTCGGACTGATCGACGTAGCCGCGGCGCCGAATGAGAAGTCCGCTTTCGCGCTGCCGTTGGCCGTAACAGTTACTTCCTGCGGCGGCGCTTCAGTTCCCTTCGCTCCGCCTTCATGCCACGCGATCACGGTGTACTTGCCCGGAGGCAAGCCCTTGATTTCATAAGCACCGCTGTCGCTGCTCACCGCGAAGAACGGGGTACGCATCACGCCGATGTAAGCCTTCATCCACGGATGCTGGTTGCACTTAACCGGCACCAGGACCTCAGCGCGGTTGAAGCTCTTCTCGATTGGCGGCGCGCCGTTCGGCTGCGACTGGTTCCACTCGGGATTGTTGGCCGGTGTCCAGTGAATATTGTGTTGTGTCGGATCGCTGTTGGTGATCGTGATCTTCTGATTAGTTTGTACGCCCAGAACGTGCGGCTTGTAGTGGCAACCGTTCTGATCGAGCTGAACAGCCGTGGTTGGCGTGGTCCACGAGTAATCGGTAAGCTTCTTGTTGCCGTCCAGCGTTCCTTCCTTAACATAGACAAATACGTTTGCGAGTTTGCCGTTATTCACCACGTTGTCGTCGGTGGTCAGGTTCGGGCTCTTCTGGCCGCAAACCGGATCGGCGGACGTGTCGATCTTCTTCGGCGCGGGCGGCGTGCCGGTAAAGTTGACAACTCCGGCGATCGTTCCGGTCGGGCCGCTGTAAGGCGCCGCGGCTGAGGTGTCAGCGGGCGCATTCGTGTCCGGTGTCTTAGCGCCGCCGCACGCAGAGGCGAGCGCCAGCAGTGACAAGGCAATCGATAACACAAGCCAGACCTTTGTCTGCTTATTCATTTAGCAATTCCTCCAAACTAAGATACTTGCGCAATAACTTTAGCACGGAAGCCGCGCGAATTTTCAATCCCGCCGGGCGTCTCGTTGGAGTGCGGGGACTTGTCACCGCTTTGGCCAAAGCGCCGACGAGTCGGCGCACTCCAAATCAAGTGCTCGGGCTAAGCCCGCGAATGAAACGCGCCGCATTGCGACCGAGCGCAGCACGCGCGGCCGGCTTCGCGTGATGAAAACCTGTCTTGCGACGCTTTGCGTTCGCGTGATTTTGCACGACCGGCGCGGTGCCCGCGGGTGGCGAGCCGCCACTGGCGGGTGTCGCGGCGCTGGCGGCCAGCAATTGCCGCTGCTCGTCCGGGTTCATCAGGAACATGTAACGCACCAGCAAGCGCGCATGATCGTCCTGATAAGCCGCCACGCTCTGCGGCGGATTCGGCAGGTTAACCACCCACCGATCGCCTTCGTGTTTGAACAGGCCTGTAGGCATCGCCGTGCCCGGAGCGATCTGCGCCGGATCGAGCAACCACCGGAACGTCCAATCGGGCTTCAAGCGTTCGCTCGCCAACAGGAAGTTCGGCGCGATCGCCTTCACGTCATGTTCGGCGTTACCCGTGATGTGACACTTCAAACATGGCGTGCCGGACGTAAACATCTGTCGCGCAGTCAATTTCTCCTGCTCGGTCAACGGGCGCAGCGGCTCCCTGATGTACGGATCCTGCTGGCCCGACATCGCCATGAAGAACCGCACTAACACCTGCAACTCGTTCGACGAGAAGTTGAAGGTCGGCATGCGGAAGTTCAAGTACGGGCGCACGCCGTTGCGATCGAGTCCCGGCTGCGGCGGCAAGTGCCCCGCTTGATTAGCGGCCGCCTGATTCGCAGCCTGGTTTGAAGCTTGATTCCCACTCGCGTTCGGACTCGCAGTCGCATTCGCTTGTGGCGACGCGGCCGCTTGCGGACTCGGTGATGCAAGCGCATTGATCTGTTGCTGCTGCTCCGGCGTCTTCTCACCACTCAACGACGGATCGTGCAGGAACTTCAACAGCCACGCCGGATCGACGCGCGCGCCTTCACTCGTCAGCCGCGGCGGCAATAGATCTTTTCCTTCCGGCGTTTGATAGAACGGCAGATCCTGGACCACCGAACGCTGCCCGACCTGAAGCTGGTGACAACCCATGCAGTTGTACTTCTTGATCACCCACCAGCCGTTTTGAATGTCCTGCCGGCGCTGGTCCTGCGGATTGTAGAACAGCGAGCCCGGCACGTTCGCGCCTTCAGTGCCGACGCTGCCCATCAGGAACGTCGTCAACGCCACGCGCCACTCGGGCTTGAGATACGGTTGCGGCATGCGCAAACGATCCTTCGGGTCCTTCTCTTTGCCTTCGTCGTAGATCGACGGCTGCGTGATCTTGTGTTCGAAGAAACCTTTGTGGTTGTACCACGGCTTCTCTTCCTTCTGATCGGGCCGCAGCTTCAAGGGATCGAGACCTTCTTCGGCGTGCTTCGTTTGCAACGCGAAGTCGAGACGCTCGATCGGCGTTGCGCCTTCGACCGTCAACTCCTTACCGATGCGCTGCTCCTCTTCAAAGCCCTGAATCTCGTGACAGCCCGCGCAGCCATACTGCTTGATCAGCAGCCGGCCTTTTTCTTTCAGGTTCGGATCGTCCATGAACGACGCCGATTCATAACTCGGCGGCGTCGACAACGAGAAGAGATACGTGGCGATGTCGCGCGAGTCCTGTTCGGAGAGACGGAAGTTAGGCATCACCGTCATGTTCTGCACCTGCAACTCCGCGCCGTCATTCGGGCAGCGCGAGTGCAGTTCGGTGTCGAAAACAAACGGCAAACCTTTCTTCGCGTAGTCTTCGGGCGTGAGATCGCGCTTCTCTTTCGGGCAGTAAGGCGCGACCCGCTGGCGTGGATTGTGAATCCAGCGGACGATGTAATCGAAGTTCGCTTTCTCGCCGACTTTTTGCAGGTTCGCGGCAAACTCGCCGCCGATCTTCTGATCGGCTTCGCCGATCGAGTGACACGCGAGACAGCCGCGGCTTTCGAAAAGTTGCTTGCCGTGAGCGGCATCGCCGCGTTGCTGTTCCGGCAGTTTGACGGCGAAACTATCCTGCCAGAGATACGCCGCGATGGCCTGGATCTGCTCCGCGCCGTCCTTGTCGCGCATGTGGTTCTCGCCTCCCGCGGAAGCGAAGCGCCAGAACGTCGGCATCTTCGTGCCGGGACGGAAGCCCTGCGGATTCTCGAGCCAGACCGGAATCCATTCCTTGCGCAGCTTTTCGCGGACGTCTTTCAGGTTTGGACCAACCTTCTTCTGGTCCTGCATCAGGAACTTCGTTTGCAGCCGCAACTGATCGATTCGCGCGGCCAGGAGACTGTTTGTCACGCGCAGGCTATCAGCGTGGGCCAGAAGCTTCTGCGCGTCTTCCGTGCTGAGCTTCTCGTCTCCGGACGCCTCCGTATCGGCGCGCATCTGCTTCTCGTTGGCCGTGATCTGATCTTCGAGTTGGCCGATCTGTTGCCGCGCAGTAGCGAGCGCGTCCGTCTCACGATCAAAACCTTCGTAACGATGACAACCCATACAGCCGCGCTGCATGAAAAGATCGCGTCCGAGATTCAACGTCACCGCGCCGTCAGTCACCCGATCCTTCGCGTGACACTGCTGGCAGCCGGCCTCGGTGTTCTCTTTCTCGAACATGGGCCAGAGCCAAAACTTATTCTGCCCGTGACCTTTGATCTCGCTGGTCGTCGCACGGCCGTTGCCCCAGTGACAACTCGAGCAACCAAACTTCTCCGGATTGTGAATCGCCAGGATCTCTTTGTTCGGATGGCTCACGAACGCGCGCGCGAGAGCGTCGGGCTTGCCGCCGGGCTTGTCGGGCGCGAGGCTCGCGGGTGTCAGTTCCAAAGGCTCGCGAATGCCCGCGTGACAGACTTCGCAGCGATCGACGATGTCGTACGCGTTGACGCTGATTTGATGGCCCAGGATCGAGTAGTCATACTTGGCCATCTTCGCCTTGAGACCGTCGATAGCCGTGGGCCCCAGACCGATCAACTGGTTCTTGAGATAATCATCGCGCTTCTTCCGCAGCTCCGAAGAGGGCTTGAGCAGTTCGGCTTTCCGGCCCAACCGCTCGGCCTTTTTATCGCGCAACTGATTGTAAAGCTCTTCGAGTTGAGGATAGTTCAGTCTCTGCGTCTGGACGGAGCGGCCGTCGTCAGACGGCAAGTCAACCTCGATTATTTCTTTACGCTTCGCGTCAGCCTGGTCGCGATAACGTTTCTTGGCGGCGTCGCCCCTCGAGGTTTCGATGTTGTAGTTGATAACGGTGAGACGGCCACGCTGATTTTGAAATGGCTCGGTGACCGCGTCGAGCTTTTTCTGCACGCTCGCGACTTCCGCGTCGATCTGTTTTACTTCGGGCTGGACCGCTTCGTCTGCGGCTTTCACATCCGCGTCGAGTTGCTGATACTCGGGACTCTCCTTGATCTCTGCTTCCGACTTGCCGGCGTTGGCCTTGATGCTGTCGAGGTAGCGCGAATAACGCGCGACAAACTCCCGCTGCATGCCCTTCCACGGACGCTGGCCAAAAGCCTCGTCGTAGAGCGCCCACGCGATCGAGATCGTCAGCAGCAGCGCCGAGACGAGCATCCAGCCGCTGGTGGAACGGCTCGCGATCGGATCGTGCGCCGGCAGTTCCGTCTCTTTCCTGATCAATGATTCGCCCGCTGGAGAATCAGCCACTATGATCGTCCCTCCGCGTTATTTCAGATATTGAACCAGGGAGTCACCCACACATACTTGATCGTCAACGCCAGACGCAAAATCAGCTTCACCGGCAACGCCAGCAGCACGCTCACCGCAAAAAACTGGAACGTCAGATACTGCAACAGACTCGTGCGCGACAGCAGCTTCTGCTCGAACTCATTCTTCGGAAACAACGCACGATGAAGCCCGGTAAGACTGAACGAACGCGGCCAACGAATCTTCTTGAAGTCGACCGTCATCAGCCAGTGGAAGAAGAGCGCGCCCACCACGTAAAAGCCGCTGACTACAATCATGCCGAAGATGAATTTCCAGGGATTGGTTGCCAGAAAACCGAGATGCAACAACTTACCGATCCTGCTGGTCGCAATCATGTCGTGCAGATCGACGTTCTTATCGAACACGACGGCGTTGTGGTCCCACGTCTGGCCCGGCCAGAACCAGATCCAGCCCGGTCCACGAATGAACGTGCCGATAACGATCAACAGGATCCACATCAGGAAGCCCCAGCCGAACATCAACAGCGAAAAGCGCCGCTGCCGCAACGTGTAATAACCGTTGCCGAGCGGATTCGAATCGACGTAGGGAAACGCCATCAACCCGATCATGATGATCGAAGGCATCACGACGCCGGCGATCCACGGATCGAAGTAAACGAGCATCTCCTGCAACCCGAGGAAGTACCACGGCGCCTTCGACGGATTCATTGTCAGGTTGGGATTTGCAGGCTCTTCGAGCGGCGCGTTGAGCGTTATGGACCAAATAAACAAAACCACCGTGACAATCACGGTGGCCAGAAATTCGATACGGACAAGGTAGGGCCAAACGTGAAGTTCCCTTGCCCAGCCCGGACGCCACGGTTCCACTTTGCGATGGTGCGTCTTCGCCAGCTTCGGATCGACTTCCAGTTCCTTGATGAGCCGATCGTTCGCCACGGCTTGTTTGACGCCCATCCAGGTGAAGAACGGCACGAGGAACAACATCGCCACGATCGGCACGTTGTCCGGCGCCGACGAGATCGACCAGAGCTGGTGCCAGTCCTGAACGTTGATGGCCCAAAGGCCGACGATCAGCACCACCACCCCGAGAATTATCCACTTAACGAATCTTCTCATGACTTCTTCTTGAGGGCCTTCATCTCGCTCTCGAGCATGATCGGCGCGGGACCGGAGATGCCGCCGTCCTTACGAATGCGCCAGAAGTGCACCGCCATAAAGATCGACGCCACGAGCGGAATGCCTATGCAGTGCCATATATAAGAGCGCAGCAACGCATTCGAATCCACGATCGATCCACCCAGCAACCCAAAACGCACGTCGTTGTAAGCCGTCAATCCGAGTTGCGCGCCGAACGGTCCTTCGTGACCCAGCATCGGCGTCGCGCGCGCCATGTTCGTGCCCACCGTCACCGCCCAGAAACCGAGCTGATCGTCCGGCAGCAGGTAACCCGTGAACGAAAGCAGCAGGGTCAACACCAGCAGCACCACGCCGACGCACCAGTTAAACTCACGCGGCCGCTTGTAAGAACCCGTCAACACCACGCGAAACATGTGCAGCCACGTCGTGATCACCATCAGGTGCGCGGCCCAGCGGTGCATGTTGCGTAACAACTTCCCGAACGGCACGTCGTGTTCGAGATAAAGAATATCGCGAAACGCGTCCGCCTTCGTCGGGTGGTAGTAGAACATCAACAACACGCCGGTGAACGTCAGCACGATGAAGAGATAGAACGTGATGCCGCCCATGCCCCACGTAAACGGATAACGCACGGCGTCGCGATTGATCTTCGCCGGATGCAGGTGGAGAAAGACGTTGGAAAGAATCGCGAGCGAGCGGTTACGCGGATCGGAACGATCGTGCGAGACGCGGAAGATCGATTTCCAAAGCTGCGTCTCCTGCGGGTCTTTATAATCCTTCGCCTCGTCGATCGCGCGGTCCTTGAGCGCACTCGTGCCCTCTTTAACCCGCGTGGCGAGACTCTTCTCCTCGCCTTCTTCGCCCGTCGTCAGTTGTTTTGTCTCTTTCGGATCTTTGTCCATCTGTCTTGAATCCGCGGCTTACACCGTGATGAAAGCGCCCGGGTCGTCAAAATGGCTCTTCTCGCCTTTCGGCCATTCGAAAAGCGTCGCCGTATTGACGACGATCTGACCTTCGGCATCGAGCTCGATCTTCGCGCGGTCCATCGGTCGCGGCGCGGGGCCTTCGAAGTTGACGCCCTCGCTGTCGTAACCACTACCGTGACACGGGCACTTGAACTTGTTCTCGCTGGCTTTCCAGTCGGGTGTGCAGCCGAGATGGGTGCAGCGCGCATAGATCACAAAGAGGCGATCGGAAGTGCGCGTGACCCAGATGCGGTATTGCTGCTGCCACTTCGTATCGACGCCGATGGCGTAGTCGCTCGGCGGCCCGATGCGAAAAACACTGGACGGCTCGAGAATCGAACGCGGCAGGAAGAACCGCACGAACATCAGAAAGAAAGTGGTGAGCGCGCCGGCGACCGTCGCCCAGACGATGCGGCGACGCATTTTATTGACGGGAGGATCGTCAGAAGTGGATTCGACCACTTCCGCTTTCGCAGGCGGGGCAGTCGGCGCGACTCGAGCCGGCACGTTTACAGCGCTGGCTGGTGGTCGAGCGGGTAATTGATCGGCTTGACTATCCAAGTCAAAACCTCCGTCACTTCAATTTCCTATGTAGGGCGTTGCGACTTCCGTGGGTACACTTCGACATTACTAACAGAGAGCCGAGCATATAATTCCCCGTGTTACAGGGATCACTCTCTGCGCAGAAAAGCAAAATTTTTGCTTAGTCATGAAGAGCGCCGCGCCTATCAAAAACAAAATATAATGTGGTCGGCGTGACATTTATACTAGTTTCGCGATTAGCTGGCAAGCGGTTTTACTATTTGTGTCGTTAGCACATGATGTGTCCGGTGAAATTAACAAATGAAATGTCCGGTCTG
>CAMLLD010000031.1 GCA_946480785.1 uncultured Blastocatellia bacterium | reverse complement strand
GCGTACGCCATGGAACTGGCCCTCGACAATTCGTACGGCGTGCGCGTCGTGAACATGAGTCTCGGCATGCCGGCGATCGATTCGTATCGCGACGATCCGATCTGTAAAGCGGTGCGTCGTTTGGTCGACGCGGGCGTGGTTGTTTTCGCGGCCGCCGGAAATAACGGCAAGGACGACGACGGCAACAAGCTTTACGGTCACATTCATTCGCCCGGCAACGAGCCGTCGGCGATCACTGTCGGCGCGTCGAACACGTTCGGCACCGACGCGCGCGACGATGACGGTGTCGCGACCTACAGCTCGCGTGGTCCAACGCGCAGCTACACGACCGATGACGACGGTGTCGATCATTTTGACAACATCATCAAGCCGGACATCGTTGCGCCCGGCAACAAGTTGATCGAAGCGGAAGCTGTTTCTAATTATCTCGTGACGCAAACGCCGTCGCTCGATGCGGGCGTCAGCGGCGCCACGCAACGCAAGATGATGTTTCTGAGCGGCACGTCGATGGCCACTCCGGTTGCAGCCGGCGCGGCGGCGTTGATGTTGCAGGCGAATCCGAGTTTGACACCGAATCTCGTGAAGGCGTTGTTGATGTACACCGCGCAGCCACTCGCCGGTTTCAACATGCTCGAACAGGGCGCGGGACAACTGAACATCGATGGCGCGGTGCGCATGGCCCAGTTGGTCCGTAACGATCTTTCGTCGTCGACGACTGTTGGCTCACCGTTATTGACGGGCGATTTACCGGAAGCACAGACGACGATCGCGAATCAGACTTTCACGTGGTCACGTGGGATCATCTTCAATCACACTTACGCCACCGGCTCGGATCTCGTCACTCGTTTTCAACTCGTCTATGGTCTCGGTAACCTGCTCGGCAGCGGCGTCATCACGGGCGATGGTGTGCTCTTGCTCGATCCGTCGTATTATTCCGATGGGGTGATCACCGGTGACCAGATTTTGATTAGTAACGGAGTCATCACCGGAGACGGCTCATCCTTCCTCGCGGTAAGTTTGTTGTTCCAAAATATGCTTTCTGAGGGTAGTTTAGTAAGTGACGGTGTGATCACCGGAGACGGTGTGATCACTGGCGACGGCGTGATTACGGGCGATGGTGTTATCACCGGCGATTTCGTAGCCACTGCGCAGTCGGCCATGATGAACGGCGACAACGGTTCGATGATGACGGCAGCATCGGACGACGGTTCTGATTGCCTGGATTACTGATCCGGGCGTTTTACCCCAAACCGCACATTCACTCGCATTGCGGTTTTTTGCGGCTCGCGTTCGGAGCCAAAACCAAAGTCAATGTGTGACTACGTTCTCACGAGGTATCGATGAGTGCGGCACGCGTAGATGTGAATCGGGACAGTTTCGGCAGTGTGTACATGTGGTCGCTGGTGGTCGCGGGCGCAGCGATCGTACTCGGCTCACTTTACACCCTGCCGTTTCACGAGCTCGACGCGAGGTTCTTCTTTCTCTGTTTGATGGTGATGGCGAGCTCGCTCGTGGCGATCAGGATTCCGCGCGTCAGCGGCCGCATCACCGTTGCCGACACGTTCGTGTTCCTGGCGATGCTGCTCTTCGGCGGCGCCGCCGCGATTCTCATGTCGGCGCTCGAAGGCATTGCGGCGACTTTGATTATCAGTAAGCGTCCGCGCACGATTCTGTTCAACTCCGCAATTCTCGCCACTTCCACTTTCTTTACCGTCGCCGTGCTCAACTGGAGGTTCGGCGCCCCGGTGCACATTGTAGAGAAAGGTTTCACCGCGACGTTCTTCGGCGCCATTTGCACGATGGCGCTGGTCCAATACGTCGCCAATACGACGCTGATCGCGGTCGAAAAGGCGTCGAAGATCAAGGAATCCGTCTGGTACACGTGGCGCACGTATTACCTGTGGACGTCAGTTACTTACTTCGCCGGCGCATCCGCCGCCGGCATCATCGCGTTCATGATCCAGCGTTACACCTTCTACGCGGTCGTTGCCGTGGTCCCGATCATCCTGATCATCTGCTTCACTTATCAAACGTATCTTAAAAACATCGAGGCTTCGGAGAAGCAAGCGGAAGCCGCGCGCACGCACGTACTGGAGCTCTCGCGCTACATCAGCGAGTTGCAACGTTCCGAAGAAGCGCGCGAACAATTGTTACTCCGCGCCGAGCGCGCGCGTGCTGAAGCCGAGGCGGCGAACCGCATCAAGGACGAATTTCTGGCCACGCTTTCGCACGAGCTGCGCACGCCGCTGACGTCGTTGCTCGGATGGTCCAGCGTGCTGCGCGAAGCGCGCCGCGATGAAAAAGTGTTGAAGCAGGGACTCGATGCGATCGATCGCAACGCGCGCGTGCAGGCCCAACTGATCGACGACTTGCTCGACGTGTCGCGCATCGTTTCCGGCAAGTTGCATCTCGACGTGAGACCGCTCGATATGGATTCCGTCACCCGCGCGGCAATCAACGTTGTGAAACCAGCCGCGGACGCGAAGGGCATCACGCTCGACTATTGGGTCCAGCCAGGCTTGGGCGCAATCTCCGCCGACTCCGCGCGGTTGCAACAGATCGTCTGGAACCTCTTGTCCAACGCGGTGAAGTTCACGCCACATGGCGGCAAGATTCAGATCCGCGTCGAACAGGACGACGCGAACGCGACGGTCACGGTGAGCGACACCGGCCAGGGCATCGATGCGGAGTTTCTGCCGCGCGTGTTCGATCGTTTTCGGCAGGCGGACAGTTCGACGACGCGCAGTTTTGGTGGCCTTGGTTTGGGCCTCGCAATCGTTCGCCATCTCGTCGAATTGCACGGTGGAACTGTTTCGGCGCGCAGCGACGGCGCGGGTAAAGGCGCGACATTTTCTGCGTCGTTTCCGTTGCTCACGGAGCGCGCCCAGCCGATCGAGGTGCACAGCGGTGAGATTCACGCTGCTGAACAGCGATCGCTCGATGGTCTGCGTGTGTTGCTGGTCGACGATGAAGTGGAAACGCGCCAGATCATCAGCACGGTCGTCGAGCGCACCGGCGCTGAAGTAAAAACTTGCACGAGCGCGCGCGAGGCGCTCACCGAGTTGGTCGCGTGGCGTCCGCACGTCATCCTCAGCGACATCGGGATGCCCGATGAAGATGGTTACAGTTTTATCAATCGCGTCAGATCGCTGCCGCAGCATGAAGGCGGGACCACACCCGCCGCGGCTTTGACCGCGTACGCGCGCGACGAAGATCGCAAACTGGCGCTCGACGCCGGTTATCAAATGCACATCGCCAAACCGATCGGCGCGGGCCAACTCGTCACGCTCATAGCGAGGCTCGCCGGCCGCGAAAATTAACTTACCCGTTTAATCTCTCGCTGACCTGTGGTAAGAATTACGCCATGAAGACCACGCCGGTTGGAATCGGAATTGTCGGGGCGGGGTTTGCCCGCACGACGCAGATCCCGGGTTTTCGCGATTGCATGGGCGCGAAGGTGGTGGCCATTGCGAGCCGCCATCGCGAGCGCGCCGCCGAAGTCGCGCAGGAGTTTGGCATTCAACACGTCGCGGCCGACTGGCAAGAGTTGGTCGAACGCGATGACGTCGACCTCGTCAGTATCGTCACGCCGCCGGCGACGCACATGGAGATCACACTCGCCGCGCTCGAGCACCGCAAGGCAGTGCTTTGTGAAAAGCCGATGGCCCTCAACGCGGATGAAGCGAAACGCATGGTCGAGAAAGCGCGCTCGGCAAACGTGCTCGCGTTGATCGATCACGAGCTGCGATTTCTGAACAGCCGGCGCACGATGCGCGGCATGTTGCAAACGGGCGCGATCGGGACCGTGCGTCATTGCAATTACGTGTTTCGATCCGATTATCGCGGCATTGCGGATCGCGGTTGGGACTGGTGGTCCGACGCGAAGATGGGCGGCGGCACACTCGGCGCGATCGGCTCGCACGTCGTCGACTCGTTTCGCTGGATGCTGAGCACGGAAGTCACGCGCGCGCTCGGCATGCTCACCACGCACATCAAGGAACGGCCTGATAAATCGTCCGGCGGTATGCGTCCCGTCACGACTGACGATGAAGCGAAGCTGTTGTTTCGCTTTGCTGATGGCCCACACACCGAGGGCGCGACCGGTGCCGCGGCGCTTTCAGTCGTCGAGTCAGGGAAGTATGAAAACCGTGTCGAGATCTACGGCACGAAGGGCGCGTTGATGGTTGAAGAGACTGGGGAGTTGTGGCGTTCGCCGACCGGCTCGGGGCAGTGGCGTCCGGTGCAGGTCGATCAGGACCACATGGCCCAGGGCATGCGCGAGAGTAGCTGGTCGCGCGGCTTCACTGCGTTTGCGTGTCGCATCGTCGAGGCGTTGCGGACGGGGCGGAAGACGGTTGAAGACGCGGCGAGTTTCGAGGATGGTTATCGCATTCAGGTCGTGCTCGACGCGCTGCGCGAATCAAACGAAAGCGGCTGCTGGGTGGACATTGGTGGTTAAACTTCTCGGTGACATCCGTGCCTAAGCCGATCCGCATCGGCGTCGACACCGGCGGAACCTTCACTGACTTCGTCTTTGAGCAAGACGGCCACATTCAACTTTTCAAACTGCCTTCGACTCCTGCTGATCCTTCAGTCGCAATTCTGCAGGGACTCCAACAGATCTGCTCGAAAATCGGTGTAGATCTGGCTGCGGCCGAGGTCGTCCACGGGACCACCGTCGGTACCAACGCACTTCTTCAGCGGCGCGGCGCAAAGACCGCGCTGATCACAACGAAAGGTTTCGAGGACGTACTCGTGATCGGTCGCCAGGCCCGTCCCGAACTCTACAACCTCAACGCTGTTAAGCCGCCACCGTTAGTTGCAGACGATCTTCGCTTCGGTGTCGCCGAGCGCGTAGTCGCTTCCGGCGAGGTCTTGCAACCACTCGACACGAGCGACCTTGAGTCTCTGATCGAGAAGTTACGACGCGCGCAGGTTGAGTCTGTCGCCGTGTCGCTATTGTTTTCGTTTCTGCACCCGCAACACGAAGAACGTTTGGCCGAAGAAATTGGGGCGCTTGGCGTACCGATCTCGATCTCGAGCCGAATACTTCCCGAGTATCGCGAATACGAACGCACCTCGACCGTCGTCATCAACGCCTACTTGCAACCGCTAATGGGCCGCTACCTCAAACGACTAAACAGCGCGTTCAGGCTGCGTGTGATGCAATCGTCTGGCGGGAGCATCTCCGCTGAAATGGCCGCGGTCGAACCGGTGCGCACGATTCTCTCTGGCCCATCGGGCGGCGTTGTCGGCGCACTTCGCGCGGCCCAGGCGGCGAAGCTACCAAACATCATCACCTTCGACATGGGCGGCACTTCAACCGACGTCGCGCTCTGCGACAACGGCGCGATCCGCACCACGAACGAAGCGACTGTCGCCGGACTGCCGGTCGCCGTCTCGGTGATGGACATTCACACCGTCGGCGCGGGCGGCGGGTCGATCGCGCGCGTCGATGAAGGCGGTTCGTTGCGGGTTGGACCAGAATCGGCGGGCGCCGAGCCCGGCCCGGCGTGTTACGGCCGATCGCTGCTGCCGACCGTCACTGATGCGCACGTCGTGTTGGGCCACTTCGGTGGCGGCGGTCTGCTCGGCGGCGAGTTCAAACTCGATGCGGCACGCGCGCACGAAGCGATGAAGCTGTTAGCCGGCGAGATCAGCAAAGCGTCGGGCAAGCGTTGCAGCGTCGTGACTGCGGCCGAAGGGGTTTTGTCAGTCGCGAACACAAACATGGAGCGCGCGCTGCGGCACATTTCTGTCGAACGTGGTCACGATCCGCGACAGTTTGCGTTGTTGCCGTTTGGCGGCGCGGGTGGTTTGCACGCGGTCGAGCTGGCGCGTGCGTTGCGCATTCCGCTCGTGATCGCGCCGCAAGCGCCGGGCGCGCTCTCGGCGGTCGGCGTGATGGTCGCGGACGTGATCAAGGACCAGAGCCGCACGGTAATGTTTCGCCACGAGCGTTCGCACCTCGCACGCTTGCAGAAAGTGTTTGCCGAAATGGAACGAGAGGCGTCGGCGGTGCTGCGCAGCGAGGGTTTCGCACGCGCGCAACAGCGACACGAGCGATCGCTCGCGATGCGGTATCGTGGACAGTCGTTTGAGCTGGAAGTGAAAGAAACGACCGGAGACATCGCAATGAGTTTTCACCGCGTGCATCGTGAGCGTTACGGTTATGCGCAGGAACAAAGCGAGGTTGAGATTGTCAGCGCACGCGTACGGTCCTTTGGATTGACGCCGAAGTTACCCGTCACGCACATCGCGGCAGGACGTGGTGTTGCGAAGCCGCGCGAGAACGTAACCGGTTACTTCGGCGGGCGAAAACTAAAGCTTGGCGTATATCGCCGCGACGAGTTGCGCGGTGGAGTAAAACTAAAAACGCCGTGCATTGTGACGGAGTATTCAGCGACGACACTCGTACCCGCGGACGCGCAGGCGCGAGTGGACCAGTGGGGAAACATTCTGATCGAGTTAGTTGACTAAGTGTTTATTCTCCGTGAACAAGAACAAGTCAGGAAGGGGGCAAGCGTAGCGCGCCCCCGCTTCAGTCGTAGCGGGGGCGCTGCCCCCTTCCTGACCTGTTCTTGGCTCGAGACGCATAGAGAAACCAGAGATGAAAGTCCGTTTCGATCCCACAACGCTCGAGATTTATCGCGCGCTCTTCACTTCCGTGGCTGAAGAGATGGGGGTCGCGCTGCGTCGCACTGCGTTCTCGCCGAACATCAAAGAGCGTCGTGATTATTCGTGTGCGGTCTTCGACGCCGCGGGCCGCGTGATCGCACAAGGCGATCACATGCCGGTGCATCTCGGCTCGATGCCGATGGCCGTTGCGGCTGCGTTGCACGAGATCAAGTTTGCGCCCGGCGACGTTGTCGCCGTGAACGATCCATTCGCGGGCGGCACGCATCTCCCGGACGTGACGTTGGTGATGCCGGTCGGCAAAGCTTCACGAATTGGCTCGCGGATTCTGTTCTACGTCGCGAACCGCGCGCATCATGCAGACATCGGCGGCGCGACGCCCGGCTCGATGGGACTCGCCACGGACATCTACGGCGAGGGTATTCGCATTCCACCGATTCGTCTCGTGCGAAAGGGCGAGTTGGACGGGGACACGATGCGCTTGCTGCTCGCGAATGTGCGCGGCAACGTCGAACGCCGCGGCGATTTCGACGCGCAGATCGGTTCGCTCAAGACCGGCGCCGCACGCTTACTCGAGATCGTCGAGCGTCGCGGTGAAAAGGAAGCCGCGGTTTACGCCGCGCAGTTGATCGACTATTCAGCGCGACTCATGCGCCACACCATCGCCTCGATCCCCGACGGCGCTTACGAAGCGGAAGACTTTCTCGACGACGACGGTATCGACGATCGACCCGTACGCATCGCCGTCCGAATTACTATTCGCGGCGATCGCGCGGTCGTCGATTTCAACGGCAGTGCACCGCAGGTCACGGGCGCGATCAACGCGGTCGAAGCTATCACCGTGTCCGCGGTCTCTTACGTTTTCCGCTGCCTCGTCGGTGGCGAAGTTCCTGCGAGCGCGGGTTTGATGGAGCCGATCGAAGTGATCGCGCCTGCGGGAACGGTGGTCAACGCGAACCCGCCGGCGTCTGTCGCGGGAGGCAATGTGGAAACGTCGCAACGCATCGTCGACGTGTTGTTCAAAGCGTTGGCCCAGGCGCTGCCGGAACGCATCCCGGCGGCGAGTCAGGGGACGATGAATAACCTGACGATTGGCGGTATCGACACGCGCACCGGCGAGGAGTTTTCGTACTACGAAACCGTCGCCGGCGGCATGGGCGCGCGGCCATCGCTCGACGGCATGAGCGGCGTGCACACGCACATGACGAACAGCCTGAACACACCCGCCGAGGCGCTCGAGTATGCGTATCCGCTGCGGGTTCGTGAGTATCGCTTGCGGAGTAATTCGGGTGGCGCAGGAAAGCAACGTGGCGGCGACGGCGTCATCCGCGAGATCGAAACCCTCGTTCCCGCGCGCATGTCGCTCCTGGCCGATCGACGCAAGCGCGGACCGTATGGTCTATTTGGTGGCGGTGACGGTGCCGTGGGAAAGAACGAGATCAACGGGCAAAAGATCGCCGCGAAGAGTTCTCACCAACTGGAAGCGGGAGATCTTATTCGTATCGAAACGCCTGGCGGTGGTGGGTCAGGTCGTTAACCTGCGATAAATCCCTGGAAGTCGTTCCGGCAACGACAAGACGTCGTCGATGATCGTGTAGCCGACCTCGCCGTAGAGATCGCGCAGCTCAGCCTCAGACTCGCGATCGATCGTGATGCAGAAGGGTGTAATGCCTTCGTTCTTCGCTTGTCGCAACGCTTCGCGCGTGTCTTCGCGGGCGTAGCGCGCGTCGCCGTAATCGTGATCGTAAGGACGTCCGTCCGAGAGCACGATCAAGAGACGCGTGCGCGCGTCCTGCTTCGCGAGCCGCGCGGTGGCGTGACGAATCGCAGCGCCGAGACGCGTGTTGTTCTGGTAGTTGATGCCGCCGATGCGTCGCTTCACTTCGTCGCCGTACTTCTCGTTGAAATCTTTCACCACGTAAAACTTCACGTTGCGCCGCCCTTCCGAAGTGAAGCCGTTGATCGAATAAACATCACCGACCGCTTCGAGCGCTTCGCTCATCAAAACGAGACCTTCTTTTTCTATCTCAATGATGCGCCGGCCGGGCCGCGTGTACGGTTGCAACGGATGACGCCCAATCGTGCGCGCCGTCGAAGACGACTGGTCCAATAGAAACGAAACCGCCACGTCGCGCCGCCGCCGCAAACGCTTCGTGTAGATTCTTTCTGATTGCTGCCCGTCGGCGCGGCGGTCGATCACGTAGTCGATCACAGCGTTGAGATCGAATTCTTCACCGTCGACTTCATTCGCCACGCGCGTGAGGTTCTCGGGTTTCATCAACTGAAATTGGTGGCGAATCGAAGAGATGACGCCTTTGTGGCGTTCGCGCGTCTGCTCCACAAAGTTTTTATCGCCGTGCTTCACGCGCTTCTCGATCACGCGGCACCAGCCGAGACGATGGTCAGTCAATTCGCGGTCCCATTCGTCGTAGTTGTAAGCGACCTCGCCTTCGCTGAGAACTTGCTCAGGCGTTTCGGATTCCGACCAGCTTTCCGCTCCGGTGAGTTCGTCCGGATCGCCTTCGGGTGAAGGATCGTTCCAGGCGTTGAAGAGTTCGCGCGCGTCGCGGCGTTGCGGCATCTGCTGCGTCTGTTGCTGCTGCATGCGCTCGGTCGCGCCGGCGTCGTCTTCGGTTTCGGATGGCTCTTCGGGCGCTTCGACCTGTTGGACCGAGTCGTCCATCGGTGTGACGGACTTGAAGAGATCGTAAACGCGGATCGTGGCCATCAGCGTGTCGGCCACAGTCGCGTTCGGATCTGATAGGTACTCGCTCACGATCTGTTCCAACTCGGAAACGACTTGGGGATAAGCCTGGCGTGCGTCTTCGCGTGCGCCGCCGAGCATCGTGATCTGAAACAACAGCTCGAACGGCACGAGCAACGCGGGCAGCTCGTTGATGTGCGGGCGTCTGCGGCCGAGATGTTCGCGGATCAGATCGAGATCGCGGCGCAGCCCGCGATACGTTTGTCTGAGGCGTCGATCGATGCGCCCGTTTTCCAGCGTGCCGAAGATGCGCCGTGCGAGTTGCGGCAGTGGAAACAGCTTCAGCGTGTCACGGTAATCGGTATTTAAATCTGTGTTATCTGTGTCCGCTTGTCTCTCACTTGTGTGCAGCAACTGATCAGGGATCGCAAACGCGTCCATTGCATCGGCTTCAGTAAACCGCGACTTGGTAGCTGCGTACGCCGCCGGGATTTTTCCACCACGTTCATACGTCCCAAACTCGATCTGTCCCGCCGCGTGCGCCGCCAACACTTTGTAAAGCTTGAAGTCGAGCTCCTCCTCACTGAATTCATTCACCAACGAAGGCAGATGAATTGTCCGCCCGTCACCAATCCGCGCCTCATCCGGTACCGCCGCCAGCGGCGCGATCTCAACCTCACGCCCCGTCAACGCCTCCACATACAACCGCAGCAAGTGTTGCACTGAATCCAACGCCAAACCGGCGCTGCCACTGTGCAACGCCTCATAACTACCGCGCGTCTCGAGCGAGAAATAACTGCGCCGCGCGCGATTGTCTGCGCGACCCGACGAGAGCCCGCGCCGCGCCCATGCTTCAAACTGTTCGATCGAAACACTGCGCAACGCGCGCGAGCTCGAACGAAAACACGCCAGCGCCGCTTCCGCATCCACGGTCGCAATCTCTTTCGTCAACGTAAGCACTCGACGCGACAGCTCGATCGCTTCAGCGCGATTGATGTCGGCAGCGAGTAGTCGCAAAAAGCCCGGACTGCTACGCACAAACGCGACGAGCCCCGCGTTGCCGTGCGCGGCGACGGCCCACAACAGCGCGATCCAATCGTCGAAGATCTCAGGCGCGCGGCGCAGTATCTCGCCGCCCGCAAGCAGTATGTGCACCGCCGCGCCGCCACCGCGTTCGAGAAACTCGTTGACGCTGGTCAGCAATCGTTTCGCGTCCGCGGCTGAGAGTTCGGCAAGTGCTTCCGGAATCGCGTTCCACGCATCCGCCGCGATGCCACCCGCGCGCGTCGCAAACGACGACGCCAAAGCGAGTGCGGCCGCAGCGACTTCAGCATCGTCGAAAGACTGCAACGTTTCGGAAACATGCGTGCTCGCGTTGAGAAACTCGGCGCTGTGTTTGGCGGAGCGCCGCGCGATCTCCGTGGCGATTTCGATAATCGGAATGACGATGTTGAGATCCGCGATCTCGTCGATTGTCTGTGGTAGCGAATAAAGAGTCTCGCGGCCGATCGACGTTGAGAGCGTCATCTGTCGCGTACACAACGTGAAGATCTCCGGGTACAACTCGCGTGGTACGCTACGCAGCTCCTCAACCCCGGCGATGAAAAACGAGACCGCGGTTTCGTAGTCGCTCATCGCGAGCCGCCGGCCCATCTCACCCCACGCGCGTAGCTCAGCCGCTTGCAAAACTTCGGCAGCCGCAGGCGCGGCCCGCAAGAACTCGATACCCGCGCGCAAAGAGATCGCTGCGATCGACGCGCTCGTCTCCAGGGCCGCGGCTGCCTGGTCCAACGGCAAACCGGCAATGCTGCGCGTCAGTTCGAGGAATGATTGCCGTTCTATGGAATCGTGTTCGGACTGCACAACGGAAACTTCTAAATGACGGTGGTAATGATCTCGCGGATGCTGCGTTGCAGCTCGCGATCATCCGTGATCGGCGACGACATCGCGACCTCGGCAGCATCGACAGGAGGAATGCCGAGAGCGATCAGTTGCGCTGCGTAGATCAGCAGCCGGGTGGAGACGCCTTCTTCCAGACCGTGACCGCGCAGGTTGCGAACCTTCTGGCCGATGAGCACCAAGTCGCGCGCGGTGCCTTCGTCAACGCCGCCTTCACGCGTCACGATCTCCGCTTCCATTTCCGGCGGCGGATAATCGAACTCGATTGCGACGAAGCGTTGGCGCGTCGACTGCTTCAGGTCTTTAAGAATCGATTGATAGCCCGGGTTGTAAGAAACAACGAGCATGAAATCGTTCGGCGCCTCGACGATCGTGCCGAGCTTTTCAATCGGCAGACGGCGGCGATGATCCGTCAACGGATGAATGATCACGACCGTGTCTTTGCGCGCTTCGACCACTTCGTCGAGATAACAAATCGCGCCGTTGCGCACGGCTGACGTGAGTGGACCATCGTGCCAGATCGTCTCTTCGCCTTCGAGCAGAAAGCGTCCGACGAGATCGGTCGACGACAGGTCTTCGTGGCACGCGACGGTGATCAGCGGGCGCTCGAGACGCCACGCCATGTGTTCGACGAAACGCGTTTTACCGCAGCCGGTCGGGCCTTTCAGGATCACGGGCAGGCGCGCGGAATGCGCGGCTTCAAACAGCTCGATTTCCCGAGCGACCGGCAGGTAGTAGGGCTCGTTGGCGACGCGATAGTCCTTGATTGCACTTTCGGGCATTTTGGTTGAAGTAGGTCGTTTCAGGTATCTTAGCATTCGGTCGTAGAGCGGCCAAACTGGTGATTTAAGTGAAAGTAGCAGTAGCAATGAGCGGCGGCGTCGATTCATCCGCAGCCGCGGCAATCCTCAAAGAACAAGGCCACGAACTCGTCGGTTTTACGATGCAGCTCTGGGATCAACGGCGCGGCATCAACGTCGACGAAAACGGCGATCCGCTGCCGTCCCGTTGCTGTTCCCTCGACGACGTTTACGACGCGCGCCGCGTCGCCGAAGAACTCGACTTCCCGTTTTACGTGCTGAATCTTGAACGCGACTTCGAACGCGACGTCGTGCAGCCGTTCGTCACGAGTTATCTCAACGGCGAGACGCCGATTCCGTGCGTCGCGTGCAACAGCCGGTTGAAGTTTGCGTCGCTGGATCGACTGGCGCTGAGTCTCGGTTGCGAGAAGGTTGCAACCGGACACTACGCGCGCGTTCAATTCGACGCCGCGGCCAACCGTCATCGCTTGTTGCGCGGATTGAACGAACAAAAAGATCAGTCTTACTTTCTTTGGGAGCTGACCCAGCCGCAACTCTCGCGCGCCCTCTTCCCGCTCGGCGAGATGTCGAAGCCTGAAGCGCGCGAGGCTGCGCGGCAACACAATTTGAAAGGCGTCGCGGAGAAGAAAGAGTCGCAGGAGATCTGCTTCGTGCCGGACGGCAACTACGCCGGCTTCATCGATCGTTATCTCGCAGCGGAAGATGAACTCGATCGTTTGCCTGGCGCGGGCGAGATTGTTGATACCGAGGGAAAAGTCGTGGGACAACACGAGGGCATTCACCGTTACACGATTGGGCAGCGACGCGGGATCGGCATTGCGCAGCCACGACCGCTCTACGTGATTTCGATCAATGCGGATACGAACAGAGTCGTCGTCGGGTCTGATGAAGAGTTGTTGAGTAACGAGTTCATCGCGGCCGGCGTCAACTGGATCGCGTTGGACAATCCGTCAGATCCGGTGCGCGCTGAGGTGCGCGTGCGCTATCGTCACACAGCCGCGCCCGCGACGATTACACCTTTGCCCGACGCGCGCGCGCGCGTCGTCTTTGATGAACCACAACGGGCCATCACCCCCGGACAAGCGACCGTTTTTTATCGCGGCGATGAAGTCGTCGGTGGTGGCTGGATCGTTCGCCGCTAAACTTTTTGGACTTCGCTTGCGTAACACCACAACACCTAAACTCGAGGATTAAAGCTTATGGCAACGTCAGGAACGCGAAAGACAGTTTGGATTATCTTGGGAATTTTCGGGGCGCTGATCCTGGTAGCGATCCTGGGCATTGCCTTACTTTGGATCGCCTTGCGCAAGGGCGAGCCGACCATTCGCGACAACAGCGTGCTCGCGTTGCGGGTCGCCGGTTCACTGCCGGACTACTCGCCGGACGATCCGTTCAAGCGGTTCTTCGGTGGTCCAGATCAGTCTTTGACCGGGCTCGTGATGCAGTTCAAGAAAGCGAAAGTCGACAATCGCATCAAGGCGATCCTGCTCGACATCGACACGTCAGGCGTGGGTTGGGCCAAGGCCGAAGAGATTCGCGACGCGATCACAGATTTTCGTTCGTCGGGCAAACCGGTTTACGCCTACATCGAGTTTGGGCTCAATAAGGAGTATTACATCGCGACCGCGTGCGACAAGATCATCGTGCCGCCGCCAGGCGAGTTGTTCATCAACGGGCTCGCGGCCGACGTGATGTTTTTCCGCGGCTCGCTCGACAAGCTCGGTATCTATCCCGACATTTATCAAATCGGAAAGTACAAGAGCGCGGGCGACATGTTCACGCAGAAACAAATGACCGAAGCGCATCGCGAGTACATCAATTCGATGCTGCAGGATCTTTTCGATCGGTATGTGAATACGATTGCGCAGGCGCGTCACAAATCACCCGACGACGTGCGCAAGTTGATCGACGACGCGCCCTACAGCGCGACGCAGGCGAAGCAAGCGGGACTGATCGACGACTCGATGTATCACGACGCGGTGGAGCAGCAGCTCAAGAAGCTGCTTGGTTACAAAGACTCCGACACGTTTACTCCCGTGCGCGCCGTTGATTATCGCGATGTTGAGCCGGAGTCACTCGGCTTAAATAAAGGCGAACGCGTCGCGGTCATTTATGCGACGGGAGACATCGGGTCGGGCAGTTCGCAGAACAGTCCGTCGGGCGATCAGTCGATCGGTTCGGACACGTTGGCGAAGGCTTTGAACGATGCGGCAGCGGACAGGTCGATCAAAGCGATCGTGTTGCGCGTCGATAGTCCGGGCGGTTCGGGTTTGGCGTCGGACATCATCTGGCACGCGGTGGAAGCAGCGAATCAAAAGAAGCCGGTCGTGGTTTCGATGGCCGATGTAGCAGCGTCGGGCGGCTATTACATCTCGGCGAGCGCGGCGAAGATCGTGGCGCAGCCGTCGACGATCACGGGATCGATTGGCGTCCTTGCAGGCAAACCCGTTGTGCGTGGTTTTTACGATTGGCTCGGCATTTCAAACGAGTACGTGTTGCGCGGGAAGAACGCGGGGATGTTTCGCGAGACGGAGAAGTTTTCCGACGACGAGCGGGCGAAGTTTGAGCAGTGGATCAAGGACACTTATTACAACGACTTCGTGCCGAAGGTTGCGAAGGGTCGCAAGAAAGATCCACAGTACATCGACTCGGTGGGCCAGGGACGCGTTTGGACCGGCGGGCAGGCGAAGGACAAGGGCCTCGTCGATGAGTTTGGCGGGCTCGACAAAGCGATTGAGGTCGCGAAGCAGCTTGCGAACATTCCCGCGAATAAGGGCGTCGAACGCGTGATTCTGCCTTATCCGCAGACGTTCTTGCAGCAGTTGCTGAGCGGTTCAAACGAGAACGCGAACACGGAAGTCGAGAAGCAGCGCATGGTGTTTGCGGCGTTGCCGGAAGACGCGCGCCGCGCGTTGCGTTACATGCAGTTGATGGAGCGAATGAAGAACGGCGAGTCGATGTTTTTGATGCCGTTCGACGTGCGCGTTAAGTGAGAGTAATCCGGTCGAGGTCCATGTAAGGTTGTAGAGCCTCGGGGACGATCACTGAGCCGTCGGCCTGCTGGTAGTTTTCCAGGATAGCAATCCACGTACGTCCAATCGCGAGGCCGGAGCCGTTCAGTGTATGAACGAACTCCGGCTTTGCTCCGCCTCCGCGTCGAAAACGAATCTGCGCGCGCCGCGCCTGAAACGCCTCGTAGTTCGAGCACGAAGAGATCTCGCGAAAAGCATTCTGCGACGGCAGCCACACTTCGATGTCGTAAGTCTTGGCCGAACCGAAGCCGAGGTCCGCAGTTGAGAGTGTGACAACGCGATAGTGCAGGCCGAGTTTTTGCAGGATCGTCTCGGCGTTGCGCGTGAGTGATTCGAGTTCTTCGTAAGAGTTTTCCGGCAGCGAATACTTGACGAGCTCGACTTTCTCGAACTGATGCTGGCGAATGACGCCGCGTGTGTCGCGGCCGTAGCTACCGGCTTCGGAACGAAAGCACGGCGTGTACGCGGCCCAGCGCAGCGGTAGTTGCGCGGCGTCGAGGATTTCTTCGCGGTGATAGTTCGTGACCGGCACTTCCGCCGTCGGGATCAGATAAAGCTCGCGCGGATCTTCGAGTTTGAAAAGATCGGTTTCAAACTTGGGCAACTGACCGGTGCCGAAGAGCGCGTTGCGATTCACGATGAACGGCGGCAGTGTTTCGGTGTAGCCGTGCTCGCGCGTGTGTACGTCGAGCATGAAATCTTTGAGAGCGCGTTCGAGACGCGCGCCCGCGCCGTTCAGGATCGCGAAACGTGCGGCGGCGATCTTGGTGGCGCGTTCGAGATCAAGTATGCCGAGCGCGGTGCCGAGATCGACGTGATCTTTCGGTGCGAAGTTGAACTCCGGTGGCGTGCCCCAGCGACGCACCTCGACGTTATCCGCTTCGCTCTCGCCGCGCGGGACGCTTTCGTGCGGGACGTTTGGCAGTGACGAAAGCAGCTCGTTCATACGTGCCTCAGTCTGCCCGCGTAACTGGTCCAACTCCGCGATACGTTCTTTTAGCTGACCGACCTCCGCGCGACGCGCTTCGGCTTCTTCCTTCTTGCCTTCCTTCATCAAACCACCGATCTCGCGGCTCGCAGTGTTGCGTTGCGCGTTGAGCTGATCGGATTCAGCGATGACGCGGCGGCGTTCAGTGTCGGCTTTAGCGAAGTCGTCGAGTGGAGTGGTGTCCGCGTTGCGCGCTTGGAGCGCCTCACGGACCTTGTCAAGATTCTCACGCACGTAGTTCAGATCGAGCATAGATGCGTGAGTGTAGCATCCGTCTAATCCGTGTTAAAACGACGTTCGAGTTCTTGCGCGATTGTGGTTGGCTCAGTGTCTGGTGCGAAGGTGACGGGCGCGCCTATACGCACACGGACCATGCCGGGGTCGGCGAAGTATTGTTGGCGGCGTTTGAGTTCGTAGAGGCCTTCGAGTTTGACGGGAACGACGGGGATGTTGAGGGCTTTGGCGAGCACGCCGATGCCGGGTTTGAAGTGGCCCATGTGCATCTGGCCGCGTGGGGCGCGCGTGCCTTCCGGAAAGACGAGGACGCTTTGGCCGCGATCGATGCACTCGCCGGCGTAAGCAAAGCTGCGGCGGAAGCCGCTTTGTTTCGGGAGTGGAAAGACGTGGAAGAACAGGTTGACGAGGAAGTATTGTGCGAGCCAACGCAGACGTGTGAACGCAGCGGTGTCGGCGGGTGGGTGAATCCAGTTGCGCAGTAGTTCGCCTTCCATCGCGATCGCGAGGCGGTGACGCTGGTGAAAGGGGAGCGCGGCGAGGACGAGGGCGTGATCGCCGAGTGTGACGTGGTTGGCCACGAAAAGAACAGGATCGGAGATGTTTTTTAACTGCTTGCGGCCGGTGATGGACATGCGCGTCATGAGGTGAGTGATGGGGAGGATGATGGTATAGAAGAGTACGAAGCGGATCAGTTTTATGGGCCAGCGGCGCGGCCAGTTTGGGTATGGGTAAGGCGTTGTTGTTTCTTGTTCTAGCTCACCGCGGAGAAGGTTTTGTACGTCGGCGACAGTGGTGGCGGCGGTGAACGCGGCTTCGTCGAGTGAGACTTGGTAACGATCTTCGAGTGCGCTTAGTAGTTCGACGCGGCCGAGGGAGTCGAGTTGGAGATCGGAGAGACGGGTTGCAGGATCTACTTTAGTTCGTGCGGCGCCAGTGATGTGAGTTATCAGGGATAAAACATTTTGGGGATTTGAAGACACGGATTTTAGCTGATCGACGACCTCGCGTTTGAGAACCTTGTGTGTTGCGGTGCGGGGGAAGTCGGGTTCGGGCCAGATGGACCAGCGACGGATGTGTTGGTATTCGGCGAGCTGTTCGTTAGCGCGTTTGACGGCTGCGTCGATGTCGGAGTTTAGAGTGGAGGGAATGATGGCAGCGAACGGTTCAGCGCCGCGTGGACCGTCAATCGCGACAATACAACTCGCGCGGATCTCGGGTTGGCGATCGAGGGCCGCTTCGAGATCTTCGGGATAGATGTTGAGTCCCGCCGCGCCGACGATCACGTCTTTCTGTCGACCTTTGAAGAACAGGTTTCCGTTTGCGTCGAGCTCGCCGATGTCCCCTGTGCGCAGCCACTCGCCTGTGTCGCGGCTGACGACATCTTCTGCGGTGCTCATAACGGCGCTGCTGCTGCCGTTGCTGGTCCAGTAACCAGGTGAAACGCTCGCGCCGCGCACGAGTATCTCGCCCGACTCGTCGAGCTTCATCTCGTGACCGGGCAACAACTGCCCGATCGAACCGCGGCTCTGTTTGAAAGGATGACTGACCGACACGAGGGCTGCGGTTTCCGTCATGCCGTAGCCTTGCAACACTGCGAAACCGAGTCGTTGCCAGAAGTCTTCTGTTTGTTGGTTGAGGGTTGCGCCGCCGCAAACAAACGCCCAGAACTTCCAGCCGAAGCGGCGATGTACGTCGCGAAATGACCACCAGCGATGCAGGACGCTCTGGCTTTCGGCGGCCGCGAGTTTGTCGTGTAGTTCCTGCGTGCGGCCGCGTGCGGCGTAGTCGCGTTCGAGCCATTCGCGCAGCGCGTCGAGGACGCGCGGCACGACAACGATCACGGAGATGCGATTCCTGCGTACTGTGCGGACGATTTCTGCCGGGTTGAGTGACTCGTGAAAATGCACTTCGCCGCCGGTGAGTTGCGGGACGAAGAGGCCCATGAACTGGCCGAACACGTGGCTCAACGGCACGAGGTTCAGGAAGCGTATGGGGTGAAAGAAGCGCTCCCACTTCAGGTGCTTTTTGATTTCTTTCTCGAGCGGGTGGAGGTTAGCGAGGATGTTGCCATGGGTGAGAACGACGCCTTTCGGATCGGACGTGGTGCCGGAGGTATAGATGATCTCCGCGATAGCGTTTGGCGTGAGGTCTTTGGGAGGGGAGATCTCCCGCAAGCGTGTGGTGTCATTAAGAACAGGATCGGTACGCGACAGTTCGGACAGCGCTGCTTCCGTAAGCACTGTTTTCGCAGCGGTCTGTTGAGTGACTGAGTTGATGAACTCGGGCGTGCTGTGTTTGTCGAGTGGTACGACGACTGCGCCGAGCAAGCAACAACCCCAAAAAGCTGCCGCCCACTCGGGACTGTTCTCGCCAGACAACAGCACGCGATCGCCGCGACGAATCCCACGTGCCGCGAGTCCGCTCGCAAACTGGTGCGCCTCCTGGACCAATCGTTTGTAAGACCAGCGCACCGTGCGCAAGCCGCGATGATCCACGAACACGGTTTCGCGTCCGCGCCGCCCGTAATCGTCGAGATAGCTGAGAAGTGTTTGCCGCTCCAGTATCAAACGTTCGTGTCCCCGCTCACCGTGCGTTTGGTCTCGCTCGATCAGATGTGTTATTAGAGACCGCCCTGAACGAAGAAACAAGCAGCGATGTGACACGGTGAACAGTGTCCAGAAAGGTCGAGAAACTTGGTTGAGGAAAAGTTAACTGACGGGGAAAAGCCGTTCGCCGGTCGGGCGGCGATTGTTACCGGCGGCACGCGCGGTATCGGCCGCGCCATCGCGCTCGAACTCGCCCGCCGCGGCGCCGACGTCGCCTTCAATTACGCCCAGAGTGTTGAGTCAGCCGAAACGCTGAAGTCCGAGCTCGAAGCCGCGGGCGTGCGCGCGCTCGCGTTTCAATGCAACGTCGGCAACACCGAAGCCGCCGCCGAGATGGTGAAACAGGTCAAAGACGCCTTCGGCCGCATCGACTTCCTCGTCAACAACGCCGGCATCACCCGCGACAATCTCATTCTGCGCATGAAAGAAGAAGACTGGGACGAAGTGATCGACACCAACTTGAAAGGCGCGTGGAATTTCGCGAAAGCAGCGCTGCGCGTGATGCTGCGGCAGGAGAACGGCGGCTCGGTTCTCAACATCTCGTCGATCAGCGGTGAAATCGGGATGCCGGGGCAGTCAAACTACTCGGCGTCGAAAGCTGGCATGGTCGGGTTAACGAAAGCACTCGCGAAAGAAGTTGCGAGCCGAAAGGTGACGGTGAACGCGCTCGCGCTCGGCATGGTCGCGACCGATATGGCCGGCAAACTCGACGAGAGTTATCAGCAGAAGATCATCGAGCAGATTCCGTTGGGCAGGTTTGCGGAAGCGGACGAGGTCGCGCGCATCGCGGCGTTTCTGCTGTCAGACGACGCGCGTTACATCACGGGCCAGGTGATTCAAGTCGACGGCGGCCTCGCGATTTAGTTTTATTTGATTGCTTTAACGTTGTCGGGTTTGGCGAACAACGCGTCGGGGAATTTCTGGTTGAACTGGACTTGGTCGTAGTTGATCCGTGAGGTCTGTTTGCCCGCGACGAAGTGATCGATCACCCAAGGCACGTTCACGCCTTCGATGTTGACGTAACTGCGCAGGTAATCTTCTTCCGTAGTCTCCACCATTTCCGCGAGATCCATGTCTTTGCGCATCCGTTTGTAGATCACCTTCGCCGGCAAGCCATCCTTCGCGCCAAATTCATACTCGATCCAGAAACCGTCGGGATACGTGAGCCGGATCGTCTCGTTGCGCTTCGCGAGGCCGGCTTCGCGGCGACCGATATACTTCACTGTGCCGCCTTCGTTGCGCCACCAGCCACGCAAAATGTTCTCGACACTCGCACGCATCGTGCGTTTGAACTCCGCGATCTGCGTCGGACCCTGATCGGAAATCTTCTTCACCGCGCCGTCAAACGTCCAGCCGGAATCACGATCGTTGGTTTGAATCGTCTTGATCCCCGACTGCGTGAACTCGGTGCGTTCGCGATTCGGATAGACCAGATAGTCAACAAACTTCGACGGCACTTGCGGCGTGCCGTCTTTGAAGTCGGAATAAAAACCGCGGCCGAGAACAGTCTGCACGTTCAGATACGCCTGCCCGCCTAGAGCAGCAACGGCCTGGTCGATGATCTGCTGTGACTTTTGGTCGATGGAAGGAGCGGAAGGACTCGGGCTTGGTGTTTGCGCGTAACACGAAACACCAAGCCCGATGACCGAACAAATTAAGAGGAGGAACCTGACGCTTAGCAACTGAATCAATTGAGTCCCGGATTACCGCCCGCTTCCGGCTTCACTACCACTTCGCCGTCTTCAACGTCGACGGTGAAGCGCGACGAAAGTTTCCACATGCCGGTGATCGGGAGTTTCACCTTCTCGTCGATGTGACGTTTCAGGAAGCGCGCACCGTAAGCGGTGTTGTAACCGTCTTCCGTCAACTTATTGACCGCGGCGTCAGTAATTTCAACCGCTTTGCCTTGCCGCTCCATCTGCCGCCGCACCTTATCGAGGTAGAGCCTCGCGATCTGGCGTACTTCGTCCATTGTAAGTGGAGAGAACACCACGATCTCATCGATACGATTGCGAAACTCCGGCGAGAATCGTTGCTCGGCAGCCTTCATCACTTCATTCTTCACGGCGCGGAAATCGGACGCCGTCTTGGTGCCGAAGCCGAGCGGCTTTTCAAACCGCTTGAAGCTTTCGGAACCCAGGTTTGAAGTCATGATGATGATCGCGTCAGACAAGTAAACTTTCTTGCCGCGGCCATCGGTCAGCCAGCCTTCATCGAACGCCTGCAAGAACAGGTTCATCAAGTAAGGCGACGCTTTCTCGACTTCGTCGAGCAGCAACACCGTGTACGGATTCTCGCGGAGTTGTTCTGTAAGAATACCGCCGCGTTCCGAACCAACGATGCCTCGCGGCATGCCGATCAGTTTCTCGACACTCACCGTGCCGTCGCTGTACTCGGACATGTCGATGCGCACCATCTTCTCTTCGTCGCCGAACATGAACTCGGCCACGGCCTTCGCCAACTCCGTCTTGCCGACGCCGGTTGGACCAAGGAACAGCAGCACGCCGTCCGGTTTGTAGTGCGACTCTTTCAGCGGACCTTTATTCAACCGCAACCGCTGCGCGACCGACCTGATCGCTTCCTTCTGACCAATCACACGATGGCCCAGCATCGCCTCCGTCATTGCGAATCGATCGGAGGTGTCGCGGTAGATCATGTCGCGCGGAATACGTGACTCCTGCGAGATGACTTCGATGATGTGTTCGGGTTGCACGACCATCTTCTGCGGCTCGTTGATTTCAACTTTCACCGCGGCCGTGTCGAGCCAGCCAATTGCTTTGTCAGGCAGATGGAGATTGCGGATGTACTTCGGCGCCATCTCCAGGGCTGTGTTGATCGCCGCGTCCGAGATCTTGACGGAGTAGTTCTTCTCCAAACGTGGACGCAGACCGAGCAGGATCTCTCGCGTTTCGTTAATCGAAGGCTCCACGACTTTCACCAGCCGGAAGCGACGTGCCAGCGCTTCGTCTTCGGCGATGTACTCTTTGTACTCGGAAAGCGTAGTCGCGCCGATGATGCGCATCTCGCCGCGCGCGAGTGCCGACTTGAACATGTTGGCCGCGTCAGAAGACGTGCCCAACGCGGCGCCGGCGCCGATGATCGTGTGTGCTTCGTCGATGAAGAGAATGAGATTGTCGCGTTCCTTCACTTCATCGATGATGCCCTTGATGCGCTCTTCAAACATGCCACGCAGCATGGTGCCGGCAACGATTCCGCCCATCTGCAACTGCACGACGTGAGAGTTGCGCAAACGCGCCGGAACCTTGTGTGGCTCCAACTCAATCAAACGCGCAAGACCTTCGATCACTGCCGTTTTGCCAACGCCGGGCTCGCCCACGAGCATCGGCGAGTTCGCACGCTCGCGATGGCAGAGGATCTCGATGATCTGCTGAATCTCTTTTTCTCTTCCGATTGTTGGTGGAATCTTGTCGGCGCGCGCGAGCCGGTTGAGCGAAACACCGAAGTGTTTCAGGTACGGCGGCAGCTCAAACTTCTTCCGGTTGAGCTCTTCTTCCTGCTCGCGTTTTTGCACTTGTGCGCGTACGTTTTCCTGCACTGCTTCGGGGTTTGCACCCATCGTGCGCAAAACATCAACGAACAGTCCGTCCTGCTGACTGCTCAGCGCTTCGAAGATGTCAGTGGCCTCAATTACTTTGCGGCCCTGAGTCCTCGCGCGCTCCATCGCTCGCTTGAACAGATCGGTGGTGTCGGGTCCGATGCGGAATCCTTTGCCAACGTGCTGTTGCCGGCTGTTAGTGAGTCTCTTTTCGATGGCCATTTTTACGACCACCGGATCCAACGACAGTTCGCGCATCGCCGAGTTGAACATATCGGGCTCTTCCATAGTGAGAGCTTGAAGAATATGTTCGACCGAAACGAAGTTCTGGTCGCGACGGCGCGACTCGTTAAGCGCATGTTCCAAAATGCGCTGCCCACTGTCGCCAAACTTGTCTTTATATGAACCTAAATCAACCATGATTCTCTCTTACGACCGTCGCTTGCAAAAGATTCCTTAAGGCCGGATTTTGGGCGACGATTCTGCTCAACTTTCAAACAACGTTGACCGATCCAACGCGAGGGTTGGATGTCGCCAGCATAAGCGCCGTTGCGTTTCGATGCAATAACTAACTGCGGCGGGAGTGTTCCTGCAATTCTCCTGCCGCGTTACGGTCTCGACCTGTGTGCAATGTCAGAAAAGTGACGTACTAATAATCGTAATCATCGCCTCCTGGCATTGGTGGGGCGGGTTTCCTCTTTTCGGGCATTTCGGTTACTGCTGCGTCCGTCGTCAATAACAGACCAGCGATCGACGCAGCGTTCTGCAGGGCGGTGCGGACGACCTTCGTCGGATCGATGATGCCGGCGGCTGACAGATCTTCATACTTGCCAGTGACGGCATTCAATCCTTTGGTTCCCTTCAACTGTTCGACTTCACTGATAACGATGCCGCCATCGATGCCCGCGTTCTCCGCGATACGTCGCAGCGGCTCCTGCAGCGCACGACGCACGATCCGCACGCCTGTCTGCACATCACCGTCCTGCTCGTTGTGGTTGTCGAGTACTTTCCCGGCGCGCAGCAGCGCGACGCCGCCACCGACGACAATGCCTTCCTGTGCGGCGGCTTTCGTTGCGTTGAGGGCGTCTTCAACGCGCATCTTGATCTCTTTCATTGCGGTCTCGGTGGGCGCGCCGACGCGTACGACAGCAACGCCGCCTGCGAGTTTCGCGAGTCGTTCCTGAAGCTTCTCGCGATCGTAATCACCCGTCGACTCTTCGATCTGTCTGCGAATCGTGGCCACGCGGCCCTGGATCGCCTTCGGATCGCCGTTGCCTTCGACGATCGTCGTCGCCTCTTTATCGACGATGACGCGTTTCGCCGTGCCGAGATCGCCAAGGGTGACGTTCTCGAGTTTGATACCGAGATCTTCAGTGATCACTCTGCCG
This sequence comes from uncultured Blastocatellia bacterium, assembly GCA_946480785.1. The sequence continues at coordinate 43,429 of CAMLLD010000031.1, read as the reverse complement.
CCCGTGAGCACGGCGAGATCTTCGAGAATCGCTTTGCGGCGATCGCCGAACGCCGGAGCTTTCACCGCGCAGACTTTGATCGTGCCGCGCAAACGGTTCACGACGAGCGTCGCGAGTGCATCGCCTTCGATGTCTTCGGCGATGATCAGCAACGCGCGTCCGGCGCCCGCGGTCTGTTCGAGCAACGGAATCAGATCGCGCATGGCTGAGATCTTCTTGTCGTAAAGCAGAATGTACGGCTCTTCGAGAATCGCCTCCATGCGATTCGGATCGGTGATGAAGTAGGGAGACAGGTAGCCGCGATCGAACTGCATTCCCTCGACAATGTCGAGCTCGGTTTGCAGTGTGCGCGACTCTTCAACAGTTACAACGCCGTCTTTGCCGACGCGCTCCATCGCTTCGGAGATCAGTTCGCCGATGTAACGATCGTTATTCGCCGACACGGTGGCGACGTTCGCGAGCTCTTCCTTACTCTTCACTTTCTTCGACATGCGTTCGAGCTCGGCGACGACTTGTTCGGTCGCCTGCTGAATGCCGCGCTGCAACGCCATCGGGTTCGCGCCGGCAGTCACGTTCTTCACGCCTTCGCGAAAGATCGCCTGCGCGAGCACGGTCGCGGTGGTCGTGCCGTCACCCGCTTTGTCGTTGGTCTTGACGGCGACTTCGCGCACCATCTGCGCGCCCATGTTTTGATAACTGTCTTCTAATTCAATCTCTTTGGCGACCGTCACGCCGTCTTTCGTGATCACCGGTGGCCCAAACTTCTTGCCCAGGACCACATTGCGTCCCTTTGGTCCCAGCGTCACGCGCACCGCATTCGCGAGCGTGTCGACACCCTGAAGCATCGCCTTGCGTGCTTCTTCTCTAAACTTCAATTCTTTAGCGGGCACTCTTCTCTGTCTCCTTATTTAACGTTTACTGTTCACTCGCTCGTCTCGCGTGTTCTGAACCGCGCCCGACCTTCACGCGTGCCGGTCGCAGCAGGCGATCGCCCATGCGAAAGCCGCGGCTGTATTCGTCAACGACGATGCCGTCCATTTCCGGATCCGTCTCTTCCGTATCGACGGCTTCGTGCAACTCCGGATTAAACGGTTCGCCGACCGCCGCGATCGGCTCGACGCCCGCGCTTGTCAGTGCGCTTTGAAAACGAGCGGCAGTGCTGCGAACACCTTGCAGAATCGCGTCGCTGGAACCTTCTTTAGACGCGGCGTCGATCGCGCGTTCGAGATCGTCCATCACCGGCAAGAGAGATTCGATAAAGCGCGCCTTGCTCTGTTCAGCACGCTCGTCGGCCGAACGATTCAAACGCTGTCGCGTTTCGTCAGTCTCGCGTTGCAGTTGCTGTCGCAACTGATCGAAACGCGCCTGCACTTCCTGCACTTGTTTCTCCGCCGCTTTCGTGCGCGCTTCGAGCTCCTCCACGTAAGAGGGTTTGAGATTTGGTGTTTCAGCTTCCGCGTTCACTTGCTCGCTCCCGTCCGGGTCCAGATAGACGCGCCGGCGATCAGTGACGCGAAGCTCGTTTTGCTCGTCACCCATGTCCGATCTTCGCTGGTCCTTCATGATATCTTAACTTCGATTTTCTGCGCCTTCTGCTCGGCGCGCTTCGGCAGACGAATCTGCAAAACACCGTCCTTGTACTCGGCCCCGATCTTGCCCTGATCGACTGAAGCCGGAACCGTAAAACTACGCAGGAACTTTCCCCGCGGCCTTTCGCTGCGGCGTGCTCGCGACTCATCGACGAGGCGCGTGCCTTTAACCATCAAGCGGTTCTCGTCGATGTCGATCTCGATCGCGTCGCGCTTGATGCCGGGCAGGTCGATCGCGATCGAGTAGCCCGAATCAGTTTCATAAATGTCGGCGGTCGGAGTCCAATCGGCGCGTTCAAATTCGTCGTTGTTCTCGCCGGTTTGCCCGCGCCGCTGCGTCGCGTCTTCAAATAATCGATTCATGCGGTCCTGCAATACTACTAAGTCCTGCAACGGATTCCACTGTGACATAGCTCGTTCTCCAATAGTTACGCTGCGGCAGATGCCGCTTTGGTTTTGAACTCCATCTGGTCGCCATTCGCCGACACTCGCACCGTCTGGCCCGGCACTATTTCACCTTGCAACAACTTCACCGCCAGTGGATTTTGAATGTACGACTGAATCGCGCGCTTCAACGGACGTGCGCCGTAAGTCGGGTCGTAACCCTCACGCATCAACAATTCCTTCGCGGAATCGTCGAGCTCGAGCGTCACGTTTCGATCCGCGAGCATCGATCGCAGACGTTCCAACTGCACGTCGATGATCTTCGCGACCTGGTCGCGCGAGAGTTGATGGAAGATCACGATGTCGTCGATGCGATTGAGAAACTCGGGTTTGAAGTGCAGGCGCAACTCCTGCTGCACCGCTTCACGCACCTGTTTCTCATCGTCCTGCACTGACTGAATCTCACGCGAGCCGAGATTCGAAGTCATGATCAGCACGGTGTTTTTGAAATCGACCGTGCGACCTTTCGAATCCGTCAAACGGCCGTCGTCAAGGATTTGCAGCAGCACGTTGAAAACGTCTGCGTGCGCTTTCTCGATCTCGTCGAAGAGCACGACCGAGTACGGGCGGCGACGAACCGCTTCCGTGAGCTGTCCGCCTTCCTCGTAGCCGACGTATCCCGGCGGCGCGCCGATCATGCGCGCGACCGCGTGCTTCTCCATGTATTCCGACATGTCGAGCCTGATCATCGCGCGCTCGTCGTCAAACAAAAACTCTGCGAGGGCGCGCGCGGTTTCGGTCTTGCCGACGCCGGTTGGACCAAGAAAGATGAACGAACCGATCGGGCGATTCGGGTCCTGCAAACCGGCGCGCGCGCGTCTCACCGCATTCGCCACCGCCGTCAACGCTTCCTGCTGGCCAATCACGCGATGGCCCAAACGCTCTTCCATCGTGATCAACTTCTGCATCTCGCCTTCGAGCATGCGCGACACGGGAATGCCCGTCCACTTCGCGACGACTTCCGCGACGTCTTCTTCGTCGACCTCTTCTTTCAGCATGACGCCGTCCTGCTGGAAGCGCGCGAGTTTTTCCTGCTCGGCTTTGAGTTTTCTCTCCAGTTCGGGGATGCGGCCGTACTGAATCTCCGAAGCGCGCGCGAGATCGCCGGCGTTGCGCGCCTGATCGAGCTGCAGCTTGAGTTGTTCGAGCTCGGCCTTCGCCGTGCGCATGTGGTCGATGGCTTCCTTCTCTGACTGCCACTTCGCTTTCATGCCTGACGATTTTTCTTTCAGGTCGGCGATGCGCTGTTCGATCTCGTGCAAACGCGTCTTCGACTTCTCGTCTTCTTCGCGCTGCAACGCCTGTCGCTCGATCTCGAGCTGGATGATCTCGCGCTCGAGTTGATCGATCTCCTGCGGCAGCGAATCGATCTCGATGCGCAGCCGCGAGGCGGCTTCGTCGATCAAGTCGATGGCTTTGTCAGGCAGAAAACGATCGGTGATGTAGCGATTCGAAAGCGTCGCCGCGGCAACGATGGCGGAGTCTTTGATGCGCACACCGTGATGCACTTCGTAACGTTCCTTGAGACCACGAAGAATCGCGATCGTGTCTTCAACTGTCGGTTCACCGACGAACACGATTTGGAAACGCCGCTCGAGGGCCGCGTCTTTTTCGATGTGTTTCTTGTATTCGTTGAGCGTGGTCGCGCCGACGCAGCGAAGTTCGCCGCGAGCGAGCGCCGGCTTCAACATGTTCGACGCGTCGATCGCGCCTTCAGCCGCGCCCGCGCCGACGAGCGTGTGCAACTCGTCGATAAAGAGAATGATCTGTCCCTGCGCGTTCTCGATCTCTTTCAACACGGCTTTCAATCGATCTTCAAACTCGCCGCGGTACTTCGCGCCGGCGAGCATCGAGCCGAGATCGAGCGCCACGAGACGTTTGTTACGCAGCGTTTCCGGCACGTCGCCGGAAACGATTCGTTGGGCCAGGCCTTCAACGATCGCGGTCTTACCGACACCTGGTTCGCCAATCAGGACCGGATTGTTTTTCGTGCGGCGTGACAGGACCTGAATCGTGCGGCGAATCTCGTCGTCGCGGCCGATGACGGGATCGAGTTTTCCTTTGCGCGCCTGTTCCGTTAGATCGCGCGCATACTTCGAAAGCGCCTGGTAATTCTGTTCGGCGTTTTGATCCGTGATGCGCGAACCACCGCGCGTCTGTTCGATGACTTTGAAAAGATCTTCCTTCTTGACGCCGTGTTGGCGCAGGATCTTTCCCGCCTCGCCGTTCTGGTCGTCCACGATCGCCAGCAGCAGATGCTCGGTCGAGATGAACTCGTCCTGCATCTTGTCTGCCTGCTGTTGGGCGGCAGTGAAGATCTGGCTCAAACGCGGACTGAAATACTGCTGGCCGCCCTGCACGCGCGGAAAACGCGCGACCGCCGCCTGCGTGTCGTTGAGAATGACCGCGACATTCGCGCCGAGTTTTCCGAGTACGGGCCTGACGATGCCCTCAGGTTGTTCGAGCATCGCGATCAGGAGGTGCTCGGGTTCGACCTGTTGGTGTTGGTTTCGTTCGGCCAGTTCGATGGCCGCTTGAATTGCTTCCTGCCCTCGCAGGGTGAATTTATCTAAACGCATTCCTTCAACCTATAAGACCTGTAGGACCAATAGGACCGATGAGTCCTATTGGTCCTCAAATGTGACGACTCCCGGATTTCTTACTTACCGGCGGAAGCTTCCTTGCTCTTGCTGGTTTGTGCTGTCGTTTCAATCGTCTTCCGGGAGCCTTCGCCCTCCGTACCTTTCACCTCAATGCGACGAGCCTTGGTCTCTTCACGTTTCGGCAACGTCACGCGCAGCACGCCGTTGTTGTATTCGGCAGTCGCGCCTTCTGCGGAGACAGTTTGAGGCAGCGTGAAAGACCGGGTAAACGCGCCATACGAGCGCTCGACTCGATGGTAGTTATCGGTCTCGTCAGTCTTCTCAAACTTGCGCTCGCCACGCAGAGTGATGACGTTATTTTCAATGGACAGGTCGAAATCTTCCTGCTTCATGCCCGGCAGTTCGGCTTCGAGGACGATCTGGTCCTTGTTCTCATAGATGTCGACGCTGGGCGCCCAGGCGCCGCGGCCGATGCCCTCATCGCCAAACGAGCGGGTGAGATTGGTCGAGAACAAACGATTTACTTCTTCCTGCAGGGTCCGCAGGTCACGAAACGGGTCGTAACGAACGATACTCATAACTCAGAATCTCCTCCTTAATTCCTTAATCCTTGTTGGGGTTTACGCTCAAGCTGACTAGCCATCTTGTTTAGCTGAGCGTGCCCGCATAATAAACCTTGAGTCCCTTGTTGTCAACTAGTGAGTAGAAGGCTTCTTGTAGGTCGCGAAGAGGGTTGCTGGGGTGGATTCAGATCCCGAAAAAGCGCTTGATAGCGGAGAGCAAACCCGCCGAAGGGTCGGTTTCCGGAGCTGCGGCGTCGGCTTGTGAGGCGAGGCCCTGCCGGCGTTCATAAAACTCAGCGACTCGACCAGGTCGGGATTGGTATCGAAGACCCGTTTCATCGCGGCGTGCCCGATTTCGAGCACCTCGGTTTCCTCGAGCGCGACGACGTTCGCTGTCCGCGGCTCGCCCGTAAATAAGGCCATCTCGCCGAAGAAGTCGCCTTCGTTGAGCGTAGCGACCGCTCTCGGCCGGCCGTTCTCATTCACCTGCACGCGAACGCGGCCGTTGTGGACCACGAACATCGACGAGCCCGGATCCCCGGCCCGAATCACCATCTCGCCCGGCGCGAACACGTGACGGACGGCCGCTTGCGCCAGCATTCCCGTCTCTTCCACCGACAACGGCGCAAAAATATCGACCGCCGACAACCGCTCGACAATCGCGCCGCCGTCACCGTCGCGCTGGGCCGCTTTACTCGGCCGCTCGACGTAAAGCGTGCGCGTCGGAAACGCGAAGTTCAAACCGGCGCGCCGAAACGCGTACCAGATGCGCTGCCGGACGAGGGCGTCAGTGTCGTTGTATTTGGCGTAATCCTCGAGCCAGTACTTCACTTCGTAATCGACGCCGTTGTCGCCGAGGTTCTTGATTCTGACGATTGGTGTGACGCGGCTGGAGACATTCTCCGCCTCGCGCACTGCTTCACGCACGACGTGAATCGTCTTCGCGGGTGAGTCAGTGTAAAGAGTATTAAAGACGACGATCCGCGCATTCAGGTTATCGCGCGGGCAAACCTCGATCGGCGCCCGCGCGGCGTTGCTGTTGGCAATCAGCACGACGTGATTCTGGAACGTGCGAATCTTGATCGCGCGCCAACTGATTCCCTCGACCACGCCGGTGTGACGCTCCGCGCCCACGACGATCACGTCGCCCACCTGAAACGGCCGGTCGGCTTGCAGCGAGATGCCGGCGAAGAAGTTGCCGAGTGTGTCCTGGAGCGCGAGACCGAGAATTACGCCGAAGATGGCGGAGGTCGTGAACAGCGCGCCGAGGTTCACTTCGGGAAACAGAAACGTGAACGCGATCAGAAAGAGGATCGTGAAGGCGACGATCGTGAAGATGTTGCGGATCAGCGTCGGTGCGTCGATACGTTTGAGCCGGAAGGCGAGTCCGAAGAAAAGGACATTCAGGGCGCGAACAAACAGATAAGCCAGGATGCCGATCAGCAGCAGCTTGACAGCGTTGACGATCGTGCCTGCCGAAGGCGACGGCGTCGTGCCCATGCGGTGTTCGAGCAGCGTCTTGATGGGTTGCTCGAAGGACCAGAACAAGTAGATGGCGAGCAGGGCTGCGACCAGCGCGACGAGGAAAAGAATCAGTTTGTTTGTGAATCGAGGGCGCGACACCGCGCTATTTTTATCACAAACGCACGAGCCCCGGGAAAATAGTCATCGCGATATAAAGGACCGAAAGGACCGTCACGACGATGGCCGTGACCCAGGCCGCGAGGTTGTAGATTGGTCCATTGACCTTCGTGCCCATCAGTTCGCGGTTGTTTACCAGTTTGAGAATCGCGAAGAGGACGAACGGCAGCAGCAGGCCATTGATGACTTGCGTCACCAGCAGCACGCGAAACAGTGGCAGGTTCGGGATCACGGCGATGGCCGCGCCGACCGCGACGAGGAACGTAAACGTGCCGAGAAATATCGGCGCTTCACGAAAACTGTGCGAGACGCCTTTCTCGAAACCGAGTGCTTCGCTGATCGAATAAGCAGTCGCGAGCGGCAACACTCCCGCGGCCAGCATCGACGCGCCGAAGAGTCCCACGCCGAAAAGCACCTCTGCGTAACGGCCGGCGAGTGGGCGCAAAGCGCGCGCTGCATCGGCCGCGGTTGCGATCTGAGTTCCGGATTGGTGCAGCGTGGCCGCGGTCGAGACGACGATGAAGAACACGATCAGGATAGCGAAGATCGTTCCCACCCAGACGTCGGTCTTCGTCTCTGAATAGTTGTCGGCAGTGACGCCTTTCTCCACCACAGACGATTGCACGTAGACCTGCATGTACGGCGAGATCGTCGTACCGATAACGGCAACGAGTGTGAAGACGAAAGCGTGTTCGAATCGCAGCGTGGGCTTCACGAGGCCGACGCCGACTGCGGTCCAATTCGGTCGGGAAAGAAATGCGGAAACGATGTAGCCGAGAAAGACGAGCGACATCATTAGAAACGCCTTCTCGACTTTCTTGTACGAGCCCTTCGCCACCAGCCACCACACGAGAATCGCCGCGAGCGGCACGGCGATGAAACGCGAGACGCCGAACAATTCCGCGGCGGCGGCGATGCCGACGAACTCGGAAACAGTCACCCCAGCGTTGGCGATCAAAAGTGCGAGCATGACGAGCGCCGTCCAGCGCACACCGAAACGCTCGCGAATTAGATCTGAGAGTCCTTTGCCTGTGACCGCGCCCATGCGCGCGCACATCTCCTGCACGATCCCGAGACTGATAGCGATGGGAATGAGAATCCAGAGGAGGGAATAACCAAACTCGGCGCCTACGGAAGCGAAGGTCGCGATGCCGCCCGCGTCATTGCCGGCGTTCGCGGTGATCATGCCGGGACCGAGAATCGCGAGGAACGCGAGCAGCCGCTTGCGGCGCGCAACCGTGCGCCGCACGCCATGAGCGCCACGCCGCATTAATCGGCGTCCCGCAGCTCTGACTGCTGCTCGTGATTCGGCCACTTGGAGGTTCTCCGTCCTTCATCTTTGGTTGTGTGCGCTTCAACCTAACAAACGCGGCAGACGTTGCCGCCAATCTTTCGGCAGCAGGATCTCCATCGCGTCGTCTACCGTGATGATGCCGAGTATATCTCCTGACTCATCAACTACGGGAAGCGCGAGCAGGTTATATTCCGCCATGCGCTGCGCGACTTCGCGCGCCGGCTCGTGCGGATCGGCGCTTTGGATGTCGGCGCGCATCACGTCTTCGAGCGGCATCGACGGATCCGCGAGAATCAGACTGCGCAACGCGATCACGCCGCAGAGCTGCCACGAGTTCTCTTCCTTCACGACGTAGAGGTAGTAAATCATGTTCGGCGTCTCCGCCATTTCGCGCAGACGCGCGAGCGCTTCGCCGACCGTGAGTTCGCGCGGCAGCGTCACAAACTCCGTGGTCATCAAGCCGCCGGCCGTGTCGTCTTCGTAAGGCAGCAACTCGGCGACGTCGGCTTGTTCCTCGTCTTCCATCAGGCCGAGCAGCTCTTCGGCTTTCTCTTCGGGCAGATCGCCGAGCACGTCGGCGGCTTCGTCCGGCGACATCCATTCGAGAATGTCGGCGGCGCGTTCCTGGTCCATGTCGCCGAGGATGCGCGCCTGGTGCTCGGCGGGCATCTCTTCGAGTGTTTCGGCGGCGGTCTCGTCGTCGAGTGATTCGACGACTTCGGAGCCGTGATGATACGAGAGTGCTTCGGCGAGACGCGCGATCTCGACCGGGTGCAGTCGCGCGAGTTTGTCGCTCGAAGATTTCAACTGCACTGTGGCTGCGTCAGTGGCGAGATAGCCGACGTCGGCCCAGTCGAGTACTTCGACGGGTCTGCGAGTGCCGACAAAACGCGCGGGCGCGAGACGTCGCCAAAGACCCTGCAGACTCACGTCGGCGCCTGTGACGCGCCACTCGCCGGCGGCTTCGATGATTTGCACGTCGTTGACACGGACCACGCGTTTGCCGTCGACGTCGATCAGTTGTTTGTCGAGCACGTCGCGCGCGAGCAGCACTTCGCTTTCGCGGCGGACGAACGGCCGCAGATCGAGTATGTCGGAGTTGAGACGCACGCCGTTTTGGTTCAACTCGGTGATGCGCCAGCGCGATAGGAAAAAGTCGCGGCGCCGGTAACGCGCGACGAGACCCGTGACCGGCGGATGGTCCTCCTCGCCGAGGCGGACGATCACATCCTTCACGGTAGCCACACGTTCCCCTTCGAGGTCGCGTATCGGGCGACCCAACACCTGCGACAGGTAGAGCATGCCGCCATCTTACGCTGAAAGCGTTAGCGAGTTACAGCCCAGGGGTTGTCGCAACCCTGGGTCACCGATAGAAATAGCGTTGCAACGCTGAAAGCGTTGGCCAACTCTTTCAGAGTTGCGATCTTCCGGAACGTGGACCCCAGGGTTGAAGCAACCCTGGGCTGCAATTAGCGAACGCCTTCGGCGTAGGCGCACGTGGTGTAGTGGCTAGTGACTTTCCAAAAACTTCTTCGCGGCGTTGAATGTGGGGTCGCGGTGGGAGTAGATGTCGGAGCGGGTGATGCGGGTGAATTCGTCGGGGGTTATGCCGACGTCCTGAAGACGAGCGCCGCTCGCGGTGCGGTAATCAAACTCGCTCACGTCCAACACGCCGCCATCGGGCAGCGCGTGTCTGGTTCGAATCGCGAGCACGCAGCCGCACGTGCCGGAGCCGATCACGCGCGCGCGCCGCCGCGCCTGCAACGCCGCCACCATGATCTCCGCCGCACTCGAAGTGCTTTCACTCGTCAACACCACGAGCGGGAGTTTGATCTGCGACAACTGCGGCACACGCCACAAGCGCTTCGAATAAGTTTGCAGTTCAAACGCAGCGCCCGAGCGATCGGCGAAGCGACCGAGATTTATCCCGTCGTCGAGAAACAGCGAAGCCACGTCGGCCATCGCTTCCGCGTCGCCGCCACCATTCGCGCGCAGATCCAGCACGATCCCTTCAGCGCCCTCAAGCGCCGACGGCAACGCCTTCGAAAAATCGAGCGCGACACTTTGCGTGAACGCATCGATCCGCAAGATCGCGAGTTTTCCTTTTCGCTGCATCGAGAAGCCGAGTTCTCGCTGCGTCCAGTAGCGTTGCAAAACTGCCGACTTAACTTTTCCGTCCTGCGTGGACCACCCGACTTTCACCGAAGTACCGGCTGGACCATCAAACATACTCGCCACCGATCGATAACGCGTGCGCTCGTCAACACCCGCGCCGGCATTCGCGAGCCGTTGCTCGATAAACTTCGCAACCGGAACATTGTCGATACTAACGATCACATCTCCGGCGCGGATGTCCGTTTTAGCAGCAGCGGAGTTTGGTTCAACCTGCACGACGACGGGCACGTTGCCGATCTCACGCACTCCTAAACCAACTGTCACAAAACGCGGGTTCCACCAGTCAAACTTTTCATCCGGCGAATACACGCGCGTGTGCGCGTCTCGTAGCGACGCGATCATCTGGCGCATCAATTCGTAAAACTCGTGCGTGCTCGTGGCCTTCGCCGCAGCCGGACGAAACGAAATACGTTTCGCTTGCCAATTCACGCCGTTGAAACGCGGATCGTAGTAACGATCTTCGATCGTTTCCCAGATGTCGTCGAACACGGCGAGACGTCCTTCAGCCGTAGTGGTGGAAACGAGTCTTGCGTCGTCGTAATGCGCGCGCGAGCTCAGCGGCAGCGCGAGCGGCGCGAGGAGACTCACGACCAGCGCAAGCACTAACACGAATGATTTATAACTTCTCTTCACCACTTACTCTTTCGGCGGCTTACGAAAGTTGTATCTCAGCAGCACGCGCAGCGGAATCGCCGTTCCATTTCTTATCGCCGGAAAAAAATGCATCTGTCGCACCGTCGCGACCGTCGCCTCATCGAGCCCGAATCCCGCCCAACGAACAACCTGCACGTCACCAACTTCTCCATCCGCGCCTATCTCGACCGCGACGTCAACCGTAGCTTCAGCCTCGGCGAGCGCAGCGGTCTTCGGATACTCCGGGCGCAAACGTCGATAAGGCCGCGGCAAGCGCAAGCCCTGCGCTGCGGCGGCTTGATCGTCATCAGGCGCTTCTTCAATCAACGGAACGGGAGACGTCGGAACAACAGTGCGTTGGATGCGTTCATCTTCACTCGCGCGACGCATCACGACCAACAATTTTTGGGAGAGGGCGATTAGATGTTCCAGCAACAGGTCGTTAGCTTTGCCGGCCTGGTCGCTATTGAAACTCGGACGCTCCCACTCCAGCAAGCGGCCGGTGCGCGAGCTGACGACAAACACCGAGCAATAAGCCTCGTAGTACACCGGCTTTTCAAACGACGAGCGCCGTAAGATCTGCGCGTCTCCGAGCAGATAGAAATCAGTTGCGAGCGACGCGCCCAAATCGCGCGCTTCATTCACGCTGAGATTGAGCGAACCGGCATAACCACTTCCCATCGCCGCCGAGCGCGTTAAATCAGCGTCAGCGACGAGAAAATCTCCGGCCGCGCGAAACTGCGCGCGAAGTTTTTCCGCCACTGCCTTGCCCGCCTCCGTCGAGCCGAAGTCGAGCACGCTCACGCTATCGCGCGCGGAGCAGTTCGCCACCAAAAACAGCAGACCACAGATGGCGCAGATAAAACGGATCATCCGACAGTTTGTTTCGCCGCGCCGCCGCGGTGATAAAGCTCGTACACTTCTGTCTTGACCTCTGCGGGAAAACAGATGCGATGAAGTTCGTAAGGTTGTTGCAGACCTCTCACCACGTTGCTGACTTCACTGATCTCGCGAATCTGCGGCGCAGCGTAACCACTCTCAACGTAGATGTGCGTCTTCGGTTCCGCCTTCTGCGCCGCGTAGTAGTTGTAATAAGGCAGATCGCTCGCGCGGTCTTCGACAAAATAATACTCAGGATCGAAACCCGCTTGCTCCACGATCTTTCGCGCCGACAAAAGAAACTCGGCTTGCTGCTCGTGCGGCATGTCGAGATCGATCGCTTTGAAGAGCCGTCGCGCAGTAAAGCGCCGGCTGAGATCGCTCAGGATCGGATCGCTCGAGTCCTGCCACTGCTTCACATGGAACACAAAATCAGAATCGTCGATTTGCAAGTGTTCTGTGATCGACAACTCTTCACGTCGCAGGATCTTTTCGAAAGGAGTGCGCGGCGCGTACCAAACTTCTTCGCCCGCTTCGAGCAGTCGCAGCGCGCGACGAATGATCGAACGCAACGCCGCTTCAGCCGAGCGCAGCGTGCGATGAAAATAGACTTGCCGAAACATGTAGTAACGCGCCTGCAAATATTCTTCGACGGCGTACACGCCGCGCGCTTCGACGTAAATGCGATCCGCTGCTTCGTCGATCGCGAGTGCGTTGATGATCCACTCGAGATCGTAGATGCCATACTTCGCGCCGGTCATCAGCGAGTCGCGCAAGAGGTAGTCCATGCGATCGACGTCGAGTTGTGACGAGACGAGTTGCGCGAGCGCTGATGGTCTAAATGTTCCTTCAATGATCGCTGCGACCTTGTCCGGCAGATCCGAAGAGAAGGATTTGAGCAACGCGCCGATCTCAGTCTGCTCGTCGCGGATCACCTGGACCGTGCGTTGTTCGTGATGAAACCCGATCAACTTCTCCATTACATGTGAAAACGAACCATGGCCCACGTCGTGAAGTAACGCAGCGGCGAGCGCTGCGACTCGATCGCGCGGATCGATCGCATGTCTTTCACTGAGACGATCGAGCACGCGCGTCATGAGATGAAACGCGCCGAGTGAATGGGTGAAGCGAGAGTGTTCCGCGCCTTGATAGGTGTATAGACCAAGACCGAGTTGCTTGATGCGACGCAGACGTTGAAACTCCGCGGCGTCGATCAAGCGCATCATCAGCTCGCCTTCGTCCGAATCGGTTCGCAACCGGATGATGTTGTGAACAGGATCGCGATAGATGCGTTCTGCCATCGAGTCCTAACTATATAACAGGCTTCTTCCGAAACCGGTGGCCCCGGTTGAAATTTCTGGATTTTCCCATTTTTTTGGATTAAGACTCCACGGGCCGTCGCGGCTAATCGCCCGCAACTGGTGAAATTTTGCAGAAAACCCAGAGCCGGGGATGTGGGCATGGCATTTGCCAAATTGCCGCCGACGAGGCCTCTTTTTAAGCCGCTCGTTTCGGAATTCTTCGGTGCTGCCAACAAAAAAGGGTGATTTTCAAACACAGGAGGGGAGGCCGCACCTTTGTCTAGTTCAAGAAAGGAAAGCAGAAAATGAAGAATGTCTTTAAGTTTTTTGGCTTGTCGGCATTGCTGATGTGCTTCGCGCTGTTTGCTGGCAGTGCGGTAGCGCAGACGTCGACGACAGGTTCAATTGAAGGGACGGTGACCGACTCTGCCGGTGCCGCTGTTCCGGGTATTGCTGTCAGAGTGTCGGGTTCGAATTTGATCTCGGCGCAGACGGCAACCACGGACAGCAATGGCCGGTATAAAGTCCTGAACCTCCCGCCGGGACGGTACACTGTCGCGGTTGAAGCTGATAAGGGATTCGCGAAGTTTGAAAAGAATGAAGTTGAAGTAAATCTTTCCCGAACGACTTCGGTTGAAGTCCAGCTTCAGCCCGCGGGCGCTCAGGCAACTGTTACAGTAACTGATACCGCCGGCGCCGCCGTCGACGTTAGCGGAACTACTACCGGTTCTAACGTCTCGTCGGATCAATTCTCGAACTTCCCCACCCAGCGTACTGTGCAGGGCTTGTACACCATCGCTCCCACAGTTACTCGTTCAGGTCTGCGTGATGCCACTGGTCGCGATCGCGATCCGTCAGTGGCCGGCGCGTCTGGTCCTGAAAACAACTACATCCTCGACGGCGTGAACGTTACCGACCCCGCTTTCGGTGGTTCGGGCGCGAACCTCCCGTTCGAGTTTGTGCAGGAAGTGGAAATCAAGACTGGTGCTTATGGTCCGGAGTACGGACGTTCCACCGGTGGAATTTTCAACGTCATCACCAAGAGTGGTGGCAATCAATTCCACGGTGACGTGTTCGGCTACGGCACGACCAAAAGCCTGGTGCGTGAAGTGAAGAACTTCCCGTTCACCGGTTCGGCTTTCACCGGCTTCTCGGAAGCTGACGTCGGTGGTGACATCGGTGGTCCGATTGTGAAAGACAAGTTGTGGTTCTTCGGCGCTTTCAACCCGCAACGCCGTAACAACTACTACTCGACCCAGACGTTCCACCTGCCCGTCTCCAACAAGGTGACCATTCCGTTCTACGCGGGCAAGATCACCTGGGCCGTCAATTCGAAGAACACGTTCACGGCCTCGACCTTCGGCGATTTCACGAAGATCGATGGCTTCCTGGCTACGTTGGCGCTGAACAATGTTAATGGTTTCGGCGACGACATCACGGCTTTCCAGGGTCGTCAGGAAACTGGCGGTCACAACTATGCCTTCCGCCTCAACTCAACGATCAGCAGCAACTTCATCGCTGAGATTTCAGGTGGTCTGCACTTCCAGAGAGCCAATACTATTCCCCGCGCTATCGATAAAGCGCTCGTCACTGACAACTTTGCCGTGTTGAAGAACGGCACCGTGTTGACTCCAGTGCAAACTGGCGTTACTTGTCCGGCAGGCGCTTGCGTTGGCACCGGCAATATCGATTTCGTCGACGGTCGCGGTGGTTCATTGCAGCGCAACTTCGTACGTGGTCCGGGCTTTGGCCTGTATGGCAACCAGGATCGCGATCGCTACGAATTCTCCGCGCACATGCAGAACATCGTCGGCGGCGACCATACGATCAAATGGGGCTTTGAATACAACAAGAACAAATACAAGATCGGCACGCTCTCCAGCGGCCCGGCGGTCACTTACGGGTTTACTCCGGGTCTTGGCCTGACCACCACCAACGGTGCGTCGAATGTAACCAACGGTTCGCGCATCACGAACAACTGGCTGGTCTGCACTGTTCTTTCCGGCCAGATCACCTGCCCGAGTGCGGCGGGTGTCGTTCGCGCGCAAGCCATTCCGGCGGCGACGCTGGCTGCTCTCGGTCTGACCGTCAATCCGACGCCGACCGCGATCACCACGGCGCAAGCGTTTGGTACTCCGTTCATTATCAGGAACACCACTCGCGTTCGTGATTTCGAGCTCGTGGGCTCGAGCTACACCAACACGGAAAGCTTCTATGCCGGTGATGACTGGAAATTCGCCAAGAACTTCCAGCTCAGCTTCGGTATTCGTTGGGATTATCAGCAGGCGTACAGCAACAACGGTAGCACTTACCTGAAGTTCAATAACTTCGATGACAACGCCGCGCCGCGTTTTGGCTTTATCTGGGACTTTACGGGTAAAGGCAAGGGCAAGGTGTTCGCTAATTACGCGCAGTTCATCGAAACTCCGATTCCGTTAGACCTCAACATCCGCTCCGGCGGTGGTGACGTGCAAACGGACAAGAACTTCAACGTCGACCGGCTGAATGCACCTGCGGGTTCACTCATCGTTCCGGGCGTTAGCACCGGCGCCACCAACCTGGGCTCCGATGCGACTCCGCCCGATCCCGGTCTGAAGCCTCAGAGCGTTTACGAGTACACTGCTGGTTTCGAATATGAAATCGGCCACGACGTCACAATCGGAACGCGCGGCATCTACCGTGCAATGCGTAACGTCGTCGAAGATGGTTCATTCGACGATGGTGACACCTACTTCATCTTCAACCCGGGCCGTTTGGGTCCTGGCACCACTGAAGAAGCAGCCTGCTCTGGTGGTCCTGGCCACGCTCCTCAGTGCTTCGGCCGCGCTCAGCGTTTCTACCGCGCGGTTGAGTTCACGGCGACGAAGCGGTTTACGAATAACTTCCAGTTCATCGCTTCCTACGTGTACTCGAGCCTGATCGGTAACTATGAAGGCCTCTTCCGTAATGACAACGGACAGTCTGACCCGAACATCACTTCGTTGTTCGACCTCCAGAGCTTGCTCAATAATACTTACGGACGCTTGCCGAACGATCGGCCGCACCAGTTCAAGTTCAACGGCAGCTATCGCACGCCGTGGAACCTGATGCTCAGCGGTAACTTCTATGCGCAGTCAGGTGTGCCGTTCAACCAACTGATTCCGCATCCGATCTATGGCAACAACGAAGGATTCGGCGTGCAGCGC
This sequence comes from uncultured Blastocatellia bacterium, assembly GCA_946480785.1. Next base: position 27,122 of record CAMLLD010000031.1, on the reverse strand, counting down.
GGAACCGCTATCATTCCGACGGTGCAGGCTAGCGAACCCGGATTCCCGAACGTCGTCGAGAGCGTCGGTTCCGACCGCAGCCCGAGAACGATGAACCTGGATCTGGGCGTCTACTATCCGATCAAGGTTGGTGAGGGTAAAGAGCTGCGCTTCTCTGGAGACTGGTTCAACGTCTTCAACAGTCAGCGTGCTGTGACTCTCGATCAGACCTTCACGATTAACAGTGGCGTCGCGGGTGTTCCGCCGGTGGCGAATCCGTTCTACGGTTCGGCACTGCTGGTGCAGCCTCCTTCGTCCTTTAGGTTTGGCGCGAAGTTCACGTTCTAAACTTAATTTACGCAACAGGCATTAGCCTAGCGATTGACGGGGAGAGGCGCCGAATTAACGCCTCTCCCCGATTTCTTTTTGGGGTTATATCTTTACGCTTGATCTTCGTTAGTCCGAGGAGTTAAATCTCAAAAACCGAAAGGGTTTTCAGGAGGTTTGTTCCAATGCCACGTCTGGAGTCTCACCGCGGCCGCGCTGAAGTCTATTCCTTATTCGCAATCATCGGTCTCTTGCTTTTTCCCGTCGCCGTGCTGGCCCAGGGTGGTCGCGCCTCGACCGGCACCAATGGTATTCACACGATTCAGGGTTACATCTTCTTTCCTTCCGGCCGTCGCGCCGAAGGCCAAATCGTCGTCAAGCTTCAGAGCTACACCTCGGGCGAGATCACTGTTGTTCCGGACAGCAGCGGCGCGTTCAGTTTTACGCAACTGGCGCCGGGTAACTATACGGTCGTCGTTAATGCCGGCGACGACTACGAAATCGCGCGCGAGAACGTCTACTTTGACAGCGACATCAACATGTCGCGCATCGGCGGCGCGCGTGTTCCGTCGAGCCCACAACGCTCGACCGTGATGATTCATCTGCAACTCAAGCCCGGTGTTCACGCGAAGCCGGGAGTGGTGAATGCGGCGCTTGCCGACGTACCTGAGAAAGCGAGAAAGCTGTATGAGCAGGGAGTCGAGGAAGCGCGCGCGGGCGACGCGCAGAAGGCCGCTGATAGTTTGAAAGACGCTGTCGCGCTCTATCCAAACTTTCCGCTCGCGCTCAACGAGCTCGGTGTCGAATATCTAAAGCTCGGCCAAACTAAGAAAGCCATCGACACGCTCAAGGAAGCTGTCAGACTCAGCCCCGACGCGTACGGTCCGCGATTGAATCTCGGCATCGCTTTGCTGGAAGGAAAACAGTATGAAGAAGCCGAAACAGAACTGCGCGAAGCATTGAAGCGCAATGCGTCGTTGCCAACGGCGCACATGTATCTCGGCCTCTGTTTCCTGCGCACGAACAAATTCGACGAAGCTGAAACCGAGTTGCTCGCCGCGATTCAAGGCAGCGGCAATCAGTTGGGCCTGGCCCAGTATTATCTCGGCGGCATCTACTGGAAAAAGCACGAATATCCCAAGGCTGTGGCCGCTCTCGAAGATTACCTGCGGTTGACTCCGAACGCGCACGACGCCGACCGCGTGCGTGCTACAATCAAGGACCTCCGCAGTCGCACTCCCTAACACTTTGAGTCAGAAAGGAAGCCATCATCCATGACGACAACCAAAGCTCCCTTCGGTTTACGTTATCTTCAACTCGCGCTCGTTGCTTTTCTCACCATCTCGATTCACTCAGCCGTTTCCGCCCAGGGCGTGCTGCCCGGCAGCTCTCGCGGTCTGCCCAGCGGCGATGGCAACAATGCCATTCAGGGACGTGTACTTTTCCCTGCGGGCCAACCCAGTGTTCAGGTTAAGGTAAATCTCGAAGGCACCGCCGGCGCCTTTTCGTCGATGTCGACTGCCACCGATCAGGACGGTATGTTTCATTTCCGCGGACTGGCGCCCGGTAGTTACAGCGTGGTGGTGGATGCGGGTTCACAATATGAGAAGGCTCGCGAACCGCTGACTATCGATCCGGAAGCCAGAAATCGTACATCCCAGGTCATCGTCGAATTGCATTTCAAGGCAGATTCGTCGAACCCCGCGTTTGCGGGCGTCCCGCAGAACGCGCTGAGTCTTTATCAAAAGGGCACACAGGCGGCCCAGAAGGGCAACAACAAAGCCGCGGCGGAATTCTTCTCACAAGCAGTTGCTGCTTATCCATCCTTCGCGATTGCACTGGGCGATCTCGCGCTCCAGTACATGAAGCTCAACCAGATGGACAAGGCCGGCGAGACTTACGAGGCGCTACTCAAGCTCAAGCCGAATGATCCCGTGGCCCATCTCAATCTCGGCATCGTGATGTTCAACAAAAAGAAGTTTGACGAAGCCGAGATGCATTTGCGCAAGGCGCTGGAGTTGAAGAGTGCCGGCCCCACCGGCCATTACTATCTCGGCCTGACGCTGATCAGCTTGAAGCGCTACAACGAGGCGTTGCCGGAATTTGAGACGACCGTCGCGAACGGCGGCGAAAACCTCGCGCTCGCGCACAAGTATCTCGGCGGCCTTTACATGAGCGCCCAGAAAAACAAGGAAGCGGCTGATGAATTGGAGAAGTATTTGAAACTGGATCCCAAAGCCCCGGATGCGGATCGCATCAAGGGCACGATCAAGGATTTGCGAGATAAGGAGAAGAAGCAGTAACTAACTTCTTTTCAGATCGAGCAGGTGGCCGAGTTTTTCTTTCTTGGTGCGCAAGTAGCCGGCCGCGTCCTCGGTCGCATCGACTTCGATCGAAACGCGCTCGACGATCTTCAGTCCCGCTTCTTCGAGCGCGCGCAGCTTTAACGGATTATTGGAAATGACTTTCACGTTGCAGAGGCCGAGGTCGTAAAGGATCTCGGCACACTGCTTATACTCACGCAAATCGACCTCGAGACCGAGCCTCACATTCGCTTCGACAGTATCAGCGCCCTGGTCCTGCAGCGCGTAAGCGCGAATCTTATTGACGATGCCGATGCCGCGTCCTTCCTGCTGCTGGTAGACGATCGCGCCGCGTCCTTCCTGGTTGATCATCTGCATTGTCTGGTGCAACTGCCGGCCGCAGTCGCATTTGGTGGAGCCGAAAACGTCGCCCGTCAAACACTGCGAGTGAATGCGGACAAGAGTCGGCACGTCGCGCCGCATCTCGCCTTTAAATAGGACCACGAACTCCTCATCGCTGGTCAGGGAGCGATAAGCAGCGACGCGAAAGTCGCCCCACTCCGTTGGTAAATTAGCAACGGCGACACGTTCTACGCTGCCGGTTTCCACCGAATCACAACAAGTTCCAAATGGCGAATTTTCTGATGTTTGCGTGCCCATGATGTTACCGCGGGTTTTTAGAGTAAATTTGGTTGTGGTAATTATAGGAGCAAGAGCGATAAGATCCTAGCCGCCCCGCGGACGAAAACAGAGCCTCGCCGAACCTGAATGACACACGATTACCACGAAACCGACTCACCGACGCAGGTTGGACCAGATTCCACCGCCGCCTCTCTCGCGAGCACCGACCGCCGGCCGGTCCTCGTCGCGTTGGCCGGAGAATTACTAGCGACACCCATTCCGCTCGACCGTCCGGCAGTGACACTCGGCCGCGCGATCGAAGCCGATGTTCGCGTCAACGACGCCAAAGCTTCGCGTCTGCACGCCTCAATCAGCACCGAGGTAGAGGCAGATTTGGGCGAAAGCGTTTTCAAGATTCGCGATCTCAATTCGACCAACGGCACGCTCGTTAACGGTCGCCCGGTTACAGAAGCAACCTTGCGTCACGGCGACAAGATCTCGATCGGCGATCAGCTATTTCGTTTCGAACTGCTGGACGAAATAGATCGCGCTTTTCAGCAACGCATTCAGCGTCTGCTCGGGCACGACGAGCTCACCGGCCTCTTAACCAGTAAATCGTTCTTTACCGAATTGAGACGTGAAGCCGCGCGCGCCGAACAGTCGTCGCAACCGTTCTGCGTCCTGATGATGGATCTCGACCATTTCAAAGCCGTCAACGATAACTACGGCCATCTCGTCGGCAATCGCACGCTGCAGGACATCGGCATGATCATCAAAGCGGCGTTGCGCTCCGGCGACGTGGCGGCGCGTTTCGGCGGCGAGGAGTTTGCGGCGTTCCTGCTTGACGCCGATTATTTGCAAGGCCTCGTGGCTGCCGAGCGCGTGCGAAGAAGCATCGAACAGTCCGTCTTCTCGGCGTCGACCGAAGGCGCAACCCCGGCCGCAGAGCGTTTTAGATTGACAGTGAGCGTCGGTGTCGCGTGCTTCCCGGACGATGCGCGCGATCCGATTCGCCTCGTTGAGTTGGCGGATTCTGCGCTTTATCGGGCGAAACGGAACGGACGCAACGTCACCTGCGCCTATCGCCATTCGCTCGCGCTGAACGAAGGCCCGCTGCGGCCGCGCACCGATTAAGATCGGCGGTTTATGTTGCAACGGACGATGCACAAAGACGTGTAAATCGAGGCAAACGCGCCGCGATTTGCGATTATTCCAACTGGCCGTTATTCTTTTTTCGCAGTGAATAGCAATCTCAATTTAGCCTCAAAACCGTTTAGTAATCGCCTGCTGCCGTGGGCGCTTACCGCCGTGATTCTCTTTGTTGCGGTCGTCGGGCTGCTGGTGGTCGTGCGGCTCACCACCGTCGCCAAAAGCCAGGGCGACGCCGCGCAACGCGAGATCAATGATCTTCGCCAACAAGAACAGGCCCTCTTGAAGACAGCGGACGAGATCAAGAGTCTGCTGTCGCCCGAACAGCAACAGGCGGTTCCCGCCGCGCACCTGCTGGTCGACCGGCGAAAGTTTCTGTGGTCGAAGCTCCTCGTGGATCTCGAAACTTCACTGCCTGCTAACGTGAAGGTCTCGCGCATCGCCGTACAGGACGTGACTACCCAGGGCGATCAAGTCGTAGCCGAACTCGAGCTGGTGCTGTTTTCGAAGAGTCCCGACACGATCAACGAGATGATCTCGTCGATGTATCAGGAAGGAATCTTTCAGCCCGAGTTGCGCACGCAGACTCTGCAGAAGGGACGCGGGGAGACCGGAACCGAATATGGCTTCGTCGTAGTTTACCGGCCGCGTTCGGGCTATGCGCATGAGAACGCCGCGGAGATAGCAGCTTCGGGCGTTGGAAGCGAGGTGTCGAAATGAGTGCAGCAACGGCGCCTCGATTAGAATCCAGCTACAAGCAACGGCTGAGCACGTTTCTCGACTCGCGTCGCGGCAAGATGGTTGGCGTCGCGGAAGTCGCAGCGCTCGCCGGCAGTTGTTTGGTGTTGCTGCTCGTGCTGCTCAGCTATCTTTATTTCCTCGTCCCGGCGCGTTCGCGCGTCACGTCGCTCGCTACAGAAAAGGCGCGGCTACAGGCAAACCTGCAAACGCTGCAGGGCGTCGTCAGCAAAGGGCGCGACACGAAGGGACAGGTCGATCACATCGCCACGAGCTTGACCGACTTCGAGAGCAGCTATCTACTGCGGCCGGATGAAGGACGCATTCAGCTCTATGACGAGCTCAACCAGATGATCGTGAAGAACGGGCTGCGCAATACTTCTGGTCCAACCTACACGCCGCTCGATCCCAGCGGGACCAAAGCCATCGGCGGTAAATCGACGACCAACAAGTGGCAGAGTTTTTATCCCGGCGTGGCGGTGATGGTGACTGTGGAAGGGCAGTACAACGACATTCGCCGCTTCATTCGCGACCTCGAACGAACCAAGCAGTTTGTGATCATCGATCAGGTCGAGTTGCAACGTGCGAACGAGAACAACGCTCCGGCTTCGGCCGACGAAAATCCGGCCAACCCACGCGGGTCGCTCATCAGTTTGCAAATAAACATGACGACTTACTTCCAGCGTGACAACGCGACAAACACCAGTGCCCACAGTCAGGAATAAAGATGCAAGCAGTAGATCTCACTAAACCCGGCGAAAGGAAGAAGCTGATTTGGGCTGCCGTTTTGGGACTGGTGGCGGTGGTCTTTTTGTGGTGGGCATTGATCGGCTTCGGCAGCAGCAGCAAGAGTCCGAACACACCGCGCGCAACGGCCACGCCGGCGCCCTCCGGACCGGGATCCCGAACGACTCAGACCGCAGCGGCGACGCAGACGCAGAACCCAACGCCGTCACAGAACGTCCTCGATCTGGCGGCGTTAGCTCCGATTGTCTACCACCCGTCTTCTTACAGCGCTCCGGACGTTAAGCGAAACATCTTCGCGTACTACGTGCCGCCGCCGAAGCCGGTGGCTCCGGTTCCGCAACCGAGTCCCACGCCGCCGCCACCGCCGCCACCATTGCTGCTCGCCTCGGTGTCGCCATCGAATGTCTATGCGCGCAGCGGCGATTTCAAACTCGAAGTCGCGGGCGACAAGTTTACGCCGGCCACGAAAATCTATCTCGACGGCCGCGAACTGCCAACGACCTATATCAGTCCGCAGCAACTCTCTACGAACGTCTCCGCGTCGATGATTGCCGCGCCGGGCTCGCGCAACGTCATCGTGCGCAACGCCGACAACAGTCTCTTTTCGAATCAGGCGATGTTGAGTATCGCCGCGCCGCCGACTCCCAACTATCTCTACGTCGGCATCATCAGTCCGCACACGCGAGTTGAAGATACGGCCCTCGTTCAGGATAAAAGCAACAAGAATGTTTTGAACGTCCATCGCGGCGACGTGCTCAGTGGAAGATTTCGCGTGACGAGCATCTCGGAAAAAGAGTTGGTGATGATGGACACCACGCTGAAGATCAAACACACACTCGCGATGACTGAAGGCGACAAGAATCCAGGTAACCCTTTGACGCGTCCGACGCCGCGAGTCGAGTCTGAAGATGATGAACCTTGAGGTGAAAGCCGACCACAATATATGCGGGTCGAGCGGCGAGCGTTCGAATCGTCTCTCGGAGGTGAATGCGAGCGCGCGGACACGTTCGGAAGGTGGCTACGCCCTCGTCGCGCTCCTCGCGCTGATGAGTGTCGTCGCTTTGTTCGCCATGGCTGTCGCCCCCAGCATGCAGCAGCAAACACAACGTGACCGCGAGCAGGAAGCGATCTTTCGCGGCGAGCAAGTGGCTGATGCGATCGTGCAATACTATCGTTATCGCGCGAGCACCACGGGCAACTTCGCCGATCAAGCATTGCCGACTTCGATGGACCAACTGCTGGAAGGAATACCAGTCCCTGGTGGTTCAAAGAACAGGCAGATACTTCGCGCTTCAGCCGCGCACGATCCGTTAACCGGCGGCGGTGAGTGGCGCACGATTCATCCGCGCACGCAAAGACTGATCGACTTTCAGCAGTCAGTGCTGTTCTACACCGGCGGTTTCCTTCCGCCGGCACGCTCCGCGGAAGTCCAGCGATTACAAGTACTTGCGGTGCCGGTGATCGTCAACGCCATCAATACCGGCACAAAGCCGGCGCCGAGTACTTCGAGCTCGATCGATGACGATTCGAGTGGTCCATTCGTCGGCGTTGCGAGTCGCAGCACGAAAAACTCAGTGCTCGCTTACTACGGTATCGAGCGTCACGATCAATGGATCTTCACTCCGTTGTTTCGCAACTGACGAGCTGGACCAACCTTGGACCACCTGCGGTAGCTACTAGCTGTTCTTAATCCCCGCTCTCTCGTTCTCACACTAGCGCACACAACGAATAAAGTTGGACCAACTCACGAGCGCTTCATCCTGCCGTGAGCGCCTGACGCGTCTTCACGAGCGTCACAGAACGCTCGCTCGACGCCGAAAAAATATTTCAGCCAGTAGTAATAAGTTATTGACATCGGCGATATTTGCGTTTATATAGCAAGATGTTGTGCGCCGTTTACTCTAGCCCACAAGAGAGAAGTAAGCACAGTATCTTGTGGTCCTGAAGAAACAAAAAACCAAACTCGAAAGAAGGAGCACATAGAAGCTATGGCAACTAAAAAAGGTGGAAAGAAAGCCTCGAAAAAGGGCGGAACCAAGAAGGCCGCGAAGAAGGGCGGAACGAAGAAAGCCGCAAAGAAGAGATAACTCGAACCAGCAGGTCACAGCACGTACCTTCCACCGGCGCACACAAACATCTGAGGCCGACAGGGCCTTACAAAAGAAACGACGAGATCTTCAAGCGAAGCTCGTCGTTTCTTTTTTGTTTTTGAATGAGTCGAACAGCACACATAGGTCCTATACTCTCTCTTCATGCTTTCCGTCGCGCTCGTCCAACCTGAGATCCCACCCAACACCGGCAACATCGCACGACTGTGTGCTGCGACCAACGTGCCGCTGCACATCATCGGTGTCACCGGCTTTCGCATGGACGATCGCGCGCTGAAGCGAGCCGGCCTCGACTACTGGCCCGAAGTTAAACTCTCGCGCCACACAAACCTCGAGTCGTTCTATCAGGCGTTACCTGACGCACGCTTCATTTATCTCACCACGAAGGCCGATCGCGTCTACACCGAGTTGTCGTTTCAACCCGGCGATTGCCTCGTTTTTGGGCCGGAAACACGCGGTTTGCCCGAGGATCTCCTGCGCCGGAATTGGCACAACTGCCTGCGAATTCCCATCCTCAATCCCAAAGTCCGCAGCTTGAATCTTGCGACCGCGGTCGGTATCGTGCTTTACGAAGCACTGAGACAGACCTGTACCAATGACCGAACAAAAGAACGTCCGTAACATCGCTATCATTGCGCACGTCGATCACGGCAAGACCACGCTTGTCGATGCGATGCTGCGCCAGTCCGGCACTTTCCGCGAGAACGAACAGGTGCGCGAACGCGTGATGGACTCGATGGATCTCGAGCGCGAACGCGGCATCACCATCATGGCGAAGAACACCGCCGTGCGTTATCGCGACGTGAAGATCAACATCGTCGACACGCCTGGTCACGCAGACTTCGGCGGCGAAGTCGAGCGCGTGTTGAAGATGGTCGACGGTGTGATGTTGCTCGTCGATGCGGCGGAAGGGTGTTTGCCGCAAACGCGCTTCGTCCTGCGCAAAGCACTCGAAGCGCGCCTGCCCGCAATCGCCGTCGTCAACAAGATCGACCGTGGCGATGCGCGACCTGACGAAGTCGTGAACGAGATTTACGAACTCTTTCTCGATCTCGACGCCACGGACGAGCAGATCGAGTTTCCTATCCTTTACGCCGTCTCACGCGACGGTGTCGCCAAACACAAACTCGAAGACGACTCGAACAACTTACAACCGCTCTTCGATCAGATCGTTGAGACGATTCCGGCGCCGCGTGAGCTTCGTTCCGACTCGCTGCAGTTGCTCGTCGCGAACCTCGATTACAACGACTACGTCGGACGGCTCGCCATCGGCCGCATCTTCTCCGGCGAGATCAAGGTCGGCGATCAGATCGCGGTGGTGAAGCCCGATCGCTCGACGCAAAAGATCAAAGTGTCGCAGCTTTACGTCTTCGAAGGATTGAAGCGTGAGGCGGTCGCGAGCGCGAGCTTCGGCGAGATCGTCGCGCTCGCCGGCATCGAGAACATCAACATCGGCGACACGATCACTTCCGTCGAGAATCCGCAGCCGCTGCCGTCGATCGCCGTCGACGAGCCGACGATCGCGATGATCTTCGGCGTCAACAACTCGCCGTTTGCCGGGCGAGAAGGAAAGTATGTGACGTCGCGCCAGCTCAAGGAGCGACTCGACAAAGAGATTCTCGGCAACGTGGCGATTCGCGTCGAAGAGACCGAATCGCCGGACCAGTTCAAAGTCTCGGGCCGCGGCGAACTTCAACTTGCGATCCTGATCGAGATGATGCGGCGCGAAGGTTACGAGCTTCAGGTTTCCAAGCCGGAAGCAATCACGCGTAAGGTCGACGGGCAGATGCTTGAGCCGATCGAAGCGGTGGTCGTCGATTGTCCCGACGAGTTCATCGGCGTGATCACGGAAGCGCTCGGCCGCCGCAAGGGTCAGATGACGAAGATGATCAATCACGGCACCGGGCGCGTGCGGCTCGAGTTTGAAGCGCCGTCGCGCGGGTTGATTGGTTTTCGCAACGAGTTTCTCACCGAGACGAAAGGCACGGGGTTACTGAACACGATGTTTCTGCGCTGGGGCGAGTGGCAGGGAACGATGCGCGGCCGCGCGACCGGATCGCTCGTTGCCGATCGCACCGGCGACACGACCACTTACGCGCTCTTCAATCTTCAGGAGCGCGGCACGTTGTTCGTCAGGCCGGGCACGAAGGTTTACGAAGGCATGATCATCGGCGAGAACGCGCGCGCGGTGGACCTCGACGTCAACGCGGTGAAAGAGAAGAAGCTGACCAACATGCGTGCGTCGACGGCTGACGAAGCGATGCGGCTCGTGCCACCGAAAGAACTGTCGCTCGAACAGGCGCTCGAGTTCATCGCGGATGACGAGCTTGTCGAAGTGACGCCGGAAACGATCAGGTTGCGCAAGCGCGTGTTGCCGGCGAACCAGCGGCCGAAGAAGAAAGAGTCTGCCGAGTAGCGCGATGCGAGGTCGTTTCCGCCTGCCGCGGGTCTATCTGATAACCGACACACAGATTTCTGGTCTGTCACACGCCCAACAGGTTGAACTCCTGGCCGACGGTGGCGCAACACTGGTCCAACTGCGCGACAAGCACGCGCACACGTTGGAGTTTTACGAACAGGCAAAAGCGGCGCTGGAAGTCGCGAACAGACGCGGCGTGCAACTGATCATCAACGATCGCGCTGACATCGCGCTAGCGCTCGGAGCTGCAGGCGTGCATCTCGGCCAGGACGACTTGCCACCCGAAGCCGCGCGCCGGTTACTCGGCGAAGACGCAATCGTCGGCTACTCGACTCACTCGCTCGCGCAAATCCAACACGCCGCAAAGCTCCCGATCGACTACTTTGCCATCGGTCCCATCTTTCCCACCTCAACAAAAGAGAACCCCGATCCGGTGGTCGGTTTGGAAGGTGTGAAGCAGGCGCGCGAAGCGATTGGCGACCGGCCGTTGGTAACAATCGGCGGAATCTCGCCGACAAACGCTCGCGAGGTAATCGCAGCCGGCGCCGACTCAGTGGCCCTGATCCACGGCCTTTTGTCCGACCCACAGCAGATCCGCAATACGCTCCAGAGTCTCCTCACAAGCCTACAAATCTAGCGGCCAACATTATTTTCTTGCGTTTGGCAAAGTTATACGCGAGAATCGGCGACGGGTCGCGCAGGACCAGGCCTGCGACCCGCCTACCTGAATGAGTTTCTTCGACTTACCGCCGATAATCGAGCGAATGTTGCTGGTTTCCGACAAAATCAGCGACCTCAACTTCTCCGTCGGCCAGCCGCCGCAGGTCGAAATCAACGGCAAACTGACCCCGGTCCAGCCGCTCGGAATGCAGAAGCTCTCGCCCTACCAGACCGAAATCATCGCGATGACGCTCATGCACGGCCACCCGGATGCAGCCGAAAAACTGGCCCGCACGGGCACCGCCGACTTGAGCTACTCGCTCCCGTCGCGCGCGCGCTTTCGCGTGAATATCTTTCAGCAGCGGGGCGTCTACTCGATCGTGATGCGCGTGATTCCCACCGAGATCCCGACGCTGAAATCCCTGGGGCTGCCGCCGCAGTTGGCTGACATCGCCGAACTCCGAAACGGCCTCGTGCTCGTCACTGGTCCGACCGGCTCGGGCAAGAGCTCGACGCAAGCGGCCATCATCGACATCATCAACGAGAAGAAGCAGTATCACATCGTCACGATCGAAGACCCGATCGAGTATCTCCACCTGCACAAGCATTCGACGATCAATCAACGCGAAGTCGGTCACGACACGCGTGATTTTCCCTCCGCTCTGCGCGCGACGCTGCGCCAGGCGCCGAAAGTAATCCTGATCGGCGAGATGCGCGACTTCGAAACCACCGAGATCGCTCTCGAAGCAGCCGAGACAGGCCACCTCGTACTCTCAACGCTGCACACGATCGACGCTTCAAAGACCGTCGATCGCATCATCGGTCTCTATCCGAAGAACGAAGAAAAGGTAATCCGAACGCGCCTCGCGCAAACGTTCCGTTACATCGTTTCGCAACGGCTCATTCCAAAAGCCGACGGCTCCGGACGCGTCGCGGCAGTTGAGATCCTGCGTTCGAGCCCGCGCACGCGCGAGTACATCGAGGTCGGTGAAGAAGAAGGCAAGTCGCTGCTCGATGCGATGCGTGACGGCAAGCTCGACGGCATGCAGGATTTCGACACGGTCATTCACGGCTTGATTCAAGCGAACGTCGTGTCACTCGAAGACGGACTCGCGTTTGCGACCAACCAAAACAATCTGCTCCTGTCGCTGCAAGGCATGACCGCGGCCGAAGATTTCATTCGCCGCGAAGTCGACGGCCTGCCTACGAATACCTTTTCCGACTCCGGCTCCATGCTCGGCATGATCGAATAGCCCGGGCTTCATTCGATTCACACATGATCATCGTTTGCCCAAAATGCTCGACGCGTCTTCAGGTGGAAGAGAAGTCGCCGAACCGTCCGTTCAACGTGCGTTGTCCGAAGTGCAACGCCACGATCAGTTCGGGAGGCGCGAGTCCGATGTTGGACCAGAGCGCGCTCGGCGTCGGTGGCTCACCGTCCACAGACCGTTTCGAACAACCGACGGCCCGCGCTTATGAACCGGTGGCGAAGCCGGCGGCGGTCGAAGCGGGTTCGGCGAATGAAGCGCTGCAGATGCTCGCGGAGTTGCTGGCGAAGAGTAGTGGCCGTGAGAACGAGAACCCGAACGCGCGCCCGGCGTGGAACAAGCGCAAGGCTTTGGTTTGCGTGTCGGAACCTTATCGCGAGCCGGTAGCAAAGAAATTGAGCGACGACGATTACGAGGTTTTTGTTGCGGAAGAGACGCGCCAGGCCATCGAGACGATGCGCTCGAAGCAGTTGGACGTGGTATTGCTCGAGCCGCAGTTCGACGCCGCGGAGCAAGGCTCGGCGTTTGTGGTTCGTGAAGTGAACGTGCTGCGTCCGAACCAACGACGCCGTCTGTTCTTCGTGCTCTTATCGCCTTCGCTGCGCACGATGGATGCGCACGCCGCGTTTCTCAACAACGTCAACGCCGTCGTCAACATCAACGATCTCGAAGAGCTCAGTCGCGTGATGGAGATCGCCCTCCGCGAATTCAACGAACTCTATCGCGAGTTCTACAGCGCATCCGGTCTCACCGCTTTGTAGTTCGCCCTCGTCGCTGGCATTATTTTGTGGCGATGAAAGAGGCAAGGTCGAAAGAATCCCACGTTCATCCGGTACACGCTCACGCTCACCAGCATCGCCGTTCGTCCGACAACTGGCGGCGCTTGAGTTGGGTGTTGCTGCTGACCGTTGTCTACATGATCGCGGAAGCGGTTGGTGGTTGGTGGACCGGCTCGCTCGCGTTGCTTGCGGATGCGGGTCACATGTTCACCGACGTCGCGGCGTTGACGCTCGCTTTGACGGCGGTGTGGTTCGCTTCGCGTCCGGCAACTTCCCGAAAAACTTTCGGCTACTATCGTCTCGAGATCATTGCGGCGCTCGTTAACGGCGTCGCGCTGGTGATCATTTCGCTTTTCATTTTTTACGGCGCGTATGAGCGTTGGTTGTCGCCCCCGGTGGTGCGCACGGGGCCGATGATTGTCGTGGCGTCGGGCGGTCTCGTCGTCAACCTGGTCTGCGCGTGGATTCTGCACGCGCCGGATGAGATCGACCTGAACATTCGCGGTGCGTGGATGCACGTGATGGGCGACGCGCTCGGCTCTGTCGCGGCGATTCTGGCAGGCGTTTGTATGTGGTTGTTTGGCTGGTACGCCGCGGACGCGCTGTTCAGCGTCGTGATCAGTTTGCTGATCATCTGGGGCTCGGTGCGGTTGATTCGCGAGTCGACGAACGTGCTGCTCGAAGGCACGCCCGCGCACATCAACCTGGCCGCGGTTGAAGATGAAATACTCGCGACGGCGGGCGTCGCGGCGGTTCACGATCTGCACGTTTGGACCATCACTTCCGGACGCGAGGCGTTGAGCGCACACGTGATTCACGCCGAGAGTATTTCGCAACCGGATCTGCTGCGTGAGTTGCGCACAAAGCTGCACGACCGTTTCGGCGTGGACCATCTGACGATCCAAATGGAAACGCCTGATTTCGAAGACGAGACGTTCCATTTTTGTCATGCGGGGACGGCGTGTTTTCGTTCCGAAAGAAGTTAAACCCGGATGGAACTTAGTCTTTTGCTCACACTCGATCTGCGCGAACAGGCTGCGTTACAAGCGGCGCTGGTGACGCACGGCGCGCCCGACGCCCTCGTCACGCTCGCGCTCACGGGCGCGTGCCGCATCGGCTCGCTGGAAGAGGCGCGGCAACTGCGGAAGTGGCTCGCGGAAGCGCGCACGGCCGGCGACTCTGACTTCGCCGCGCTGCACGTCATCGAGCGCGCGATGATCGACTTCGGCTTGTGACGGGCCGCGCAAATGGAACTGAAACTCAAGACGTGTACTGTGCGCAGTTGGGATTGGCGCGATCGCGACGCGATCGTGCGACACGCCAACAACCGCAACGTCTGGATCAATCTGCGCGATCGCTTTCCGCATCCGTACACGACCAACGACGCGCGTCGCTGGCTCGAAATCGTCGTCGATCTAAAACCCGAAACGAACTTCGCGATCGCCGTTGCTGACGAAGCGGTGGGCGGCATCGGTTTCACCGTGCAACACGACGTCGCGCGGCGTTCGGCGGAGATCGGTTACTGGCTCGGTGAGGCCTTTTGGGGCCGCGGCATCGCGTCTGAGGCATTAATTGCCGTGACGGATTACGCCTTTTCCAATTACGATGTCTGCCGCCTTTACGCGCATGTGTTCGATTGGAACGGCGCGTCGGCCCGCGTGCTGGAGAAAGCGGGCTACGTTTTTGAAGGCCGCATGAGAAAAGCCGTAACTAAAGACGGCCAGACGGTAGACCAGTTGATGTATGCGATGATTCGCGAGTAATTAATCTGACTAACTCGAAGGGACCACGTCATGAAAAAACTCGCTGCCTTTTTGGTTGTGTTATGCAGCGCCTTGATTGCCAACGCGCAGGGAACCACGCCGGCTGAGACAAACGACAAGCGCGTGCCGCTGAGTGAGGCCGCGGTGGCTTTGGACGGTACCGGCGCCGCTGCACTCGAAGCGACACTGCGCACCACCTCGCTGACCGGTTCGCCCGAGGCGCCGATCACAAACGTGCGCATCGTCGTGAAGAACGTGAGCGCGATTCCTTACGCGTTCGTCTCGGGCCTGCTCACGTTTTACGACGCGAGCGGCGTGCGTTGTGGCGAAGGAGTTTTCAAAGCCGACGCGCTCGCGACGAATGAATCCTTTGAGACAGACGCGCCCGGACTGCGCATTCGTTGCGAGCCGGCGAGTTGGCGCCTCGTCGCCATCAATCTTTTGCCGCGCATCGTGCCAAACCAGATGGTCGCTCCGCTGACACGCGAAAATTCAAACCTCGAGATCGTGATCGATGGTGAGTCGCATCCGATTCAGTTGGACAAGCCGCTCGTGCTCACGCTCGGCGAGCGCCGGCGCACCGTGATTGTGCGTGCGGCGCAGTGAAGTGCTTGACCAGTCGGTGTTGCGGTTCTAGCATTGACCTCAGCCTCCAAACAAAAAGGGATCGAACAGCAGGGGAAGGGTAATGGCAGACGACGACAACAAATGTGCACATGGTGTTTGCAACTGTATGGCTCAAGGTGACAGCGACTACTGTAGCGAGTATTGCGAGAATGCAGAGGATACGGACGTTGCCGAGATAGCCTGTGGCTGCCAGCACGCCGGTTGCCGATAACTCGGAAAGTACGTGAATTTCAAACGCTCCGCTGGGGGTGAGTAACACTCCATCGGAGCGCTTGAGTATTTAATGCTGAGTACCTTAGTTGAATTACAACGACTGAAACGTCTCGACCGCACGGGTTGGGTCCTGCGCGGCTTTGCAAACGGCACCGAATCGGTGGCCGCGCATTCATTCGGCGTGAGCGTCACGGCGATGCTGCTCGCCGATGAATTAGCGAGAAGAGGCGTTTCCGTTAACGTCGAAAAGATACTGCGGCTCGCGTTGCTGCACGATTGGGCCGAAGCGCGCGTCGGCGACATGCCGCGTACCGCCACGATGTATTTCGGCAGTGAAGTGCGGAAGCAAGCCGAGACTGCGGCGTTTCGCGATCTGACAGAAGCGATCGACGGGCGTGGCGCGCTTTACGCGCAGCTCTATCACGAGTACGAAGAGCGAAGCACGCTCGAAGCGCGGCTCGTCAAGGCCGCCGACGTGATCGATTTGCTCGTTGAAGCCCTTGCGCTCGAACGCGCGGGCGGACGCGGCCTTGACGAGTTTTGGGAAGTCGCTGAAAATCCGCAGCTTCAACTCGAAGGGCCGGCGAAACAGATCGTCGACGAGTTATTGCAGTCATTATTGAAAGCCAGAGCCGAAATCCTGTCGCCGCCGCATTGCTGATGTTTGACTCACTCTCGGAACTGATCGCGTCAATTACCTGGCGCGGATTTTTGATCGGGACGCTGATCTTTGTCGGGACGTTCTTAATCAATCTCGCTATCGTTTCGTTCATTCTCGTCAAACTTCCCGCGAATTACTTCAGCAAGTCTCGCAAAACAAAATTCTGGTCGGGGCCGCATCCGCTGCTGCACGCGGCGGGCGTGATCGGCAAGAACATCGGCGGAGTGTTGCTGGTGGCGCTCGGCATCGTGATGTCGATTCCGGGCGTGCCGGGTCAGGGTTTGTTGACGGTGTTGCTCGGCGTCATGTTTCTGGATTTTCCGGGCAAGCACCGCTTGGAACAGAAGTTGTTAAGTCGTCCGAGCATTGTGAATGCGATCAACCGCTTGCGTGCGCGGTTCGGGAAGAAGCCGCTGGAGTTGAACTGACCAACAGGTCGTGTATGTCTCATCGGACTCATAGGACTTATTCACGGATTTCAAGTATGATTGGCGCTCTAAGGCTGATGCTCAAACAACTCGACCCGTCCAGAGTCCGACTCATTCGTTTCATACTGCCGATTTTCGTTGCTTCGATCCTGCTGCTGAATACGGGTTGTGGTCTGTTGGGCGCAAAGCGGAAGATTCAGGTGCCCCAACTCCTCGAGCCGCTCGCCGAAGCAAACAAGGATCGGTTGATGCAGGAGGTCAATCGCTGGTCGAACGTCAAGTCGATTCACGGCAAGGTCGATATTCGGTTTGAAGACACGTCGTTTGCTTCGTCGGGTATTGCCGATCAGTACCGGCTGGTGGATGGAACGATCACTTTGCAACGCCCGGGAAAGATCCTGTTGCAGATCCAGTTTACGTTCGTGGACATCGCGCAGATGGCTTCCGATGGCGAGCACTTCACAGTGGCGGTGCTGCGCGGCGACGAGAAGTACAAGCGCTTCGTGAAGGGAACGAACAGCGCGGTCTATCCGAAGCTCGACACCGAAGCGAACCACACGAAGCAGCAAAGCGATAAGCAGAAGCAGGAGAAGGAAACGGTTAGCGCGCTTTCGAACCTGCGTCCGCAACATCTCACCGACGCTTTCATGATGCGTCCGATCGAAGCGAATGGCCCGTATATTTACGTGCAGAGTGAGTTTTTTCAGGAAGAGCCGGACACCCGGACGAGAGACAAAAAAAACGATCGCGTGATGCGTGGTTATTATCTGCTCGAAGAGTTTACGCAACCGCAAAACGGTGAAGCGAAGATGTCGCGGCGTTTCTGGTTCGACCGCGTGAATGGTATTCGTTTGGCGCGCGTGCAGAGTTACGACGATCGGGGACGCGTCGTTACCGACGTTGCTTACTTCAACGAAAAAGTGATCGGCAACGGCACGACCGCTTCTTTGCCGAGCCGCATCGAGATCACGCGGCCGCAGGATCAATACAAGCTCAGCATGACTTACCAGGACACCACGGCGGTCGAGCTCAATCGCGAGTACGGTCCGAAAGCATTCCTGCTGGAAAACAAATGGCAGTTGCCGGAAATTGATCTTGACGCCCAGAACAAGAAAGTTACTGCTAACCAGTAATCGATGAGAACGATCCTAAGCGCAGAAAATCTGGAGAAGGTATATCGGATCGGCAAGCTCGACGTGCCGGCGTTGCGCGGCGTGTCGCTGGAAGTGCAGGAAGGTGAGTTTGTCGCGATCATGGGTCCGTCGGGTTGCGGCAAATCAACGATGCTTCATCTGCTCGGTGGACTCCTGACTCCCACGTCAGGTCGCATCGTGATCGACGGCGAGGACATCACGGCCGCATCCGATGCGAAACGCACCGCAGTGCGACGCAAAAAGATCGGTTTCGTCTTTCAACGATTCAATCTTTTTCCGACCTTGACCGCCGAAGGAAATCTCCGACTAGCGGAGCGAATTCACGGCAACGGCGGCGGCGATCCGCAACGACGTCGCGAAGTGCTGCGACTGCTCGGACTCGAAGACAAGCTGCACCACAAACCGCTCGAATTGTCCGGCGGCGAACAGCAGCGCGTGGCGCTCGCACGCGCAGTGGTGACGCGGCCCGCGATCGTTTTAGCTGACGAGCCGACGGGTAATCTCGACTCGGAAAACTCCGCGCTCGTGCTCAACATGTTTCAGGAGTTGAACTATCGCTTTCATCAAACGATCGTGATGATCACTCACAATCCCGAGGCGGCAGCGATGTGCAAACGCATCGTACAGATGCGCGACGGTCACATCGTCGAGACCGCGCCCTCAGTTCGTTTGTAGTTCCCCGGGTGATTTCTGATTTACACGCGAATCTTCAAACGTTTACAATCTATCGACCCGCCAGCCACGAGTCCTGTGGCTGCTTACTTGCAAGCTTGACGACGTGCGAGGCCTGACTTCCACACTGAAGAAGATCTTCTTTTGGAACTACGCGAGGAACACCTGGCAATGGGATCTGTTGTGTGTAGTCATTTTGATCTTCATTTTTTTTACGCCGCAACGGTGGTTTGCGGGGAGCGAACGGCCTCGAAATACGGTGCATCAAAGCCCCGACGCGCAAACAGTGCTTTTGAGCCGGGAAATGGTTGACAACGAAGAAGATAAGGGTCAAATCGAACAGCGAGTAAAGGCCCTCACGGGCCGCGCCAAAGTAGAGGTTTTAGCTGTTCGTCCCGTAGTCGACTCGGAGGGCCGCACGCGCAGCTTCGAGGTTGACATACGTTGACCTTTCCCTATAATTGCGAGGTTTTTTGCGTGCCGTGGGAAAGGAGATATAGTAAGGAGCTGGTATGAAGAGATTGATTCCCGTGGGCCTGGTGGCAGCTTTCATAATTTCCGCATTCGTATTTGTGTTCCCGGCCACGAGTAATGGTCAGGGCGCCGGCTTGGTGAGTTCTGTAATGAACCGGATGGAAAAGAACCGGCAGACGCTGAAAACTCTGCGCGCCGGTATCAGCATGGTCAAGTACAACTCGCAGCTCGGTGTTGAAGACAAGTACAGCGGCGTTGTGATCTACATGCCGACGGCCGGACGACAAGCTGCGGTGCGCATCGACTGGAGCAGCCCGCGCCGCGAAAGCCTGGCCGTGAACAACAACAAGTACACCATCTTTCGGCCGACGTTGAACGTGGCTTACACCGGCGACGCGCGACGCGTGGGTCGAGAAAAGACCGGCGGATTGATGGAAATGATGAATATGTCGCGCCAGCAACTCGAAGCGCGCTTTCAGCCGGTGAAAGACGTGCGCGAAGAGACTTTGTGGGGTGGCGTGAGCACGATTCACCTGACGCTGGTGCCGAAGGGCAATGCCGGTTACAAGTACGCCGAAGTTTGGATCGATAACGCGGGCATGCCGGTGCAAACGAAGATCGTTGAGAAGAACGACGACTCGACGACTGTGCGCCTGACGGGGTTAGAAAAGAACCAGAAGCTCAATGCGAGCGATTTCGACATCAAGCTCGACGGAAACGTGAAGATCGTCAAGAGCTAACGGCGCTCAGCGAAACCTGAAGCCTTCGAGAGGCTCTGTGCCAACAGAGCCTTTCTTATTTTGGGCAACAGAGCCTTTCTTATTTTTGGGCCACGCGCTTGCGTTCTGAGGTTTGGTTTTTTATTCTTCGCGACGACTAATGAAGAAGACAACGTTTCTAAAGCTGAAGATGCGCGAGGCAAGCTTTATCAGCCGAGCGTTGTTATCGAGTCGTCATCCCGTTTTAGCCCATCTGATCCCGATGCGCCGTTGCAATCTGGCCTGCGGCTATTGCAACGAATACGACCACACTTCGAAGCCAATCGATCTTGGCGTCATCAAGAGCCGTCTCGACAAGCTGGCGGATCTCGGCACGTCGATCGTGACGATCTCGGGCGGCGAGCCGATGATGCACCCCGAGCTCGATCAGGTCATCGCGCACATTCGCCAGCGCGGCATGATCGCGGGTTTGATCTCGAATGGTTACTACTTCACGCCGGAACGTATCAAGCGTCTCAACAAAGTCGGGCTCGAGTATTTGCAGATCAGTATCGACAACGTCGAGCCTGATGAGGTGTCGCGCAAGAGTTTGCGCGTGCTCGACAAGAAGCTGCGTTATCTCTCCGAGTACGCCGACTTCCACGTCAACATCAATTCAGTAATCGGCGGCGGGATCAAGAATCCGGAAGACGCTCTGGCTGTCGCGCGTCGTGCGGCCGAGCTGGGCTTCTCGACGACGGTCGGTGTTATTCACGACAGCGACGGCACACTCAAGCCGCTTTCCAAACGCGAGAAAGACATCTTTCAGCAAGTGAAGAAGATGGGCAACAAGGACCATGCGCGTTTGAACTGGTTCCAGGACAGCATCGCGGAAGGAAAGCCTTACAACTGGCGTTGTCGTGCGGGCGCGCGTTACCTGTACATCTGCGAGGAAGGACTGGTCCATTGGTGCTCGCAGCAGCGCGGCTATCCCGGCATTCCGCTCGAGCAGTACACGATGGAAGATTTCGATCGCGAATACAAGACCGAGAAATGGTGTGCGCCGACGTGCACTTTGCAGTGCGTTCACCAGGTCGGCATTCTCGACAACTGGCGCGATCCGCAGAAGACTCCGGCGCAGTTGGCTGAGGAACAGAAGAACGGCAAGAGCGTCGGCGAAATGATCGGGGCTGACTGAGATCTGCGGCGCTTCCCGCTAGCGATTCAACCCGCTTATTCCCTTCACGATTTCCTCACACTTCGGTGTGTTTACAGGACAAGAAATCGGCTCGCCTCCCTGTTGGGCCAGACGAAACTCCACCATCGCTTCATCCAACCGACCAGCGTTAACTAACTCGATTGCGAGTAGCTTGTGGGTGTGCGGGGTATTTTCGATCGTTAGGACCTCGCGGTATTCACGAATAGCCGTGGCGTGGTCCTCAACGAGTTTCGCCTGGTTCGCACGCGCGAGATGCGCGTCGACCGTCGCGTTTTCATGCTTGAGGTAAAAGCCGAGGCTGACGAGCAGTATCGCGCTGTAAGTTAGCGGCAGTGTAAACCGCCAGCGAAGCGACACATCTTGACGGCGCAAGAACAGAATCACCACCAGGTAGATAGGCAACACGACGAGCGGCAGAAACAACGTGCCGACCGCACACGCAAACGCGAGATAAATGGAGAAACGTTTGCGCGCTGACGCCAGAACCCAGCTTGAAAGTAGAATGGAGATTACATCGACAGCCGGGTTGATGAGTTCGAACAACTCTCCGGCAGGCATGTTGATTCGCGGGATCACTGTCTCGTTAGCACAGGACTACTGCACGGTTGGACCAAGACTGCCGCCGACGGTGTAGATCGTGACGGAGCTCGAAAGTCCGAGACCGGAAAGACGCCCGGCCATCACGACGATCGTCTCGCCTTTGTCGACGAGGTTCGCATCAAGCAACGCCTTCTCACCAACCTTCAGCATCTCTTCCGTCGACTGCGCCTTCCCGATCAGCAACGGCTCCACCGCCCAGATCAACGACAACTCACAAAGCACTTCCGGCCGATGCGTCAATGCGACGATGCGTTGATTGTGACGCAACGACGACAGCCTGCGCGCCATCAAGCCCGAATCAGTGAACACAGCAGTCACGGTCGTTCCCATCTCTTCGGACGCAAACGCGGCGGCTTCGCACAACGCGCGACTCACGCGCCCCGTCTGCCGGCCGGTCCAACTATCGAGACGCTCGACGCGTTTCGCTCCGCCCGTCTCCGCTGATTCGATAATGCGCGCCATCGTGGTCACCGCCTGGATCGGATACGCGCCGGTCGCGGTCTCATTGGAAAGCATCACGCAATCGGTGCCGTCCCACACTGCGTTCGCCACGTCAGAGGCTTCCGCGCGCGTCGGCCGTGGATTGCTGACCATCGACTGCAACATCTGCGTCGCGGTGATCACCATCTTGCCCTTGTCGATCGCGCGTTCGATGATGCGTTTCTGGTAAACCGGAACGAGTTCGTCGCTCGTCTCCACGCCGAGGTCGCCGCGCGCAACCATCACGCCGTCGGCCGCTTCGATAATCTCGTCGAGATGATCGATCGCTTCGGCCTTTTCAATCTTCGCGATCAGCGGCGCGTGTCCGCCGGCTTCCGCAATCAGTTGCTTCGCGCGTTCACAATCACTCGCACGACGCACGAACGAAAGCGCGATGTAGTCTGCGTTCTGCCCGACCGCCCACTTCAGATCCTCGACGTCTTTTTCGGTTAACGAGTCGATCGGCAAAGCGACGCCCGGCAGATTTATTCCCTTTCGCTCGCCCAACATCCCGCCGTCGACCACGCGACACACGACCTCAGTATCTGTGGTGCTTTCGACGACTAACTCGATCGAGCCATCGTCTAGCAGCAGACGCGTGCCCGGATGGACCACGCGCGGCAGCTCTGGATAGTTGGTCGCGACGCGGTTCTCGTCGCCCGCGATGTCTTCGGTAGTGAGTGTGAATAACGAACCGGGATTGAGCTTGACAGGCTCGCCGCCTTGCAAACGTCGCGTGCGAATCTTCGGTCCGGACAGATCGACGAGGATAGCGATCGGGCACCCGACTTTCTTCGCGGCTTCACGAGCGCGTGAAATGTCTTCCGCTTTCTCTTCGTGCGTGCCATGCGACATGTTCATGCGCACGCCGTTCGCACCTGCCGCGATTAACTTCTCAACGACCTCCGGCTCGCGCGACGTTGGCCCAAGCGTGATCAGTATTTTTGCTTTTCTCAAATTAGTCCCTGCTTGATTAAGGCGCCGGAGTTTTCAAGGCTGCTTCCACTGCGCTGTCGATTTCTTCGCCGCCGTACTCGCCGTAGCCGATCAAACGGTGCGCGAGCTGGCCCTGCCGATCGAAAATGAACGTTTGCGGAATGTTCTCATTACCGGCCAGCAGAAACGTCACCAATTCCTCATCCGGCAAGGCGAGCGTGTATTGAATGCCAAACTCTTTCGCGAACGCCGGCACCTTCGCTTCGTCGTCTGCTCCGCCGACGTTTAGACCAACCACTTGCAGTCCCTGATCGGCATACTTGTTCTGCAACTCGATCAAATGCGGTACGCTGCGGCGGCACGGATCGCACCACGTCGCGTAGAAATCGAGCACCAACACTTTGCCTTTGAAATCGCCGAAGACGTTACGTCTGCCGCCCGCGAAGGTCCAGCCGAGATTATTGATCGTCCCGCCGTTTGTCGGCGGCATCGGCAAAGCCGTGCTCGGCGGCGCACTCCCGACGGGAGTTTTCGTCGTTTCGCTGGTTGGATCGTTACTGTTACAGGCCGCGACTACACAAGCCAAAGCCACCAATAAAACAGTCCTGAACTTCAATCTTCTAAACATCTTTCTCCAAATCATCAGTTCTCAAAGGCGGCTCGTTTGGGTCCTGCGGCAGCGGTTCGCCCGGCACTCGATACTCACCTTCGACCCAACGGCCGAGGTCAACGAGTTGGCAACGCTCAGAACAGAATGGACGGAAGGGGTTATCTTTCCACTCGGTCGGTTTCCCGCAGGTTGGACACTTCATGAATCTTGAAGCACGAGCTTCGACGCCGGAGTTACAACGATGCCGGTCGTTTGAGCAATATTCGTCGTCGGACGAATGCGATCGTACCTTCGCGACGCATGGCGTTCAAGCGGACAGTAACACTCTCGCGAGTCGAGCCCACGATCGAGGCGATTTCGCGGTGAGGGAGTGGGATATCGATGAGCACGCCTTCCTCCTCGTTGACCCCGTAACGAACGGAAAAATCCTCGAGTAAACGGTCAAGACGGGCGGGAATCGCATTGAGGGCGAAGTCGGCCAGGCGGCGCTCTGCGTGATCAAGTCGTTGACCGATCAGGCGGAAAGTGTAATCATGAAGCCGGTCATCCTCAGCCATCCCCCGTTTGAAGTCCCCGACCTGAATTCGCAGGAGTCTGGAGTTTTCGTAGGCGATTGCGGAATTCGCACGTTGCCCCGCAGCGGAGTAAAGAGCTGACTCACCAAATAGCGATCCTTCTGGCAGGATGTCGATTACAGCTTCGCGTCCCGTGTCACTTTCGATACGACAGAGTTTAATTCGGCCATGAATAATTGCATAAAGACAATCTGCCGGTTCGCCGGCGCGGTAAACGAAACGGCGGCGGCGAAAATCCAACACAACCGAACTGCGAGCCAAATCCATAACGAGGTCTTCGGCCAACGATGAACCAAATTCCAAACGTCGGATTATTTGAGCGCGGTCTTCCAGATTTAGGTCCCTGGCGCGCTTCTGTTCCAGCAGGGCGTTCATTGACATATCCCTCGGGGCGTCGAGTTAAAGTTACTAAACTGATTCGCCTTTGGCAGCGTGGTTGCGTTTACTCAAAGTGGTCGTGCGCGGGTTTGTTTCAAACGCTGTAAGGAAAGGCCGCGCGATGTCCCCGGGCTTGTGTACTCTCTCGACTTTGAATCTTGACGATGCTTGGGCGAGTACCGGTACGAAACGGTTACCGAGTTGCGGCAATGTAGCATGAAGCTCATACCCGCGGCAAGATAATAACGGTCCAACTTTCTCGCTTATGGAGCCAAAAGCCAACATCCTGGTCGTCGACGATAACCCCGATAAACTCAGCCTGCTCGAAGCCGCGCTGTGCCTTGCCGGTTACCGCGTAACCACCGCCACCGACGGCGACGAAGCGCTCGCTGCGATCGAGTCGTATCAACCGGACCTCGTGATTACCGACGTCATGATGCCGCGCATGAACGGCTACGAATTGGCCCAACGAATACGGGCCAATCCGTTGACTAAGTTCATCCCTGTCATCATGCAGACCGCGGTGGGCCGGCGTGCCGAAGACTTGCGGCGCGCGTCGGAAGTCGGCGCACTGGGCTATATCACCGATCCCACCGACTTGGAGTTGCTGCTCGCGCGGACGCGGACGCTGCTCGAATTCAAGGCATACCTCGATGTATGCGAAGAGGCCGCTTTTACGGATCACCTGACGGGTCTCGCAAATCGGCGGCGGTTCGAGCGTCAACTCGAGCGTGAAGTCGGTCGCACCGAGCGTTTCAGTCACCCGTTCAGTTTGTTGATGATCGACATCGACAACTTCAAAAAACTGAATGACAGTTTCGGTCATGATGCGGGTGACGATGCGATTCGCCGGATCAGCCGAGTGTTGCGCGAAGGCACGCGCGGCATCGATCTCGCGGCGCGCATCGGTGGGGAAGAGTTTGCCGTGTTGTTGGTGGAGACAAATCAGCAAGCCGGGACTGAAGTCGCCGAGCGTTTGCGACTCGCGATTCGGTCGTTGAAGATTCCTTCGGGCGAGCAGGTTACCGCGAGTTTCGGGGTTGCGGAATGTCCGACAGACGCGCAAACTGCTGCCGGCATCCTAAAGGCGGCGGACGTCGCTTTGTACGAGGCTAAGAGAGCGGGGCGTGATCGCGTGGTCGGCGCGGCAGGCAAGCGCTCGAACTCGGTAGCGGCCTCCGACGTACAACGCGACGCACAACGCGACGTGCAAGGCGACGGCAATCTTGGGATGGCATCGAGAGGATAGGCATGGCTGATTACAGAGATAAGGTCGATGAATGGCAACAGGCGGTGCGTCGCAAGGCCCGTGAGCTAGACGAGAAGTTTGCGATTACTGACCTCGTTGGTGAAGGCGCGCGGGCCGCAGGTGAAGCGGCGAAGCGCGGCGCCGAGACGATGGCGAGTGGCGCTGAGCGTCTGCGCGTTGAGGCTGAGCGCATTGCCGACGACGAAGACATGAACGAGACCGCGCGGCGTGCGGCGAGTGGTGTGAAGAAGGCGGGCAAAGTCGTGCGCGACGTTGCAGGTGATGCCGGTAAGAAGGCTGGGGAAGTTTTTGATGAAGCGAAAACTTATTACGATCGCGCGTCGCAGGTTTACGACACGGGCGCGCGGTTGACGCGTGCTTCGACAGCGGCGACTGCGGGAGTGTTGAAAGCGCGTGATTGGGTGAAAGAGAATCCCGGCAAAGCGGCGGTCGTTTCGGTTTCGCTGGTTTTGGGGATTAGAGCGGGCGCGGCGCTGCCCGGATTGGACGCGGTGTTGTTGGGCGCGCACCCGCATTGGCTGACTCACTCGGCGTTGCCGGTTTGGGGCTTGCGCAAAGCGAGTGAGAAGTTTGACGGTTATTTGAAGAAGCGTGAAGAGCTGATTGCGCGTGGTGAAGTCGATGAAGCTGAGCGCGAGCGGATTGAGTTTGAGCGGAAGATTGCGAAGTACGTTGGCGCGCCGTTGCTGGGCGCGTTTAGTTGCGCGGCGGGCGCGGCGATGTGGGCGCAAATTTTTTCGGGTGGTCCAATCGTGGGCGCGCCGATCAGTTGGTTGTTGGGTGGGAACCCATTTCTCGACGGCGTCTGGCTCTTTGCTAACGGCGTCATCTGCTTTCACCAGGGCTACAAATTCTTCATGATCGCCCTCGCCAACCAGGACGAAGTCACCCGCGTCGTCCGCGAGATCAAAGGCCTCCTCCCGGCGGCAGTAACAACGTAAGGTGATTTGTTCAGTGACATGAGTGCTACGGAGACTGATTACGAATGAGAGAACTGCGAAGGGACAGTTCGCTCGACAGAATTAGAACGTGAGCTTTTCAAGTACAAGAAGCAACTCGTAACCCTTGAAAAAGTAAACGTCGGAGTGTGCGATAGCTGTGGTTTGCGATACTACAGCGCCACCGTTCTTCACGCGGTTCACGCGGCGGCGACTCACTCAACGAAGCGTTAAGTCTGACATCGATTACGCGCGTCACGCCGAAGGCGTTGACTAATGTCAGCCCAGAAACTATGAAGCCGGGTCTCCCGAAGTCGATTTGAAAGAT
>CAMLLD010000030.1 GCA_946480785.1 uncultured Blastocatellia bacterium | reverse complement strand
CGTACAGGATCCCGAGCCGGAAGAGGCCGAGGGCGAAGCCGTGCCGCCGCGCGAGTACATCTTCGTCGTTGACGTGTCGGGTTCGATGAACGGCTTTCCTTTGAACACGTCGAAGCGTTTGCTCAGGAACCTGATCGGCAAACTGCGTCCGACTGACTTGTTCAATGTGGTGTTGTTTGCCGGCGACTCCGCCGCGCTTTCGCCGCAGTCTTTGCCGGCGAACCAGGAGAACATTGCGCGCGCGATCGCTTTGATCGATCAGCAACGCGGCAGCGGCGGCACTGAATTGCTCGGCGCGGTGCAGCAGGCGATGAGTTTGCCGCGACAGGAAGGCATTTCGCGCAGTCTGTTGTTGATAACAGATGGTTTCGTCGGCGGCGAACAGGGCGTCTTCGATCACATCAAGGCGAACCTGAATAAATGCAACGTGTTTGCGTTTGGCATCGGCACGTCGGTGAACCGTTACTTGATTGAAGGTGTAGCGCGTGCGGGAATGGCGGAGCCGTTCATCGTTACCGAAGAATCTGAAGCTGATGGTGTGGCTGACAAGTTTCGCGAGTATGTCGAGTCGCCGGTGTTGACCGACATCAAGGTGCGCGCGAACGGGTTCGATATCTACGACGTGAACCCGGTGAACTTCCCGGACCTGCTGGCGCAGCGGCCGATCGTCATGTTTGGTAAATGGCGTGGACCGGTCGGTGGTGTGATCGAGCTCACTGGCAAGACGGGGCAGGGTGATTACACGACACAGCTCGACGTTGCGCAGTCGCAGCCCGATGAAGCGAATAGTGCGTTGCGTTATCTGTGGGCGCGTTCGCGGATTGCGGAGTTGTCTGACTACGGCGCTTACGACGTTTCGGATGATACCGCCAAAGCGATCACTGCGCTGGGGTTGAAGTACAACCTGTTGACTCGCTACACGTCGTTCATCGCGGTGCGTGAAGTAGTGACGAACCCGACTGGTTCGGCGCAGGACGTGAATCAGCCGTCGGCGCTGCCGCTGCGCGTGAGTGAGCTTGCGGTTGGTGATGGTACGGAAGTCGGCAGCGAACCGGAGTTGATCTGGTTGCTGGTTGGCTCGTTGCTGGTTGTCACTTTCACGATCGCGTTTCGTCACCGCCGGCGGTTTGTATGAAGCTAACAACCGTTAGCACTAAACAGAAGCTGATCTGGAGCGCACAGCTCGCCCTCGTGGGGCTGTGCGCTCTGGCGCTCAAGTCGTACTACTCGACCGCGACGGCAGACCAGTTGCGCTGGATACTCGCGCCGACGACGAAGCTGGTAGAGTTGTTGAGCGGCAGACGTTTTGAGTTTGAGTCGTACGCGGGTTACATGACGAGCGATCGCACGTTTGTGATCGCCGTGCCGTGTGCGGGAGTCAACTTTCTGATCACCGCGTTTTTAATGCTCGCGTTGCGGCGCTTGTGGCGCGAGCGTTTTCAGGCGATCAACTGGCGCTACGTTCCTTTCGCAGCTGTGTTGGCCTACGCGGCCACACTGATCGCCAACACCACACGCATCTGGTTTGCGCTCGAGCTCCGCGCTCGCGCAGTGAATTTCAGTGGTCTAACACACAACCAACTGCACCGCCTCGAAGGCATCCTCGTCTACTTCGGTTTTCTGCTGTTGTTGTTTCTGTTGACTGAAAAACTAGAATCCGCCAAGCCACTGCGCCTCACGCGCGTGTTACCGTTTCCGCTTCTCATCTACTACGCCACAACCCTCGGCCTGCCGCTACTCAACGGCTCATTCCATCGCAGCGCCTTCTGGGAACACGCAGTCTTCGTTCTCCTGCTGCCGCTCGTGATTGTAATTCCAGCGATGCTTTTTAACTTGGCAACAGCTTCGCGGTCAGATGGATCTGCGTCCCGGCGAGCGCCCGCGAGACAGGGCAGTTTTGCTTCGCGCCGTTTGCGTATTCCTGAAACTGAGCGTCGTCGATCCCGGGAACCTCGCCTTCTGTTTCCAGATCAATCTGCGTGATCGTAAACGCGTCGCCGACTTTCTCCAGCTTCACTCGCGCGGTCGTATGAATGCGCGTCGCTTTGATCTGCGCGCGCGACAACGCTGCCGTCAACGCCATCGTGAAGCAGCCCGCGTGCGCCGCGCCAATCAACTCCTCGGGATTCGTCGCCGATTGCCCTTCTTCAAAGCGCGACTTGAACGAATAAGGACCCTCAAACGCTCCGCTCCCGACTTTCAATTGTCCTTCACCCTCGGCGAGATTACCCTTCCATTCTGCTTCTGCTGTTCGTGTCGGCATTACCTGTTCCTTCCCGATCTGATAAATAGAGCGCCGCAATCATATCGCGTCGTAAGCGAACCGCCTAAACGCGACTCGCGCGCGCCGCTGCTGCTGTGTCGCCTGGCCCACAGCGACGTCATCGAGCACTTTTTCAATGACGTCGCACGCCGTCTTCGTTCCATCTTCACGCAGCAACCGCACCGACACCTGGCGAGCGTTCTCCGCATACGATGGATCGCGCAGGATGCGCCCGAGCTTCGCAAACGCACTCTCAAACGAATAGTCTTTGCTCGCGAGCATCTCGCCGACGCCCAACTCCACACAACGTCGCGCGTTGTCGGGCTGGTCCTGCCCGTACGGCACGATCAGCATCGGCCGTCCCGATTGCAACGCCTGTCCGGTCGTGCCGATTCCCGACTGGTGGACCACGACACTCGCGCGCGGCATCACCACACTATGCGGCGCGTAATCAAACACGCCGATCCCGTTGCCCAGATCGCCACGCACGTTTGAATTCTCACCCACGAGCAACAACGCGCGGCTGTTGAGCCGGTGCGCGACTTCGATACTGGTGCGGAAGAAGTCTTCGCCGAGACGAACCGCCGCAGAACCGAGCGTGAACACAATCGGCGGTTCGCCATTTTCCAGAAACTGCATCAACTCACGCGATGGCGGCTGCGCGTCTTTCGCGTCGTAAAAAGGAAATCCGGTGATCACCGTGTTCGGCGGATAGTCCGGTTGCGCTTTTGCGAGCACGTTCGAGAACAACGCCAGCACCGCGTGCGGCGAAAACTGGCCCTCGAACATCGGATGTCCACCAGGCTCGAGTCCGAGCTCCCGCCGGAACTCGCGCACGGGCGTGATCCACGACTCAGTAAACCGTCTCAACAACTTCAGAAAACTGCGCGCGATCGCCGGATGCAGCAGCAACAGTTTGCGCAACCACGGAAACTCAGGCGGCGTCGGCGGATCGTAAACAGACGGCAGCGAGATCGGTGAAAGCACCGCCGAGACCCACTTCACTCCGGTGACTTCGGCCACGATCGGCGCAGCCAGCGGAATCGCGTGCGACACGAGCAAGTCTGCGCCGCCGTTCGCGAGCACTGCGCGCATCGAGTCGTGATAGCTCGCGCGAATGTGTGGCGACAACAGGTCCTGCATCACGTAACGTGGACCATCACGCAGGTCCATGATGCGTCGCAACACCTCTTCTTCTTCCTCTTTGCTCGTCGAGAGCTCGTCGGGCCTTAGCGGATAAAACTGAATGCCCGCCGCTTCGATCTTCTCGCGATACCACGACAACGTCGCGATCGCCGCACGATGCCCGCGCGACTGCAACTCGCGCGCGAGGGCCATGAAGGGATGAATGTCGCCAAACGATCCCCAGGTCGTAAAAACAATCTTCTTACCGTCAGTCATGATTAGCTCCATTATTTATGCGAGTTGATAAATGCCGATTCCTTTTTCGCGTCCTTGCACGCGCACGTTGCCCATCGGTATCACGTCGTCCGAAGTCTCGCCGAGCGATTCCCAAACGTTTTCCGAAATGAGCAGGCGCGACTGAAAGCGTTTGTTCAATTTCTCGATGCGCGACGCGAGATTCACTACGTCGCCGATCACCGTGTACTCCTTGCGCAACGACGATCCGATGCTGCCCGTCACCGCTTCACCCGCATGCAGCCCGATGCCGACCGTCGTCGGTAACACTCGACCGAGCGAGACTTCTTCTTCGACGCGCGTCAGAATCTCGCGCGCCGCAGCGACGCCGTTCAGACAATCGCCGCCTTCTGAAAGCGGCGCGCCAAACACCGCCATGAAGCCGTCGCCAAGAAACTTGTTGATGACGCCGTGATGGCGGTTCACGATCTCGATCATGAATTCGAAGAGCGACTCGAGATAGTTGACGACCTCTTCGGGCGTGCGGTTTTCGGCGAAGCTCGTGAAGTCGCGGATGTCGAGAAACATCACGCACACTTCGCGCTTCTCGCTGCGCAAGTCGGGTTTCAACGTGAGCAGCTTGTTCATCACGATCGGCGAGACGTACTCGCCAAACGTGCGGCTGATGCGGTTGCGCTCTTCGACCATCTCGAAAGAGCTGAGAATTCGTTTTCTGATCTGCACCGTCACCAGTCCAGCCGCAACGCCCGTCAGCAAAAACAGAAAACCCTTCAAAACATGAGGCGGAGCACTGGAGAGCATCGGTTGCGCAATCCCCTCGCCCTTCGCAACACCGACGTACACCAGCGACACGATCCAGTATTGAAGGGCCGCGACCGCGCCGGTGAAGACAGACAGTTTGAAGTCGAGCCGCAACGTTGACAGCACGATCAGCAGCGGGTAAACGAACGGCGCTGGGGTCAACAACGCGTACGCAGGTCCGACGTATTGCGCGGTGATCAGGAGCGCCGTCAACGGAATACATGTTTCGACGAGAGCGCCGACGTAAGGCAGCCACGGGTATGCGCGCCGTCGTTCGTTGATAACGCGCGTCAGTGCGAGCCATTCCACGACGAGGAAGATCTCACCGGCCACCAACGCCCCCAGAACTGCAACGAGAAAACTCTTGAAGTCGCCGTGAAAGATGCGTTGAAAATCCTCGAAGGCAAATACAGCCAGGAGCAGGATTGCCGGCAGCACGATGCCGAACGCGGCGATCAGGATCGTGATGCGCAGTTTGTCGCTCTTGAGCATCTCGAGAGCGAGCTCGTCTTCAAACGTGCGGTCCGTAGATTTTTTTCGTCGTCGCAGTTTCATGACTCAATTCCTACTCAGCAGGAGCCGCCGACGCAGCCGGTAAAAGCTCCGCGCTTTCAGTTTCTGTTTCGGACTTCTCCCACTTCACGAGTTTCAGATCGAGCACGAAGATGGCGTACATCACCGGCACCAGCAGCAGCGTGATGAACGTCGCCACACTCAAGCCGCCGATCTGTGCGTAACACAACGGCTCCCAGATTGGACCACCATGCGACGCGAGCGGAAACAACGCGATCACCGTCGCGCCCACCGTGATGAGCACCGGACGCAAGCGCATGATGCCGGCGTCGAGCAACGCTTCCCGCAGCGGTTCACCTTCAGCGTGTTTCTCCTCGATGAAGTCAAACAACACGATGATGTGACTCACGATCACGCCAACGAGACTGACGATGCCGAGGAACGCCATGAACCCAAACGGCGCGCCCATGATCCACAGCACTGCCAACGCGCCCACCATCCCGAACGGCACCGCGGCGAACACGATGAACGGCTTGATCGCGTTCTTGAACTGGAACACGAGCGCCAGGAAGATCATCGCCACTGAAACACCGAGCACGACGGTCAGGTCTTTGAAACCTTTGACCTGGTCTTCCTCTTCACCGCCGATTTCCAGCCGATAACCCGCGGGCAGTTCTTTCTCGATCTCTTTCAGTTTCGGACGCGCCGCCTTCATTACTTCCGACGCGAGCCGTCCTTCCGCGGGCATTGTCGAGATCGTGATCGTGCGAAACTGATTTCGCGATCTGATCTTCTCGGTCTGCATGCCGTACTCCGTCGAAGCCACCTGTCTGAGCAACACCTTCTGCGTGCCCTCGCCGGCATAGACGTAGAGGTTTCTCAAGTCACCCAACTGCGCCCGCTCTTCCATGCGCAAGCGCGCCACGACGGGAATCTGCTTGTCGCCTTCGCGCAACGTCGTGACCTGGTTCCCGTGCGTCGCGGAAAGCGAAGCCATCGCCACGTCGTGGTTCGTCAGTCCGGCGATGTTCGCGCGATCGGGATCGGTTTTGAGGTGAACGGCGAAACTCTCGTCACCCCAATCGTCGCGCACGCGCTCGGCAATCGAGGTCTCTTCGAGAATCGTTTTCACGCGAGCGCCATACGAACGCAGCATCTGCGGATCCTGCCCACTCAAGCGAATCGCAATCGGCAAACCGACCGCCTTGCCCGACTCGAGCTGCCGCACGTCGATGCGCGCGCCGGGGACCTTCGCCGACAAAGCTTCCTGCAACGGGCGAATCAAATGCGCTGTGTCGTGCTTGTCTTTCACCTGAATGATGATCTGCGCATAGTTCAACTGCTTCAGCTCGGGCGAAACCGAAAACCAGAAACGTGGACCACCACCGCCGACGAACGTCGTCAACGAGCGCAGCACCTCGCGCGGTTTGCCGTCGCTGTCGGGATGATGCTTGCCGTACTCGTCCACGACCTCGCGAATGATCTCTTCCGAGTGTGCGGCCGCTTCGTTAGTCGCGGATAGCGGCGCATCTTCGGGCAGCCAAACATCAACGTACGACAAGTAAGACAAGTCTTTCGGGAAGAACTCAGTCTTCAGTTGACTCATCAACACGCCGCCGAGGAGGAGAAAACCAAACGCGCCGGCCATCACTTTCCAACGATGATTGATGGCCCACGTGCCGACGCGGTAATACTGCGCGGCGAATCCCTTCTTGCGCCGCTCCTGAATGGTCGGCTCCGCTTTCGGCCGCAGCAGGTAGTAACCGAGCAGCGGGATGAACGACATCGAGACCAGTCGCGAAGCTACGAGCGAACACGTCAGCACAACCGGAAGCGTGTAGAGAAACTCGCCGGTCGAACCCTTGATCAGCAGGAACGGAAGATAAGCGACGATGTTTGTGATCGTGGCATAAAGAATCGCGGTCGCGAGCTTCGTTGGTCCAAGCCACGCGGCGACCGAGCGTTTATGCCCGAGCGCCAGGTCGCGCTTGATCGCATCGCCGGCCACTACCGGATCGTCTACGAGCAGACCGAGCGCGATGATCAACGTACCGATCGAGATCTGCTGGAGGTCGATGCCGAGGGCATACATAAACCCGAACGTCATCGCGAGCGTGATCGGGATCGCCAACGCCATTAACAGCGCGGACCGCCATTCCCAGAAACCGATCAGCGCCACGATCACGACCAGGATGATGGCTTCGTAAAGACTGCGCATAAAAAGCTCGATGCTTTCGTCGACCTGCAGCGGCTGGTCCGACGTGCGCGCAAAGATCAGATCGTTCGGCAATTGCTCTTTCAAATTCGCGAGCGTGGCATCGATCTCTTTGCCAAACTCGCCAATTTGTTCGCCTGAGCGCATCTGCACGGAGAGCGTCACCGCACGGCTGCGCCGCCAGTTGCCCTGCGCGTCGCGGGTGTTGAAGTAGTTCAAATAACTCGCGGGGGTTTGGTAAGCGCGAACGATATGCGCGAGGTCGCGCAGGTAAACAGTCGAACCATTCGCGGCCGGCACGAGCACGTCACCGATCTCGCGTTCGCTCTTGAACTCACCGCTCGGATCGAGATTGACGTTCTTGCCCTCGACGTTGACCTGTCCGCCGGGCGTCGTGATGTTGCGGCCTTTGAGAACGTTTTCGAGATTGCTTGGTTTGACTCCGTACGACGCGAGCCGTTCCTGCGAATAGATGAGATAGACCGTTTCGTCGAGATTGCCCGAGCGCTGCACTTTCGAAACCTGCGGGATCGTCTTCAACGTCTTCTCGATGAGGTCCGTGTAGTCATCCATCTGGCGATAGGTGTACTTGTCGCCCGCGACCGTGTTCAGCCGCGCCAACGTGTCCTGCGGATTGCGCACGACAAAGGGCGGCCACGCATCGGGATGAAACTCCGACGACTGCAACCGTTCATTTACAAACTGCTGCATTTGCGCCAGCAGCTCTTCGTCGGTCTTATTGGAAACACCGTCGAAACCGATAAAGCGATCGCCATTGATGACGCGCAGATCGTTCGCGAAGCCCTGTTCCTTCGCGTACGCGAGAAACATCTCGATCGGCGTGCGCAACATGCGCGTGTCAACCGACTCCGCAATCGTGAACACCAGCGTGAAGCGCGATGGGTCGGTCGGATTCGTCGTTGCCGCACGTTCATGCTCGATCGCCGACTGAATGTTCTTCGCCCGCGCCGCGACTTCTTCGTCGTCAGTCTTCGGGCTCGCCACGGTCAGCATCAACGCGGCCGTGTCGCCGAAGTCCTTGATAAAGTTGATTGGACCAGCGCCGCTCGGCAGGTTGTCGATCGAATCGAGCTTCAACTTGATGTCGTCGAATTCCTTGCCCGTCTCTTTCAGGTTCTCGTCGAGCTCGACGTAAATCACTGCGAGACCGGTACGCGAGATCGACTCAATCTTCGTCACCTTCGCGTTGGCCGCGACTTTCTCTTCCACCGTCTTCGTAACGAGTTGTTCGACCTTGTCCGCGCTGGCGCCGGGCCAGGGTACGAGGGCCACCGCGGTGCGCACTTGCACTTCGGGGTCTTTGCGCTGCGGCATCTTCAGGTAGCCGTAGACGCCCCAGAAGCAGGTGGCGAGCAGCAACACCCAGCTAACGTGACGCTTCTCGACAAAGAACCGCGCCGTGTTGCGTTTGGTCATCATTTCCTGGTCGGTTTTTCCGTGCGACATGACTGTTCTCCAATCAATCCAAGCTTCGATTCGTTTACTGGACCACCAACACCTGTTCGCCATCAGCGATCTGGCTGGCGCCTGTCGTGACTACCAGCTCGCCGGCTTGCAATCCGCTCTTTACGACGATCGCGTTACCCACGGAGTCGCCGAGCGTTACCGGCCGCAGCCGCGCGATGTGTTTGCCTTCGCGTTCTTCCATCACCATCACCGCATACGCGTCCGGATTTTGCGGCGCGTGCGTGATCGCGGTAAGGGGAACCACCGGCAACTGCGTCATCGCGACCGCGCCTTCGTTCGCGTTCAGCGAAGCGATCATTCCCGGCTTCAATAGACCATCGGGATTCGGAATCGTGACTTCGATCTCGAACGAGCGGCTGTTTTGATCCGCCGACGGCGAGATGCGCGAGATGTGTCCGCTGAATTCGGTGCCCGGCGTCGCGTCCGCGGTGATCGTCAACACGTCGCCGAGTTTCATGCTTTGCAACGAAGTGTCGGGCACACCGAAGACGGCTTTGACGAGACTGAGGTCAGCGAGCACAAACCCCGCTGTGCCTTGTCCGACGAGTGTGCCCATCTCGATCTTGCGTTCGATCACGACTGCGCTCATCGGCGCGCGCAAGTTCGTGTCGCCGAGCGGAATCGCTGCCGAAGCCGTTGACGCTTCCGCGGACCTGATGCGCGATTCGGCCACCGAGATCTGCGCCTGGGCCGTCATCACTTTCGCTTCCGCCGACTTCAACTGGCCCTGCGCGGCTTCGTACTTCGCCTGGGCCACTTCATACGTTCCCTTGGTCGCGTCGAACTCCGGCTTCGTAATGCTTTCCGACGCGAACAGGATCTTCGCGCGGTCGTAGTCGAGCTTGGTTCGTTCGTAATAAGCCTTCGCGTCCGCGACCTGCGCGCGCGCGGTTTCAACTGCGGCCATCGTTTCGTGAAGCTGCGAGTTGTTTGTCTCGAGATTCGAGCGCGCTTCACCAATCTGCGCCTTCGCTTCGTTCACGCGCGCGGCGTAATCACTCTGCCGCACGCGGGCCAACGTCGCGCCCTGGTGTACGATGTCGCCGGCCTGGATGTAACGCCACTGACCAGCCGCATCCTTCTCACGGGCGATGTCGTCAACGTAACCACTCACCTTGAACGCTACGTCGACTTGCGCCGCAGGCTTGATGCTGGCCGAGTAACGCACGGTGTTCGTTGTCGAGTGCGTTTCCACTGCTTTCACTTTCACGGGCTTGGCGGCTTTGGGTTTGCTCGTCTCTTTCGAGCAGCCGCTCACGATTAGACCAAGCGCGATAACTGTGGTGAGCGCGGCAACGGGGAACATTCGGTTCGTTTTCATTTCTCTTCTCCTATGGCTTTTTCGAAATCGGCTTTCGCTGTCCAGAAGGAAAGCAGCGCTTTTTGATAGTCGTAATCCGCATTGGCGAGCGACGTCTGGGCCTGCAACACGTCCTTGAGCAGCACAGCGTCGAGCCGGTATTTGTAAGCAGCGATCTGCACGTTTGCGCGCGCGGTTGTCTGCGCGAGTTTGGCGATGCGAATGAGCTGGCAGTTCTCTTGTAGCGCGCGAAACTTCGCGTTCACTTCCATCAGCACCTGGCTCTCAGTCTCGGTCACTGTGTTGTCTGCCTGGGCGATGGTGCGGTTCTTCTCGGCGAGCTCGTTCTTCTTGCGGCCCCAGTCAAACACTTCCCACTCCACCTGCACGCCCACGCCGCTCACGCTGTGCGGGACGAAGTTCGAATAGTTGAAAGTGTTGGCGTGGGTGAACGTCAGGCTTACGTCGGGAATGAACTCCGTCTTCTTCGCGCGCTTGTCGAGGTTCGCCTGTTGCAATCGCAAACGCGCTTCGCGAACTTCCGGCCGCTGGTCGAGTGCGCGCTTGCGAGCTGCGCCGAGATCCGTCTCGCGCATCGCTGCTTGCGCCGTCTCGAGTCCGTCGGTAACGCTGAACTCGGTATTCACGTCGCGTCCGAGCAGGTTGTTCAACTGTTCTTTCTGCGAGCTCAGCGTATTGTTGAGCGTCAGCACTTCGTACTCCGCTTTCGCGACGCGTGTCTGCACGTCCATCAAGTCTGTTTTCAACGCCGCCTGTTGCATCACGTACTCACCGGTGACGCGATCGAGCTCGCGATAGAGTTTCACTGACTCTTCCGCGGCCCGTGCGGCGCCTTCGGTTTGCAGCACCGCGTAATAAGCACGCTTCACGTTGTTAACTAAGGCCTGTTCCGTCGCGCGCAACTGCGTTTCGGAAATCGCGACGTCGAGCTCTTTCTGTTTGAGCTGAAGATTGATGCGGCGCAGTTGCGTAATTGGCTGTGTTACCTGGGCCAGGAGCAGTCCGGAAGTATTAGTAGAAGACTTGATTACCGTGTCTTCGTTTGGTACCGGACCGATGCCCGGGTAAGTGCCGAACACGCCTTTTTCAAAGGTGGTGTCGAACGACGAGAGCGGCTGCGAAATCGTCGAAGTGATCTTGAAGGCCGGCAGACGGCGCGTGCGAAACGCCTCGACTTTGTCGTTTGACTTCTCAATGTCGAGCCGCGCGTTCTTCGCTTCGCGATTGTTTTTCAACGCGATGTCGATGGCCTGATTCAAGGTCAGGGTCTCGCCGCTGGCCGGCCGTACTTCCTGGCACATGACCTCGCTGATCGCGCCGACAATGATTACGAGAATGAGAAGAAGTGTTCTATTCATGGTTGTTGCCGTCCTTGGTCGATTCGAGTATTTGCTGCACGAATAAATGTGCGCCTTCGATGGTCAAGCCAGGCGTCGTCCTCAGTCGTTGAATAATTTCCGCGCTCTGGCTGCCGAGGTAATTCACCCCTGACATGTCGATGGTGATCGAGTAAGCGAGCTCGCGCTGGAGGTCGTCGCAGATTTCTTCGAGCAGTCTTGCGTCAGCCACCGTCAGCACTCCTTCGAGTTTGAGAATCATCTCGCTTGCCTGTTCACCTTCAATTCTTGTGATCCGTGTGGTCATCGTTCGTTCCTTTCGCGCTCCTTAGTGCAAGGGCGAGGCCAACGCGGCTCGCGCGTCGCGCGAACGCGCTAAGTTGTTGTCAGCGCAAGCGGAATTGAGTTTTGTTAAGGAAAGAGAAGAATTATGGGCGACGCGAAGGGCTTCTGGTTTCGACGCCAAATATCGCGTCGGACGCTAAATGTCGCGTCGCCGCGAAAGCGAAATATCGCGATCGCTCGCTAACTACAGCAAACGCGCATTGGCCCATCACTTGCTCTAGCACATCGCCAACGGAGGAGTAACTTATATGGAAGCAACCAGAAAAACAGATGTCTTGATCGTCGGCGCCGGCCCCACCGGTCTCGCGCTCGCGTGCCAATTAATCAGGTACGGCGTCGACTTCGTCATTATTGATAAGCGAGAAGGCACGACGCCTTTCTCTAAAGCCATCGGCGTCCAGGCGAGAACGCTCGAGATTTACGAACAGATTGATCTCGCGCAGAAGTTGATCGACGAAGGAAGCATTACCAGGAGCGTTCGCATTCTCGAAGGCGGCGAAGCGCGAGTGGAAATACCGCTTACGAGGCTGGGAGAAGGTATGAGTCCTTATCCCTATCTGCTGATCGTGGAACAGGGCAAACACGAGCACCTGCTTTACGAGTTTATGAAGAGCCACGGCCGCGACGTGCAGTGGCAAACATCGCTGTCAGACTTTTCGCAGGACGACGCGGGGGTGGCGGGCACTATCGTCAACGTCAACGGCGAAGAGCAAAAGGTCGAAGCGCAGTATCTCGTGGCGTGCGACGGCTCGAAGAGTGTGGTGCGTCACGGCCTCGGGTTGAAATTTGAAGGCAGCACGTTTGAACGGCTGTTCTACGTGGCCGATGTCCAACTCAAGTGGGAATTTCCGCACGACATGCTGACGTCGTGCGTGGCGCGCGATCGCTCGACGGCTTTCTTTCCCATGAAGGGCGAGGATCGCTATCGCATCGTGGGCGTGTTCCCGGAAAACACGGACAAAGATCCAAGCGAGATTCCGTATGAAGAGATCGAGAAGCAGATCATCGAGGACACGCAACTCAACGATCTCGACATCTACAAGGTCAATTGGTTTTCCACTTACAAGGTCCACTCGCGACGCGTGAATCAGTTCAGCTCGGGCCGCTGCTTTCTGGCCGGCGACGCTGCGCACATTCATTCCCCTGTGGGGGCGCAGGGAATGAACACCGGCATCCAGGACGGTTACAACCTCGGCTGGAAGCTCGCGATGGTCCTGCGCGGCGAAGCCGATCCGAAGATTCTCGACACTTACGATGAAGAACGCGGCGCGGTAGCGAAGCGGCTGTTGGAAACCACGGATCGCATGTTCGATCTGCTGATGGATCCCGCGTGGCTCTTGTCATTCACGCGTCGCTTCATCTTCCCGCGCGTGGCGAACTTCATCGTCGGTCTCGACTCAGTCAACCAGTTCATCTTCCCGCTGATTTCGCAAACGGGAATTCAGTATCGCGAGAGCGCGTTGAGCGGCGATACGGGGGATGACTTCGAAGTCAAAGCCGGCGATCGCATGCCTTATTTCCTGGTGGATGGAGCGAGCGTTTACGACTCGTTGCGCGCGCCGAAATTTCATCTGCTTACTTTTTCCAACGAACCTGACAGCAGCGAGAGAAAGGAGATTGAAACGGAGTTTGCGGAGGTGCTCGATTACCACACCTTCCCGCTCACTGAAGAGATCAAGGAGCTCTTCAACACACCTAAACCCTTCAGCGTCCTTTTGCGACCTGACAACTACATCGGCTTTGTCACTGAGGCAGAGCCGCTCACGGAGCTAACCAACTATTTCGCAACTGTCATCGGCCGCCCGCAAGCGCGATCAGCGGCCGATGCACACCGGTAACAACCGGCACACCTTAACCCATAACTGCTGATCTCAAAGGAGGGATCATCATGAGAATTGTTCGCAATTTGATCGGCTGTAGTGTGCTGCTCCTAATGGGCTTCACCGCAGCCATGGCCCAATCGGTCCAAACTGATTACGACCACACTTTTCCGCTCGCGAAGCTGCGCACGTTCAGCTTCATCCAGCAACAGCGCGGCGCGCAGGACCCGCTCGCTGCGAGTCCGATCAACGATCGCCGCATTCACGATGCGTTGAGCTTGCAGCTTGTGACGAATGGTTTTACCGAGAGCGCACAGCCGGATTTTCTCGTCGGCTATATCGTCTCCACGAAGCGAGGCCTCGACATTCAGGACAATCGTTACGGTTGGTTTCAACGTCGCGGCACGATCGACGTCGAACAGGTGACTGACGGCACGCTGATCGTCGTGTTTCTCGACGCCAAGACGCAACAGGAAGTTTGGCGTGGTTACGCGACCGGCACGATCAACCCGAAGAACCTGAACAACGACGTCAACAAAGCGGTGACGAGGCTGGTCCAGAAGTTCAAGAAGAACCAGGCGGGCAAAAACTAAGCGGAGGTGAAATGGAGATGAAAACCCTACTGCTGGGTGTCGGATTGGGGGCGCTGATTGGCTTGAGCGCCCTCACCACGCCCGCTCAAACAAAACAGACCGCACCGGCTCAAACAAAACAGACGGCACCGGCTCCGCCGCCGGATGTGAGGCGCGGCTCTGCCACGCCGCTGCGAGAGTATCAATGGAAGCTGCGCACCGAAGTGCAGCGCAAAGGCGAGACGAAGAGCGTGCAAGTGGCCGCAGTGCGTTACGACGCAAACGGGCAGATGCAGACGACGCTGATCTCGAAAACGCCCGAGCCGGATCTGCCGAAGTTCGGACTGCGCAAAGCGGTCGCGGAGAGGAAGTTCAAGGAGTTTAAGGAAACGGTGCAGCAGCTCGGCGATCTGGCGCGTGCTTACGGCAACTTGTCGCCCGAGCAGATGCAGCAGTTCATGGCGAGTGCTGTGAAAACTCCTGAGATGAGTGGTGAGCAGAAGCTCATGCGCGCCGAAGGACACGACGTGTTCCAAAACGGAGACACGATGATCGTGTGGCTCGATGCAGTCACGCGCGAGCAAAGACGCGTTGAGGTTCTGGCTTCGTACGACCGTAAGCCGGTGCGGATCGTCTCGGAGTTTCGCGATCTGCCGCAGGGTGGACCAACGTATCTGGCGACTTCGCAGATCGCTTACGACGACGGCGAGGTCGTGATCGTCACGACGAACTTCGATCACGAACGTTTACGTGCGGAAACCGCAGCGGCCGCGCCTGCTGCTGCGGCGTCTGCTGCTGCAGCTTCTGCTGTGGCCGCTGGCCCGGCCGCTACCGACAATGGTTGGCCGCGAAAGTTTGCGGTGGGCGGTAGTTCGTTTGCCGTCTATCAGCCGCAGATGGAGCAGTGGGAAGGGAACCAGTGGCTCGGCCGCGCCGCGTTTTCCGTGGCGAATGGCTCGCCGGCACAGCCTTCTTTCGGCGTGCTTTGGTTCGCAGCGCGCACCGAGATCGACAAGGCCAAACGGCTGGTGAGTTTTTCCGATATCAGAGTCACGCGCGTGAGTTTTCCGGCCGCGCCGGAGAAGGCTGCGCTGCTTCAGAGTGCGCTGCAATCGCACGCGCAACAGCGTGGTGAAGCAATCGCGCTCGATCGTCTGTTGGCTGAGATGGCCGCGAACGATGCCGATCGTGCGAGTGCAAGTGTTGGTTACAACGTGAAGAACGATCCCCCGCGGGTTTTCTTCAGCACCAGAGCGTCAATCCTGGTTTTAATCGACGGCCCACCAGTCTTTCGTCAGGTAGCAGGCACCGATTTAGAGCGTGTTATCAACACGCGCGTCCTGCTTTTACGCGACCGCCACGACAACTTCTACCTGCACCTGCTGAACGGCTGGTTGCGAGCCGACGATTCCATGACCTCGTGGCAGCCCGCTGCGCAAGCTCCGAAAGACCTCGCAAAGGCGCTCGAGCTTGCCGCCGCAAGCAAACAGGTCGACCTCCTGAACGGCCCGGCAGACACAGCGAAATCGATCACGCTAACCGACGCGGTGCGAACCAATCAACTACCCGACATCTACGTCAGCACCGAACCCGCTGAGCTTTTGCAAACCAATGGCGATCCGCTGGTCGCGTCGATTCCGAATACCGAGCTCGTCTACGTCACCAACACCGAGAACGACATCTTCGTTCACACGACGACCCAGG
Source organism: uncultured Blastocatellia bacterium (assembly GCA_946480785.1). The sequence continues at coordinate 52,068 of CAMLLD010000030.1, read as the reverse complement.
CCCACTACATCCTGCTCGCCGGCCGCTGGTTCAGCGCGCAGTCGATGCGTGGTCCATGGACGTACGTCGCGCCGGACAAACTGCCCGCGGACTTCGCGCGCATTCCGGCGACTCACGAGAAAGCGAACGTGCTCGTTTCAGTCGCCGGCACACCGCAGGCGAAGGAAGCATTGATTGCCAACAGCATCCCGCAAACGGAAACAGTCTCGCGCGCCACGACTACTATCAATGTCATTTACGATGGCACACCACAGTTCAAACAAATAGAAAACACCACGTTGCAGTACGCAGTTAACACTTCGACGCCCGTTATTGTCGTTAACTCGAATAGTTATTACGCGGTTTATAACGGAGTTTGGTTTGTCGCCACGTCAGCGGCTGGTCCATGGGTCGTCGCCGCGTCAGTCCCGGCGGTCATTTATTCAATACCCGTCGCTTCGCCGTTGCACTACGTCACTTACGTGAAGATCTACGGCTCAACGCCGGAAGTGGTCTACGTCGGCTACACGCCTGGTTATTACGGCACTGTGGTGACCGCGAGCAACGTCGTGGTCTACGGCACCGGCTGGTATTACCCGCCTTATGTCGGCGCGTACTGGTACGGCGCGCCTTACACCTACGGCTACGGCGTCGTCTTCAATTGGGGCGTCGCTTCCGGTTGGGGCTATGCTTACGCGAACAGTTATTACTACGCGTCGGGCACGCGGGCCGCATGGGCCAACGCTTACACCGGCAACGTCGGTTATGCAAAAGCCTACGCCGGCACGACCGCGAACGGTACGCGATACGCCGCGCGCGGATTCACGAACACTAACGTTTACACCGGCAACACCGTGACTGCCGGTGGCGCAGTCGCTTACAACCCGAACACCGGCCGCATTGCAGCGGGCCAGGCGGGCGCGGTGAGCAACGCTTACAACGGCAACGCCGCCGCGGGTGCGCGTGGCGTGACTTACAACCCGAACACGGGCGTGATCAGCGGCGGCGCGGTCGGCGGCGTGCGCAACGGCTCAACCGGCGCGGTCACGACCGGCGGTGGTGCGTTCGCTTACAACCCGAACACAAACAACGGCGTCGCGGTCGCGAACAACAACGTCTACGCCGATCGCAACGGCAACATCTATCGCTACAACCAATCGACGGGCGTGCAGCAACGCACCGACAACGGTTGGGAAACCGTGCAACGTTCACAAGACCGAAGCTGGGTGCAGAATCAGCACCAAGCCCGCAGCCTGGGCCAGGAACGCGCGCAAAACTTCAACACGGCGCGCGCCAACAGCGGCGCGTCCAGACCCAACTTCAGCGGCGCATCACGGCCCAACTTCAGCGGCCGCCGTCGCTAACGAAAGCAGTATAAACATCTGAGATTCGCGGGCGTCACTCACCCCCTTCGACATAGGCCCAAGTGACGCCCCGGCCGCGCTCTGGGCTGCGCGAGCTAGACCGCTTTATAAGTGACCGTCAATTCCAGTCGCAACACACACCGGCGAGACCCTTGATCCAAGTCGTAGTAAATATCGCTACATGAAATTACACACACGTTGCCCACGCCGCCGGCATGACGGTTGAGGATGAGAGTGAGGCGTGGTTAAGAGTGGTCTATCTCAACGTGATCAGCGTCACTACGACGCTTAGTAATGTGCTCGATGTTGCTGGCGGCGGCGGTGGCTCGGACTTGCCGGTCGTCGGCATCTCTCCCGCGAAGATTGAGGTTGAGAGAGCGCACACAAGCGCGACTGTCATTATGAGTCTTTTCATGGGTTTCAAGCTCCTTCAGGCGTTGGAGAAAACGATGTCAAAGTTTTTACATAAAAGAGCCGGGAATAACAACGCAGGGACTTCTTACAGGGAGGCTAGAGACACTTGCGGGATTAAGTTACGGCGATTTAATATCGCCGCGTTTTCATTCGCTCATCTCTCAAAAACTGAAAGTCTCAAACTATGCGAACCTCTCCGAAGTTGGATACCTCGCACCTTACTGCGAACGAAGAAGCCGAACTCAAATGCCGAACGGCGCTGGAACTAAAAGACAGAGGCGAATACCAGGCAGCGCGCGATGTGATGTTCCCGCTCTGGAAAGGGATCGGGAGCCGGCCCGACACTAAGGGACTCGATACCGATGTTGTTCCTCGCGTGCTCTTATGCGTCGGCATTCTTACCGGCTGGCTTGGCGGCGTAAGCGGAATTAGAGAAGCGGACGACTATGCGCGAGATTTGATAACGGAGAGCATAACACTGTTTGAAGCACTCGGAGACTCACGCAAGGTCGCGGAGGCGCGAGCCGAACTTGCACAGTGTTATTGGCGAGCGGGCGCCAACGATGAGGCTCGCATTTGGCTTAATGCCGCGCTCGAACGATTAACCACCGGCGGCAACGCTCGAGCCAACGCTTTACTTATCTTGTCATCCGTTGAGTGGGTAGAATCGCGTTACAAAGAGGTTCTTAAAATTCTCACTGAGAACGCGCGTCTATTCGCAGGAATCAACAACGAAACAATCAAAGGCACTTATCACAATCAGCTTGGCATCACGCTTAGAGCAATAGGCTCCACTTCAAAAAAGCGGAATGATTATTTTCAACGCGCAATCAATGAGTATCGCGCCGCCGACGAACATTTCAAACGGGCCCGGCATGTTATTTTCCGCGCTCACGTAAAGAACAACATCGCGTTTGTGTTCCGTGAACTGCGCCGCTTTAGAGAAGCACACCAGCATCTTGAGCAAGCTCGCCGGTTGTTCATGCGAGCGCGCGACAGCATAAGAACGTCACAAGTAGACGAGTCGCGCGCTCAAGTCTTCATTGCCGAGGGTAAATACAAAGAGGCCGAACAGACAGCGCGCAACGCCGCCCGCAGTTTCGAGAGAGCCGGACGACAATGTTTGCTGGCCGAGGCGCTGGTCACGCAAGGGATCGCCCTCGCCCGACTGCGTGAAACAGAACACGCGCAATTCATTTTTCAGCGAGCGATTGAAATAGCCCACCAGGCCGGATCATTGAACAGCGCCGGACTCGCGGCGCTCACCATGATCGAGGAAATAGATACGCTCCCTCCCGAAGTGCAATCAGTCGCTTACACGCAAGCGCGAGAGTGGTTAGCGGATCGTCAGAGTCCGGACACGAAGCCGAGACTAAAGGCGGTAAGAAAGAAGATCGATGGCGAACTACTGCGCAAGCCGAAAGTAGCTGATGTGCGCGAGGTTCTGTTTAATAAACCCTGCGATCTGGAAGATGAGGTTTTGAAGTATGAGCGCGATCTGATTCGCCGGACGCTGGCGAAAGTCAACGGCCAGGTAACGGACGCCGCCAAGTTGCTTAACATGGGCCGTCAACGACTCGCGCAGAGAATCGAAACTAAACATCCCGACTTGCTCAAGGAACGGACGCCAGTAGTGCGGCGGCGTCCACGAAAATAGTAAGGGCACTTCTGCGATCAAATGAGGACAAAGAAGGCGCCGGCGAAGACCAACAGAAGCATACCTGTGACTGCCCAAACAAATGCCCGGCGTAATGAAAACGCGTCAGTCCGCTTTTTTACGGGTATGCACAGCGAGACTATTGCGAACACAACAGCCGCGCCCTGGACCAGCAGGCCCCAGACGAGGGCGGCGAAGAGCAGTAGACTTACAGTCCGTGCCGTACTCGCAACCGACGTATCTCCGAGTTTGCCGGAAAAACCATCAATGATAGTGGTCTCAGCAAACCAGAGAAAGAACGCCGGGATGGCCGCCAGGATTGAAACACTGATCGAAAAAGGCAAACCGACGGACGCCAATCTGCGCTTTGGTTCTATAGCGAGGACCAGAGCAAACCCTAATGCCAGGAACGCAGCGATTCCCAGCGCAATGACCATTGGTGTGTTGAGGGCATGCAGGTGAGCGAACACGTTCGCCTTCGTTGCTTCTTCAGCATTCCTCAGGCTTCTGAAGAACTGCGTTATTTGCAGGGCGGAGTAGGCGGCTGCGAGGGCCGGTATTCCACTCACCAGCACGGCCCAGACACAAAAAAGAATCCTCGCCGCCAGCGACACATGCGCCTGTGATAATTCGACAGCCTCGCGGGGCTCTTCGAAGAGTCCGATAGTCACTGCGTCTCCTTTGTAAGCTGATTAAACTAAAACTACTTGATACCGAGTTTCTTCATGCGGCTGCGGAGCGTGGAGCTGGGAAGGCCGAGGATTTCCGCCGCGCCGCCTTTGCCCGCGATCATGCCATTGGCATGTCGCAGCACTTCTTCGATGTAACTGCGTTCCATATCTTCCATTGTGCCGAGCGTTGCTTTGCCCGGTAAGCTTGGACCATCACCCGCCGTAGCGGCCGCCGCCGCAGGAACCGAAGACAATTCAGCCAGCGGCGACTCCAACTCCGCGCCACGCGAAAGAATCACCGAGCGCTCGATGAAGTTTTCCAGCTCACGCACATTGCCCGGCCAGTGATAATTACACAGCGCTTCCATCGCCGGCGCGGGTACTGTCTTAATGTGTTTGTTCATGCGCGCCGCGTGTTTCTGCGCGAAGTAACCGACCAGCAGCGGGATGTCGCCACTGCGTTCGCGTAACGGCGGAATCATCACCGGAAAGACGTTGAGGCGATAAAAGAGGTCGCTGCGAAACGTCTTTTGGTGGACCATCTGCGCGAGATCGCAATTCGTCGCGGCGATCAGCCGGGCATCGGTCTTGATCGTGCGCGAGCTGCCGAGTCGTTCAAACTCGTGTTCCTGCAACACGCGCAGGAGTTTCGGTTGCAGGTCGAGCGGAATCTCGCCGATCTCGTCGAGCAGTAACGTGCCCTGATGGGCCAGCTCGAAGCGGCCGACGCGCGACGTGACCGCGCCCGTGAACGCGCCCTTCTCGTGCCCGAACAATTCGCTCTCGAGCAGTCCGGTGGGAATCGCGGCGCAGTTGAGTTTCACGAGCGTGCGCTCGTTGCGCGAGCTGAGATTGTGAATCGCGCGCGCGATCAACTCCTTCCCCGTGCCGGTTTCGCCAATCAGCAACACAGTGGAATCCGTCGGCGCGACCGTTTCCACCTGCTTCAACACCTGCTTGAGCGCGCTGCTCTGGCCCACGATCTCGGCGAAGTTATACTGCGTCTTGATCTCTTCTTCGAGATAACCCTTCTCACTCGCGAGTTTGTTCTTCAGCGATTCGATCTGCCGGTACTGCAAAACGTTCTCCACCGCGAGCGCGACCTGCCCGGCGATGTTCACCAAAAGGTCGGAGTCGATCTTGCTGAAGCCATCTTCACGGAGGCTCGCGAGACCGAGAACTCCGAGCTTTCGATCGCGCGCGATCAACGGTATGCACGCGCCCGAGCGCCAGCCCGCTTCGTACGCCGCGCGCATTTGTGGACCCGGATATTTTTCGAAATCGATGCGCCACTCGAGGATCGGTTCGCCCGTGAGATAGGCCTGCGACATCGGACTACCGTCGAGCGAAAAGTCGGTGCCCTCCGCCGCAAAACGGCTGTTGTCGTAACGATCGATCGCATGGACCATTAGCTTGTTCGAGCTTTCGTCGTAAAGCGCGAGCCCGGTAACGTCGTGATTGAAGTAGCGGCGCAGGCACGATGAAGTAGTGCGCAGCAGTTCGCGTAAATCGAGCGTCGTAGTGATGGCATTGCTCGCTTCCAGTAACGTCTGGGTTCGTTCCTGTGCTTTCTTCGCTCGCTGGAAGTTCAAGCTGTTTTGGAAAGCGATCGCGACCTGTCCCGCGATGTGCGTAAGCAGTTCCACGTCAGACTCACTGAACGCGTCTTCACGCCGGCAACCGAGATTCAGCACGCCGACGGTGCGGTCGCCCCAGATCATCGGAATGAAGCACATCGCTCTCAGCCCGAGCTCGTCGTGAAACTTCCGCGCCATGGACCACGACGTCTCGTTCGGATCGAAGCGATTACGCACGACCGGCTTACGTGAGGTGAATGCCAGCCCCGTCAACGTGCCTTCGTGTGCGAAAGGCTTGCCCTGAACGAGATACTTGTTCGGTTGCGCCAGGTCGATCGAGTGGACCGACAACTGTTCGATCTCGTCGTCGTACAACGCGACCCCCGCGAAATCGTGTTGGAAGTAGTTGCGCAAACAGGCGGAGGTGGCCTGGATGAGTTCGTGCAGATCGAGGTTGGTAGTAATCGCGTTGTTGATCTCGAGCAGCATCTGCGCGCGCACGCGCTCCCTGTTTGCCTGCTCGTAGTTGAGACTGTTCTGGACCGCGATTGCAATCTGATCGCAGACGTGGGTGAACAGTTCGAGATCCTTCTCGCTGAAATTGTCGGGCCGCGTGCTGCTCACGCCCGCGATGCCGAGCTTGTGTCCGTGCGTGCTGATCAACGCCAGACAGGCGGACTTCGGGCTGCCTTCGGCCGGATAACGTGAGTAACGATCCGCGGGATACTGATCGAGGTCGGGTCGTTTGACCAGCAGTGGTTCGCCGGTGACGAAGACCTGGCCGGCCGGTGTTCCTTCGAGCGGGATGGTGTCGCCGACGCGAAACGCAGCGACGTCGGTGTAGAAAACGTTGGTGTACTCGCGCAGGTGATTGAACTCAGGCTCGTACAACGCGATGCCCGCGGCGTCGTGCGGCATGATGTCGCGCAGGCTCGCCGAGATCGTCTTCACGAGATCTTTCAGATCGAGATGCGAAACCACCGCGTTGTTGATCTCGAGCATCAGTTGGAAACGATCGCGTTCGCGTTCGGCGTTGCGTAAATTGAGCGCGTTTTCGATCGCGACGGCGACGGGCTTGGCGATCTGTTCGAGTAGTTCGACGTCTTCGTCCGTGAACGCTGCTTCGTGATTAGCGCCGACGTTGATCGTGCCCAGCACTTGATCGTGCGCGATCAGCGGCACCGAACAACCGCTACGCAAACCGGCCTCGTAAGCCATGCGCAACTGCGGCGCCGTGAACTCTTCGAAATCGAGCGTGTCTCGCTTGAGCGACTTGCGCGTCTTGATGCAAAGCGCGGGTGGCGTACCTTCCCACGGCATCACGGAGCCTTCATCGAAAATCCCGTCGGGCGCGCGGTCGAGCATGTGCACGCGCAGTTGGCCAGTTTCCTGATCGACGAGGACCACGCTGGCGGCGTCGTGATTTATGAATCGTTGCAGACAGGTGGAGACGGTATGGAAAAGTTCGCGCAGGTTCAGGGTCGAGACGATTGCCTGGCCCACTTCCTGTAGCAGTTGGCTGCGATCGCTTTCTTTCTTCGCGCGGTGGAAATTGATCGCGTTTTCGATCGGCATCGCGATCTGTTGGCCCACTTGCGTCAGCAACGCGACTTCCTGGTTCGAGAAAGCGTTTTCCGTGTCGGCGGCAACGCTCATCGTGCCAACGACCTGGTTGTGAGAGATGAGCGGCACGCTGCAAGCTGATCTGAGACCGTCGGCGAGCGCGCGTTCGATCATCGGTGAGGGGAAGTCTTCGTAGGTGAGTTTGTTTATGAGCACCGTTTGCCGCGAGCGAAACGCGAGACCGCTCGGGGTGTTATCGAGCGAGAGCGGCATTCCTTCGCGAAAGAGATCGGGGTCGTCCGAGTGCAGCAGGTGGATGCGCAGTTCGTTTTTCTTTGGATCGTGAATCGCGAGCGTGGCGGCAGTTGCCTGGCGAAAGACTTGTTTGATCTGTTCGAAGATCGACTTGAGTAGTTGTTGGAGGTCGAGTTGGGAGACGAGGGCGTTGTTGAATTCGAGCAGGAGGCGCGAGCGCTCGGCGTCGCCATTCGACTGCCGCTCTGACTCGTGGTGGAGCAGAGTAAATTCATTCGGCGGTCGGAGTTCGTAATTCATAGGGGGCGGCGGACCCGACGGTTTTGACGGAAAAGTTGGGCCGAATAATATCACGACCCGTGAGAATGTTTCGTGTAAATCCGTGTTACGACGTTTGCATCACGCGTTGGACCTTGGGCGGTTCTTCGCCGAGCCACTCGGGATGAGAAGCGGTGCCGTCGTAGACCGACGTCGTTTTGAATAATTCATATTCACCACGCGACGCGGCTTGTGCGGTCTTCGCTAACAGGTCATGCACTTGTTCGTCGCCGAGCGGCTGAAACGTGCGCGCTGCGTCGAGCGCTTGTTCGAGATCTTTCATGCTCTCGCAACCGGTGATCACCACCGACACCGGCAGGTTCATCGCATACTGCAGACACTCCGTCGCGCTCACGGTCTTCGACTCGAGAATGGTCCCATTCGCGAGCGTCTTCATCGCGAGCACGCCAATCTCTTCCTTCACCAACTCCGGCAGCACCAGTTTTTCAAAACTGCGAAAGTGCGCGTCCATGACGTTGAGCGGCATCTGCACGGCGTCGAAACGAAACCCGTTTTGCTTCGCCACTTCGAGCATGTAGAGATGAATGCGCGGATCCTTGTGGCCGGTGAAACCGATGAAACGGATCTTGCCCGCGTCGCGCGCTTCGAGCAGCGCGGCGTTCGCGCCGTCGTCGTCAAAGATGCGATGCGGATCTTCGTAACGAAGAATCTCGTGGTGTTGGACCAGGTCGATATGATCGACTTGCATCCGCGCGAGCGATTCGTCGAGTTGTTTCGCGGCTTCTTTCTTCGTGCGGCCGTCGATCTTCGTCATCAGAAACACACGCTCGCGGTAGCCGTCTTTCAACGCCTTGCCCATCCGCTTCTCGCTCTCGCCTTCGTTGTAGTCCCAACAGTTGTCCATGAAGTTGATGCCGTTATCGATCGCGGTGCGGATGATGCGCGTGCTCAACTCCTCGTCGAGAAATTTGAAGCCGAGGTGCCAGCCACCGAGGCCGACCAAAGAAACTTCGACTCCCGTGCGCCCGAGCAGACGGGTCGGCATTGCAGAACCGGGCTGTGTGTTTGTTGTCATGATGTGGTAAAGCCTAAACGAGACGAAAGCAACTGGCAATGACGACACACGGGGCACGGAAGTCAGAATCAGAGTTTGCGATTTACGCGGCGATCGCGGGCAACGTAGCGATCGCGATCACGAAGTTTGTCGCCGCGACTTTTACCGGCAGTTCCGCGATGTTGTCGGAGGCGATCCATTCAACCGTCGACACGGGCAACGGCCTGTTGATGTTGCTCGGCGTGCGCAAGAGCCGCAAACCGCCGGATGCGGATCATCCGTTCGGTCACGGTCACGAGCTTTATTTTTGGACGCTCGTGGTCGGCGTGCTGGTCTTCGCGGTCGGCGGCGGCATGTCGACGTACGAAGGCATTCTGCACATCCTGCATCCGAAGATACCCGAGAATCCGGTATGGAGTTATGCAACGCTCGGCATCGCCGTTGTGTTTGAAGGAACGTCGTGGCTGTTTGGCTGGAAGGCTTTCAGTAGTGAGCGCGGCCGCAGGGGCGTGCTGCAGACGATTCACGAAACGAAAGATCCGAGCAGCTTCACGGTGCTGCTCGAAGACTCCGCTGCGCTGCTCGGGCTCGTGTTCGCGTTCCTCGGCATCTTCTTCGGCCGGCAGTTCGAGTTGCCTTATCTCGACGGTGCGGCGTCGGTGGTGATCGGGTTGCTGTTGTGCGGTGTCGCGACGTTGATGGTCTATGAGAGTAAAGGATTGTTGATTGGTGAAGGGCTCGATCCGCAGTCGCTGAAATCGATTCGCGGACTGGTCGAAAAGGATTCGGCGGTCGAGCGCGTCAGGCATCTGCACACGATGTATCTTGGACCACATGAAGTGCTGTTGACGATCGAGTTGAGTTTCGACAGCAAACTCTCCGTGGGTGAAATGAGAAAAGCGATTCGGGGGTTGGTGGGGACGATCAAGTCGAAGCATCCGGACGTGAAGCAAGTGTATTTTGGCGCTGAGTCGTTGAGTCAGGATGGTGATATTTCGGTCGGTCACGAAGGTTGACTTCGGTTGGTCGCGAAGGTTGACGTCGGTTGGGCCACTAGGTTGACGATGAGCTACGTTATCGATCAGATGCGGGACGGGGACTGGGAGCAGGTGCGCGCGATCTATCTCGAAGGGATTCACACCGGCGACGCGACGTTCGAAACGGAAGCGCCGAGTTGGGAACGTTGGGACGAATCGCATCTCTCGTTTGCGCGGCTCGTGCTGCGCGAGGACGCGGCGGTTTTGGGTTGGGCTGCGTTGAGTCCGGTGTCGAAGCGGGAGGTTTATCGTGGTGTTGCTGAAGTGACGGTTTATGTTGCTGAGGCGGCGCGAGGCCGCGGGATTGGGCGCGCTTTGCTCGAAGCGCTGATCGCAGAATCGGAGCGAAACGGAATTTGGACGCTGCAAGCGTCGATCTTTCCCGAGAACACAGCGAGCCTGGAGTTACATCGTCGCTGCGGTTTCCGCGAAGTCGGACGCCGCGAGCGCATCGCGCAACTGCACGGCATCTGGCGCGACACGCTCCTCTTCGAACGCCGCAGCGTTGCAGTTTGAACGCCCGTTTCAGTTTGAGCGCTGCCGCGTTGCGGTTAACGCCGTAGCGTTGCGGTTGGAGCGCCGGAGGCGCGGCCATAAGGTAGCCAGGGGTAAGTGCGACGCGAAGCGAAGCACGCAACCCCTGGATCGTTCAGAGAACACGACCAGCCCGGAACGGGCGATAGACATGCAGCGCCGCTCGTGTCTGTCGTCCCTCCGGGACTGCCATCGTTTTATTTATTGATCCAGTGGCTGCGCGCTGCGCGCTTGCCACTGGCTACCTTATGGCCGCGCCTCCGGCGCTCACGGTGATCTACTCGCCGTTGTTGGAGTCCATGTTGTGGCGTTCGATCATGCGGTAGAGGGTGCGGCGATCGATGCCGAGGATTTCCGCGGCGCGCGTGCGGTTGCCGCCCGCCACCTCCAAAACGTAAAGGAGGTAACGCCGTTCGAGCTCGTCCAACGCCGGCAGATCTTCAAACAGCGCCGACAGCGGTGAGCGCGCCGCCGAACGCACCTGGTCCGACTGTAACTTCACCGGCAAATCGTCCGGCACGATCTCGTTTCCGCGCGCGTGCAGCACCGCGTATTCAATCGCCGACTCCAGCTCACGCACGTTCCCCGGCCAGTCATACGCCACGAGCGTGCGCACAGTCTCTTCCGACAACGAAAGCTGCTTGTGCCCCTCGCGATCGAGCACGAGCCCGAGAAACCGTTCCGCGAGCAACGGAATATCAGTGCGGCGTTCACTCAATGCCGGCACACGCAACGTCACCACACTCAAACGATAAAAAAGATCTTCGCGAAACTTTCCGGTTTTAACTTCGCGTTCGAGATTGCGATTCGTCGCCGCGAGCACACGCGCATCGACTTGCGTCGAGCGCGAAGATCCAACACGTCGAATCTCACTCTCCTGCAACGCACGCAGCAGCTTCACTTGAAACGCCGGACTCGTCTCACCAACTTCATCGAGAAACAACGTGCCGCCGGTCGCTTCTTCCCACAGCCCTTTGCGATCCCCAACCGCGCCGGTAAACGCGCCGCGCACGTGACCGAAGAGCTCTGCTTCCAACAGCGTTTCCGTGAGTGCGCCGCAGTTCACCGCCACGAATGGACCAGACGAGCGCGTGCTGTGTTGATGAATCGAGCGCGCCACGAGTTCTTTACCGGTGCCCGAGTCGCCGACGATCAGCACGGTCGAACGCGTCGGCGCAACGCGCGCGATCTCCTTGTAGAGCCCGATCATCACGGGCGAACGCCCGAGCAATCCGCCTTGCTCGTACGGCGCGGAGAGTTGTTCGGCAGCGCGATTGTTGCTGCGACTGCTGCGCTCCTGCGCGAGCGCGCGCCGCGCCGTAGCCACGACTTCCTGCACTTTGAAAGGCTTGGAAATAAAGTCCCACGCACCTTCACGCGCCGCCTCGACCGCGGAGTCGAGCGTGCCGAAGCCCGTCACCAGAATCACGGGACACTGCGCACGCAAGTCCTTCAACAGATCGAGTCCCGACTGGTTCGCTTCGAGATTCACATCGCTCACCACCAGATCGATCGGCTCTTTTTTCGCGAGGTTGAAAGCCTGCGACGGCGTGAGTGCGGTATCGACCTGCCAACCTTCCGCGCTGAAGATCTCACGCAGCAGCTCGCATGAATCCTGATCGTCGTCAACAACTAAAATATGTTTCATCGGGTTAACTCAATTTCCTCGCTGCGCTCGGCGATGGCCTCCGGCAGCTCACTCGGCAACGCCGCAAACGTCAAACGAAACCGCGTGCCTTGGCCGAGCTCGCTCTGCACTTCGATCGTGCCGCCGTGTTCCGACACGATCTGGCTGACAATCACCAATCCCAATCCCGTTCCCTGACCGCGATCTTTCGTCGTATAGAGCGGATCGAAAATGTGAGTCATCACTTCGGGCGTCATGCCCATGCCGGTGTCGGTGAAGTCGACGCAGATGCGTTGCGACTTGCCGCCTTTGTTGTCGAGCGTAGTGGCGATCGTGATCTCGCCGCCGTCGGGCATCGCGTCGAGACTGTTGTTAATAAGATTCAGGAACAACTGCTGCAAACGATCGGACGAGCCGGCCATCAGCGGCAGATTGCCGGCCAGACTCTCTACCAGCCGGATGTCGCGCTTGTCGAACGCCGGCGCCATCGCGTCGCACAGTTTTCGCAATACGGAGTTGAGATCGAGCGGCGACAGCTCGGTTTCGAACCGCGTCTTATCGAGCATGCGCCGCACGATGCGTTCGATGCGTTCGATCTGCGCGCTGATTGTTCTGATGCGCGACTCAGCATCGCGGGGATCGCGCTCGAGATCGGATTTGAGCAACTGAACGTGACCACTGATCAGGTTCAACGGCGTGCCGACTTCGTGCGCGAAGTGCGCGGCTGTTTGACCAGCCGCAGCGAGACGGCCCAGTTCGTTCATGCGACGATTGCTGCGCCAGAGCTCGAGGTTCGTTTCCTGAAGTTGCTGGTTTCTTTTCTCCAGTTCGATCGTGGCTTCGCGAACGCGATCGCGCAGGATGGTTCGTTCGGCTTCGAGTTTGGACGTCAACTGGAGTTGCCGGAACAGGTAATAAGTACCGGCGATGATCAGTGCCACAGCAACCAACGACATCCAGACGACGCTCTTGAGATAGCGATACGTGACCGTCAGTATGCTGTCGAACCGTTGCACGATCTCCACTGCGCCGCTCGGGCGGCCACGATCGAACGTCGGCGCAAACACGCGGTAGAGCGCCTGATCTTCGCCATTTGGCCCGGAATCTCCCGAACCCTCGAGCAGCTTCTTCTTCGTGCTCTCCGGAATCGCAGTGGCCGGCGCACTGCCTGGCGCCGACGTTCGCTCGTTGAATTGTCCCTGTGATAACTGCCAGAGCCGCACGCTTACCACGCTCGGCCCCGAACCCTTGATCAAATTTGCGGCGCGCGCGAGTGTGTCGGGATCTGCGGACGAGCCGAGGTCGCTGATGTGCTGGGCCAGGTCGCGTGCCTGGGTCTCGGCCAGCGTCTGATCGTCTCTGCGTTCGATGTTCGCGATGGCGGCACTGGTCAACACGAGCGCGGCCATCAGTATGGCCACGATGATGATCAGCGAACTCAGCAGTGTCGTCTTCGCGTGGATCTTCGGTATTCCCATCGGCTCGGTGATTATCACTCCTAAGCGCACCGCTCGCCAGTTGCGACGGCTCATCACCGAGACTCAGCAGACGGTGCGCAAGGAGCATGCCGTCGCAAACAACGACAAATCCGAAAAACAGTTGATGCTGAGTGTGGCGTTATTGCCGGTCCAACAAATCCGTCACAACCTGAGATGGTCCTAAACAGCCTCACTGCTACTCATTCAAAGGTTTTTCGGCTGGCATGCTCATTGCCCAATGCGACGCTCAAGTTCGAACTTCAAGAAGGGGACATTCAACATGAAGACATTGGTTTCACTTTTGGTAGGAGGCTTGTTGTTGTTTGGTTCGGTAACGCTCGGCACGCAAACCGTGAATGCGCAAAACCGCGATCGTGATAAGAACGCCCAAAACAACAACCGGGACAATAACAATCGCCGGAGACATCGCCGGCATCATCATCGTCGCCATCGCCGTCATCGTCATCAACACGCTGACAAGCTGAGCTACTAAACGTTCCATGCAAGCACAACACGCACAACTCGATTTTTGGGTTAGGCGTTACGGCACAAACTCGAACTCGTATGTGTTGCTCGAAGGGCCGAAATCCTATTTCACGTCGCCGGACGTTGACGGATTTCTGGCTTATCAAATTAGCGCGGGGATAGCGCTAATAGCCGGCGACCCTGTATGCGCGCCCGGTGATGCGCGTCGGCTCATCCACGCTTTTAGCTCTGCCGTGATGAGGCCGGTGGGTGCGTATCAGGTGTCGCCGGAAATTTTGACAGCGTTTCGCCAGGAGGGTTTTGCTGACGTTCAAATTGGCAAGGAAGCAGTCTTCAACCTGGACCAGTTCACTCTCTGTGGCGGCAAGATGGAACTCGTGCGCGCGGCGACGAACAAGGCGCGGCGCGCAGGAGTCGTCGTCAGCGAACACGATCCGTTCGCGTTTGGCGCGGACGCGCTCAATGAAGAACTGCGCGAGATCTCGCGCGAGTGGTTGAAAGCGAAAGGCAATCGGGAGCTCGGCTTCGTGCTCGGCTCGCTTAACCTGGAGCAGCCATCAGCGAAGCGTTATTTTCTCGCGCGCTCGAATCACGGCACAGGACGAATCGAAGGCTTCATAGTTTGTGAACCGATCTTTGGCCGCAGTGGTTACTACCTCGACGTAACGCGGCGCAGGCCCGACGCAATTCGCGGCACGATGGAACTCCTGACCGCGGAGATTCTGCGCCGGTTGCGCGAAGAAGGTTGTGAAATGGCGTCAATGGGTGTTGCGCCCCTTGCGTTGCTCGACGATCCCGACCTGGCCGATCACCCGCTGGCTGCGAAGCTCATGCGCTTCGTCTACCAGCGGGTGAATGCCAACTATAATTTCAAACATCTCTATCGCTACAAAGCGAAGTATCACCCGCACGCCTGGGAGCCGCGTTACTTCTGTTTCAATCGGCGGCTCTCGCCAAACATGCTGTATGCGCTGCTGCGCGTTCGCAAAAACTCGACGCGCGAAACGTTCTCCGCACAGCAAGGTCTTCAGGAAAAAGTCAAAACATGGAAATACGCTGCCTCATTCGTGGTTGGCTTCTGTTGGGCTTTGCTTTCCTCGTTGTAGTGGCGCCGGCGGTCCGGGTTGCTCGGGCTCAGGAACCCGTACCGCCGGACCACTACGACCCGGATGACGCGAAGACGTGGGCCGACGTGGTCACTGAAGATCGCGCGGTCACGGTGCGCGGACAACAGTTCAACGTGCATTTCTATCGGCCGGTGAAGGATGGTCCAGCGCAGCCGGCGATCTATGCGTGTGGTGATGGTGGTTGGCGCGGGCTCGCGCCACGCACGGCGCAAGAGCTCGCGCACATGGGCTTTGCAGTCGCGGGAATCGATTCGAAGATTTACCTGCGCGAGTTTTCGTCAGTGAACAATCCGCTCACGATCAAACAGCTCGCTCATGATTACGCCGACATCGCCGCGGCGTTGCGCGAGTATGCGAAGGTCGATTCAGCAAAGCCCGTTTACGTCTACGGCTGGTCGCTCGGCGCCGGGTTCGCGATTGCCGTCGGCTCCGATGTTGAAACACGCGCGAACTGGGCCGGCATCATCTCCATCGGTTTGCCGCGACAGAATCAACTCGTGAGCGGAGTCGGCGGCAATCACACGAACCTGAACCACGAATCGAGTGCGCTTTACGGTTTTCGCAGTGCGGATGTGATGGGCCAGATCGCGCCTCTGCCCCTCGTGATGATTCAAAGCACTTCCGACACGGCGAGTCCGCCGAAGGTCGGGACCGCGTTGTTTGCGAGTGCGAAAGATCCGAAGCGCTACGTGCTGCTCAAGGCGAGTAATCATCGCTTCACCGGCGCGCGTGAGGAGTTTTATGCGGCGTTGAATGAGGCGGTGGTGTGGATGCGCGAGACGCAGGCAGGAGCTTCACGGTGACTAAAGGCGGAAGACGTTTTCGCTGGCTGTGGCTGGTCGCGGCTGTGCTGCTCGCGATCGGCGCGGCGTCGGCGTACGGCGTGCGTTGGTATCACCACTTCTATCACCACGTCACGCACGAAGAGTTGTCACACGAGGTGAAACATTCGACTTTCCCCGCTGTCATTCGCAATGGACCACCGCTGGAGTTGCAGCTATATCAACAGGAGAACGCGAAGAACCAAACGCTCGTGCTGTTCACGAGCGGCGACGGCGGTTGGAGCCCGTTCTGCGCCGACATCGCGGCGCACATTGCGGCCAGCGGGATGACAGTGGTGGGCTTCGACGCCAAGACTTACCTGACGACTTTCGCCACGCCGCAGAAACCGGTGACCGCGGAAGAGATCACGCGCGACTACGACGCGCTCGCACGAGTGGCTTTGACGCAGCCCGGGGTGGATCAGAAGACGCCGATGGTGTTGGCAGGCTGGTCGCTCGGCGCGGGTTACAGCGTGCTCGTCGCGTCGCAGCCGGACTTCAGTGTGCCGTTGAGCAGAGTCGTCGCGATTAGTTTGCCCGAGTATGGCGAACTGGCGTGGCGGTCCACTGATTCGATCATCTACATCACCCACGGCACGCCGCACGAAAAGAATTTCGACGTGCACCCGTTTTTGAAGAAGCTCACTCACACGCCGATCATTTTTCTCAACGCGACTGAGGACGATACCGCGCCGCTGCGGGATGCGAAGTTGTTGTACGAAGCAACCTCGACCGCGAAACGTTTCTACGCGGTGAAGGCGCGCGGCCATCACTTCGAAGGCGGCGAAAAAGAGTTCTATCAGGATCTGGACGCGGGACTCTCGCTGCCGGAAATCGTCGCCAACTGCGCGGCCTCTTCGTCGCGAAACTGGATCTCGTAAAGACGAGAATACAATCCACCGGCGGCCAGCAATTCGTCGTGCGTGCCGCTCTCGACGATCGTGCCGCGCTCGAGCACGAAGATCACATCAGCGCGTCGCACCGTCGCGAGTCGATGCGCAATGACGATCGCCGTCTTGCCTTCCATCAAGCGATTTAACGCGTCGAAGACGAGCTCTTCTGAAGCTGCATCGAGACCGGAAGTCGGCTCGTCGAGAATCAGGATCGGAGCGTCTCTGATTATGGCGCGCGCGATCGCGATACGCTGCCGTTGACCACCCGATAACGTCACGCCCTTTTCACCAACCATCGTGTCGTACTGCTCCGGCAACCGACTGATGAACTCGTCGGCGTTGGCGAGTTTTGCCGCGCGCAGGATCTCTTCGCGTGAAGCCTCGGGTTTGCCGTACGCGATGTTTTGCCAGATCGTCGCTTTGAACAGCAGCGTCTCCTGCAGAACGAAACTCATCTGCTTGCGCAACGACTTCATCTTGTATTCGCGAATATCGCGGCCGTCGATCTTCACCGCGCCTGTTTGCGGATCGTAGAAACGTCCGATCAGGCTGATGATCGTCGTCTTGCCGGCGCCGGTCGGCCCGACGAGCGCCGCGAGCTGTCCCGGCGCGACTTTGAGATTGAGATCCGTGAGCGTCGCGTAACCTTCCCGGTAACCGAAGCCCACGTGCTCGAATTCGATTTCACCTCGTAACTTCGGCGCTTTTTTCGCGCCCGGCAGATTGCGGACCGTGTCTTCCGTCTCGATTACCTGGTGAATGCGTTCGTAACCGACCGACGCTTTCGACATCGTGTCGGTCATTTTCGAGAGGTCCTTCATCGGCTTGTACATCTTGCCGAGATAAAACAGGAACACGAGCAGCGAACCCGTCGACATCTGGTTGGTCATGACGAGATTCACGCCGTACCACAGCACGAAGCACGTGCCGACCGCGATGATTACTTCAACCACCGGCGCGAGTTTCGCTTTCAGACTGCGCGCCTTGAGCGCCATCTCGACGCTCTCGAGACTCTGCTTCGTGAAACGTTCTTCTTCGTAGTCTTCCCGCGCGAACGCCTTCACCACGCGGATCGACCCGAGCACTTCCGCTACGACCGAAACTACTTCGCCTTCTTTCTTCCGCAACGCGCGTGACGCCTGCTTGATGCGATGTGTGTAGGTGTAGACGACGATGAACAGAAACGGTGTTACCGAAAGCGCGATCAACGTGAAGCGCCAGTCGATGAAGAACATCACCGTGAGCATGCCGACGAGGGTCAGAATGCTGACGACGATGCCCAGCAGTGCCTGGGAAATGAAATCCTGGATCGCGTCGATGTCGGCAGTGACGGTGCTGATCAGATCGCCGGTCGATTTGCGATCGTGATACGCGAGCGACAGGCGCTGGATGTGGTGATAGAGCGCGCGCCGCAGGTCGTGCATCACCCACTGGCCGACGGAAGTTGTCAGATATTTTTCCGCGTAGGCACTGACCGCGCCGAGAAAAGCGATGACGATGACGGCGGCCACCGCGAAATGAAGAACTCCGGTTTTGTCGACGCCAAACGTGGAGCTCAGGACTCCCGACAGCCAATGCGGCATCTTCTTCGTGCCGAAGATGTGGTCGAAGACGATTTTTAACGGCCAGGGTTCGAGCAGGTCGGTTGCGGTTTCGCCGAGCACCGCGAGAAAAGCGAGTACGAGCATGGCCCAATGGGGCCGGAGCAGGACGCTGAGGCTTATCTTGTTCTTTCGCATGCGGCGGACATTATAGATCCGCCGGGAGCGAGTGGTGGTGTACAACACGGGACACCCAACGCCGACCACTGTCGCTTCCGGCGGATCTGCTTGGACCGCTCGCCCGCATAGCTGACGGTCCGCGCACCCTAGCCAGTGGCGACGCGCCGGATGCGTTGTCGCCACTGCTCTCCTTTTTCTGGTTCGTGACGGGCCTCTTGTCGGGAGTTTTCCTTCTTGGGTAACGGTTCAGGCGGTTGCGCTGAGGTGACGCCTTGCGGTGTGCGATCGTTGCGAGTCGTCCCCAGATACACTTTCACGGTTGCTACCTCCTCGTCGGGGAAAATCTTTTCACCCGGAGACGGGAGCAACGTGCATGCCAGCAGCGAGATGGAGTTTTCTTCGGTTTTCTGCGGGGTTCGTTGGTTAGCGGTGTGGCTTTCTTGTCTCTTCCCACTTTTTCCACGTGTCTTTTTTGTCGTTCAGCCAATCGTGGTAGTGGTAGAGGATGACGGACGACATCTCGTCGGGATGGCCGACGCCGCGATCGCTAAAATATTTTTGTAGTCGTGAGCCGCCCCACAGACCCCAGTTGTTTCGCATCCACATACCCAGCCCGAGATGATACTGGATCATGTCCTCGCGCTTCGGGAGGGCGCGCATTTCGTTCTTGTCGACCTCGGACAAATTTTTGTCGAGTTCAACAAAGCATTCGCGCAGGTTTGCGGGGATGTAGACGCCGTTGATTTTTTCGAGTGTGAGGCGTTGCTGATATTTCTGCTGTTCCGCCACGCGCTCCTGGCGTTTTTCGAGTTGGGCTTGGCGGAGGTTCTTGTTGCGGAAGTAGAAGAACTTGTTCCGCAGGTGCCACTTTTCGAAGACCGCCGGGATTGGACGGCTGTCGAATTTTTGCGTGTTGAAGAACTCGAGGATCTTTTCTTTCGGTAGGCCGTCGTCGATGTCGATGTTTTCGAGCTCCAGACGACCGTCGCGCGTGAGGTTTCCGCTGAGTTCCACCGTGTACACCTTGAAGCGTTCGCGCTCGTCTAGCTGGCTGACTTGCATGCCGATCTGATCCGCGAGGGCGGTCGCGGCTTTGCTGCCGTCGGCCAGGTTGGGAAAGTCTTCGAAACGAGGCGCGCCATAGCTTCTCGTCTCGATCTTTGTAGCGCGCGCTTTGGTTTTGATTTCGTTGAATACGTCGTCGAAATTGTCCGTGCGAATGAAACGCGCTTCTTTGAGATCGAACGTGTGTAGTTTCTTTTTTGAGTCGGTCAGGTAAACAAGATCGTCAAAACTGAAGATCGGAAATTCGTGCAGGAAGAGTTCCTGTTCGCTGACGCCCGGTTTGAAGAACACCTTACCTGGAGTGGGATCGGCAAACGTCTTTGCTATGTCGATGACGAGTTTGTCGTTGTTGTATACGAGGTCGCAACGCTCGCGCTTTTTATCGCACCCGTTAACTTCCGACTCGGTCAAGCTGAGGATTAGCTGGCCGCGTTTGTAAACGCTGATGCTTTTCATGCCGTCCCTGGTCTCGTCCGCCTCCCACGTTGTGGCGAGGAAAATTACCTCGCCGTCGTTACTGAGGATCAGCGTGTTGGGCTGGATCACGTCGAAGCCTCGGTCCACCGTGTACAAGGGCGTCGCGTTTCCAGCAGCGAAGACAAAGGTCTTGCCGCGCAATGAGGGGCTCTCGTCGTCGTAAGGAATCGACTTCAGATAAAACCGCTCGTTTTGTGAATAGACCGTGACGACGTCCGCGGCGCCGCTGATCATTTGCGCCTTCACGGCGACGCACGCGAGCAGGACGATGAATGCGAGAGCTAGTTGTTTCATCTTTCGTGAGTCCTATTTGATCGCGATCGGGTTCACGATGGCTTGCACGCCGCCCGTGATGCGCGCTGGTCCGAGTGTGAACAAGAATTCCCACGCCTGATCTCGCACCATCTCTTCGGTGTTGATGTATTCGAGTATGTGAATACCGTTCATCGGGATGAGTATCTGGTGGACCTCGAAAATGCCCGCGTCTTTTTCAAACGGGACCGCCTCGAAGCTCCACGTGTCGGAACCGATCATCGCCACTTCCTTTGACGCGAGGTACCTCGCGCCGTCGCGGCCGAGTCCGGGCGCAACCGAAGCGAAGCGCTTGTTGTCCTTGCCGAGCAGTTTCAACCAGCCGGTATAAAAGAGAACGACGTCGCCTTTCTCGATCGACTTTATGCCCTGGCGTTTCATCGCGCCTTCGATGTCGGCGCGGGTGAATGCGGTTCCTTCTTTGACGATGTCGGTGTTGAAGTAACCGGCCATGTCGAGCAGCACGCCGCGCGTCGCGATGGCGGGAATGTGTTCGACGCCGAGTTTCTTGAGACCATCGGTAGCGACGAAATCCGTGGCCTTATTGCAATTGTAGTAGAGATAGTCGATGCCGATATGGCCGAGGCCGTCGATCTGCGTGCCGACTCCATTCCAGCCGACAACCATGTCGTCGTTATAAGTGGTCTTAGTTGGACCAAGCGAGCCGCCCGCGACCTGCGTTGGTTGCGTAATCGTCACGTTGAAAGTGCGTGGCGGAAACGCGGGCGTGTCCTTGTTGGTCTCGATCGCGAGTCGATAACTCTTGCCCGTGGTGACGAGCTTCGTCGCCTCGAGCGTCTTGGCGGGCGTGATGTAATTCACATTCCCGATCTGGTCGTCGGGGCCAAACTTGGACGCCGTCAAACAAGGCTTTTGCTGTGCGTTAACATTCATCACGCACATGATAAACAGCGCGCTGAGTGTGAGTAACGTTGAATTTAGTCTCATCGTTTTTAGTGGTGCAACAACAGGCTGCGGCCGATTACGCCGGTTAGTTTGTCCTGGGTCAGGAGGAAGAGTTGGCGTTTCAGGGGGCCCATGGGTTTCAGGTGATCGGCGAAGTCCCAGGCCAGGTCGCGGGCCTGGCGCACGTTCCAGATCGCCAGTAGTTGGCCCACCTTGCCGGTGTCCTGCGCGAGCTCGCCGAGAATTCCTCCTTCGGCGAGCATCTGTAGAGTTTCGGGAAGAACGTGTTCGAGGATCTCGTTGACGCGTTCGTAGTCCTGATGCTCGGGGCCGCCTTTCACGGGCGCCACATTCAACTCGGCGTTTGTTTGCAGCAGCGCCAGCGACAGATCGTGATTGATGTGCGCGTTCATGCCCGCGAGCGCAAACTGAATGCGCTCGATGCCTAACTTGTGCCGCGCTTCAAACAACGCTTGCCACGAACTCGGCACCTCGCGCTGATTGATGAATTTGTTGACCGCCGCAAAATAGAATCCCGCGAAGATCACGTCGAGACGCAGCAACCAGTCAGGGTCGTTGAAACCAGCGCTCGCCGGATTGCTCTGCACGCCTTTAGTGACGGTGAGATACAGCCAGTTGAACCACTTGAGACCGTCGGTGCCCGGCAGCACGGCATCGATCGCCGTCATCATCTCGATGACCTCGCCGATGTTCTGCGGATCCGCGGCGGTGATGATGTCGCCGATCGCCAGGTCAGTCGCGCTGGTACTCATTTCATCTCCTGGTCGGAAAATAAATGGTCAGAAAATAAACTTCACCGCGAGCTGAATATCGCGTGGGCCGCCGCCGCCGAGGAACGGATTGCCGATGCCCACATCGGGCGTCACGGTGATCGGGAGAAAGCCCGTGCCGCGTCCGGTCACGGGGTCGATCGACGACGTCATGTCGGCGGCGAAACTCGGCAGCAAAGGATTCGAGAAGTTCGGATGGTTGAAGATGTTGAAGACTTCGGCGCGCAGTTGCATGCGCAGCTTCTCCGTCAGCTTCGTGTCCTTGAAGATCGAGAAGTCAACATTGTGATAACCCGGACCACGCAGCGCGTTGCGGCCGAGCGAACCGAAGTGCCACGTGCCGGGAATACACGAAGCAGCGCTGCCGTCGCCCGCCGGATCGAGCGTGCACGGCACCTTGAAAGCAGCGAGGTTGATGAACTGATCGGGCGCGTGCGTGCCCGCGTACGGATCGCCGATGAGATCGGGACGCGGGAAAAACTCGCCCGTGTTGTTGTAATCGTCAAACAGCGTCAGGTGAAACGGATTGCCGCTGCGTATCGTCACGATCGTGTTCAGTTGCCAACCACTACCAAGCCGCGGATGCGAGTGGGAAAAATTCGGCAACGCATAACTCGCAGTGACGACGAAGCGATGTCGGTTATCGAAGTTCGAATTCGCTTTCTCACACTTCGTGCAAAAGCTGTTGTCCGGCTGGGTTGCGTTCGCGACGTAGTCCTGGCCGTCAGACGCGTTGTCGATCGAATGCGACCAGGTGTAGTTGACCTGCGCCGAGAAGCCGCGCCGGTCGCGCACGGAGAAACTCGTTTGCAGCGCGTTGTAATTCGAGATCGCGGTGGTCTCGAGTTGATTGACGTAGAAGAACGTGCCGCCCGACGGCGCGAATGGTCCATTGTCGAACGGCCGCGCCGAAGAGACGCTCGGATTCACCGGCTGGTTGATGTCGCGATAGCGAAACAGGTGCGTGCCGTGCGAGCCGACGTAACCAACTTCCAACACGCCGTTGCGGAACAACTCGCGCTGAATATTCAGATTGTAATTCTGCACGTACGGCGTGCGCAGATTCGGATCGACCGCGAACACGTCGGAGTCGAGGAAGTCAGTGAAGATCGGAACGTTGTTCTGGATCGTTGAGACCGTCGAGAAAGAGAAGAGCACCGGCGCTGGTCCAACCGGATTGAAAGCCGGCCCCGGATTGAACGTATTGAACGGCAGTTGTCCGGCGAAGAAGTCCTGCGAAAACGCATCGTAGAACAGGCCCCAACCCGCACGCACGACAGTTTTGCTGTTTCCATGAACATTCCACGCGAACCCGAGACGCGGCGAGAAATTGTTCCAGTCGCGATCGTAGAGACGCGGCAGTCCGGGCGAACCGACCTGGACCAAGCCAACCGCCGGATTGAAGTTACTCAACAGATGGTCGCGTTCGTCGATGACGCCGAAGTAGTCCCAACGCAGTCCGAGATTGAGCGTGAAGTCGGGCCGCCAGCGAAACGTGTCCTGCGCGTAACCGGCGTACGAGTTTTGGAAAGTGAAGCGACTGGAATTTCCGCGCGCGGCGCGGCCGCCGCTGAGTGTGCCGGAAAGAAAATCAGCGAGCGAGTCGAAGTCCAAACGCCCGCGATAACCGGCGTCGAAGAACTGGTCCACGGTCGTGCGCCGAAACTCGTAACCAAACTTCAGGTCGTGGCGCGCGAGTTTCCACGAGAAGTTGTCGATCAACTGATAGTTGATGTCGGTGCGTGCGCGCGGGACGGACAGCGTCGCGCCGACATTCGCGATTCCCAGATCGTCGTGAATACGAATCTGCGGCAGACCGAAATCCTGCTCGCTGGTGATGCCTGTGTTGAGTCCGATCGAACGCGGATCGAAATCGTTGTCTTCGGGAAAGAAACCTTCCTTAAAGCGGTTGAAACCGAAGCGTACTTCGTTCACTTTCGTCGACGAGATGACATTCAGAAGCGAGAGCGACACGAGATGAACCTTCGTCGGCGTGGTCGTGTTGTAGCCCGGCAGGATGTTGCCCGCGAGGATCGCGAGCGGAAACGACTGGTCGCTCGTGCCGTAAAAATAGCGGCCCGTGAGCTGGATGTCTTTAGTAAACGAGTGATCGATCTTCGCGATCAAACTGTCGACGTCGTTCGAAGCCGGCGTGGTGACGAAGAGGTTCGGGCGGCCGGTGTTGTCGAAAAGCGGCAGCGGCCGGTTCGGCGCGGGCCACGGATTGCGCGCGAGCAAACGCGCGATGACGGGATTCGTTGGACCACCGAGCGCCGCGATCTCGCCCGGATCGGGCACACGCGCCGTGGAGTTCAGTCCGACGCGTTCGCGCTGGCCTTCGTAAGCGAAATAGAAGAAGGTGCGATTGCGCACGATTGGACCACCGAGCGCGCCGCCGAATTGGTTGTTGCGAAACTGAGTTTGCGGATCGGGTTCGGGGTTGAAGAAGTTGCGCGCGTCGAGTTTGTCGTTGCGGAAGAATTCAAACAGCGAGCCGTGAAAGTCGTTTGTGCCTGACTTGGTGACGATGTTGACGATCGCGCCGGAGTTGCGGCCGTACTCAGCTTCGAAGTTGGAAAGTATTGCGGCTTCCGAGATCGCTTCGATGGGCAGAATCGTTGCGGGCGTGCCGAAGACGCCGGCTTCGTTGATCGCGGGCAGATTGCGATAACCGTCGTTCATGTCGGTGCCGTCGAGCAGGTAATTGTTCGCGCGGCCGCGATTGCCGTTCGCGCTGAACAGGCCGAAGGAGCCGGGCGAATCGGTCGCGCCTGAAGGATCGCCGGTCGCGCCGGGAACCATGACGAGAAACTTCGTGAAGTCGCGGCCATTGATGGGCAGGTCCGCGGCGGCCTTTGCGTCGATCGTGCCGCCGAGCGTGTTGGTAGTGGTCTCGGCCTGCACGGCTGGCGCGATGATCACGAGGTTCTCCTGACCGGCGACACTCAGGTTCACGTCGACACGACGTTCGCTGGCCACGGCGACGGTCACGTTGGACACGACTCCGGCCGCGAAGCCTGTTTGCTCAACGCGCACTTCGTATGGACCAATCGGCAATTCGGGAATGGTGTAGTTGCCGGCTTCGTCCGTGGTGGTCGAGCGCTCGAGTCCGGTGCTCGTGTTCTTGGCAGTGACCTTCGCGCCGGCGACGACCGCGCCGTTCGGGTCGGTAACAGTGCCGAGGATCGTGCCGCGAAACGTTTGCGCAGAAGCGAGTGTTGTCGCGAAGAGGATCAGGAGTATGCTGTCGCGGAGCTTGGTGATGCGTTTCATGTCGTGGCTCCTTGTTGAGCGAGCGAAGTGAATTAGTTGAAAACGGTTATGGACCAGCGTGTGAGCGCGCTGAGGATTATAGCTCGTAACGTTGCTTAGGCCGAAGTTTTTTCCGGCCCGATTCGAGGCTGAAAACTTTTCCAAGGGTCCAACACATGTATTTCTGCCGGTGGTATAATGCGCCTACTTATGAGTCCATTATTTGACCAAGTGCAAAAGCAGGCACAGTTGCTAACCGTACAAGAAAAAGCGGCTCTCGCTCATTTATTGATAGAGGAACTCGATTCCGCTGCGGACGCGGATGTGGAGCAGTTGTGGATTGCGGAGTCGCGCCGCCGGTACGAAGCTTATCTCAGAGGGGAGTTGCAGTCCGTTCCTGGGGATGAAGCGATGGCGAGGGCGCGCCAGCGTATCAAATGATCGGCTATCGCTTACTCTCCATAGCCGAGGACGAAATGTCTGAAGCGGCCGTGTTCTACGAGAGCAGATGTATAGGCTTGGGAAGCGACTTTCTCGATGACATACAACAGGGAGTCGATAGACTGTGTGTGTACCCGAAAACCGGAGTCGAAGTTGGTGACGGTTTGCGGAGCATCTTGCTTCATAGATTTCCGTTCAATCTAATCTACTCTTTGGAATCGGATGGCGTACTCATAGTGTCAGTAGCACACCATCGCCGGCGTCCCGGCTACTGGCGTTCTCGCACCTCCGATGACCAGGCGCCGATGTGGTAGTTGACTTGTTCAAACGGCGCGGTAGAATCCGTCTATGAAAAAACTAAAAACCTCAAAAGAAATAAAAGTTGAGCGTCCTCGCCGCGCAACAATCTCTCGCGAAGAAGCTTTGCAGCGAATGAAAGAGTTTTCGAAACGAAAGGAGCAGTTCCTTGCCACTGCTCGAGCGCGTAAGAATTGAGGTCTACGTTCCAGACCTTCCTTCGTCAGAATACCAAAATCTACTACGATCGCTTGCAGAAGAGTTTACCTACGCGTTCGGCGGTAGCAGCACACTAAGAGGCCTGGAAGGCAGTTACCTCTCAGCTAGCGGTGAACTCATTCCGGATCGCATAAACGTGGTCTATTCAGATGTACCGCTAGCTTTATCAACCGATTACACTAGCGTCGCAGCATACACTGGTGAGTTGAAGCGAGTAGCGATGGAGGTGCTGTCGGAAGAAGCTGTACTCGTATCTGTGGAACAGGTTTACCACGCCTTAGAGCGCGGCCGCGATTAGGAACGTTAGGAGAGGTTAGATCATGCCGAAGAGTTCACGTGCTAAAAGGTCGAGTCTCAACGTCTTCGTGGCGTTGCTTCGGGGGGTGAATGTGGGTGGGAATAACATCATCAGTATGCGTGAGCTGAAGGAGAGGTTTGAGGAAGCTGGGTTCGAGCAGGTTACGACGTATATCAATAGTGGGAATGTGATCTTTAGTAGTAAAGAGAGTGACGCGAGGAAGCTCGAAAACAAGATCGAGCAGATGCTGAGCAAGGACTTTCAACTCGAATCGAAGGTGGTGATACGCAGTCTTGCCGAGATGGAACAGTTGGTGGTGAGCCTGCCGAAGAGTTGGCCCGACCCCGACTGGCGCTACAACGTCATGTTCCTACGTCACACGATCGACTCTGAAAACATTCTCGAAGAACTAACCGCCAAAGGCGATCACGAACAGATCGCCTATCGTCCAGGCACTGTTCTATGGTCCGTTCAGGCAAGCGAGATCAACCGCACGAACATGCAGAAGCTCTCCAGCCGCAAGATCTTTCGCGACATGACCGTGCGAAACCTCAACACCACGAAGAAGCTCTGCGAGCTCATGCAAAAGGCCGCCGCGGTGAATAGTTAGACCAGCGATTATCACGAACGCACGCAATGGCAGGATGCTGCCAGACAATTAGGCAGGGCTCACCGTTGTTCAACTCCGCGACCTTCGCTATGCTGCGCGCCGAGTCGGTTTCCAACATCCCCCGGAGAAAATCGAATGACGATCTCGTTCAAGCTTTTCGGCTTTGCGGTGTGCTTCAGCATCACGAAAGTCCTTACACTCCCGTGTGAGAGACTGAATACCTGGTCCTAAACAAATAGAACGAACGAAGAGGATCTCGCGTGCTTTCACGGCACGCCTCGGTCTCTCGTTGCGTCAGCCTACTCGTCGTCTTGGTGTTTCTCGCCTTTCGTCTCAAGCCGCAACACGCGCACCTCTCGGCGTCGGGTCGTAGACCTGTCCGTTGACGACTAGTGTGATCCTTCGCCTGCCACTAAAGAGCAATTAACGGAGGGACAAGGGGGTAGAGGGATTCTAACGAGCGACGTTCTTGTAAACAACGCCGCCTTTCATGACGAACACCACGCGCCGTACAGCGGTGATGTCGGCGAGCGGATCGCCGTCGAGCGCGATGATGTCGGCTTGCAACCCCGGCGCGATCGAGCCGATCTGATTCGACATGCCAAGCGCTTCCGCGTTGAGCGAGTTGGCGGAAACCATCGCTTGCATCGGATCCATCCCGCATTCGCGCACGCGATCGACAAACTCTTCCGCGTTCCGCCCATGCGATCCAGCAAGCGCATCCGAGCCAAACACGATCTTCAGCCCCGGCACTTTCAAAGCGCGTTTGAAGAACTCGCGATACTCCGGAATCAGCTCTTTGATAGCGGTAAACGTTTCTTCCGGGAACCCCGGCGTGCCCACAAAGTGCGCTTTGTTGTCGAGGTAATTCTCCATCACCAGACCCGCTTGCGGATCGAACCACGTTCCTTTTTGGACCAACAGCTTGAGATCGTCCTCGGTCGCTAAAACGCCGTGCTCGACCTCAGTGCAACCGGCCAGAGACGCCGCGCGCACCGCGTCCTTGTACGCATGAACTAAAGTTCGCAATCCGAGTTTCTTCGCCTCACCACACGCGGCGTTGAGTTGTTCAGGGGAAAGCGTCATCTCCGGACGGCGAATACTGTTGGCCGCGAAGATCTTGATCAAGTCCGCGCCCGCTTCTTTCTGTTTGCGCACAAACGCGCGAATCTCGTCGGGCGTTCCGGACGCATCACCCTGGCCCAACAACGGTTGCGCCGATGTCAAAATTCGCGGCCCTGCGATCTCGCTCTTCGCGATCGCGTCGCGCAACGGAATGTCAGACAAAGCGCCGACGCTTTGTACGGTCGTGAAACCGGCCATGAGCGTGGCCCACGCATTGCCCGCCGACGCTAGCATCGCTTGCGGCGTTGTTAGACCAGCGCCCTGACTCTTGCCGTTCTCGTCGAACGTCCAGGTGATGTGTACGTGCGCGTCGATCCAACCCGGCAACACCGTCAGCCCGCGCAGGTCGTAATCGACCGGACCGGCATTCGGATCGATCACCACGATCTTCGCGCCCTCGATCACGATGCGCGTGTTCTTCAGCACGTGACCCTTGCCGTCGAGCAGCGTGCTCGCCGCGATCACGATGCGTTTGGTTTGCGCGGGTACGCGAGACGAGTCGGGGTGCGCGGCGCAGCACGCGAGCACGATCAGCAGCAAGGCGATCTTGGCGCAGACGAGTTTCACGAGGAGCACATAATAAACGAGGGCGAGCCGTTAAGCTCGCCCTCACAGCAACGAACCCGAATGGGCTCATCGGCTATTGCGTGATGCAAGACGTGTCGTCGATCACAAACGACGTCTGTAGCGACGAGTCTTCATTGCCGAGGAAGTAGATCCGAACCGTCTGTCCTTTAAAGGACGTCAGGTTGAAACTCTTCTGCACGTAGCCCGTCGACTTGTTCAAGTTTGAATACGTGGCCAGCGTCGAGAGCACCGTGTTGCTGGTGTTACGAATCTGCACTTGCAACGTATCGAAGGCGGTGGTGGTCGTCGTCTCCGCCGTGTTGATCTTGAGCCAGAACGTGAGGGTCACGGACGTGGCGCTCGCGGGCAACGCGACGTCCTGAAACAGCGAATCGGTGTGTGTCGTGCCGTAGCCGTCAAGCCACGCGTAGAACGAACCACTGCGCGGTGTCTGTCCGGTCGAGTTCGTGATCACACCGGCCGTCGCGGTCCAGTTGACGCTACCCGACTCAAAGCCGCGGTTGAGCAACAGTTCCGTTCCCGGTGGCGGCGGCGGAGGCGCGCCACCCAACAACGAGAAGAGCAGGCGATTGGGCGAGCCCGTTCCCGCGCTCGTAACCTTGTTGAGAGAAGCGCCATTAACGATCGCCGCTGCCACTGTCGCCGGCGATGCCGTGGGATTGGTTTCGAGGAACAACGCGGCAACGCCCGTAACGTGCGGCGTCGCCATCGACGTACCCGAGATCGTGTTCGTCGCCGTGTCGCTCGTGTTCCACGACGAGGTGATGTTGTTGCCGGGCGCGAAGATGTCGAGACACGTGCCGAAGTTTGAGAACGACGCACGCGCATCGCTGATCGTCGTAGCGCCGACGGTGATCGCGCTCGCCACGCGCGCCGGCGAGGTGGTGCACGCGTCGACATTGTCGTTGCCCGCGGCGATCGCATAAGTCACGCCGTCGTTGATCGAGTTGGTGACGGCCGTGTCGAGCGCGCTCGAAGCGCCGCCGCCGAGACTCATGTTTGCGACTGCGGGTTGGCCCGCCTGATGATCCGAGGTAACGAAATCGACGCCCGCGATCACGCCGGAGTTCGTTCCCGAACCACTCGAATCAAGCACGCGAACCGCCACCAGCGTCACGTTCTTTGCGACACCATAAGTTGAACCGCCCACGGTGCCGGAGACGTGTGTGCCGTGTCCGTTACCGTCGTTCGTGCCGAGGCCGTCGCTGATGGCGGTGAAACCGGAAATCACGCGTCCGGCGAACTGCGTGTGGGTCGCACGAATGCCGGTGTCGATGATGTAGGCTTTCACGCCCGAGCCGGTGGCGTTGTAGTTGTAATTGCCGTCAAGCGGCAGGTTGACCTGATCGATGCGATCGAGTCCCCACGTCGCGCCCGTCTGCGTCGTGATCATGTTGACGACGCCGTCTTCTTCGACAAAAGCGACGCGCGGATCGTTGGCGAGTTTCGCGGCCTGTGCTTCCGGCATGCGCAAGGAAAAACCTTTGATTGCCCGATGGTAAGTAAAGCCGTTGCCGCGATCGCCGCCGAAGTCGCGCGACAGGCGCAGCGCTTCGCTCTCTACGTCGTCGACGTCGTTCTTGAGTACCACGATGTATTGATTGGGAATGCGTTTGTCGGGACTCGTGCGGCGAAACTTGGCCGCGTTGCTGTTCGGAGCCTGACCGTGAACTGTGGTGAGGACCACCACTGAGACACAAATAGCTAGTAGAGTAAACAACAAGAGTGTTTTCTTCATGAGACCTCCAGTGATTTTTACGAACGTTCCTGGGTTGTTCGGGAGCGAGCGCGAAACTGGGCAGGAGATCGTGAGGTACTTACCTCGGGTTTCTGAGGCGCGGATAATAGAGCGAACCGCCGGACAAAAGCAAGAACGTTCTGACTAACGGTTGTCTTGTGATATGGTTTGCTCACCGGGGAGAAAAAAGATGAGCGATCGCAAGTATCGTCAGCGCGGTTACATGGACAACGACCGCGAGCCGCAACGGCCGAAGCAGCAGTCTGCGCCGGGCAACGCTCAGGCGCCGCGCGATCGCGAAGGGCCGCGTTCGCCGAAGATGATGGCGTTTGGTGAGAGCGTGAAGTGTGCTTCGTGTGGCTTTAAGGTGCCGGCCGTGATTACGGGCGAGAGCTCGTGCGAGAAGTGCAGAGGCGACTTACACACGTGCCGCCAGTGCACTTACTTCGATCCCGGCGCGCGTTTCCAATGCAGCAAACCGATCACCGCGCGCATAGTGAACAAGAACGCGCGCAACACCTGCGAACTCTTCGCGCCGCGCACCGTCGTCGAACGCCAAACTTCCTCAGGCGCTCCGACCGACGCGCGCCAGGCATTCGCGAACCTGTTCAAAAAATAAACTCACGCGCCGGTCGGAAAAGTTTTCCTTTGCCTTACTGTTTGATCTGAATCGCGCCGTCGCCTTTCAGGATCGAGGCGAAGTCGTAACTGGCCAGCGGATAGACGCGACAGCTTTTCAGGTTACCGGGAATGAGATCGGGCGAGGGGATACCGACGTCGTCTTTGCGCTCAGCGTCGGTGGCCCACCAACTCATGAAAGCGCCGCGATCGCCGGGCACTTCGAAGTCCGTCGGTATCCAGCCGCCCGGCTCGGGCTGGCAAAACGACCAGACGAATTTGTCGGGCACTTCGATGCCGTCGTTATCTTCGATCACCAACTGCACCCACTTACCGACGTAACCGGCATAACTCGAATCGCGCACGACGCCGTTGATCAGCGCGCGGTTCTTCAGGATCGTCATCGAGCTGAATTCCGCCTTCATCGTAAAGGGGAGCGGTTCGTCCTTCGGTTCTCCGGTGCCGTCAACGTCCTGAAAACGCACCGGGCCTTCGTCGTTGAAAATCATGTAACCCGTGGCCGAACCTTTATCGTCTGACTTCGCGTCGAACTCGAGATACTTGGCGAAGCCATCTTCCATGACGAATTTGTAAGTGCCGTTCGCTGCTCCCGCTTGAGCGGAGGCGATTGCTGGCGTCGCGAGAATGAGCAGACACAGTATGAAAAGCGAGGCCGGTACTTTTGCTGGCATGAGAGGGAAACTCCTTTGAGTAAATGGTCAGGTTAAACGCTTGGTCAGCGCAGTGGAAACAACATCCCTTCGGGGTTAGGGAATAAATTAGGGCGGGTTTTATAACACAAGGCGCGACGTGTTGCCAATGAAAAGTGATTACCGCAAACTCGTTCTGGCAAAGTGACTACGTTTTGGGACAAACAGATCGAGCGCGCGGATTACCTCAGTGCCGAGTCGAGTGGCGCGAAAGAGTTGTTGACCTTTTACGCGCAACTACTGCGCGCACAGAAAGAGATCTACGACTCATTGCGCAGCCGCGAAGACTGGTCACCCGTGGGCGATTTGGAAAGCGATCTGATCGTCATCGTTTCGGCAGCGAGTGGTCTACTGGAGAGTGTCGCGCGGCATGGTCCGGAGTCGCTGGCGGCGGATGCGCAAGTGCTCCTCGACAGCGAGCCTGACCTGATGGTCCATAAGTTGATCGACTACTGGCGCAGTCCTTCGGACACGCAGTTTTTCGCCAAAGCCGTGCTGCAACCTTACCTGCGTCTGCTGGCGGAAACGAACATCACGGACATTGGAAGAGAGCCGGCGCGCGGCAGAGAGCTCGCAGGCGGCGAACGCACGTGTCCGTTTTGCGGCGGCGCTCCTCAACTGAGCTTCCTTATATCGAAAGAAAGCGCGAGCGAGAGCGGCAACCGGGATTTGCTCTGCGCCACTTGTCTTTCTTCGTGGGAGTTTCGCCGCGTGATCTGCGCGCATTGCGGCGAAGAAAATCCGGCGAAACTCGGTTACTTTCACTCACCCGGATTCGATCACCTGCGCGTCGAAGCATGCGATTCGTGCAAACACTACCTCAAGGGAATCGACCTGACTCGTCTCGGACTGGCGGTGCCGCTGGTGGATGAGATCTACGGTGCGCCGCTCGATCTTTGGGCGCGCGAACATGGTTACCGCAAAATTGAGTTGAACCTGGTTGGATTGTGAAGCAAAATCTCCTGGCTTGCTTTGTGAGGGATCGGATGTCGCAGCGATTAGAACTCAGAATCATTGTCACTACAGCGCTAGTCACTTTAGTATTCGTTGCCGTGCCGCAAAGTAACAAGGCGCAGTCGTCGACAGTTAACTCAGCGTCAAATCAGAACGAGTTCGCGAAGAAACGCCGCGAGGCCGGGGACTATGACGCGAATGCGAGGATGGGGATGTACTTTGCGGTGATGTGCGAGTTGAGCGGCGCCAACGGACAAACAGATCAAGCCAAGGTCTATGCTGAGAACGCGATTACCTACCTACAGAATCCAGGCGACGAGTTTGAATTCTATGCAAAGGGCGCCGCGTACGTTGTGCTCGAGAAGTACGATCAGGCTTTGGTCAACTTCGAACAGGCCATCCAACAGAACCCGCAAAAAACCGTCGCCTATATTCGTCGCGGCCGCCTTTATTCCCAACAAGGCGATTTCACGCGCGCCTTAGCGGACTTTGACAAAGCAATCGAACTGGAGGCCGGGCGAAGCGCGGCTACTGAGCCGAGCAAGGCAACTTCCAAAACAGAAAAAGATCCTTCGACGGCGGACATTCAACGCGATCCGCGTCCGTGGTTAGACAATCTGACACCCGGAGCGGCTTACATCGACCGCGGCAGAACTTATCTTCAGCAAGATGACAACGACCGTGCGATTGCCGACTTCACCAAAGCCATCCAATTAGATCCGGATGCCGCCACCGCTTACAACCATCGAGGCGTTGCTTACGCAAGCAAGCTTGACTTCGACAGCGCCATTGCTGATTTCGATAAGGCCATACAGTTGGATCCGCTACTAAGGAACGCTCACGAGAATCGCGGTCTTGCGTTCTCCCGAAAAGGCGACGAGGCTCGCGCTCGTGCGGACCTCGCAATTGAAGAACAACTATTTCCGCACAAGGCGAGTTCTTTCAACGTCCTGAACGGGCGGGCACTGAAGCTAGTCACGCCAACTTATCCGGCTGAAGCCAAGAAGGCTCACGTTTCAGGCACAGTGGTGGTGAGAGTACTGCTAGACGAAGAAGGGAAAGTGATCGGGGCCAGCGCCATGTCGGGTCATCCTTTGCTTCTGGCCGCGTGCATTGAAGCCGCAAGGAATTCTCTTTTTACACCAACACTGATCGGCGGCCGTCCGGTAAAAGTCGGGGGCGTGATCCAATATAACTTTGTGCCGCGATGAAGCGGCCGTTCTACATTGACTTTTCTCGTTGCTGGACCTAGTCTTTCATCGTAAATTCCCCCACAACTGAATCGCCCCGGATAAGCAGTTAGACCTGGAGGTAGTTTCAATGGATGTCTCCAGACGGACCTTCATCAAGACGACCTTGATCGGAGGAGCCGGTGTAAGTGTATTTGGCTTCAGTCTTGCGCCTGTGTATGCGCAGACACAAGGACTGAAGATCGAGCGGACCAGCGAGACGCGCAGTATTTGTCCTTATTGTTCCGTGAGCTGCGGCGTGATTATTCACACGCTCGGCGACAAAGCAAAAAACGCGATTCCACAGGTGGTCCACGTCGAGGGAGATCCCGACGCTCCGATCAATCGCGGCACCTTGTGTCCAAAAGGCGCCTCGCTCGAGCAGGAGATCGTGAACGATCGTCGCTTGCTGAAACCGCAGGTGCGGCGTCCCGGCTCGGATCACTGGGAAGACATTTCCTGGGACCAGGCCGTCGACGAGATTGCCCGCTGGACCAAGAAGACGCGCGACGCCACGTTCATCGATAAAGACAAAGATGGCTATACCGTCAACCGAATGGAAACAATCGGTTGGATCGGCGGCTGCACTGACACCAATGAACTGAACTTTCTCGCCGTCAAGGCAATGCGCAGCCTGGGGGTCTGCTACTTCGAAACGCAGGCCCGGGTTTGACACGGTCCGACGGTCTCCAGTTTGGGGCCCACCTTCGGACGCGGCGCAATGACCAACGGCTGGATCGACATGAAGAATACCGACATGATGTTGATCATGGGCGGTAATCCAGCCGAGAACCACCCGTGCGGCTTTAAGTGGCCGGTCGAAGCGAAGTTGCATCGCAACGCCAAGATCATCGTCGTCGATCCGCGCTTCACGCGCACCGCCACGCAGGCCGATCTCTTCTGTCAAATTCGCGCGGGTACGGACATCGCTTTCCTCGGCGGTCTGATCAACTACGCGATTCAGAACAACCGCATCGCCAAAGACTATCTGATCAATTACACGAACGCCGCTTTCATCGTGAAAGACGGATTCAAGCTTCCCGAAGACGGACTGTTTTCGGGTTTTGACGGCAAGACCTACGCGAAGGACACGTGGAATTACGAGCAAGGCGGAAACGTTGGACCAGTCACCCAACAGACAACTGGAGGAGCGGCCGCGGGAGCAGTCACTCAGCCGACGTCCGGCAAGTCGTCCGCCGAAGTCACCGGTGCACAGAAGAGCGCTGGCGAAGAACCCGGAAAAAATTTCGAGCGCAAGTCAGAGCCGGTGAGCCAGCAGCAGCCTTCGACTTCGTCGAAAGGCGGCGGCGGTGAGGGGCAGGGACATCAGGCCGGTGGTCCAGTCGGCGCCTCCGCGCAAGGCGGACAGAAACCGCCGCCGATGCTGCCGCCAAACACCGCTTACGATCTCTCGCTCCAGCATCCGCGCTCGGTGTTTCAGCTTTTGAAACAACAGTATTCGCGCTACACACCGGAGATGGTCGAGCGCATCACCGGCATTCCGCGGGATCAATTCCTGAAAGCCGCGGACCTCTTCACCTCCGTCCGCAAAGACGGCGACATGAAGAAAGCCGCAACGATCATCTACGCCGTCGGCTGGACCCAACACACCTCCGGCACGCAGATCATTCGCACGGCCGCGATTCTACAGTTGCTGCTTGGAAACGTCGGCCGCGCGGGCGGCGGCGTCAATGCTCTGCGCGGACATTCGAACATTCAGGGCGCTACCGACATGGGCGGCGTGTTCGATATCTTTCCCGGCTATCTCAAGATCCCGCAGCCAAACGATACCGACCTCGCCACGTTTCTGAAGCGCACTACACCGACTGCTTCGAAACCAAACGAGTGGGACTCGTATAACTACTGGTCCAACACACCGAAGTTCATGGTCTCGTTTTTAAAATCGCTCTACGGCGATTCGGCGACAAAGGAAAACGACTTCAACTATCACTACCTGCCGAAGATCGATCGCAAGTTTTCCTGGACCGAGATGTGGGACGAGATGTACCAGGGCAAAGTAAAGGGTCTGTTTGCCTTCGGCATGAACGGCGTAGCCATCGGGCCTAACTCGCGCAAGAACATCGACGCGTTGAAGAAGGCCGACTTCCTGGTGGTTTGCGAACTCTTTCCCGAAGAAACAGCCGAGTTCTGGAGATCTCCCGGCATCACGAAAGACGAGATGAAGAATATCAACACGACCGTCTATCGTTTGCCGGGCGCCGGCTTTGCCGAGAAGGACGGCACTTTCGTCAACTCCGCGCGCTGGCTGCAATGGAAGTACGTGGCTGTGCCGCCGCCGGGCGCCGCGAAGGTCGATCAGGAGGTCCTGGCGCGCATCTTTCTGAAAGTTCGCGAGCTTTATCAGAAGGAAGGCGGGAAGTTTCCGGATCCCATCATCAATCTCAGTTGGGCCTATACCACTCCGGAAAATCCGTCACTCTCGGAAGTCGCAAAAGAGATCAACGGCAAAGCTCTGGCGGATCTAACTCTCGACACACAGGCCGGGGTGACGATCAAAGCAGGCCAGCAGCTTCCCGGTTTCGCCTGGCTGAAGGATGACGGCACAACTGCGTGCGGTAATTGGTTGTACTCAGGTTCCTGGACAGAAGCGGGAGCGCAAATGCAACGTCGGGGTACGGAAGATCCATCGGGTCTGGGCATTTATCCGAACTGGGGCTTCTCATGGCCGGCCAATCGCCGCGTCATGTACAACCGCGCTTCGTGCGATCTCTCGGGCAAGCCCTGGGACATGGAGCGACGCCAGGTTTGGTGGAACGAAGCGCAGCAAAAATGGGTCGGCAACGACGTGCCCGATTTCAAAGTCGATTCGAAGCCGTCCGATCACATGGGCCCGTTCATCATGAATCCGGAAGGCGTCGGTCGTATCTTCGGACCACTCGCGGCTTTTGCTGATGGTCCATTCCCGGAACATTACGAACCGATGGAAAGTCCGATCGCCAACCCGTTGCATCCGCAACAATCAAACAATCCGGTCGCGCGGAAATTCACTTCCGACATGGATAAGTTCGGCACGCCGGATCAGGGCTTCAACGTGGTCTGCACCACTTACCGGCTCACCGAGCACTATCACTATTGGACCAAAAACAACCCGATGAACGTGCAACTGGTGCCGGAGCCTTTTGTGGAGATACCGGCGGAGCTCGCCAATGAAATGGGAATTCGCGGCGGCGAGAAGTTGAAAGTCAGCAGTGCGCGCGGCGTTTACATCGCGAAGGCGATGGTGACGAAACGAATCAAGCCGATGATGATCGACGGCAAGAAGACGTATCAGATCGGCGTGCCGATTCACTGGGGTTATCGCGGCATAGCCGAAGACGAAGGCAAGACGGCGCTGACGAACGCCAATCTGCTTTCGCCGGCGGCGATCGATCCGAACGCGTACACGCCGGAGTTCAAAGGTTTTCTCGTGAAGATAGAGAGGGCCTAAACGATGCCTAATCCACGAACATTTCAGATTCAGGAAATCTCGGCCCACCCTGGTCCAATACCCGGACGGGGCACGCGCCGTGAAGAACAAGTCTGCAAATACATCGATGTGTCCACGTGCATCGGCTGCAAGGCGTGCGAGGTCGCGTGCGTCGAGTGGAACGATCATCCGTTTCGCGAGACGACGTTCAACGACACGTATCAGACGATGCCCACGACGGAGTGGAACTATTACAACCTGATCAAATTCGCCGAGGACGAGCGCGACGGCCATTTAATGTGGCTGTTGCGCAAGGACCAGTGCATGCACTGCGAAGATCCCGGCTGTCTGCGTGCGTGTCCGGCTGACGGCGCGATCATCAAGTACGAAAACGGCATCGTCGATTTTCAACAGGAGAACTGCATCGGCTGCGGCTACTGCATCTCCGGTTGCCCGTTCGATATTCCCAAGTTCAATCCGACGACGAACAAGGTTTACAAGTGCACGCTCTGCTCCGATCGCGTGGGCCAGGGGCTCGAACCCGCTTGCATTAAAGCGTGTCCCACCGGCTGCCTGAGGTTTGGCACCAAGTCAGACATGGTCCAGATCGCGGGTTTGCGCGCGAAGCAATTGCGCGAAGTCTCGGGTTTTGCCAATGCGGGTGTTTACGATCCGCCGTCGATCGGCGGCACGCACGTGATCTACGTGCTGCACGATATCAACGCGCCCGATCGCTACGGTCTGCCTGCGAATCCGATCATCCCGCCCAGTTACACCTACTGGAAATGGCTCGCCAAACCCGCCGGCTTGTTATTGGGCGTGCTGGGAATCGGCGCTGTTTTCTTCCACCGAATTTTATATGGACCAAAACTACCACAGCCCGAACCGCCGGTAGTCGCAACGGGCCCGCGTGCAGAAGTCGACGCGAGCAGAAAGGAGAAGCCGTGACCACGTCAGCAAAAGAACTCGACGAGAGTGCGCATCGTGAATTTGCGCGCTACGGAAGAACCCGCGTCTATCGCGGCGAATTGCTGCGGCATCCGGCTTACACGCGTTTCCTGCATTGGACGGTCGCCATCTTCTTCGTTCTCTCGCTGCTGACGGGCTTCGCGATCTACTCGCCGTGGCTGTTTCACTGGATCGCGCCACTCTTCGGTGGTGGTCCAAGAACGCGCGCGCTGCATCCGTGGTTTGGGTTGGTTTTTGAAGTGGCCTTCTTCTTTCAATTCCTCAACTGGGTCGGGCCGATGGCCTGGGGAGAGGCGGACCGGCGTTGGATGAAGCGGGTTCGCGCATACGCTACTAACGAAGAAAAGCTCGAAGCTGAAGACGTCGGTTTTTTCAACGGCGGGCAGAAGCTTTACTTCTGGGCGATCGTTGTCTGCGGCATATTGTTTTTGATCACGGGCGTGTTGATGTGGTTTGACAATCTGTCGCCGCGTTGGGTCGTGGCGGCGAGCTACGTGATTCACGACATCGCCGCGCTCGTGATGTTGGCCGGTTTCATCATTCACGTTTATGAAGGCACGGCGCAGCAGCCGGGCACGTTCAACTCGATGGTCGATGGCACAGTGACGGAGAGTTGGGCCTGGACTCATCATCCCGCGTGGTATCGCGACGTGACGGGGCGCGATCCGCGCGAAGCTTACGAAGACGAAAAACGACAACAAGAAGAGCGTTAGCCGCGAAAAGGCGCAAGGATTTCCTCCCTGGAGTGCGCCGACTTGTCGGCGCTTTGGCCAAAGCGGTGCTAAGGCACCGCACTCCAGGGAGGCTTGTCAGTTTAGGGAGGGTCTGATCATGCGTACCTATCTACGCCTTACTTTACTTGTGACTATTTGCCTGGGCAGTGCGTTAGCTGTTTTCCCCCAATCCAATAACACGACCGATCCTCTCGTCCAGGTGCTTCAGGCGAAGGGCATCCTGACCGAAGCGGAAGCACGTGCGATCGCCGCCAATGCCTCACTCGCGGAACAGCGAGATCGACTCGCGGTGTTGCTGCGCGATAAAGGAGTGATCTCGGCCGCGGATTTCGCAGCACTTCATGCGACACCCGCGTCATCACCGGTAACGATCACCACAGCGGACTACAAAACAACTCCGCCGCCCGTGACGCCCGAGCCACAAGCGACACCCGTTCCCGTCATCGCCGCGGTCGCGCCGGTGCGACTAGAAGGAATCGATGTTCCCAAACGCGAAGGACTCATCCCTGACATCAAGTTAGGCAGCGGCGCGCGCATCAAGCCTTACGGCTTTTTCAAAACCAGCGTCATTCACGACTCCTCGTCACCGCAGGGCAATGATTTTCCTTTGCCGCTGCTGGCCCAGGACACTGGTCCAAACAATTCGCCCGAGTTTCACGTGCGCGCGCGCGGACTGCGGCTCGGCGCAAACTTCGAATGGATAGATCCGGCGCCGAGGACAACGATCACCGGCAAGATCGAGTTTGATTTCGAAGGCGACTTCACGCGCGTCAACAACCGCAACATCACTTCGATACGCTCGAGTCAGCCGTCTTTGCGTCTGGCCTGGGTCAGGATCGATCGGCGCTTCGGCGATCGCGACAGCGTCTTTGCTCTCTTTGGCCAGGACTGGTCGCCGTTCGTTTCCTCGACACTGCCGAACATGATCGAAAACACAAACTTCGGCGGCATTGGTTACGGCGCTGCTTACACGCGCATTCCGCAAGCCAAGTTTGGTCTCAATCACAAGTTCGGGGCCTTCGTTCAATTCCAGCCGGAGATCGCGATCGTGTTGCCGGCGTTTGGAGATCTACCGACAGATGTTGCCAATCAATTGGCATTTGGGGAAAGACAGGGAGCGGACTCACAGCAGCCCGGTGTGCAAGGTCGCGCGGTGCTGCAATGGCAGCTCGATAAGTCGCCGAACGTCGTTCCGGCGCAGTTGATCTTCAGCTTCGAACACGCGCGGCGGACAGCGATCGTCACGGCCGCCGGCGTTCCTGCAGCATTCAAGGCCGCATTTCCGAGTGGCGCGGAAGTTAGTAGTAATAGCAATGGCTACTCAGCCGAGTTTCAGTTGCCGACGCGTTTTGTGACTCTCGTCGGGAAGTATTACGGCGGTGACGATCTGCGTTTCTATCTCGCCGGACAATTGCTTTCAAACTTCAACGACACGTTCGGACTCACGAATACCGCCTCTGCGACTTCGATCGATGGCGCGTCGACAGTTGTGTTCGGGCTTGAGAACGGCGTTCCGGTGGTTGCGCCGCAACGGCCTGTGCGAGCGCGCGGAGGTTTTGTGCAACTCGGCTTCCCGTTATCGCGCATCTTCGACGCGAATCCGAAGGGACGCAACGCCGGTTGGACCGCGTACCTTTATTACGGCAGCGATGAAGCGCTCGCGCGCGACGCGCGCCGCTTTGGCGGACGCGGCGCTCGCAGCGATCTCTTCTCGGGAAACATTCAATACAAGTGGAACCAGTGGGTGACGTTTGCTTACGAAGAGGGTTACTACCGCACGCGCGCCGACTTCCGCACTGGTCCATTGCCGCTGTTTCGCGGCATCCCGAGTTTCACCACGCACAACATTCGTTCGGAGTTTGCGGCGATCTTTACTTTCTGAGTCATGCAATACGAAGACAGCGTTATCAACGACGCGGACGTTCCCGCAGCTTCAACGCGCACGTTCCAACACCTTGTGAAAACGTACGCGAGTGAAGTAAACAAGCTCAATTCCGTGTGGCTTGAATTCACGAAAGACGATCTCGCTTTCAAGCCACATCCGCGTTCGAGCAGCGTGGGCGAGATCATGGAGCACGAGCTTTTGTCGGAACGCCGCTTCTTCGGCGAGTTTCTCGGCTTGCCGGAAGTGCCGGCGAATGAAGTGCTGCCTGCTGATCGCGCGCCGCAAAGTTACGCGGCGCGCATGGTCGAGCTCTCGCGCAAACGTTTGCCCTTCCTCGCCGCGCAGGATGAAGAGTGGTGGCTCACGGTCGTTCCGTTCTTTGACGTGGAACGCGAAAGGATCTGGATCTTCTGGCGGCGCGTTTTGCACACCGCGCATCATCGCGCGCAGTTGGGAGTCTACCTCCGCCTGCTCGATAAGACCGTGCCCTCAGTTTATGGCCCAACCGCCGACGTGCGTTGGGAGGGCGCCGATCCGACCAGAAGCGTAGCCGCCGCGAGCAGGAAATAAAACTTGGGGCCAGATAAGAACTGGCAAGACATAACTGGCGGTCAACGACACTGAACGAACTCAGGATGCTTGTCTATGACAAAGGGCATCGGTTGCGACCGGATAAAATTAGTCCACAGGTAACCCTTATCACGCCACTTTTCGCGCCAGGCAATATTGGACGCTGCCTGATAATGCCAAGTTACGACAGAAAATTGCAGCACATAGCCGCCTGGTTTTAGTTTCTCGTCAGTGCCAAGGATGCGAAATTCATGCTCAGCAGAATATGACTCGCCAGCTTTCAAGGTCACGAACTGAGAAATATCCGGATTTGGGTCGAGAGTTAGCAACTTGCCATCGATTCCGAGCAGGTACTCT
The DNA here is from genome assembly GCA_946480785.1 of uncultured Blastocatellia bacterium. The sequence goes on along the minus strand of CAMLLD010000030.1, from coordinate 9,959 downwards.
ACAGACACTTTGTGCTTTCCGGCTGCCGCGAGCCGGGCATTGCGGCTGATATCATAACCGGGAACAATCGAACTCCTTTTGTCCAGGAGTATCGTCTCTCCGTTTTTGTTGTGGAAATCGTACCTGAGCGTGAAAATCAAACCGCCGTCGCTGCAATAGCGTTGATCAATAATGCTGGTCGTTAGTTCCAGGTCAGCATGCTGCCTGTCCCCACCCGCATCCATCAAAATTGTTCCGTGGTCAGGATTTCTCTGCGCCTGGACTCCGCAAACACAGGCGATGTAGATGATGAGTAAAGTACTCACGTATCTCATAAAAATCTGCCTATTCATAATACTTAAACAGCGAGCAGGTTAAGTATAGTCAAACGCCTCGCGACGCTCGAACAGTTGATGTTGCGCGAGGCTCAAGTAACGCAAACACCGAAACAGCATCAAACAACGCACTCTTCAAGTGCCCTGCCAAACATCAGCGTAGCCGCGCGATTTACACGGCTACGCTGATTTTGTTTCAGGCGCGCAGGCCGGGGTTTCCGCGACTGTTTTAGTTCATTGCTTGTTACCGCGGAGAGTTGTTGTAGAATGACCCCGCTCCCGCTTCCCCCGTTTGTTCCCCCTTGCCAATTCAGGTCGAACTGTGTCGATGCCCTCTGAATCTTCCTACGTCCCGGCGCGCAGCGGTCCACAAGCACATGACTGGCTCACCGGTGGCGGCGAGCTTGGTCAACTCATACGCGGATACGATTGGGCGAGCACTCCACTTGGACCAATCGAGTCGTGGCCGCAAAGTCTGCGCAGCGCCGTGAGCATCCTGCTGCCGTCGAAAGCGCAGATTGCGATGTTCTGGGGACCCGATCTCATCACGCTTTATAACGACGCGTACAGACCCGTGTTGGGACAGAAGCATCCGGAAGCATTAGGGCAACCGGTGCGCGAAGTGTGGAGCGAGCTTTGGGACACGGGACTGAGAAGTTTGTTCGAAGGTGTGCTGCAGACGGGTGAAGCATTTTGGGCGAGCGATTGGCCGTTCAACATGAAACGGTTTGGTTTCCCGGAAGAGACTTTCTTCGACATTTCTTACGATCCGATTCGGGGAGAGAGCGGAAAGGTCGACGGTCTTTTTTGTATCGTCAGCGAGTCGACCGCGCGCGTGGTTAGCGAGCGACGTTTGCGAACGTTGCGCGATCTCTCATTGTTTGCAAGCGCGGCGGCGAACTCGGTCGAGGATGCGTGTCGCAGCGTTGCGGAGATCCTTTCCCAGAACCGTCACGACATCGCTTTCGCTCTCATCTATCTGCTCGACAAATCCGGTAAGAACGCAACGCTGGCGGGCGTCTCTGGTCTTGAGCCCGGCTCGCGTGCGGCGTCGCTGAGCGTCAATGTTTCTCATCCCGATGCTGACAGTGCGTGCTGGCCGTTCAGCGCCGTCATGCAAACAAATCGCGCGCTCGAGATCACGGACGTGGTCCAACGTTGCGGTGAGTTGGTGACGGGTGTGTGGCCCGAGCCGGTACACACGGCGATGATGATGCCGATCGGCGCTTCGGGACAGGACCGCGCGATCGGCTTTCTCGTGGCGGGAGTTTCACCACGCCGGCCTTTGGACGATCAGTATCGCGGCTTCTTTGAGTTGTTGACAACGCAGATCTCAACCACGGTATCGAATGCGCGCGCTTACGAAGAAGAACGCCGCCGCGCGGAGTCGCTCGCCGAACTCGATCGCGCGAAGACGGCTTTCTTTTCAAACGTGAGCCACGAGTTTCGCACGCCGCTGACGCTGATGCTTGGACCAGTGGCGGATGCGTTGGGAGAACTCGACGGCTCGAGCGCTTCTCAAGCACAACGCGAGAACCTCGAGATCGCTTATCGCAACGGTCTGCGCTTGCAAAAACTCGTCAACACTCTGCTCGACTTCTCGCGGATCGAAGCCGGCCGCGTGCAGGCTTCATTCGAGCCGGCTGATTTGGCCGCTACGACCGCCGAGCTCGCGAGCAACTTTCGCTCGGCGTGCGAGAGGGCGGGCATCGAGCTGGTGGTCGATTGTCCGAGTTTGGACGAACCCGTCTACGTCGATCCCGACATGTGGGAGAAGGTCGTTCTTAATCTCGTTTCCAATGCCTTCAAGTTCACGTTCTCGGGGCGGATCGAAGTTTCGTTGCGCAAGACAACGGAACACGTGGTCTTGACGGTGAGCGATACGGGCGTCGGTATTGCCGCGGAAGAGTTGCCGAAAGTTTTCGAGCGTTTTCATCAGGTTGAAGTATCGCGCGGCAGAACGCAGGAAGGTTCGGGAATCGGTTTGGCGTTGGTGCGCGAGCTCGTGAAGCTGCACGGCGGCGCGGTGCACGTTGAGAGCGAACTCGGAAAGGGCAGTGTGTTCACGGTGTGTGTGCCGCGCGGCAAGGATCACCTGCCGCCGGACCGCATCAACGCTGCGCGCACGATGACGTCGACGTCTTTGGGCGCGGCGCCGTTTGTGAGTGAGGCATTGCGCTGGCTGCCGCATTCCGCGGTTGATGCTTCCGTGCCCGCAGCGCCTGCTCCGCACGCCGGGGAAAAACGTTTTCACATTCTCCTCGCTGATGACAACGCAGACATGCGCGACTATGTCTCGCGTATGCTCTCCGATCGTTACGACATACTCGCTGTTGCCGACGGGCAGGCGGCGTGGAACGCGATCGAGCAAAACGTTCCCGATCTGATTTTGTCAGACGTGATGATGCCGGTGCTTGACGGGTTTGAATTGCTGCGTCGCGTGCGCGCGAACCCGCAGACACGCGAAACGCCGGTGGTGCTTTTGTCAGCCCGCGCTGGTGAAGAAGCACGAATCGAGGGGCTGGAAGCATCAGCCGACGACTACATCGTGAAGCCTTTTAGTGCGCGCGAACTTCTCGCCACCGTCGATGCGCACCTGAAGACGCTGAACATTCGCCGGCAAAGCCAGCAGGCGTTGGCCGGGCAGAACAAACGGCTCGCCGTGCTGTGGGAAGCCGCGGGCGTGCTGCTCACCAACAAAGATCCCGACTCGATGCTCAGCGAACTGTTTCTAAAGATACGTGAGTCGTTGAGTCTCGACGTCTATTTCAATTTCATGGTGAGCGAAACCGGTGACGCGCTGGAGTTGGTTTCGTGCGCCGGCATCGATCCCGAGACGATGCGCTCGATCTCGCGGCTTGAATTTGGGCAGGCAGTGTGCGGAACGGTGGCCTTGAGACGCGCACCGATTGTGGCGACGTACATCCAGCAGTCGGCTGAGCCCATGGTCCAACTAGTGAAGGGATTTGGGCTGCGTGCCTACGCGTGCAATCCGCTGATCGCCGGTGGCCAGTTGCTCGGAACGCTTTCTTTTGCGAGTCGCAGTCGCGACACGTTCGATCGCGAAGAGCTCGAGTTTCTCGAAACGATCTCACACTACGTGACGCTCGCTTACGAACGACTCCGTTTGATCGAGCGACTGCGCGAACAGGATCAGCGCAAGGACGAGTTTCTGGCGACGCTCGCGCACGAGCTGCGCAATCCGCTCGCGCCGATTCGCAACGGCCTCGAACTCATTCGCCTTTCGAACGGCAATCCCGCCACGCTCGAACGGGCCACGACGATCATGCAGCGCCAGATCGAACAGATGGTGCGGCTCGTCGACGATCTGCTGGACGTCTCGCGGATCAGTCATAACCGGCTCGAGTTGCGCAAGGAACAGGTCGCGCTCGAATCGATCGTGCGCAGTGCGGTGGAAACGAGTCGGCCGGTGTTGGACGCGGCGAAAAGCGAGCTAAAGGTCGCGTTGCCGTCAGAGCCGGTGCTGCTCGATGCGGACCCTGTGCGGTTGGCCCAGGTCTTTTCGAACCTGCTCAACAATGCCGCGAAGTACAGCGCGTCCGGCGGCAGTGTTTCCCTCATCGCTACGAGAACGGGTGACGAGGTAACGATCAGAGTGAGTGATACCGGCATCGGCATCGAGCCCGGGAAGCTTTCGCAGATCTTCGGCATGTTTGTGCAGCTTGACGCGTCGGAACAGCAGATTCAAAGCGGACTGGGTGTTGGTCTGACGCTCGTGCAAAGGCTCATCGAAATGCACGGCGGCAGTGTTGAAGCGCGTAGCGAAGGGACGGGGCGGGGCAGTGAATTTGTCGTTCGCTTGCCGGCGCTGCCGCAAACAACGCAAGCGTCTGTTGCGAAGGAATCCGCTGCGAGCGATCAACTACCGGCGCGTCGCCGCATTCTCGTGGTTGACGATAACTTCGACTCGGCGGAGAGCATGGCGATGATGCTGACCCTTTCAGGACACGACGTAGCGATGGCCCACGATGGCCTCGAAGCCGTGAAGCTGGCGCAGGAATTTCAACCCGACCTCGCTCTGTTGGATCTCGGCATGCCGAAACTCGACGGCTACGAAGCAGCACGTTCGATCCGCCGGCAGCCCTGGGGTCAGGGCATGATGCTCATTGCTTTGACCGGTTGGGGCCAGGCGGAAGACAAGCGGCGCAGCCGCGAAGCAGGCTTCGACGCCCACCTCGTCAAACCCGTCGACTTCGACGCCCTGGAGAAGCTCGTCGCAACAAGTAAGGACGGCAACGGCACGAAGCTTTCGTAACCCGATCCTCACTGCCCAGGGACGGAGAACTTCATGACGTGATCGCGGGCGACGACGAAGAGGTCGTTCTTGTCGTTGAAGACCATCCCGAAGGCAACGCCTTTTACGTCGATAAGATTGAGATAGCGTCCGTTGGTGTCGAAGACCTGGATGCCTTTCATGTCGCCGACGTAGACACGGCCGTAGCCATCGACGGCAATCGAGTAGGGCGCACGAAACTGGCCGGCTTGATCGCCGTCACCACCGAAGCGCGTTACAAACTTTCCATCGCGCGCGAACTTGAAGACCGCATTGTTGAATCTGCCGAGGGCGTAGATGTTACCTGCGCCGTCAGCCGCCACGCGTGTATCTAATTCTGAGTCGCCGCTGGCGCTGCTGATCGCGGCGGGAATCGTCCTGATCAATTTGCCATTCGGATCGAAGGCGACTATGTCGTCTCGATTGCTTTGCCATGCAGCTACTAATCCGCCATCGGGCGTAGTCGTCACGTCGTCGAAGCCGGAGCGTTCGTAATTCACTTGCCCGAGCTTCTCGCCCGTTTCGCCTCGATAACGTTCGATCGTTCCGCCGTGTACGAGATAGAGCGTTCCTTTGCGATCGGCTGCGAAACCGCGCAGGAGTGTCTTGCGATCGCCGATGGTCCATTGCGTGATGAACTTGCCGTCGCCGTCGAAGACTTGAATGCGCCCGCCAGTGTATTCGCCGACGTAGATTCGTCCCGCGCCGTCGACGGCGATGCTGCGCGCGTCATTAAACATTCCGGGTCCGATTCCTTCGCTGCCGAAGTTGAGCAAGACATTGGCGAACGTGTTCTTGTTTGTCTTCGTGGGCGGCGGGTTCGTGCGCGGCGGATTGTTTACTTCCTTGACCGTGACCGTGTGGCTCCCCGTGTAGAACACCGGCACGAGCGCGCCCGCCGCGGCGAGACCGCCGACGATTAGACCGAGCAGCGGAATTGCGAGCACAAGCCAGATCCACTTCGGAAACCTGCTAACTGAGTCAGCGCCGAACTGAATCCGAATCACTTGCGCAGGTCGGCCAGCGAGTTCATCCGGCGTCATCAACTGGCTGTGACAGTAATCGCAACGCACGGTGCGTCTCGCGTTGCTAAAATCCGCGGACGGCTCGAACGTCACCGGCGCACCACACTTGGGACAGTCAAACGTTTGCGGCATGATGGGAGCCCACTATACCAAAGCGCTGGACCGAGTTCGGTGAAAATTTAAATGGACCCCAACACTTATCTCAGACGCATCGACTACGACGGCCCCGTCGACGTTTCCGCTGAGACGCTGCGAAAACTGCAAGTCGCGCATCTTTTGCATGTGCCTTTTGAGAACCTGAGTATTCATGCGAGCGAGCCGATAGTGCTCGATGAACAAGCTCTGTTTGCGAAGATCGTGGAGCGGCGGCGTGGCGGATTTTGCTATGAGGCGAATGGTTTGTTTGCAGCGTTGTTGCGCGCGCTTGGTTTTGACGTGAGCATGCTGTCGGCCGAAGTCGCGCGAGGCAATGGTGAGTTCAGTCCGCCGTTCGATCACATGGCGTTGCTGGTGAACCTCGACGATCGCTGGCTCGTCGATGTCGGTTTCGGTGATTCGTTTCTCGAACCATTACTGCTCGATACAACAAGCGAACAAGTGCAAGGCGATGAGTCGTTCAGGATCGAATCAGAAGAGCAATATCGCGTGGTGTTTCGTCGCAACGGTGAGGAGTGGGAACCGATGTATCGCTTCACGCTCGAGCCGCATCAATTCGCCGATTACGAAGAGATGTGTCGCTTTCACCAAACCTCACCACAATCTCATTTCACTCAGAATCGCATTTGCTCGCGCGCTACTCCCGAAGGACGAATAACTCTCAGCGGCATGCGTTTAATCGTTACAACAAAGCATGGCCGTGAAGAACGTCTGCTCGACAGTGCAAAAGAGTATGAAGAAGTTTTGCGCGATCAGTTTGGCATAGCAAACCAAAAATCTTGATATTTCATTTCACTCGGCGTATCCTCCCACACACTCATTTTCAAAGCGTGCCGGCCTCACGCGGCTAGTCACCTTTGATCACTTTCCCGGCTAAACATTTCAGCGTTGCCCAGATTGACTCCCGAACTGTAATTCCCCCGAACCTAACAACGGATAGGTGTTCCAAAAAGGAGATCATGATGTTCAGAGTTCTGTTTCTCACGTTAGCCCTCGTGTTCACTCAAGTCGGCCCCGGCGTCGCAATGACGTTATCCATACCGTTGCGACAAATGCGGCCTTATCCATCGCTGCTCGTTAAGCTCGGCGTCGCGCCCGTGATGGCGGATTTTACGCCCGCCAACTCGGCCGCGTTCGCCACCGCCATCACGAATTCAACCGGCGGCGATACGATCACATTGACTGCGGGGACAACTTACACTGGTCCATTCACACTCAAGAGCGGGCTCACTTCCACTGTGACCATCCGCTCATCGAACCAGGGCTCACTGCCCGGCGCGGCCAAACGTGTGACCAGCGGCGATCGCTCGAACATGGCGATCATCGTGTGCAGCAATTTCAATAACGACCCCTGCTTCCACACGACCGGCAACGACGCCGATAACTGGCGTCTCACCGGCCTCGATCTGCGTCAGGCCAGCGGCGTCACGCAGGACGCCGGGATGGTCGTCATCGGAGATGCAGCGGAAACCACGTCGGCGAATACGCCAAACAACATCGAGATCGATCACAACTGGATCGAAGCGACGGAAGCACATGCCGCCCGCGGTCTCTTCCTCAACGGTCGCAACATCAACGTTCACGACAACTACATCAGTGGATTCCGCAGGGCAGGCCTTGAGTCGCAGGCGATCCTGCTGCTGGGTGGTCCTGGACCAGTGACGATCGACAATAACTATATGTCGTCAATGGGTGAAGTTTTTCTGAGTGGCGGCGGTGGCGCCGGTATTCTTCCGGGAGATCTCACCTTCACGCGCAACTATCTGGAGGCGCCGCAGAAGTACAATCCGTGGAATCCGTCGGCGTTCGATACCAACGATGTGGAAAGCAGTACCAATCTCACGATCTCGTCGAGTGGTACGACCGTGACGAGTGCAGGCCACGGTTGCTCTCTTTCCTTTTGCATACGAGTGCTCAAACTTACCTCCGGACCACAGGCAGGTGAGATGCGGACAGTTTCCAGCGCTCCCTCGTCAAGCACGCTCACACTCGAACAGGCGTTCAGTGCCAACCAGAGCAGCGTTTCAGCGACGCTCTACAAGCCGTGGAGCGCGCACAAGAATAATATTGAAATAAAGTTTCTCGCGGGAACCGCAAACCTGATCGAAGGCAACGTCTTTGATGGGGTATGGCTCATGGCCCAGGAAGGGGTGGGCATGCTGTTGACAGTCCGTACTCAACAGGACGCGACACCTAGTGCGACCATTCAAAACCTCACCGTTCAATACAACTGGTTCCGACACTTCTATCAATGGGTGACATACCTGTCTCCCGATGACGAAGGTACCGGGCATGGAGTGGCCATGGACTCGGTCGTAGTCAAGCACAATCTGGTGCAGACTGCATACCAATTCTCCGGCTACGGCCTGCAAACAGGAGGCCCTACGCAAACAATTAAAGTCGCTGCGTACCTCGGAAACTCGGCGACGACACACGGCACCGATGTCTGGCTCCAGCACAATACCGTCTACTCACCGACGAACGTTTCAACGGTCAATATCTTCGACGGTAATACGAGCGGCGACTGGATCAACTACAAAAACGAAGACAACCTCTACGCGCTCGACAATACGTTCGGCGGTTTCTTTGCTTCCGGCGGCGCAACCGGAACTACTGCGCTCAACGCGTGGTGCAACGGCGCGGGAAACTACAGCGCCGTCGACAACACGTTTCAGAACATGAGCACCACCGGGTATCCGACCGGGACGTTCTCCGAAACGAGTGCTGCCAATTTCGGTTTCAACAGCGTCGCGAATCTCGACTTTAAGTTGACGAGCGGGTTGTATCGCGCGGGACAAACACGGCAGGCATCTGACGGCACCGATCGCGGCGCGGACATCGACACGCTCTCGACGAAGATCGGCGCGAGCAGCAACGCTTACGCGAGCGCGACGTTCAAAGCCATCACCGGTGACTGGAGCGGCGGCGGCACGTTGCTCACGAAGGCCGGCACTTTTACCGGTTCGGGCAGCACGGGAAATCAGTCGGTCACCGGTGTTGGATTTCAGCCGAAGGTGGTGCTGTTTCGTTATAACTTGCAGACGAGCACCGGTTCGGGCGCGGATTCCGTGATCGGCTTCGGCGTCGGTGTGTCGTCGAGCGATCGAAGAGTGTCCGGTGACTACTCGAACAACAATCTCAGCACCTCGAACCATGCCGCGTGGAACCAGGATACATATTGCATCTATGGTCCAAGCGGCACTCCACGCGCTGATTTCGTCTCGCTGGATTCCGATGGCTTTACGATCAACTGGGGCAGCTCGAGCTCGATGATCGTGTCGTACCTGGCGCTCGGTGGAGATGAGCTCACGAACGTCAAGACGGGCGCCGCCTCCGCGAAGACCAGCACCGGAAATCAGTCGTACACGGGTGTTGGTTTTCAACCGACGGCGCTGATCGTATTTGCGGGTAAGTTTTCTACTTCGCCGCTCGATCAATCGACGAACGGGAGCGGACTGTTTGGCTTTGCGACGAGTTCCAGCGCTCGCGGAATGGTCGCCTGGCGCAATCAGAACGGCAGCAATCCGCAAGTCGCCAAGCATCGACAATCGACACAGCGCATTCTCAGCACGACTACCACATTCACTGAAGCCGACTTTGTCTCGTTTGACTCAGACGGGTTCACGTTGAACTACACGACTGCGGGAGGCTCTGCCGATGTCTTCTACTATCTCGCGTTGCGGGGGCCGCAAGTGAAGGTCAGTTCGTTCAACCAGGCGACGTCTACGGGCAATCAATCGTTGACCGGCGCGGGCTTCACACCCAAAGCGGCGATCATGATGTCCGCCAACGACGTTTCCGGAAACAACGACGCCGCACAGGCGCACGCTCGTGTCAGTTTTGGTTGGGCGACGGGGACGAGTGACCGATCTAGTTTCTGGATTGGCGAAACGGACAACGTCAGTCCTACCGTTGCGTACCGCAACATCGACACTGCGAAATTGCTAAAGATGATGACGGAGAGCGCCTCGCCGACCGTCAACGCGGCCGCGGATCACGTCAGCTTTGATTCCGACGGCCAAACGATCAACTGGACCACAGCCGACTCCACCGCCCGCCAGATCCTCGTGCTCTGGCTCGGATAGAAACTGCTGGACCGAAGAACAGGGTGCCTCCCTTGGAGTGCGGTGCCTGGCACCGCTTTGGCCAAAGCGCCGACAAGTCGGCGCA
>CAMLLD010000029.1 GCA_946480785.1 uncultured Blastocatellia bacterium | reverse complement strand
CGCCGAAGCCGCCGCCTCCTCCCCCGAAACCACCGCCGCCAAAACCGCCGCCCCAACCACCGCGCGAGCGACCGCCACCGCCCAGGTTGCTCAACAGATTTCCGATTAGCAATGCCGTCCAGAATCCGCCACCGCCGCCACCCCAACCGCCGCGGCGTCCACCACCGCCACGCGATAGCGCGATCAGTATGAAGATGATCACGATCGCGCCGCAGCAGATCGTTCCCAAACCAAGCCGTGAATTCTGCCGGACTTCGATACCATCATCACGCCCGCCACCGTACGCGTAACGCTGGTCCACACCCTCGACACTGAAGCCGCGCTTTTCGCCGAGCGTGGCGACGTAAGCCTGGATCGTTTCGTAGATGCCCTTGCTGTAATCCTTCGCTCTGAATGCTGGGACGAGTCGCTCGCGTTGAATTTGGCCCACGAGTCCGTCCGGCAGATCGCCTTCGAGATGATCGCTGACGAGCGTGATGTACTTGCGATCCTGAATCGCAACTACCAGAAAGAAACTCGTCTTCTCGCCGCCTTTCGGCTCGATACCCCAACCACGCGCCACCGCCTGTGCAAAGTCGAAGATGTCCTGACCGTTGGTAGTGTCCACCGTCAGCACGGAGTACTCGATCTGCGCGCGTTCTCTGAGGTTCAGGAAGATCGCTCCGAGCTTGTTACGCGTGTCGGCATCGATGACGTGAGCGTAATCGACGATCGGAGTGAACGGAGATGGAAGCGGAACAGGGGATTGCGGTGCGCTTTGCGCTCGCGCCGCTGCCGGCATTATTAAGAAGAGCAACGCCAGCACGCCGCAGCGCAACAGCCAGTCAGATTTTTTCAAGAGCAGACGCAATTAATAATTCTCGTTGAGCTTCTCGTCGGGGCTAACCTTCTATCAACTTGTGTAGGAGGTAAAAGAGCGCAACGCCTACAAAAACGACAATTGATACCGTGGGGTTTCTTTCTTCTTTATGGTTCACTTCGGGGATCAGATCGCTCGCGGCAACGTAGAGGGTGACGCCGGCCGAGAAGGGGAGTGCATATCCAACTGCATCCGTCATGCGCGCGTCAAGCAGAGCGACGGCGATCACGCCCGCGAGTGTGGCTGCCCCGATCGCCGCCGTGGCAAGCAAAGCCTTCTCCGCCGAACGTCCTGACGCGAGCATGATCGACGCGACCGTAAAACCTTCCGGCATCTTGTGCAGCAGAATCGCGACGAACACCAACAGCCCGACCTTCGTGTTCACGAGAAACGCCGACGCGATCGAAACGCCGTCGAAGAAAGTGTGAATGAAGAGTCCGCCAACGGCAGTGTACGCTGCCGAGGGACGCATGAAAGATTCGGGATGTGTCTCAGCGCCGAAGTGGAAGTGCGGCGCGAGCGTGTGTTCGACGAGTTGAATCAGCAGGTAACCGGCGAGCAAAAGCGTCATCGCCCCAACAACGGCTTCGGAAGTCGACGCGCCGTTCGTCGTCACCGTCCAGATACGCACGCTCTCCGGCAGGATCTCGATGAAGATCGCGGCCAGCATGAAACCAGCGCCGAGAGCGACGAGATATTTCAGGAAGCGTTCGCCCCAACGATGGATTCCTGACTTCACCAAGACAAGGCCGCCGATCACGTTCGCGCCGGCGGCCAGCAAGCCAAAGAGGAGAATCGATGTCATCGTGTGAGGGGACTATACACTAAGACGAATCCGCCAGAGGCAAACAGAAGGCGAACATTTCGAGGCGAATACTATATTGACAGCACCTGACGCGCAGCGTAGTATCCGGCGTTGGGTGGTCAAAAGTGGTCGGAAGTGGGTCCAACCTCGTAGCAACACCGATCATTAGCAACACTTTTCCTAAGGCCACCCGCCAAAGCTCTCTCGTCATGCTGATGAACTATGCTGCGAGGAAACTACACGGCCCGCATAGACCCGAAAGGGCGGCTCAAAGTGCCGACCGAGTTTCGGCGCCTGATCGAAGAGAAGCACGGCAAAGATTTTTATATCACAAGCCTGACCGGTGACTGCGTGCGGATTTATCCGCTGCCGGAGTGGGAGTCGATCGAACAACGACTTTCCTTATTGCCGTCGATGGATCCCGCACGCAGAAAGTTCCTTGATAGAACGAACTATTACGGTCAGCAGGCGACCATCGATGGCCAGGGACGCTTGCTGATTCACCCGTTGCTTCGGAAGAGCGCGGAAGTAGTTGGCGACGTGGCCGTGCTCGGATATCTGACGTATTTGGAAGTTTGGGAGCTCGACAAGTTTCGCGCGAGAATGCTTGCCGATCCCTATACGGAAGAGGACGAGGCGGCGATTGCAAGACTCGGCATTTGAGACAAGAAGGTCTTTGAACGAGATCACGGGGCGGTGGTGATGGCTGCGCCTTTGGGGGGCATGGGCGCGCCCCATCGCCCCGTGCTGCTTAAAGAGACTCTGAAGTTCCTCGTTCCTGAACGAGGCGGTCTCTTTGTTGACTGCACGGTGGGACTCGGCGGACACAGCGAAGCGATTCTCGAATCCTCCACTGAGAATCGCGTCCTCGGTTTGGACCTCGACCCCGCGGCACTCGCTTACGCGCGCGAGCGACTCGCGCCGTTCGGCGATCGCTTTCACGCCTACCAAGCGAACTTTCGCGAAATCCGCGACGTGCTCAACCGCGCAGGCGAAAGCGAACCGAACGGAATTCTCGTCGACCTTGGGGTGTCTTCACTCCAGTTTGATTCCCCCGAGCGCGGATTCAGTTTTCGTTTCGACGCGCCGTTGGACATGCGCATGGATCCAACGAGCGAAACGACCGCAGCCGATCTACTTCAGCAACTTCCTGAATCGGAAATTGCCAGAATAATTTTTGAGTTTGGCGAAGAGCGACACTCCCGGCGCATTGCTCGTCGCATCGTCGAAAGACGCGAACAGGGGAAGCCGGTGACCACCACCAAAGAATTAGCCGAGCTCGTTGCGGCGGCAGTTGGTGGCGGTAAACGGCAGCAGATACATCCGGCGACACGCACGTTCCAGGCGTTGCGCATTGCCGTTAACAACGAACTAGAGGGGTTGGGTGATTTTGTTGAGCTGGCAGTCGATCTTTTAGCACCCGACGGACGTTTTGTGGGGATCAGTTTCCACTCGCTCGAGGACCGGATTCTCAAACAGGAATTGCGGCGTTTGTCGGGTCACTGTCAATGTCCGCCGCGTTTGCCGGTTTGCTCGTGCGGAGCCAGAGAAGTGGTTGAAGTACTGACCCGCCGTCCGGTGGCGCCGGGCGCTCGCGAGCTTGAAGAGAACCCGCGCGCGCGCAGTGCCAAGTTAAGAGCAGCCCGCAAACTCGTCTCACAGTAATGCCCGGAAAGTAGTTTCGCGAAACAAACAGGGAACCATACCATCATGAAAAGATTCCCCGAGCACCAGCTTAACGCGAAAGTTCGCCGCAGCCGCGACGTGACAGCGCTCTCCCGATTGGCGCTGCTGTTGTTCTGCGGTTTGGTTTTGGCAGGTGGTTTTGTCTTTGCTGCCAAGCAACACTTCGCGGCCGTCCAATACGGTTATCAGAACGAACACCTTCGCAACGAGCGCAAACGTTTGCTGGAAGAAAACCAGCGGCTCGCGCTCGATAAAGAACGTGTGACGGCGCCTGACAAGCTGGAGCCCGCCGCTCGGCGCTTGGGATTACAGCCGGCTCGACCCGGCCAGATTACAACACTCAGTCATAAATGATTTGCGAATGATGCTCGAATGATGCCCAACTAATGTTAGCCCGTTTCGTAGCCCAATCCCGGTCCAGACCGGACGTCTCACTCAGCCGCGCGCTTTTCGTCGCGGCTTTTATTGGCTTCTGGATGCTGATCGTCTGCGCGAGACTCGTCTACCTGCAATTCTCACAACACGACGGACTCGCGAATCGCGCGCGACAACAGCAATCGGACTCGCTCGACACTGCGCCCGAGCGCGGCGAACTGCTCGATCGCCAGGGACGCCAGCTCGCGCGTAGCGTGCAAACGGTTTCCCTGTTTCTCGATCCCAACGGCCTCGACGTGGGCCAACTCGAGTGCACCGCGCAGGAACTCTCACGCTCGCTCGGGTTGAAGTCGAAAGATCTGCTGGCTGAGTTTCGCGAAGCGCAGGACGCAAAGAAGAGGTTCATTTGGATCGCGCGCCGTCTCGACGCGGATCAGGCCAACAAGCTCACGGCGCTGAACCTGCCGGGTTTGCAGTCAGTGCTCGAGCCGAAGCGTTACTACCCGAATGGACCACTCGCCGCGCACGTGCTCGGTTACGTCGGTCTCGACGGCGACGGTCTCGGCGGACTCGAACGTTCTTTTAACTCCAAGATCGCGGGCGAGCCCGGCCGTTTGTTTCTCGAGAAAGATGCGAGCGGCAAGCCTTACGAGAGTTACGAGATCGCCGCGAAACCGGGCAACAGCGTCGTACTCACGATCGATCAGTCGATTCAGTACGAAGCCGAACAAGCGCTGAACGAGGCGGTAAAAAACGCGCACGCGAAATCCGGCAGCGTGATCGTGCTCGATCCACGCAGCGGCGAGATTCTCGCGCTCGCAAATGCGCCAACGTTCGATCCGAACCAGGTCGCTGCTTCGTCCGCGGAAGCGAGATCAAACTGGGCGTTGCAGAACATCTACGAACCCGGTTCGACTTTCAAAATCGTCGCGTTCTCCGCGGCGCTCGAAGAGAAACTCGCGCGCGTTGACGATCACATCGACTGCCAGATGGGCGCGATTACCGTCGCCGGTCGCGTGGTCCACGATCACAAGCCGTTCGGAACGTTGACGCTTTCGGAAGCGCTCGCGAAATCAAGCAACGTGGCGGCGATCAAACTCGGCCTGCGCGTTGGCGATCCGAAGATGTATGACTACATCACGCGCTTCGGGTTTGGATCGAAAACCGGCATCGAGTTGCCGGGCGAGACCGCGGGAATTTTGCGGAAGGTTGAAAGATGGCGGCCATCGTCGATCGGTTCGATCGCGATGGGCCAGGAAGTCGGTGTCACGCCCGTGCAGATGGTCGCGGCGTTCGGCGCGCTCGCAAACGATGGCCTGCGCGTCGCGCCGCACATCATTCGCGAAGTGCGTAACGAAGCGGGCGCGGTTGTTTACCAGCCGCAGCCACAGCAACGAAGAGTCATCAGTGCGGAGACGGCGGTCTCTTTGCGCGGGATGCTCGAAGGTGTGACGTTGCACGGCACCGCGAAGAAAGCGCAACTCGACGGTTATTCAGCCGCGGGCAAAACCGGAACGGCGCAAAAGATCGATCCCCGGACTCACGCTTACTCAGCGACAAAGTTCGTGGGTTCATTCGTCGGCTTCGCGCCCGTTTCCAATCCGCAGGTCGTGATCATCGTCGTAATCGACGAGCCGACCGGCGCTTATCACGGTGGCGACGTTGCCGCGCCGGTGTTTCGCGAAATCGCCGAACAAATTCTTCCGATACTCGGCATTGAGCCCGACATCGAAACGAAGTCAGCGCCGGATCTGATCGCGCAGGTCGATCAGGATCCCGAGCGCTCGGAGAAGTTGCGCGAAGAGCAGACGCGCGAGCAGGAAGAGCGGAAAGCCACGTTGCCGACCGTGGATAGCAACGGAGGACGCGGCGGTGAAGTTGTTTACGCTACTGCTACGCGCAACGGGATCGTAATGCCCGACTTGCGCGGCCGCAGCGTGCGCGACGTTGCTCGCACCTGCGCGCAACTCGGTTTGCGGGTTGAAACACGCGGCGAGGGAAAGGTCTTCAAACAAACCCCGGCGGCGGGAAGTGAAGTGAGCACGGGTCAGACGATCTACGTTGATTTCGGGAGATCTCAATGAACTTCATCGCAGATGAAGAAACGTTTGAAAATGACGTAAACTACGGCATCGCTGATTGCAGACGACGACTACGCAGCCAGCGTTCAACCCTCCGGGCGCAATATCATCCCCCAAAATTCGAGTTGGATGAACCGGTGTCGCTTGCGGCAACGGCCGAGCTAGAGGAGCGAGAAGAGGCCGTAATCACGTGAACGTTCGAGAGGCAGCAGCTTTGATGGGCGCTGATACGACGAGTGCTGGCGCCGCGGTGTTTGACAAAAGAATAACCGGCTTTTCGATTGACTCGCGCTCTGTCGGCGCGGGCGAACTCTTTTTTGCACTCTCGCAGCAAGACTACACCCGCGCCGGCTTCAACGGTGAATTCGTTGACGCGCATCGGTTCATTGCTGATGCGTTCGCGAGTGGCGCAATCGCAGCGGTCGCGCGTGCCGATCGCGTACACGGCGATCCCGAGCTGGAGTCGCTGCGTGATCGACTTGTTTTAGTTGAAGACGCGATCGCCGCGTTGCAGCAACTCGCGCATCGTGTTTACGAAGCGTGGAACAAACCCGTCGTCGGCATCACCGGCAGCGCCGGGAAAACCACGGCGAAAGAATTGACGGCGCACGTGCTGAAGTCTGCGGGGCGACGTGTGTTGAAGAGTGAGCGCAACTACAACAACGGACTCGGTCTGCCGTTGTCGGTGCTGCGAATGGTGAGCGAGGGAAATTCGCCCGATCAATTCGATCTCGCGGTGTTGGAGATGGGCATGTCGTCGCCGACTCATGAAATTCAGCGCTTGTGTCGCATCACGCCGCCCGATGTCGGCGTCGAGTTGATGGTCGCGCCGGTTCATCTCGAATATCTCGGCACGATCGAAAACGTCGCGGCCGCGAAGGCGGAATTGATCGAAGGATTGAAGCCGGATGGTACTGCGATTTTGAATGCCGATGATGCGCTCGTGATGAAGATGCGCGAGAAGCACGCGGGCAGGACGTTGACGTTTGGCATCGTGAATCGCGCTGACGTTTCGGCAGCGGAGATCGACACGCGCTCGCTCGGAAAGATCGGGTTTCGTTTGTTGACGCCGAACGGTGAAGCGCGCGCGCAGCTCGCGATGAGCGGGCAACACAATTTGAGCAACGCGCTCGCGGCGGCGACGGTTGGTGCTTCGTTTGGTTTGTCGGCGGAGCAGATCGCTGCGGCGCTCGCTTCGGCGCGGCCTCCGAAGATGCGTGGTGAGATCGTCGATTTCGCAGCGGGTTTTACGGTTATCGACGACTCTTACAACTCGAACCCGCGTTCGTTGCTGAACATGGTTCGCACGATGGCGGAGGCTCGTGAAGGTCGAAAACGTTTGTTAGTGATCGCCGGGGAGATGCTGGAACTCGGTCCGGAAGAAGCGTCATTGCACCGCGCGGCCGGACGCGACATAGCAGAGACCGGCGTGAATCTGCTTTGGGGAGTGCGCGGCCTGGCGAAAGATCTAGTCGCTGGAGCAGAGCAAGCGGGACTGTCGCAGACGAGGTTTTTCGCTTCGTCTGACGAGGCGGCGAATGAAATCGTGAAGGAGGTGAGGGAAGGCGATCTCGTTTTGGTGAAGGGATCGCGCGGCGTTGCCACAGAGAAAGTAATCAACGCGTTGAAGGAACGATTTCCGTTGGCGGGAGAAGACGTCAGCCACAGATAAACACGGATTACACGGATGATCTACTACCTTCTTTACGAGCTGCTTTACGCCCACTTCAAAGATAAGGATTGGTATCTCGTAAAGGGTCTCAACGTTTTTCAGTACGTCACGTTTCGCACTGCCTACGCGACGATCACGGCGCTGCTCATCTCGCTCATCTTCGGCGGTAAGTTGATCGACGCGCTACGACGTTGGAACGTGGGCCAGCAGATTCGCGAAGAAGGTCCGCAGGCGCACATGGTCAAACGCGGCACGCCGACGATGGGTGGCGTGCTGATCGTCGGCTCGGTTTTGATCTCGACGCTGTTGTGGGCGAAGTTGTCGAGCGTCTACGTCTGGACCGCGATGATCGCGACGCTGCTGTTTGCGTTGGTCGGTTTTGTCGACGACTACTCGAAGATGGCGAAGCAGCGCAGTCTCGGGTTGACGGGACGACAGAAGCTGCTGGCGCAGTTGCTGATCGCGGTGCTGGTTTGGGCGACGCTGTATTTGGCGACGAGGTTTTGGGGCGGCAACGATTACTCCTGGAACTTCAGCATTCCTTTTATTAAGGCGACGGCGAAACCGGATGGTCCGAGTTTCATCGGGCCTTATTTATACCTGGTGTTGATTGTGATCGTGCTTTTGGGATCGTCGAACGCGGTGAATTTGACGGACGGACTCGATGGACTTGCGATCAGCGTGACGTTTGTGGCGATGAGCGCGTTGACGGGTTTCACTTATCTCAGCAGCGACGCGCGTTGGGCCGGCTACCTGGATCTGACGCATCGTCCCGAAGCAGCGGAGTTGACGGTGTTTTGCGGCGCCATGACGGGCGCGAGCCTCGGGTTTCTCTGGTACAACGCGCCGCCCGCGCAGGTTTTCATGGGCGACGTGGGCAGTCTCGCGATTGGCGGCGCGATGGGCACCGTGGCCGTGCTCACGAAGCAGGAGTTCATGTTGTTGATGGTAGGTGGTGTGTTTGTGATCGAAGCGGTGTCGGTGATGTTGCAGGTGAGCGTGTTCAAGATGACGAAGCGCACGACCGGTGTCGGGCGGCGTTTATTCAAGATGACGCCGCTGCACCACCACTTCGAAATGCAGGACTGGAAGGAGTCGAAGATCGTCTTTCGATTTTTGATCCTGGCGATACTTTTTGCGTTGTTGAGTCTGTCGACGTTGAAGCTGCGTTAAACCCTGAAAAGGGCGGCCCGCTCTGACAGACGCTGAAAGCGTCGGCTAATTCCAGCCCAGGGTTGCTGCAACCCTGGGTCATAGATCGCAGGGCAAGTAAACGCTGAAAGCGTTGGCCAACTCTTTCAGAGTTGAATCCGAGAGGGGGCACGCGTAACCCAAGGTTGAAGCAACCTTGGGCTGACATTAGAGAACGCCTTCGGCGTTTGGCGGCGTAACTGAACGAAACGGGTGAAACGCTGAAAGCGTTGGCGAATGGAAGTAGCGGGCAAAAAGGTTTTGATAATTGGGGCGGCGCGCAGCGGGGTGGCGGCGGCGCGGTTCTTGGTGGAGCAAGGGGCGATCGTCGCGCTCAACGATCAGAAGCCGCTCGAAAAGTGGTCGGCGGAAGCGCTCGAGTTGAAAGAATTGAAGGTTGGTTTGTTGCCGGGTGAGCCGCCGAGTTGGTTGTTGGACCAGGTGGATCTGGTGGTGGTTAGTCCCGGCGTTCCGGCGAACATCATTCCGATTCGTTATGCGGAACGCGCGGGTGCGGAAGTCATCGGCGAGGTCGAACTCGCCGCCCGTTATTTGAAAGGACGCATCGTCGCGATCACGGGCAGCAACGGCAAAACGACGACGACTTCGCTGATCGGCGAGTTGTTGCGCAACGCCGGCCTGACGGTGCAGGTCGGCGGCAACATCGGCAAACCGCTGATCTCGATGGTCGAGAGCTCGCGCGACGACGGTTGGACCGTCGCGGAGTTGTCGAGTTTCCAATTGGAAACGATCAAGACCTTTCGTCCGGCGATTGCGATCGTGCTCAACGTGACGCCAAACCACATGGATCGCTACGAGACGTTCAACGACTACGCGGCGGCGAAGCACCGCATCTTCATGAACCAGACCGAAGAGGACGTGGCGGTGCTCAACGCGGACGATCCCACCGTGTCGTCCTGGGAAAACGGTTTGCGCGCGAAGGTGATGCGCTTCAGCGTGCGGCAGGAGCTCGAACGCGGCGTTTTTCTTCAGAACGGCGAGCTCGTGTTTCGTTGGGATGAAGGCGAACAGGATCTACTGCGTGTTAGCGAGATGAAGTTGCGCGGCTTGCACAACGTCGAGAACGTCGCGGCGGCGTTCGTTGCGGGAATCGCGGCGGGCGCTTCGATCGAGTCGATGCGCGAGACGGTGAAGGAGTTCAATCCGGTCGAGCACCGGCTCGAGTTTGTTGACGAGATAAAAGGCATCAGGTTTTACAACGACTCGAAAGCGACGAGTGTTGATGCGACGTTGAAGGCGCTCGAAGCGTTTGCGGACGATGCGGGCCAGGTGGTTTTGATTCTCGGCGGCAAAGGGAAGAAAGCGCCGTACGCGCCGCTTGCGCCGCTCGTTCGCGACAAGGTGCGCAAGCTGATCTTGATTGGCGAAGACACTGAGACGATCGCGAACGAGCTGGGCGAACAAGCACCGTTCGAACGTGCGAACGATATGAAAGACGCGGTCGCGAAGTCATTCGCGGCTGCGGAGAAAGGCGATCTGGTTTTACTCGCGCCGGCGTGCGCGAGTTTCGATATGTTCGAGAGTTTCGAGCACCGCGGGAAAGTTTTCAAAGGGGACATTGCGGATCTGAAAGCGAGATCTGAAGGGTGAATGACACGCTGAACTAGATGGCACGGAAACTAGCTCCAGACAAATGGCTCTTTGCCGCCACCACCGGCCTCGCGCTGTTCGGCGTGGTGATGGTCTACAGCGCCTCCGCCGTGCTGGCCCAAAAGGAGAACGGCAACCAGTTTTTCTACGTGCTGAAGCAGGGCGTGTGGGTATTCATCGGTTTCATCGTGATGTTGTTGATGATGCAGTTCAACTACCAACAACTGAAGAACAAGCGCATCGTCTACGCACTGCTGCTAACGACAGGCCTCGCGCTCTTCACCGTGTTCGGATTCACGAGCAGCAACGGCGCGCATCGCTGGATCAAGCTGCCGGGCGTTTCGCTACAACCGTCGGAAGTCTCGAAGCTCGCGCTGATCATCTTCCTCGCTTACTTCCTCGAAAAACGCGCGGGGGAAGAAGGCGATTTCTGGCGCACGTTTGTTCCCTGCGGCGCGATCACCGCGCTACTTGCGGGACTGGTGGTGATCGAACCCGACCTCGGCACCGCAATGATGCTGGTGCTGATCTTCGTTGTAATGATCTACACGGCCGGCGCGCGCCTGAAGCATCTCGCGCTCGCCGCCGCGCCGGCGCTCATCGTCGTATCGGGCTTACTGATCTTCGTGCCCTGGCGACTCAAACGAATGATCACGTTCCTCGATCCGTGGGCCGATCCACAGGGCTCGGGTTTTCAAGTCGTGCAGTCGCTGATCGCGGTCGGGTCGGGTGGTCCAAACGGGCTCGGCTTCGCGCAAGGCAAGCAGAAAATGTTCTTTCTGCCGTTTGCGCATTCGGATTTCATCTTCGCCGTGATCGGTGAAGAACTCGGACTCGTTGGCGCGCTCGCCGTCGTCGCGGTGTTTGCGCTTTTTCTGTGGCGCGGCATACGCACCGCGCTGCTCGCGCCCGATCGTTTCGGCATGTTGCTGAGTCTCGGCATCGTCACGAGCATCGTCGCGCAAGCGCTCTTCAACATCAGCGTCGTGCTCTCGCTCGTGCCGACGAAAGGAATTCCGCTGCCGTTTATTTCTTACGGCGGATCGTCTTTGGTGCCGACGCTCGCGGCTGTTGGAATCTTATTGAACGTTTCGCAGCACGCGAGCGGATCGCTTGACGTTGGCCTATTTGAAACCGCGACGAAGACGCGACGCGAACGCAAGGAACTGAACGTCGCGCCTGCGAGTCGCGTCTGATCGTTGACATGCGAGTGCTAATCGCGGCCGGCGGCACTGGCGGACATATTTATCCGGGCATTGCCGTCGCGCAGGAAATTGTGCGGCGCGATCCCGATGCCACGGTTCGTTTTGTCGGCACGGCGCGCGGTCTCGAAAGTCGACTCGTGCCGCAAGCCGGCTTCGAGTTGTCGCTCATTGACAGTGCGGGTTTGAAAAACGTCAGCGCGGTGGCGCGGATGAAAGGCCTCGCGATCCTGCCGAAGAGTTTTGTTTCGGCGCGGCGCGTGATTCGCGAGTTTGGACCGGACGTCGTGGTCGGCGCGGGCGGTTATGTCTCGGGACCGGTCGTGTTGATGGCGTCGCTGTTGCGGCGCCCGACGCTCGTGATGGAGTCAAACGCGTTACCGGGGTGGACCAACCGCGTGCTCGCGCGTTTCGTCGATCGCGCGGCGGTTTCGTTCGAACAGGCGTTGCCGTACTTTCGCGGCAAGGCGGTCGTAACCGGCAATCCGGTGCGGCGCGAGTTTTTTGAGATACCGCCGAAGCGACGCGAGCCGGGGCGGTTGTCGTTGCTTGTGTTCGGCGGTTCGCAAGGCGCGCATGCGATCAATGAAGCGATGGTGGCGGCGTTGCCCGGCTTCAAAGATCTGCCCGTGACGCTGCGCATCAAGCATCAGACGGGCGCGGCGGATTTTGAAAAGGTGAACGCGGCGTATACAGCAGCGGGTTGGAGTGAGCAGGCGGAAGTGCGCAGCTACATTGACAACATGATGAGCGACTTCGCGCAAGCGGATCTCGTAATTTGCCGCGCGGGCGCGACGACAACGGCGGAGCTGATCGCCGCGGGTAAGGCGTCGATCATGATCCCGTTTCCGTACGCGGCTGACGATCATCAGCGGAAGAATGCGGAGGCGTTGCAGGCCGCGGGCGCAGCGCGAATGATCGTGCAGCAGGAGTTGAGTGGTGAACGGTTGGCAAAGGAAATTGGTGAGTTGGTCCAGGAACCGTCACGGATCGATCTTATGGAAGAGGCGAGTAGGAAGTTGGCGAAAGGAGATTCCGCGGCAGCGGCGGTAGACCTGCTGTTAGAGCTGGTGAGGAAGAAATCATAGAAGAAACGTAATCATGTTCAGGCGGATACAACACATCCATTTTGTCGGCATCGGCGGCATCGGTATGTCCGGCATCGCCGAGGTGCTGGTCAATCTCGGCTTTCGCGTCTCGGGTTCCGACCTGAAGCGATCGAGCGTGACCGATCGCCTGCAGCAAATGGGCGTTGAGATTTACGAAGGTCACGCCGCCGAGAACGTGGGCCATCCGCACGTCGTCGTCCGCTCGACCGCCGTGCGCGACGACAACCCCGAGATCATCCAGGCGAACGAGCGTTCAATTCCCGTGATTCCGCGCGCGGAGATGCTCGCGGAATTGATGCGTCTGAAACCGCACACTGTCGCAGTCGCAGGTTCGCACGGCAAAACGACGACCACTTCGATGGTTGCGACTGTGTTGGGCCACGCCGGACTCGATCCGACCGCGATCGTCGGCGGTGTCGTCGGCGCGTTCGGTTCCAACGCGCATCTGGGCACGAGCGATCTCATGGTCGTCGAAGCAGATGAGAGCGATCGCTCGTTTCTCATGTTGACGCCGACGATCGCCGTCGTCACCAACATCGATCGCGAGCACATGGACTACTACCACGACATGGACGACGTGCGTAAGTGCTTCGCCGACTTCGTCAACAAGGTGCCGTTCTACGGCTCGTCGGTGTTGTGTCTAGACGATCCCAACGTGCAGGCGATAATTCCACTGCTCGAACGCCGTCGCATGACTTACGGTTTCAGCGCGCAGGCGGACGTTTCGGCGCACGGCATTCGTCACGACAACAACTTCGGCTCGAGCTTCACCGTGTGGCGCGGCACTGATCCGGTCGGCGAGATGGTCCTGCGCGTGCCCGGCCATCACAACGTCTACAACGCACTCGCGGCGATCGCAGTAGGATTCGAGTTGGAAGTGTCGTTTGAAAAGATCGTCGAAGGACTGCACAGCTTTACGGGCGCAGGCCGGCGTTTTCAAACGAAGGGTGAAGTCAACGACATTCTTGTCGTCGACGACTACGGACATCACCCGACTGAAATCCGCGCGACGCTCGCCGCAGCGAAACTCGGATCAGGCGGGCGCAGGATCGTCGTGTTGTTCCAGCCGCATCGTTACACGCGCACGCACGATCTGATGCAGGAATTTGCGCGTTCCTTCAACAACGCCGACGTGCTCTTCATCACCGACATTTACGCGGCGAGCGAAGATCCGATCGAAGGCGTGACGGCGGAAGCGTTGACGGCGGCGATCAAGAGCTTCGGGCACAAGGACGTGAATTACGTCGGCGCGCTGCAGAACGCCGCGCCGGCGTTGGTCGATCGCATTCAACCCGGCGATTTGGTTTTGACGCTGGGCGCGGGAACGGTGAATCGCATCAGCGACCAGGTGCTGCAATTGTTGCGAGGGCAATCAAGCGCAACGTCGGTTTAAGAGTGGATTTAACGGATACACAGAACGATCGATGGGAACAACGCGACCGCGCACTCGAAAAGATCGCGGCGCGACTCGGCGTGCGCGCGGAACGTGGCAAACGTTTCGCAGAGCTGACGAGTTTGCGTGTCGGCGGCGCGATCGATTGGGTTGTGGCGCCGGAAACTGAGGCGGAAGCCGCGGCGATCGTTTACGAGTTGGACCAGGCGGGAATCGGCTGGCGTCCGCTCGGCTCGGGCAGCAACGTGCTCGCCGACGACGGCGATCATCATTACGTGGTTTTGAACTTGAGCAACATGAAAGGCGAAGTGCGAATCGAGGGCGAGCTCGTGTCGGTGAGCGCGGGTTACTCGCTGCCGCGACTCTGCATCGACGTTGCGCGCGCGGGTTTGTCCGGCATTGAAGGACTCGGCGGGATTCCCGGCACTGTCGGCGGCGCGTTGTGGATGAATGCCGGCGCTTACGGTCACGAGATCGGCACGGTAACGGAAACGGTGCGCCTCGCGCGCGAAGGCAAGGTGGTAGAGATTGCCGGCAGCAGTGTCGAGTGGAACTATCGTCACACTTCGTTTCGTGAAGGCGAGTTGTTGCTGGGCGCGACATTGAGCCTCAAACCAGACGATCCGGAAGCGATCAAGAAGCGGATGGACGACGCGAAGAGTCGCCGGCTCGCGACGCAGCCGCACGGCGCGCGTTCCGCCGGTTGTTTCTTCAAGAATCCGCCGGCGAGCACGATCGGCACCGGCAAGATGATCGACGAGATGGGGATGAAGGGACAACGGCGCGGCAGCGCGATCGTGTCGCCCGTGCATGCGAACTTCATCGTGACCGAAGGCGAGAACGCGCGCGCGGAAGACGCGCTCGCCCTCGCGGAGGAGATTCGCGAGCGCGTGAAACGCGAGCAGGGGATCGAGCTGGAGTATGAGGTCGAGCTTTGGCGCGCGAATCCCAATCCCGAGTCTGAGGGAAAGGAGTAAATCGATGAGAGAACAAGTCATTCCGCAAAAAGTCGGTAATCGCACCGGCATCGGCAAGTCACGCTCAGGTGCGGGCCAGCGGCCTGCTAAGCGTGCTTCCGGAGAGTCGATCGCGGCGCGACTCCGATCCCTTCTTGGTTACGTTCCGACTGCGCTGCGCATCGCGGCGATCGCGATCGTTTGTCTGCTCGTCGTAGTGGTCTATCGCGCGGCCGCGTCTGCGAGCTTCTTTCAAATCAAAAAGGTCGAAACGAAAGGTGCGTCGCGCGCTTCGGTCGACGACATTCAAGCTACCGTGCGCCGCGATGTTGCTGCAACTGGTGTGTGGCGCGCCGACATTCAGGAGATCAGCAAGCATATCGAGCGGCTGCCGTGGGTGCGCAGCGCGATCGTGACGCGCGTTTTGCCGGACGGCATTCGCGTCCGCATCACCGAGCGCCAGCCGCGCGCGGTCGTTCGCACGACAGCCGGACGTTTCATCTGGGTCGACGACGATGCGGTCTACCTCGGCGAGATGGCGCCGACCGATCAGATGCCCGCGTTCTTTCTACGTGGCTGGAATGAAGACGAAGGCGGACAAGCGGAGAACCGGCAACGCGTCGCGAAGCTGCTCGAGTTGCAAAGAGACTGGGACGGGCAGGGACTCTCGGAGCGCGTGAGCGAAGTGAACCTGCAGGACCTGCGCGACGTGCGCGTGCAACTCGCCGGCGACGATTCGCAGATCGAGATTCGCCTCGGCTCGCAGGAACAAGGCGCGCGTTTGAAGAAAGCGTTGACCGTGCTCGACGCGCAACGACAGACCGCGCGTGGTCCACTCATCAGTTACATCGATCTGAGTCAGGGAAAAAGAGCAATCGTTGGTTTGACAACCGGCAAGAATACTGTCGCTGATGGAACTGACGCAGCGCCGAGCCAAACGCAGAGCGCACCACAAAGCTCGGCCCAAAGCCCGACACGAAGATAGCCAAGGAGCATCCCCCGATGGCCAAGCGCACGCAACACACAATCGGTCTCGACATTGGGACCAGCAAAGTTACGTGTATTGCCGGCGAGCCGGGCGAAGGTGGGTTGCTTGAAGTGGTCGGCATCGGCGAAGCGGATGCGCGCGGCCTGCGCAAGGGCGTCATCGTCAATCCCGACGCCGCGGTTGATGCGATCAAGAAAGCAGTCGAAGAAGCGGAACGGATGAGCGGTTTGGAAGCGGAGGAAGTGACGATCAATCTCGCGGGCTCGCACATACTCGGCTTCAACGGCCAGGCGATCGTCGCGGTTTCGGGTCGCGACCGCGAGATCGTCGCTGAAGATGTGCGCCGCGCGATCGATTCAGCGTGTGCGATTCAACTGCCTGCCGGCCGCGAGATTGTCGATCGACTGCCGCAGGAATTCATCGTCGACGATCAAGACGGCATCAACGATCCGGTGGGGATGATCGGCGCGCGTCTCGCCGTGAAGGTGCACATAGTTACGAGTCCCGTCACGGCGCGGCAGAACGCGATCAACGCCGTGAACCGCGCCGGACTCGTCGTCGCCGATATGGTCCTCGAACAACTGGCCGCGGCGGAAGCTTCGTTGACTGAAGACGACAAGGAATTCGGCGCCGCGCTCGTGGACGTCGGCGCGGAAACGACAGGACTCATTATTTATCAACGCGGCGCAGTGCAACACACCGCTGTGTTTCCGCTCGGCGGCTCGCACTTTACAAACGACATCGCATTTGGTTTGCGCACGCCGATTCCCGAAGCCGAGAAGATCAAACGCACGGTCGGTTGCGCGTGCAGCAGCTCGCTCAGCGAGATGGAGCGCGGCGAACTCGTCGACGTGCCTTCTGTCGGTGGGCGTCCGCCACGACAACTCTCGCGCCAGATCCTTTGCGACATCCTGCAACCACGTGCGGAAGAAGTGTTGATGCACGTGGCCGACGAGATCAAAGAGTCTGGTTGGGAACGACAACTCTCGAGCGGCGTCGTGCTCACCGGCGG
Organism: uncultured Blastocatellia bacterium; assembly: GCA_946480785.1. Next base: position 52,073 of record CAMLLD010000029.1, on the reverse strand, counting down.
CGGCGCGTTGTTGCACGGCATGACTGAAATCGCCGAGCAGGTATTCGATGCGCCGGTGCGGCTTGGCTATCCCGAACGAGATCGCTTTGGCGGGTTGATTGAAGACATACAGAGTCCCGCGTGGGCCGCGGCTGCCGGTCTTGCGTTACTCGCTCATCGCACGCAAGCAGCAGAGATACGCACAGGTGTCAGTCGTCGCGGATCTACAGGCAAGCTGACGCACTTTGTATCACGTTTTAAAAATCGTTTCGGTAGTATTTTCTGACAAGTTGTTGTATGCTTGCGCCCCGGTTGCACAAGATATTGTCCGCAAGATATCGATGCCGATGGCGCAAGCAGCCCAACATAAACGAAGGCGGCCTTGGAAGCCATCCCGTTTTGGGAGAGAGGACATAACTATGACACCGGACACTCGTCAACCCGGAACCGGCATTAATATTTTCATCGACGACGATCCACCACTCACTGGAGCGCGGATAAAAGTGATCGGCATCGGCGGTGGCGGCAGCAACGCCGTCAATCGCATGATCGAAGCGGGCATCGAAGGCATCGAGTTCCTCGTCGCCAACACAGATCTCCAGGCGCTCAAACGTTCACGCGCCCCAATCAAGATTCAACTCGGCAGCAGATTAACTAAAGGACTCGGCGCGGGCGCCGATCCGGGCGTTGGTCGCGAAGCCGCACTCGAAGACACCGATAAGATCATTGAAGTGCTCGAAGGCGCCGACATGGTTTTCGTGACGACGGGTCTCGGCGGCGGCACCGGCACGGGCGCGGCGCCGATCATTGCTTCACTCGCCACCGAGCTCGACGCGTTGACTGTCGCCGTCGTGACTAAGCCGTTTCACTTCGAAGGACGCCGGCGCATGCAGCAAGCCGATCAGGGATTGCGCGAGTTGCGCGAGTGTGTCGACACCGTGATCACGATCCCGAACGAGCGTCTGCTGCACACAGTGGATCGTGGTGTCTCGCTGGCGGATTCATTTCGCGTTGCCGACGACGTGTTGCGTCAGGCAGTGCAGGGCATCAGCGATCTGATCACTGTGCCCGGTTTGATCAACCTCGACTTCGCCGATGTGAAGTCGATCATGCAGGGCATGGGTATGGCGCTGATGGGAGCAGGCCGGGCGACTGGGGAGAACCGCGCGATCGAAGCGACGCAGCAGGCGATCTCGTCGCCGTTGCTGGAAGAAGCGACGATTCAGGGCGCGAAGGGTGTTTTGATCAATATCACCGGCGGGCCGGACCTGACGTTGTTTGAAGTCAACGCGGCTTCGTCGATCATTCGCGAGTCGGCTGACGACGATGCGAACATCATCTTCGGCGCGGTGATCGATGAGAACCTGACCGACGAGATGAAGATCACTGTGATCGCTACCGGCTTTGACAAGGAAGTGACGTCGCTGGCGACGGCTGCGGCGACGACGGCGATGCCTGCGCCTCCACCGCGCTACATTCCGCGTCCCGCTGACGATCTGCCGCGGCCGATGATGGCGAATCCGCGCGTTGACGATCTCGACGTGCCCACGTTCATCCGCAAGAAGGCCGACTAAATCTGTGGTGAAGATCCGTGTCTCGTGTTTTGTAAAGCAGCGAGACACGGTTAACACAGATGCATCATCTCTTGCAGTAAAAATAGCAAAATAAAGAAGTTTTCTCCTTTGCTTTTTCTGCGCTGGTTGTGTAGCATGTCGCCAATCCTTGCAGGAAAATTCCATTACGGGTAAATGTACGTTCCTCTCCTCGGATGGGCCACAGCCTGCGAGCATTAATCGATCCCTGTGTCTATACAAGATGGCTTCGTGACGGGTGAATGGCCCGTCGTAGGAATTTTGGAGGTAATAATCACGTGAATCGTAAACTCATCAGAACTACACTCGCGGAAGTCAAAGGCAAAGCCCGAGAAGTTCCGCAGCCCAGAGAGCGTTCGAATGGGAGTTCCCGCGCCGCTAATGAAAACAGTGGTGGTGGCCAGCCTCGTGCACCACAACCACAACACACGCCGGTCCAGGTAAAGAAGAGAGTTCCACCTCCCAGTGAAACCAACGCCGAGATCTTCTATTACAAGAAACAGATCGATGCGCACACTCCCATGGTGCTCGTTCTGCTCGATGGAGAAGAGATCGAAGGCACGATCGAGTGGTACGATCGTGGCGCGCTGAAGGTTAATCGCAAGGGTGCGCCGAACCTATTGGTGCTCAAGCGGAACATCAAATATATCTACAAGGCCGACGAGCGTGTTGAAAGTGCCAGTGCCTGAGAAGTTGTTCAGTCTCGCCCGTTGAGATCTTCGTCCCTGGACAACAGCGCCGTCGCCTCAAGCAATGCGACACTCAGATCAAAGCCCAAATGACCCGGGTCCTCGCCCCAGGCGAGTTTTGCCGCGCATCGGCATCACGATGGGAGACCCTGCCGGGATTGGGCCCGAGGTCGTGCTCAAGGCGGTCGCTGAAGAAGAAGTCCGGCGCGCTTGCATTCCAGTAATCATCGGTGACGCGCAGTTACTCGCTCACACTGCGCGTACTCTCGATCTGCAATCCGGTTACGACATCGTGCGCGCCGACGAGCCGTTTCCGGAACACTCCGAGCCCGTCATCTATCATCTCGACAACATCACCGGTCTTATCGAGCCCGGTATTGAATCGGGCGCGGCTGGTAAAGCGGCGGGTGGATACATTGAAGCCGCGGTTGAGTTGTGCGCGGCCGGCAGCATCGACGCTGTTGCGACCGCCCCGATCAACAAACGCGCCTTGTTTCTCGGCGGCTACAGTTTTCCCGGCCACACGGAATTCTTCGCGCATCTCACGGGCGCCGAAGAGTACGCGATGGCTTTTGTTGCTGGTAATCTGCGCATCGTGTTGTTGTCGACGCACGTGCCGCTCGCGGAAGCGATCAGGTTAGTCGAGCGCGATCGCATCATTAGTAGAGTGAACCTGACGAATCGCGAGTTGCAACGTTGGGGCATCGAGAAACCGCGCATCGCGGTGGCGGCGTTGAATCCGCACGGAGCTGAAGGCGGACTGTTCGGAGTGGAAGAAGCTTCGGAGATCGTGCCGGCGATCGATGCGTGCCGGCGTGACGACATGAACGTGCAGGGACCTTTCTCGGCAGACACGGTTTTTCTGCGCGCGTCGCGTGGCGAGTTCGACGCGGTCATTGCGAACTATCACGATCAGGCGATGATTCCGGTAAAGTGTTTGTCGTTTGGTGAGGCAGTGAACGTGACGTTAGGTCTGCCGTTCATCAGGACTTCGGTGGACCACGGCACGGCTTTTGACATTGCGGGCAAAGGTATCGCGGAGCACTCGAGTATGGTGGCCGCGATCAAACTTGCTGCTGAGCTCTCGACGAGAGCCGGCGAGAGTTGCCGCCCGGTGGAAGTCTGACTACTTTGTGGGAGTGAGTAACCTTACATGGAAAACGAGAACGCAATGAATACCGACGCGGGCCCGCGCGGCCGCATGCTCGTCGCTGATGACGATCCGGCGATACTGCGGCTCGTCGCCACGATTCTCGAGAAAGAGAACTTCACGGTGGTGACGGCGCGCGACGGGCGCGAGGCTTACAAGTTGTTGCAGGCGGATCCGAACTTCACTGCGGCGATTCTGGACGTAGTTATGCCGCACATCTCCGGACCGGAACTCGTGCGCTACATGAAAGCCGAGGAACGGCTGCGCACGATTCCGGTGATGATGATGACGGCCGAGCAGGATCCGAAGCTTTCGTCGGACAGTTTCTCCGCGGGCGCGATCGTGTTCCTGCCGAAACCGTTCACGACTGCGCAACTTCAAATTATGTTACAGATGTTGATTGGTAAGCCGGCGAGCGAGTAAACGTGATTGGAGCTACAAGCGGGTGATCGCAAACCTCAGCGTCGACCTGTTGCGTGTATGTTGAGTTAACATTGCGACCTCTGCGTTGACCTCTTGTGTTTGTTGTTGAGTTTGAGGCTGACCTTGCGGACTTTCGTGTGATGAAGTTCCTGCTTTTATTCATCTCCCTTTGGGCACTCGCGCCAGTGGCCCTCGGCGCAAATCCCTCCAACAAAGACCTGCGCAAAGCGATCCAAACGATGTTTGGCGCTTCGTTAGCGAGTGGCGATGTGCGTGTGCAGCGGGTCAACACGAGCGGTGAGGGCGTCGCCGAAGCGTCCGCTGAAATCGACGCAATCTTTCGCGCGAAAACGACCGACGGTCACTGGCGCTTGAGCGAGATCAGAACCGGCCAGGACACTTGGGAACGACTCGATCTGATCGCCCAGGCGCTCGGCGCGAAACTACCAGCCGGAAGTTGCGACACGCCGCCGCAATTCGGCCACGACGCTGCCGCCTCAGCGATGACAGTGAAACGTGCACGCTGTTTGGTATCAGAGTTACTAGGCGTGACCTTGCCGTCGGATGAAGTGCGTATCAAAGATCTGTCGTCACTCGATCTACCCTTCGGCTCCGAGTCGTCCGCCTTGATCGAATCTTCGATTCGCGTCGACTTCCGTTTAGTGCGTGACACTCGCGGCTGGCGCGTCTCCGCCTTCAAAAGCGGCACTCGCGATTGGACCATCCTCGACACATTCGCCACCGCGTACAACGAAGCGAAACGCGCGAGCGCCACAAACGATCTCGCCGCGATCGCAAACGCGTTGATCGACTTCCGCCGCGCGCGCGGTTCCTTCGTCGTCTCCGACAAAGAGTCCGTGCTGATCGATCACTTAAGCCCGCACTATCTGGCGCGCGTGATCCGCGTCGATCCGTGGCATCGCCCTTATCAATACGACGGCGAAACGGACCGCTTCTCCCTGCGCTCGCTCGGCCCCGACGGCAAACCCAACACCTCGGACGACATCGTCCTCTCCGGCCCCACGCCGTAAAGCGCACCTCGCGCAGCCAAACTAAACTCTGTCAGAGCTATTTAGAAACGCCCTCTCGCTTAACTATTTAGAAAAGCCCTCTGGCGGTGGCGGTGCCTCAGCTAACCACGGTGCTCCTTTGCCGAATTGAAACTTACGCCAGGCATGATCACGTGGTGGCACATAGGGCTTTACGCCGTTGCGCCTTAGTTTGGTCTTCTTTGCTTTACTGAGTGGTTGCGGTCGCTCCGGCAGCCGCGTGTAACGCAGTTCTTGTTGACCATAACGAAAGTGCAGCTCACCATTAAGATAGCGCTGCACGCGCACTCTTCCTTTGCCTACCAAGGCTTTGCGTGGCGGCTGTAGTTGATAGAACTGATTAGCAAACCGCACCACCCAATCGGCACTCACGGCGCGTTCTTCCTCCAGACAGAAGATGCTGGCCAGGTCATACCCTTTGGCCGAGCGGTGATAATCAATCGCCGAACGCGGCGGCACCGCAAACTTCTGGTTCAGTTGCTCGCAATAGCCGCCAGCGAGGAACTCGTTGGCGGCGGCGATCGTGTTGATGCCGGCGAGGCGCAATTCTTTCACTAAGCGATCCTGGTAAATGCCGTGATTGCGTTCTACTCGGCCTTTCGCTTCTGGCGAGTGCGCGGTGATGATATCAATGCCCAGTTGTTTGCAGGCCCAACCAAAGTGGGTCCACACTTCTTCGCCGCTATCGGCTGCGCGAGCGCGCGTCTTTTCATCAATTACATAGACATTCTTCTTATCTGTATACAGGCTTTGCGGCACGCCATAACGCTCGATCCAGCGCCACAACAACGCCATTGCCGCGAAGCTGGTTTCTTCTTCAGCCAGCAGTGAGAGGGTCGTCCCTTGGGCGTCGTCCACCATGTTCATCAAACAACACTTCGGTCCACGTTCTTCAAACCATTTGTGATGTGAACCATCCAGTTGCACTAACTCGCCGAAGTGCGCCCGGCGCTCGCGCCAACTGCGATGCCGTCCGCGCTTGCGCCGCTTGTGCCACAGCCCCGCTTTGATTAACCAACCGCGCAACGTCTCGTGGTCCACCACATGACCTTCGAGCGCCAACTTCTCAGCCGCCAGCGTGGGCCCAAAGTCAGGATATCTTTCCTGATAAAGGGCTAAAACGATGGCTTTAAATGCCGCCGGTTGGGCTCGATTCGAGGGCCGCCCACGGCCCCGATGCACCAGGCCGCGATCGCCACTCTCGCGATACCGTTTGTACAGCCGTCGCGTCTGCCGATAACTGAGACCGCCGATCACTGCCGCATCTCTCAGTGACAACTCCGCCCGCTTCACTCTTTCAAACAGCTTCAGCCGCTCGCGCTCTTTCGAGCTCATCGTTAAATGTCCCTCCATTTGCCACCCTTTCGGGTGTCGCATGCTAGAGGACATTTCTATTCGGTTAAGCTGAGGTCAGTTTTATATAGTTACCACACCAGCCAAACTAAACTCTTGACTGCCACTTACTGCGGGTGTTAGGTTTCATACGGGCCTATTCAAAGGCCCACTTCGAACGACATGCCCGCGCCATCCGTGCACATGCACAAGGCCCCGCCGATGGTGCCATTCAGCTAAAGGAACAGGCTTTGTTAGCTGGTCGCAAACTCCTACTTGCCGACGATTCGGCGACCATTCAGAAAGTCATCGACCTTACGTTTGCCGATGAAGGTGTGCAAGTCGTGAGTGTCGGTACCGGCCGGGAAGCAATCGACCGCCTCCTGGAAATTCGGCCTGACGTGGTGCTGGCTGACGTTTTCATGCCCTCACCTAACGGTTATGAGGTTTGCGAATACGTCAAAACGAACGAGCAGTTGAAACACATTCCCGTGATGCTGCTTGTGGGCTCGTTTGAGCCGTTCGACGAAGCGGAGGCGCGCAGAGTTGGCGCGGACGACATCTTGACGAAACCATTTCAATCCATTCGACGACTGATCGACCGGGTGGGCGCGTTGGTGAGTAGCCCGCCGCCGGCCGAGAAAGAGAGTCCGACGCTCGAGTTGCCGCATGTGGAAGCGGCGGCTGAAGAAGAGCACATGGACACTTACGAGTTGGAAGTGACGACCGCCGACACGCTGCAGCTCGATGAAAATGCGGCAGCGGAACTACAGGCCCAGGCGGCGCAGCCAGTTAGCGCAACGGGATCGTTAGCACGTGAGGAGAACATGGAGACAGGAGTCACGGATGTGAGGGACGATTCGTCGGTTGCGGCGCACGATTCTCAGGTTGTGGGCGTGAGGCACGATTCTCAGGTTGCGGGCCACGATGCGCACGCGGAGCACGGTGACGTGTTGTTGGATCTTGGTGAGCTGGAAGCGGTTGGTGAAGCGTCGGATGATTTCGTGTTGGAGTTGGATGATGACGTGAGTGAGGCTGCGCCTGCTTACGAAGCAACGCCGGCGTACCAGGCAGCGCCAGCGTATGAGTCGACGCGATCCTACGAACCAACGCCCGCGTACGAGCCTCCTGCGCGAACGTTTGTCGAGCCACAGGTGACGGAAGCAACTCCGCGCGAACATGAAATTCACGACTCGTTCGCCGACACACAAGAGGTTTCTTACGCTATTGCTGAACCGGAGCCCGAAGTAAAATCCGCGTCTTCCGTGCAATCCGCTTCGCCTGTTGAATCCGCAGTTCGCGCCGTCGCGCCGGGAGAACTTTCACCCGAAATGATCGACGCGATCGCCCGTCGTGCAGTCGAGTTGATGTCTGACAAAGTGATCCGCGAGATCGCGTGGGAAGTGGTGCCGGACTTAGCGGAGCTGCTGATCAGGAAGCAGTTGGAAGAGACGAAGTAAACATCGAGAGACGAAGTGCAGCGGACAGACTATGTAATCGCTGAGTTTGAGTAAGGTAATCGCTGGGTTTGAGTAAGCGCTACGCCTTTGCAAGTGGAGCAGGTGGCTTTAACGAGTCACCTGCTTTTCGTTTGTTGCGTGCCTTATCGCGACGTTTGCGTTTGTGACCAACTGTCACACTCCACGAACTGAGGTCGCGTTCTATCTGTTCGATGGAAACGCAGCGTCCTGCCTCTACATCCACCAACCCCTGCCGCACCGCCGCCACAAACTCCAGCTTCTGCGCAATGTCATAGATAGTCACATCATCCGGCAAACGGCGCAGCAGATCCATGACGAACTCCTTGTCGGTCAGGCTTGTGTCGCTGGAAGCTGTATCGTTTGTTCCCGATAACCCAGTTGTCATGAGTCAAGTCTGAACGCGGAATTTTCGTCTTTCAAGTCGGGAACACGTGTGAGGCTTTTAGTACGCTGAAGGTCTTTACTCAGGCAACTCCGGCCTGGCTCTTCCGGCATGCCAAAAGCGAAATATCACCACCGACCGGCTCCGGTGGTCGACGCGATAGATGATTCGGTACGCTCGAACGATAATCTCGCGAACGGACTGTTCGCCAAACTCAGGTACCACTCGGCCGCGCTCAGGAAAGTGGCCCAAACTCAACGCCTGTCGAACCAGCAACATGCCAAAGCGAAACGCTCGGTTGCGGTCGTCGGTCGAGATGTATCGAACAATTTCGTTTATGTCCGACCGGGCGGATTGTGAGAATCTGACTCTGTAAGCCATGCGGTGAGGTCGCGTTCAATTTCTTCGGCAGTAACCCACTGGCCGTTCTCGATCTCAGCCATACCCTGTTCTACGGCTGCGATGAACTCCAGTTCGTAGGCAATGTCCTGTAGTGAGGTGTCGTCCGGCATTCGTTCGAGTAAGTCCTGGACGAGTTCTTTATCAGTCATGGCGGGCAGTGTGCCTTTAGTCTCAAACTTTTTCAAGTACGATTTACTGTCGACGGTAAACGTGTTTTGAAGTTTACATACAGTCTGGCGTAGACTTTACGCTTTCCCTGGAGAGACGATCATTACGCATGGATATCCCCAAACAGTACGACCCGAAAGAAGCTGAACAACACCACTACGAACGTTGGGAACGGAGCGGGGCGTTTGCGCCGGAGATCAATAAGGATCCGGATGCGCCCGTTTTCAGCATCGTCATTCCGCCGCCAAACGTGACCGGCTCGCTGCACATGGGCCATGCGCTGCAACACACGCTCATGGACGTCATGACGCGGCATAAGCGGATGAGTGGGTTCCGCACGTTGTGGCTGCCCGGGGTGGACCATGCGGGGATCTCGACGCAGTTGATGGTGTCGCGCGCGCTCAAGAAGGAAGGGAAGTCGCGACACGATCTCGGCCGCGAGAAGTTTGTCGAGCGGGTGTGGCAGTGGAAACACGAATTCGGCAGCCAGATCACTGTGCAAATGCGCCGCGAAGGCGCGTCGGTCGACTGGTCGCGCGAGAAGTTCACGATGGATGAGGATCTGTCGCGCGCGGTGCGCGAAGTCTTCGTGCGGCTTTATGAAGAAGGCTGGATCTATCGCGGCAACCGCATCGTCAACTGGTGCCCGACGGACCAAACGGTGCTCTCCGATCTCGAAGTCGAGAAGCTGCCGCAGCAGGGGAAACTCTACTATCTGCGTTATCCGATCAAGCGGAACAACGACCGCGGCGAAGGTCACAACGATGACACGCGCTACGTCACGGTTGCGACGACGCGGCCGGAGACGATGCTCGGCGATACCGCGGTGGCCGTGAACCCGAACGACGATCGCTACCGCGATCTGGGAGGACAGACGATCCTGTTGCCGCTCACGGATCGAGAGATCCCGGTGGTGTTTGACGAGTACGTCGATCCGCAGTTCGGCACGGGTGCGGTGAAGATCACGCCCGCCCACGATCCAAACGACTACGAACTCGGTTTGCGTCACAACCTCGCGCAAGTGGTCGTGATCGATCCGCACGCGAAGATGACGCCCGAAGCCGGCGCAGACTTCGCCGGCCTCGACCGTTACGCCGCGCGCGAAAAAGTCGTCGCCGAGTTCGAACGCCTCGGCCTGTTGGAAAAAGTCGTCGACTACGAGTTCTCGATCTCGAAATGCGAACGCTGCAAGACGGTGATTGAGCCGCTCATCTCGACGCAATGGTTCATGAAGATGGACCAGTTGCGCGATCTCGCGCTCGGCCTGATGTCGCAAGAACATAAACCGCGCTTCGTGCCGGAGAGTTACGAAAAGGTCTACACCAACTGGCTCGAAAACCTGCGCGACTGGACCATCTCGCGCCAACTCTGGTGGGGCCACCAAATCCCCGCGTGGTACACGAAAGACGGCGAAGTGATCGTTGCGCGCTCGGAAGCCGAAGCAGCGGAGAAAGCCGGTACGACCGAGCTCACGCAGGATCCGGACGTGCTCGACACGTGGTTCTCATCCGCGCTCTGGCCGTTCTCAACGCTCGGCTGGCCCAACGAAACAAACGATCTGAAAACGTTCTACCCGACGTCGGTGCTCGTGACCGCGCGCGACATCATCTTTTTGTGGGTCTCGCGCATGGTGATGATGGGCATGAAGTTCATCGGCGAAGAACCGTTCGCCGACGTCTTCATCACGGGAACGATTTTCGATCCGCAAGGCCAGCGCATGTCGAAGACGAAGATGAACGGCGTCGATCCGCTCGACGTGTTCGACAAGTTCGGCGTTGACGCGACGCGGCTCACGCTGGCCCAGGTCGGCAGCACCGACACACGCTGGAATGAGAAGCAGGTCGAGTCGTATCGCAACTTCGCGAACAAGATCTGGAACGCGGCGAGATTTTGTTTGCTCAACGCAGAAGGGCCACGGATTAACACGGATGACACGGATCTGCAGTTACATGATCGATGGATCTTGTCGCGGTTAAATAAGACAGCAAGGGAAGTGAATGCGGCGCTGGAAGCTTACGACTTTCACGCCGCGGTGCAGACGTTGTATCACTTCTTCTGGGACGACTTCTGCGACTGGTACATCGAGCTGACGAAAACCGACGTGACGAGCGAGGAAGACACACCGCGACGGCGTGAAGCGCGTTCGCGACTGTTGTCAGTGCTCGAACAGGCGCTGCGCCTGCTGCATCCGTTCATGCCATACATCACTGAAGAGTTGTGGCTAAGACTTCCGGGCGACAAGCAACTTCATCCCGCGTATCAAGGCGCGGAGCCGACGATCATGCTCACCGCTTTTCCGCAAGCGAACGAGCAACTAATCGACGAAGCAGCCGAAGCGGAGATGAAAGAAATCATCGATCTCGTGTCTCGCGTCAGAAACATTCGTTCCGAGATGAACATCAAACCATCCGATCGCGTGCCGCTGGTGATACAAGGCGGAACGGCGAACACGCAGCAACTCATCACCGCCGCGAAGCAGCAGATCCTGCGTTTGACGCGAGCTTCTGACCTGACTCTCGGCGACGCGCCGAAAGCCTCCGCGCGCTCAATACTAAGCGGCGGCGCAGAGCTCGCGATTCCACTCGAAGGCCTGATCGACTTCGAACAGGAACGCCAGCGCCTCAATCGCGAACAACAAAAACTTCAAACCGAAACAGCGAAACTCGAAGCGCAACTCAGCAATCCAAACTTCGTCGAACGCGCGCCCGCCGAACGCGTCAACGAAGTGCGCGCGCGCATCGCAGAGATCGCCCAACGTTCCTCACAACTCCGGCAAACAGTCGAGAACCTGCAATGAACTGGATCGACGAAGGCGCGCTCTACTCGCAAATCGGACTCTTCCTGCGCGAAGACCTCGGGCGCGGCGACATCACGACGCAATCGATCGTCGCGCGTAACACGCGTGCCCGCGCGCGCTTCGTCGCGGGCGAGCAGATGATCGTTGCCGGACTCGAAGCGGCCGAAGAAGTTTTTCTCACGCTCGATTCGCAGCAACAACTCGAAGCGTTTGCCGCCGACGGCGAAAAGGTCGAAGCCGGGAAAGTGATCGCGCGCATGGTCGGGTTCGCCGATGTGCTGATCTCGGCGGAGCGCGTCGCGTTGAATCTGTTGCAGCGGCTTTCCGGCATCGCGACTCTCACCAATCAATACGTCATCGCAGTGGAAGGAACTGGCGCACAGATCGTTGACTCAAGAGCGACCACTCCCGGTCTACGATTGCTCGAACGATACGCAGTCGAACTCGGCGGCGGTTACAACGGTCGCTTTGGTTTGGACGACGGCGTAGTCGTGACTGCCAATCACGTTTCGATCCTCGGCGGCGTGGCGGCCGCGGTGAGAAGCGCGAAAGAGAAGCTCGGCTATCTGCACAAGGTCACGATCGAGGTGGCGAACGAAAGCGAAGTGAAGGAAGCGGCGAGCGCGGGCGCGGATGTGATCGTGTTCAGCGGTGTGAGTGCGGAAGAGTTGCAGCGCCTTGCGGATGTTGCGAGAGAGACTTCGGAGACGATCGTGATCGAGTGCACCGGTCACATCACGCCGGCGAACGTGCGCGAGTATGCGGAAGCGGGCGCGCAACTGATTCGCGTCGAGGCGCTGACGAATGCCGCCCCCGCGATGAAGATCAGCTTCAACGTGCAGCCTTACTAATCTTTCTCGATGAGCACTCGGCACAAACTCGCCCACCGAGCACTCGAACGCCAACTACAGTATCAACAGCAGAAAGCAGCGCACCTGCGCGGTCATGAGGACGAAGTGATCGCGGCGATGCAGCGCTCGTCGCGGCGTGTACGCGAGAGACTCGAGCAGTTTGCGAAGATCGACGACGATGCGCGCGTTATTGAAGTCGGCAGCGGCGCGCACGGTTTGATCTTTTACTTCGGCGCGCGCTGCGGGATCGGTGTGGATCCTTTGGCGGTGAGTTATCGCAGCCTGTTTCCGCATTGGCAAAGTTGTGCGACGACGATCGCGGCCGCAGGGGAGCAGCTTCCGTTTCGCGATTGCAGTTTCGACGTGGTGTTGTGTGACAACGTCGTCGATCACGCGGAGTCACCGCAAAGAATTGCCGCGGAGTTAACGCGCATCTTGAAACCGGGCGGTTTGTTGTATTTCACCGTCAATGTTCATCATCCGGTGTATGCGGTTGCGGCGAGTGTTCATTCCGGTTGGCGCGCGCTCGGCGTGCCGTTTGAAATCGGGCCGTTCGCGGATCACACGACGCATCTCACGGTCGCAGCAGCGAGTCGCTTGTTTGCCGGCCAGCCGTTGCAAATCCTCAGCGAAAGCACGCATCTCGACGAGGCGCGGGCACGCGCGCGCAAGCAGCCGCCGCGCCATCTCGGCGACCGTTTCAAACGCGTCTTCTTCAAAAACGCACTGTATGAGCTGATCGCGCGCCGTGTTTGACAGGTTTTGGAACGGAACCACTCAGCGCATCGTGGAAGCCAAGCATCTGCCTGGAGCTTGAAGGCATCTGGACTAGCGGAGTATCTTAAGCCGAAAGAAGGAGCATCGTGATGCCTGATCGCCTGCGAAATTTCAGCAAAGTCTTAATCACTGTTTGTCTCATTCTCACTGTCGGCCTGATCGCGGGCGAGGCGCAGACGAGAAAGAAGAAGCGAACGCGGCGCACGGCGAGGCCCGCGCCCGCGCGGCCGGTGATCACGAATCCGACCGTTGCTCCGCCGAGCACCGCTACGACCGGCACGACCACAACCGGCGACGTTAAGATCATCAGCGAGTCGAACAACAGCACTGACTCCGGTGAACAACTCCAGGGCTGGAAACCGAAAGCCACTGCGCCAGCGCAAACTCCGGCGCCAGAGACCGGCTCGCCTTCCGGCTCCAATTCGCCTGACATGCAGAACACGATCAACAATCTTTCCAATCAGGTCAACCGTCTCAATGAGAAGTTGACGCAGATGCAGGAAGACGATCGTTATCAGCTCGACATGGAGCGGCTCACGCGCGCCGAGCAACGAGCGGAGCAGTTGCGCTCGCAGTTGATTGACGTGCAGGGCAAGATTGCGGACCTCGAAGCGCAGCTCGAGCAGATCGAATATGCGTTGAAGCCGGAGAACATCGATCGTGCGACGCAGGGTTACGGCACCGTGCATCCGGAAGAAGCGCGCGACGCGCGCCGGCGGCAACTCGAGAGTCAGAAATCCCGCACCGAGGCGCAGTTGAGGTTGCTGCAAACCAGTCAGACGCGTTTGGAAACTTCAGTGGCGAATGCGGACAGCGAAGTCGACACGTTACGTGCGAGGCTGGAGCAGCGGCGTCTCCAGATGGATGCGACGCCGCCGGCGCAACGCCCGGCAACCCCCACGCGCAAGCCAGAACAACCCAATCAGTAGGCCGCAGGTTCTCACCGGATCAGCTCAGTTGGTCGTTTGCAAAGCAACGATCTTCCACGCGCCGGCTTGGTTAACGAGCGTCATCGTGTGCCGAACGCCCGCCACCTGACCGCGAACAACTGCCGTTTCACCGTAAAGCGCAATCGTGTCGTCCGGCGTTTCTAGTTTGGCTCCGTTTACCGCGACGAGCTTCATACCGGCGATCAGTTGCTCGCGCGTGACTTCCTTCGCGCCTTGCGTCCACACGAAAGTCGGATCGGTGAGTGCGGTAAACTTCTTGACGTCAGAAGCGACGAAGGCTTGGCGAAAAGCAGCCACTGTTGCCGCGACGTCTTTCCGGTTCTCTTCTTCTGTGCGCGGCATGCGCGTCGATTGCCAGTTCACCACTTGCCACTTGCCGTTGCGCTTCAAAAACGTGCCGCTGTTGAGCAGGTTCTGCACTTGCTTCGCGCCGTCGACTTCCGTCGTTGCGACGAGACGAAACGCGACGATCGCCGTGTCGCCGTACTGCTGAATGCGAATGTCTTCCGCGGTGTAGATCGGCTTCGGATCGTCGGGCTTGGGCGCTGGCGCGGAATGCAGGTCGTGCATGATCTCGGCTTTGTTAGTGCGGCGGCCCGCCGAGCGCGTGTAGATCAGATCGTCGGCCCAGAAACGTTCGTGCGCCGCGGGATCGTTGCGCGAAGCGCCCGCGAGAAAGTCGTTCAGCAGCTTCGTCAACTCTGCTGCATCCGGCGCGGCGGTTTGGGCCAACACCCAGGATGTCATTAGCAACAACGAGATCACACACAACGCAACTTTGTTCATAGATTTGTTCCTGTTAGGATCGGACCATGCCAAATACAGTTGAGACGTTTAGAAAGCTACACGAGTCGGGTTGTTTCGTGCTGCCGAACCCGTGGGACGCGGGCAGCGCGGTCTATCTGCATCATCTCGGGTTCAAAGCGTTAGCGACTACGTCGTCGGGTTTCGCGTTCAGTCGTGGATTGCCTGACGACATTCGCGCCGTGCCGCGTGATGAAGTGCTCGAACATTTCCGCGAGATCGTCGGGGCCACGCCGCTGCCCGTCAACGCTGATTTTCAAAACGGCCACGCTGATGAGCCTGAGCGCGTCGCGGAGAACGTGGCGCTGTGCGTCGCAACCGGCGTCGCCGGTGTTTCGATCGAAGATTCGATTCCGGGCGAAACCAAAGGTCTCTACGATTTCGAGCTCGCGGTTGAAAGAGTCAAAGCCGCGCGCCGCGCGATTGATGATTCAGGCGTGCCGGTCGTACTGACCGCGCGCTGCGAAGCGTGGCTCGTGGGCGACAGCGATCCGTTTGCGACTTCGCTCAGGCGTTTGACTGCCTTCGCTGACGTGGGCGCTGATTGTCTCTACGCGCCGGGTGTCACTGACAACTCGCAGATCGACGCGATCGTTAAAGCCGTAGTGCCGAAGCCGGTGAACGTGCTCGTGCACCGCACTGAACCAAACCTGACGCTCGCGAAACTGACGGAGCTTGGTGTGCGCCGTATTTCAGTCGGCTCGGCGCTTGCGCGCGTCGCGTGGGGCGCGTTCATTCGTGCCGCGAAAGAGATTGCCAACGACGGGACGTTCGGTGCGTTTGGCGATGCGGCTTCGGGCGTCGAATTGAATAATCTTTTCCGTAGCCGCCAATAATCACTGGACCAGTCGCACGAGCGCGGCGGCGAAACTGAGCCACGCGTTTGTGCCGGCGAAGAGAATGCGCGCGGGCTGCATGAGAATGATGAGCAGTCCGCCCCACAGAAATGCCGGGTGCAGTCGCTTGTGCCTGATCGTGTCAAACAACACGAAACCTATCAGCACCAGATCCGCCAAACCAAAAAACGCGAGTGGTCCACCGTTGACGATGAAGCTGAGCGGAATGCGCGCGACTGCCGGGACCAGCAGATTGATCGCCGCGAGCAGCATTAGCCGCTTGTGAATGTCGAGGCGCCTGCGATAGTACAAGGCGAAGCTGATCAGAATCGCGAAGACGACCATGTCGCCGAGCGGAATAATCAGAAACGACAACGGCGACGGCGCGCCCGGCGGTGTAAGACTCGGATTGTTAACAAAGCGAGCCGCGCCGTAAATGCCGGTCAGTATGCCGACGATGAAGACGAGCGCCGCGAGAACCGCGCCGAGTATGCCGAGTTGCATATGCAGCTTCGTTCGTCGTCTTGCGACTAGCGTCACCTGCACGATGAACAGCACGACCCACGCAGTCATCACGACTCCGTGCACTTGCACGACCAAATTCGGCAGCGGCGGCGTCGCAAAAAAACCTTTGAGATAGTAAGTGCGCGCAAAACCCGCGAGCACGATGAGCGGAATGACGACGGCTGCGAGCAAATAAAGCGGGCGGTCGCTGACGCGGCGGTGTAAGTTGGGGGTACTTGCCATGGTGACGTAAACTATCTCACCGAAAGGCAAAAGACAAAGCGAAAATGCCCACGATTCCGCAGCGGGATCTTTACCGCATGATCAATGAAGCCGGCGAGCGCGGCGAACGCGTCGTGGTCGCAACCGTGGCCCATACGCGCGGCTCGACGCCGCAACAACGCGGCGCAAAAATGATCTTCTTTCAAAACGGCGACGTGTCGGGGACGGTCGGCGGCGGCTGCATCGAAGCGGAAGTCTGGGCCGAGGCGCAAACCGCAATGCGCTCCGGAGCCGCCGCGCTGCATCACTTCTCGCTCACCGCCGACGAAGCGAGTGAAGAAGGAATGGTCTGCGGCGGCACGATGGATATCTTCATCGAGGCGTTGGATCCGGAAGCCTGACATGCCCGAAGACTACGTGTCGAACTACAAAGCGAAGCATCAGCATCCGCTGAACCGCTTGTTGCACACCATCGGCATCCCGGCGATCGTCGTTTCCGTTCCGCTCTTCTTTTTCAACTGGCGCTGGGCGCTGGCGTTGTTTGTGTTTGGCTGGATCTGCCAGTTTGCCGGCCACGCGATCGAAGGTAACCAACCCGCGTTTTTCAAAAATCCCGTCTATCTATTTGTTGGGCCAGTGTGGTGGCTGCGGAAAGTGAGCAGCCGTCTTCGGTGACAATCACTCAGAAGATTGCGCAGCTACTCGAACGCGGTGACGTCGGCGTCGTCGTGACTGTCGCGCGCGGCGAAAACGCCGGTGCGAAACTGCTGGTCGACGAGGCTGCGAACGTCACGGGCAGCCTCGGCGATGCGGAGCTCGATGCACGCGTCGCTGCCCACGCGTTGCAGTTTCTGCAAACGCGTGACGAGACGAAGCTGATCTCACTCAAGGATTTCGCCACGGATTTTTCTTCGGCTGGTGAGATCTTTCTTTTATTTGAACGTTTGCAGCCCGCGCCGCGATTGGTTGTGTGCGGCGCCGGACACGTCGGCGCAGCACTCGCGAAGCTCGGCGCGTTACTTGGTTATCAGACGACGCTGATCGACGACCGCGCGGATTTTCTCGCGCGCGATCGATTTGCGGGGGAAGCGATCGAACTGGTCGTTGCGCGTGATTGGACCAGCGCCGTGCAGGAGGTGATTGGGAACGGGCGCGGTGTGTCTGTTGCTGTCGTCACGCGTGGTCACAGCGAAGACGAACAGTGCATGCGCGCGGTGGTCCAGGCGCAGCCGGACTACATGGGCCTGATCGGCAGCAAGCGCCGCACAACGATCGTGATCGATCGACTGCGAGAAGCGGGCGCGGACGAAGCGGAATTGCGAAAGATCAGAGCGCCGATCGGACTCGACATCGGCGCGGTTAGTCCCGAGGAAGTCGCACTCGCGATCATGGCAGAGATCGTTGCCGAGAGACGTGGCGCAGCGGGCGGTTCTCTTTCCGACTGGCGAAGGGCCACGAATAAACACAGATGAAAACGGACCAGGCGGATAGAAATGCCTGCTGAACTTGCTCCAGCTATTACTCCCAAACCCGCCACGCGTCGCGGCAAGATGTTTCGCGCGCTCTCGAATCGCGACTATCGTCTCTTCTGGATCGGAGCTTTTCTTTCAAACGTCGGCACGTGGATGCAGGCGGTGGCCCAGGGCTGGCTCGTGCTGTTGCTCACCAACTCGCCGTTCTGGCTCGGGCTCGATGCGTTTATGGCCACCGCGCCCGGATTTATTTTCACACTCGTCGGTGGTGTGTTCGCGGACCTGATCGATCGCCGCCGGCTGCTGCTGATCACGCAGGTCATCGCGGGCGTCGCTGCGCTAGGACTCGCCACCCTCGTCGCTACCCACACGGTCAATCGTTATCTGGTCCTCGGTTTTTCGTTCGTCACCGGTTGCTGCATGGCGCTCGCGAGCCCGTCGTTTCTCGCGATGACTTACGACCTCGTCGGCCGCGAAGATCTACCAAACGCGATCGCGATGAACTCGACGCAGTTTCAACTCGCGCGCGTCGTTGGACCAGCGCTCGCCGGAGTGGCTTTCAGCGTATTCGGTCTCGCCGGTTGTTTCTACGCGAACGGTTTGTCGTTCGTTGCGGTGGTCGCCTCGTTGCGGGTCGTGCGACCGCAGTACAGGTTGACTCCTCCGCCACGTGAAGAACGCGCGCGCGGCGCGTTTTGGCGCGACCTGACGGAAGGTTTTCGCTACGTGCGCAATCGCCCGCGCGTGTCGTCGCTGCTGTTGCTCTCTGCTATTAACAGTCTGTTCGGCGCGCCGTACTTCACGCTCGTGCCGATCTATGCGCGCAACATCTTCGGCCTCGGCGAAACGGGTTTGGCCGTGATGATGGGCACGGCGGGCGCGGGCGCGTTCTGCGGCGCACTCCTGGTCGCGTATCTCGGCGACTGGAAACGCAAAGGCTGGCTCGTGCTTTTTGGCTCGATCGCATTCGGCGTCTTTATCACCAACTTCGCGCTCTCTGCACGTCTCACGATGTCTCTGGTGTTTCTATTCGGCGTCGGTTTTTCGCTCGTCATCTGCGTGTCCACCATCAACACCCTGCTGCAAAAACTGGTGACGGATCAGATGCGCGGGCGGGTGATGAGCATGTTTATCCTGTCGTTCCTCGGAACGATGCCGATCGGAAACATCATTGCCGGAACGGCCTCGAACCACTTCGGACCGCCACACACACTCGCCGCCGGCGGCCTGACGGTCGCTGTCGTCGCCACCTGCGTGACGATTTTTAATAAACGGCTACGCGACTTGTACTAAAACCCGCGCAAGAAGCTGCTGAGGCCTCCGTTCTAGCACCGTCCAGCGGTTTTACTCTTACTTCTTTGGAGATCCGTCATGCCGTTCCGAACCAGCCTGTTTCGCCTGCTCGTCCTGTTGACCATCTCGTTAAGCTTGGCCGCCGTCGCCGCCGCTCAGGGCGTCATCGTTCCCGGGCCGTGCCGCCGCTGTCCGACGCCGCCGGTCGGTGATTGGCCGCGAAACTTACCGCGCGCCCTCCCCGTCAAGTCGATCAAGATCGATACGAAGATCAGCTCGCAGGTCGCGACCACCCACGTCGAACAGGTCTTTCGCAACAACACCCCGCTCACGCTCGAGGGCACTTACTTTTTCCCGATTCCCGAGAGTGCTTCGATCGCGGAGTTTGCGATTTGGGAAGGCGATCGGCGACTCGTCGGCGAAGTGAGATCGCGTGAAGAAGCACGGCGTATCTACGACGAGATCGTGCGGCGACAACGTGATCCGGGTTTACTGGAATACGCCGGCAAGGACCTCTTTCAGGCGAGCATCTTTCCCATTCCGCCGAACTCAGACAAGAAACTCGAGATCACTTACACGCAGGTCGTGCGCGCCGAAGGCGGAACGGTTTCGTATCGGTATCCGCTCGGCACCGGTCGCCAGTTGACGGAGATCGGTTCCGTCGCCGGCCGCGTGGAAGTCGAAAGCAAAGATCCGCTGCGAAACATTTATTCACCGACGCACGCGATCGACGTGAAGCACAACGGCGAGCGCCGTTCGCTCGTTTCGTTTGAAACAGCCGCCGGCAAGGAACCGCAGGACTTTCAACTCTTCTACACCATCTCGAAAGAAGACTTCGGCCTCACGCTGCTGACGCATCGCGAGCCAGGCAAACAGGGCTACTTCCTGCTGATGATCTCGCCGAAGGAAGAATGGGCGGACCAGGAATACTCGGCGAAGGACGTCGTTTTCGTTGTCGACACGTCGGGCTCGATGGCCGAGGAAGGGAAGATGGAGAAGGCGCGCAGTGCTTTGCTTTACGGCGTGCGAATTCTGCGGCCACAGGATCGTTTCAACGTGATTTCATTCGCCGGGGAGGAACACCTGATGGAGAGCGGACTCATCGCGGCTGACGACAAGGGTCGTGAGCGCGGTGAGGCATTTGTGAAGGCGCTGAAGCCCGTCGGCGGCACGAACATCAATCAGTCGCTGCTTGCTTCGTTGGATCAGTTCCGCGAAACGAATCGCGAGCGTCCGAAGATCATCGTGTTTCTGACGGATGGCTTGCCGACGGTTGGTGAAACGAACGTCTCGCGGATCGTGGACAACGTGCGCAAGGCCAGCAAGCCCGGTGTGCGGCTGTTTACGTTTGGTGTCGGTTACGACGTCAATACCGCGTTGCTCGACAAACTCGCGGCTGAGAACGGCGGCACGGCGGATTACGTCGAGCCGAAAGAAGATCTCGAAGTGAAGGTTTCGAACTTCTTTACCAAGGTGAACTATCCGGTGTTGACGGATCTCAAGCTCGACATGGGCGGAGCGAAAACGGATCTCGTCTACCCGCGCGGCATTCCCGATCTGTTTCGTGGTTCGCAAGTGACGTTGATCGGGCGTTACAGCAACGAGGAGAGTCTCGAGTCGTTGCGACTGACGTTGACGGGACAGGCGAATGGATCGACGCGGACTTACACGTACGACAATCTCAGTTTGCCGCTGCGGAATGAAAATAACGAGTACCTGCCGCGTTTGTGGGCGACGCGCCGTGTGGGTTGGTTGATGGAGCAGGTGCGGGCAAACGGCGAGCAGAAGGAGCTGCGCGATGAGATCGTCGATCTCGGGACGCGTTATGGGATCGTGACGCCTTACACGTCGTATCTGGCTGCGGAAGACCAGGCGATTAGTCAACGTAGCGTTAACAACTTGTACATGGTGCAACCGGGAACTGCGCCGCAGCGTGGCTTCATCGGCGGTTCGCTCAACGCGCCGAAAAATGCGGCGCCGAGTGCGTCGCCCAGCGGCGTGGCGGATACGGGCGCGGCTGCCGTACGGCAAAGTAAAGAGCTTCGCGTCCAGCAGGAAGCCGACTCAATCCGGCGTGACGACACGCGCAAGGATGCCGTGCGGCGCGTTGAGGGCAAGACGTTTTATCTGATCGACGGCGTGTGGACCGATTCGGAATTCAAAGCCGAAGCGCGCTTGCCGGAGACGACGTTGACGTTTGGCAGTGACGACTATTTCGCACTGCTGAAGCAGCACCCGAAACTGGCGAGTTATTTCTCGCTGGGCGAACGCGTGGTGGTAGTTTTCGAAGGCCGCGTCTACCGCGTGACGGGATCTGCGTAAACGGCGTGTTTGTGGTAAGGTAAGGACCACAAATGCACAGCCGAGTTACCAGAGGGTTCGCTTTTTCAGTGGCGGTCTGCGCTCTATTCGTATTCGCCGAAGCGGTGAAGGCGCAGACCGGTTGGACGCCGATCAGAGTCAACACCGGCGGCAACGATCTCAACACGGTCTACTTCATCGACAGCAAACGCGGCTGGGTCGGCGGCGACGGCGGTTATCTCAGCCGCACGGACGACGGCGGGCAGTCGTGGGTGCGCCAAACAGTCGGCACCAACGCCGCCATCAACGACATCTACTTTCGCGATAAAGAGGCGGGGTTCTTTCTAGCCGGCAACTCGATCTTCGTCACGCGCGACAACGGTGGAAG
Source organism: uncultured Blastocatellia bacterium (assembly GCA_946480785.1). Next base: position 30,231 of record CAMLLD010000029.1, on the reverse strand, counting down.
CTGGACGAAGTTAAAGATCTTTTCGCCTGAAGATTTCGAGGGCGCGGACATTGAGTTGTACAGCCTGCGCTTTTCGAGCAAGAAGAAAGGCTGGGCCGTCGGTTCGGTCAGCAAACGCGATCGCGTCGTCGACAGCGTGTTGGTTTACACGGACGACGGCGGTGAAACGTGGCGGCGGCAGCGCGCGCCCAGCCGGCTCGAGTTGATTCACATCGACTTCGTCAGTGACAAACGCGGCTGGATTGTCGGCGACGGCGGCGTCATCCTGCATACTGACGACGGCGGCACGATCCTCTTTACGCGCGACGGCGGACAGAGTTGGACAAAACAGAACGCGGGCGTGAACGGCACGCTCTATCACATCGACTTCCGCGACGATAAGAACGGCTGGGTAGTCGGCGAACGCGGCGTGCTCCTGCGCACGATCGACGGCGGCGAGACCTGGTCGCCGGTCGCCACCAACACGAACGTGACGCTTTTGAGTGTGCAGTTTTTGAACGACGATGAAGGGTGGGCCATCGGACGCGGCGGCACGATTCTTCGCAGCAGTGACCAGGGACGCACCTGGACCCCACAGACATCAACAACGAAGCAAAACCTTTACTCACTACATTTCAACAAGAAGATAGGCTGGGTCGTCGGCGGCGGGGGCATAGTCCTGCGCTACGAGCGCGACTAACAAACGTTTGGAAATAAAAAGCGCCCGGTATGGCCGACATACCGGGCGCAAATCACAGGAGGAACCGAGTGTTATGGTCGTCGCTATCCTTGCGGCGATCCGTTTAACCTCGGGCCTTTGATGTGGTCTCGCAAAAGTGGGTTGCTTCTCATTATTCCTTGCTGCCAGTGAACGGCAGCGACGGCGAGTTCTGCAGCTTCAGCGTGCCTTCAGTCTGATCGCCGTGGAAACGCGCGAACACCTCGGCCTCAACCGCATGTCCATCCATCTCCAAATTCGCCGTCGTGTGAAACGAATTATCGTTCAGGTCAACCACGCCGAGATCCGCGTCGCCCATCTCGGAAAGAATCTTCGCGACGTAACTCTCGCCTTCGCGCGTGAGCGTCAGTGTTGCCGGAATACTCTGCCCGAGCGGCGTCTCCACCTGAATCGCCCACGAACCTTCGATCTCCGTCGTCGCCGGAGCGTCCAATGATTTACGTTTGCCGGTCGTGCTGTAGACTTCGATGTCCGGCACGTAAGGCTTGATCTGATCGAGCACCGCCGCACCGTCACCGACCACGATCACCGCCGCTTCATCAGGCTTAACATACTTCTCCGCGACGCGCTGGATCTCCGCAACAGTCACAGCCTGCACGCGATCGCGATAATGCTGCAAGTAATCACCTGGCAGGTTCAGCATCTTGATCTGCACGAGTTGATCGGTAAGGCCTTCCTGCGTTTCCAGTCGAATCGGAAACACGCCGGTGAGATACGACTTCGCATCGTTGATCTCTTTCTCCGAAACGAGCTCGGTGCGAATGCGATTCAACTCGTAGAAAAATTCTTTCAACGAATCGCCCGTAACCGGCGAACGCACTTCCGCGGTCGCGCGAAACGTTCCGGCCGTGCGCCGCGCATCGAGATTCGAATACGCGCCGTAGGTGTAACCCTTCTCTTCGCGCAGGTTCATAAACAAGCGCGACGAAGCATTCGCGCCGAGCACCGTGTGCATCAGCAGCATCGGAAAATAATCCGGACTGGTCCTGACGATGCCGCTGTTGGCGATGACGATATTCGATTGCGCCGAACCGCGCCGATCGACAAGATACGCCGTGCGTTTATTGCGCACCGGCGGCGCGGGAAAGTTGGTCACCAGATCTGCGCCACGTTCCCACGTCGAAAACAACGACTCGAGCTTCTGAATGATTTGCTCCTGCTGCACGTCGCCGACGACGATGAACACGGCGTTGTTCGGTACGAAGTTCGCGCGATGAAATTTAACAAACTCGTCGCGCGACGTGCGATCGATCGAGTCCGGCGTCGGCGCGACAATGGCATACGGATGCTCGCCGAACATCACGCGCGAAACCATCTCACTTGCCAAAAACGACGGCTGCGCGCGCTGTTGCCGCAAACTCTCTTTCGTGTTCTGCTTCGCCAGCTCGACTTCGTTTTCCGGAAAGGACGGCTGCAACACGATCTCCGCCATCAGATCGAGGATCTGTTCGTTGAAGTTCGAGAGCGCTGAGGCCCCAACGATCGTGTAGTCAGACGTCGAACCAGCCGACAAGCTCGCGCCCATGCGTGCGACTTCTTCCGCGATCTCACGGCTCGAGCGTGATTCAGTTCCTTCCGGCAGGAGACCCGCGAGCAGATCCGTGAGACCGGGAACCTGCGGCGGATCGAAAGCAGTGCCGACACGAAAGGCCAGGCGATAATTAACCAACGGCAGTCGATGATCTTCGACCACGACTATCGAAAGGCCGTTTGCGAGCGCGGTCTCGCGCGGCGCCGGAATGGTGATCGGGTGTGGTGGCAACGGCGCGGGCGCCTGGCTGCGAAAAATTTCTGCTTGACTCATGTTTACAGGTGCAATGGTCCTGATTCAGTGTGCGGCTTTACATCCGCAGGGTCTTGGGGTTGTTCCGGAGACGGCGTCGGTTTCAGTTGGGCCACATCGGTGTGCACCGGCGAGTCCGGTTCGGACGCGGGCGTTTCAGGAATCTGTGGCGCCGGCGAACTCGGTTGATGCGGATCTCCCGGAGCTTGCGGCGAAGCGGCCTTGACCGGTTCTTCGGTCTCCGCCGCGGCGGGCGCGGGAACAATGTCCAGCACCACGCGGTTTGGACCATTGAGATAGAGCGACGCTGCTCGTTTGATGTCCGCGGCCGTAACGTTCAGGTAGTGGTCCAACTCGGAATCTATCAAGTGCGGATCCGAATCGTAAAGCGCAAACTCCGCGATGCGTTGCGCGCGATACATCGTCGACTGCCGCCCGCGAACGGCGTCGTTGCAAAGCGAATTGCGCAACTTCTCCATCTCCGCGTCAGTTGGACCATCAGCGCCGATGCGCTCGATCTCTTCAAAGATCTGTTGCCGGATTTGGTTCACGTCCTGGCCGGGTTTTGGCAGCGCGAAGATGTAGAGCGCCGATGGCCCCCGGCGTTCGTCGACGCCGCCTTCAATCGAAACCACCGACTCGTCGCCTTTCACCAGCTTCTGATAAAGCCGCGAGCTGTCACCTTCAAACAGCAGCGTGCCCGCGAGCGACAACGCGTAAAAATCAGGCGTGCGGCGCGCGGGAATCTTCCAGCCGAGCATGAACGCGGGCGCCGGCGCGAGTGGATCGTGAAAAGTCTCTTCGGGAATAGCGACGCCCTCAGTTTCGGAAACGTCGACCGGCGGCGGCAACGGTTGCGAAGGAATGTTGCTGAAGTATTTATCGACGAACTCGCGCGCTTCTTCATTGTTGAAGTCACCGACTACCGTCAGCACAGCGTTGTTGGGCGCGTAGTAGATGCGGAAAAACTCGCGCACGTCGTCGATGGTCGCAGCGTCGAGATCTTCCATCGAGCCGATCGTCGAATGCGCGTTTGCCGGGTTCGTGAAGATCAACTCGTTGATGCGCAGAAACGCATTGACGTAAGGCTGGTTGTCATAACGAAGCCGCTTTTCTTCCTGCACTGCGTGGCGTTGGTTGTCGAGATTTTCCTGCGTCACTTTCAGCGAGCGCATGCGATCGCTCTCCAGCCAGAAGGCTAGCGGCAGATAGTTTGACGGCAGCGTCTCGAAGTAGTTGGTGCGCTCGGTTGAAGTGGTCCCGTTCATGGTCCCGCCGGCGTTGAAGATGTATTGAAAATGCGCGGCTTTCGGGACGTTTTCCGAGCCCTGAAACATCATGTGCTCGAAGAGATGCGCGAAACCGGTGCGGCCTTCGCGTTCGTTACGTGAACCGACGTCGTAGTAGACGGCGACGGAGACGACGGGAATAGCGCGGTCCGGACTGAGGACCACACGTAAGCCGTTCGCCAGAGTGAATTGTTCGATCGGTGTGGGTGGTAATTGAAACGTTTCTGCCACGTTGTTTTTTCTCTATCAGAAACAAAGACGTGCTTTACCAAATGAGAGGATCGCGGTAAAGCACTGCTTTGGGGGGTTGTTTTAGTTGTTCGAACCTAACGACGCGCGACCGAGTTAATTCGCGCGCTCTAAACAGGCTTGTCGGCGATTAAGCCGCGAAGTTCCGCTCGCAGACGTTCGATCTCGGCGAGCTTCTGTCTCACGCGTTCAAAGAGAGGCGCCTGCACATGGATGCCTTCTTCGATCAGGAAACCGGCCGCTTCAGCGCGGCTGCGAAAGACCCCGGCCTGGACCAACTGCTCCAGCTTCTCCTGTGCCTGCGGCGTAACCTTCACCGCGACCACGTAATCGTCCTTCGCTGAGATCGCTTTCTCGATGGTCCTGCTGATGTCGCGGCCGATGGCGCTGAGCGATTCCGGAATGCGCGATGCGATGTCGCGAACTGACGAAGCGGTACGACCCTGATCTTCGTGCAGCTCGGGCTCGTCGTCGCGGAGCATCAGGTCGTCGATGCGCTCCGGTGAAGGCGGTGGTTCTTTGCTGTACGGACTGCTCATTTCGTTGAAGACTCCTTTAGTAACTACTGAAATACCTGTGTCCGTCTTACGCTTGGCTTCCTGTGTAAGTTCATTCTACGGAGCGCTGGAAACAACCGTCAAGCAAGAGCACAACCTTGCCCGACTATGCTGCATCCGTTATATTCGAAACCCGAACTCCGATTAGCGTAAGAGGTCTTGCGGTGAAAAGAATTTCTACTCACGTTGTCTTTATAGTTCTTAGCTTTACTCTCGTCCTGCCCGGCTTCGCCATTGCGCAACGCGCGCAGCAAACGCCATCCGGCAGCACTTCCGCCGGCTCTACTCCCGGTTCCGGTTTGCCGGGCCGCAGACCCACACGCAACGCGGCTGCGGTCACCGCGCCGGTGGAGCGCGATTTCGAGGAGGCGCTCAAGCTGGTCCAGGAACAATACATCGACGGGCGCAAGCTGAACTACAACGACGTCTTCAAGTCGTCGATCATCGGCATGCTGCGTTCTTTGGATCCGCACTCCAATTATTACGATCGCGACGAGTTTGAGGAGTTGAAGACCGACCAGCGCTCGGAGTACTACGGCATCGGCGCTTCGATTCAGAACTACACCTACGGCGATCAGACCGACACTTACATCACGGCCACCTTTGAAGGCTCTCCGGCGTGGCGAGCCGGACTACGCTACGGCGACAAGATCCTGGAAGTCGATGGCGTGAAGATGTCCGGCAAGCCTTCGATCGAGGTGCGCGATAAGATCCGCGGTCCGCGCAATTCCACCGTCCACCTGACTCTTGAAAGAGCGGCGGACAAACGCGTGCAAACGGTGGACATTGTGCGCGACGCAGTCCCGCAGCCTTCGATTCCGGACGCGTACATGTTAAAGCCCGGCGTTGGCTACATTGACATGACGCGCGGCTTCAACTACACGACCACCGACGAGTTGCTGGATGCGCTCGATCGCCTGCATCGTCAGGGCATGACGTCCCTCGTGCTCGATCTGCGAAACAATCCGGGCGGCTTTCTCGATCAGGCGATTCACGTCGCCGAAGTCTTTCTGCACAACGGCCAGATCATCCTGACGCAAAAAGGACGAAACGGTTACCGCGATAATCAGTATGAGTCGCGCAACAACGCGCCGGATATGACGCCGCTCGTGCTGCTTATCAACGAGAACACCGCCTCGGCGTCGGAGATCGTTGCCGGAGCGATGCAGGATCACGATCGCGCGGTGATTGTCGGCCAGACGAGTTTCGGCAAAGGTCTCGTGCAGAGCATTATTCCACTCGAATACGGTGCGGGACTGACGCTTACCTCCGCGAAGTATTATACGCCGTCGGGACGCTTGATTCAGCGCGATTATTCCAACGGCGGCTTTTACGATTACTACACGCACGGCGCGGGCATCAGTCAGAACAAGCCGACCGAGCCGGCGAAACCGGCTGGTCCTGAAAGTAAGACCGATACCGGCCGCGCGGTTTACGGTGGCGGCGGCATCACGCCGGACGAAAACGTCGATGCGAGAACTACGAACCTGACGCAGCGTCGTTTATTAAGTCCAACCTTCGCTTTCGCCCGCGAGCTCGTAAACGGTCGAATCAAAGGTTTCGAGGCGAGCAAGATCGCGCGCATCGACTTCAATCACGAGCTGCAACCGGACGAGTTGAAAGTGACGGATGCGATGTTTCGTGCTTTTCGTGACTTCGTTAACAGCGATCCGAAGTACAAGACTTACGCGGCGGCGATCGATCGGTATCGCCCGTTTGTCGAACTGGAGTTGCGTTTCGATCTCGTGACGGCGGCGTACGGGCGTGTGATGGGCGATCGCGTGTTCATCATGACCGACGATCCGCAGATCTCGAAAGCTGTCGATGTGGTCCCAAAGGCGCGTGAACTCGCGCGGCAGTAAGATCCCCGGTTCGTTTCAGACGTAAAACAGAGTCTTGCCTCTAAAACCGCTCTGTGATACGTTCGCGGGCATGAAACGCACCAACCGACCTGCCAAAGCGCTCGTAAACACCGAAGAGCTAGGCCGTGCCGTTAAGCGTCGTCGCGAGGAACTCGGCCTCAGCCTTCGCGATGTCGCCGACAAAACCTCAGTCTCCGCCTCAACTCTCTCTCGCATCGAGAACGGCACCGGAAAACCTGACGCCGACAACATCGCCCGGCTCACCGCGTGGCTCGAAGTTCCGGTCGAACGCATTCTCAGCGCGCGACCCGCACAGGACGACTCGTCGCAACCTGTCGTTTATTACCCGCAGGAACCCGTGCCTCAGATTGTCGAAGCGCACCTGCGCGCCGACCGCAATCTCACGCCGGAAACGGCCGATGCGCTCTCGGAGCTCTTTCGCGTGGCCTACACCCAGTTCAGTCGTAACTCTGATAAGACCGCGAAAAAGCGGCGTTGAGCTTTAGTGTTCCTCGGTCCTTTACCTCCTGGCGAGAAGTGGCGCAACTTCGAACTGAAAGCAATTGCCCTGCGCGATTTTGCTCGCGTCAGACCTGACGTCTCTCTCAATCCTTTCGAGTTGGCCCAATATGCGAACCTGATGGTCGTCGAGTTCGAACAGCTCAGGGGCTTGAGCGAACGCGCGCGCGAACACCTGCTTGGACCAGCGTCCGAGTCGTGGTCTGGAGGCGCTTGTTCGCTGCCTGACGGGATGAAGCTCGTCATTCTGAATCCGAATCATGGGCCAGCCCGCACGAAAGCGACGTTGATGGAAGAGATCTGCCACGTGTTTCTGGCCCATCAACCGAACCGGCTCTCGGTCGTCACAAAGGACGAAAAAGGGAAGGTGATGAATCGTGATTATCGCCAAACCGACGAAGAAGAAGCGTACGGCGTCGGCGCGGCCGCGCTCGTGCCTTACGCCGCTTTGAAGCGGCTGTTGTTGCAGGGAAAAGCGACGCGCGACATCGCGGCCCACTTCCGCGTCAGCCGGGAATTGGTCGAGTATCGAATGAAAGTCACTCACCTTTGGCGTGAGTTTAAGCAGGTTGCGATAGAATAGCCCGCAGGATGAGTGAACGACTAAAAGAAGCAGCAACGATGAAGCTGACCACGATCGACAAGCTTCGCATGCTGCACGACATTACCAAGAAAATCAGCCGCTCTTTGGATCTCCAGGAAGTCCTCAACCTGGTGATGGACACCCTCGACTCGCTGATTCCTTACGACGCCGCCGGCATCTTCGTCGTGCAGTGCCGCGACAAGGATTTGGTCCCCGCAGGCGAAGAGCCGTGCGTGTTCAAGTCCGAAGCGGTTCGCGGTTACGACATCGACGAGCTACGCGATCTCCACCTTAAACTCGGCGAGGGATTCATCGGCAGCGTCGCGCTGAGCGGTACGCCGATCATCTCGCCGGACGTGCGCAAGGATCCCGTTTACGTTAACGCGCGCGATTCGACGCGTTCCGAGATGGTGGCGCCGATCATCTCGAACGATGAAGTCATCGGTGTTTTCGATCTAGAAAGCGACCAGTTCAACGCGTATTCGGCAGACGATCTCGACGTGTTGATGATGCTTGCGTCGCAGGTCGCCATCATCATCGAGAAGGTGATGCTGCACGAGCAGTTGATCGAAAAGAAGCGGCTCGAGGGCCAACTCGAAGTCGCGCGCCAGGTGCAGTTGGAGCTCTTGCCGGCGCGTGATCCGGAATTAGTCGGTTACGACATCAGCGCCTACAACTTTCCCACCGAAGAAGTCTCGGGTGATTACTACGACTGGGTGCGCATCTACGACGATCAGATCGGCGTCGTGATTGCCGACGTGTCGGGAAAAGGCGTTCCGGCCGCGATTCTGATGGCGTTTTTGCGCGCGAGTCTCCGGGCCGCGACGCACATCGGCTACGCGACGCACATCTCGATGGCGAAAGTGAATTTCCTGCTGTGGGAGTCGATCGAGAGCAATCTGTTTGTGACCGCGTTCTACGGAATTCTCGACGCGCAAAAGGGAACGCTCGCGTATTCAAACGCCGGCCACAACCCGCCGCTCCTCGTGAACGCAGCCGGCACTTCACGCTACATCGACAAAGGCGAACAGCCGTTGGGAATGTTTCGCGAGACGCGCTATCACGAGTATTACCTCGAATTCGAACCGGGCGATGTGCTGGTGCTTTACACTGACGGCGCGACGGAAGCGAACAGCCCGTCAGGCGAAGAGTTTGGCCGCGAACGCCTCGCGCAGGCCGTGAAGAAAGCCTACGACCGTCCCGCGCGCGAAATGATCGCGAGTTTGCAAATGGAAATACTCGAGTGGACTGCCAACGTCGGCTCGAATGACGACGTTACGTTCTTCATTATCAAAGCGCTCAAATGAGAAACGCGGGAGCATTGCTGTCTCCCGCGTTGCTAATTCACGAACGATTTGTGATTCTAGTGTGCGGTCAGTGAGCAGTGGGCATGATCTCCGCCCGGCGCCAGTGGTGCACGATAATCGCCAAAGTGAAACTCAGCTTCGGCCTCCGACAAAGCATACACATCGAAGCCATATGCATCGAGATAGTCTGCCAAATCATCGGGGGAAAGAAGATATACGGCAGGCGTGTAACCCGCTTCAACACGAATTTCCAGCAGGCGCTCGATTACTTCCAGTGGTGCAAAGCAGGTAACAGGGTCTCTGTACGTTGCCATGTTTGAAAGCGCCTTTCTTCAGATTCAGCGTGCGGTCCAAATTTGTTAACGACCGCGTGCTGTGCTAACGACGACTTTGATGTACGCGCGCTGCAAGTAGTTTGTTCTCCACGCAATCTTTTGACGCGCGACCACACAGAAAAGTTCCTGAATCAAAATGAGTACTGAACGACCAAACGTAACCAGCCAACCGCCCACACCACCGCCACCTAACTTTGTCGCGATTTTGCGGGAGATGCTGCGCGCGTCCGACAAAGTCAGCGATCTGATCTTCAGTCCGGGAAGACCACCGCAAGTGGAATTGGCGGGTAAACTCGTGCCCGTAAAAATTCCGGGTCTGGAGAAGTTGACTCCGGCCCACACCGCGGGCATGGCCAAGCTGATCATCGGCAACCAGCAAACCGCAGTGGATAGTTTGGAAAAGACGGGCTCGGCTGACTTGTCATTCAGCGCGCCCGGCGAGGCGCGTTTTCGCGTCAATATCTTCAAACAACGCGGCACGCACGCGATCGTGATGCGCGTGATTCCCATGCGTCCGCCGCGTTTTAGCGATTTCAATCTGCCGGAACAACTACAGGAGATTGTCGGCATCAAGAACGGCATCGTTCTCGTCACTGGTCCAACCGGCAGCGGCAAGAGCTCGACGCTCGCGGCCATCATCGATCTGATCAACGAAACGCATTACTACCACATCGTCACGATCGAAGACCCCATCGAGTTTCTCCACACGCACAAGAACTCCACCATTCATCAGCGTGAACTGCATTCCGACACGCCGAGTTTCGCCGTGGCGTTGCGCGCGGCACTGCGCCAGGCACCGAAAGTGATCCTCGTCGGCGAGATGCGCGATCGTGAGACGATCGAAGTCGCGCTCGAAGCGGCAGAAACGGGCCACCTGGTCCTGTCGACGCTGCACACGATCGACGCTTCAAAAACCGTCGACCGCATCATCGGCGTCTTTCCGAAGAACGAGGAAAAAGCGATTCGCACGCGTATCGCGCAGTCGTTTCGTTTCATCGTCTCGCAACGGTTGATTCCGCTCGGCGACGGCAAAGGTCGTATCGCCGCGATCGAGATTTTGAAAGCCACGATGCGCACGCGCGAATACATCGAGAAGGGCGAGTCGGAAGGGAAGTCGCTGATCGACGCGATGGAGCAGGGCGATCAGGACGGGATGCAGACGTTCGATATGGTGATTGAGAAGTTCATCCGCGACGGTCTTGTCAGCATCGAAGCCGCTCTGCCTTACGCGACCAACCAGAACAACTTGCTGTTGCAGATCTCGGATCTTGCCGGCGCGCCGCCGGCGCAACCAGCGGAAAAACCGGCGCACGATGAGACTTCAATGCTCGATCTGATCGAGCCGTAACTCGTGTAAACTAGTCGGGCCTTTTCAAGCCGGGTACCTCGCAAATCGATCTCTCAAACTTGTACGCCTTGAGGTGTGTTCATGAGACCCCCGCTCCCATTGCTCAAGACTGTCGCGCTCTTCGCGCTGTTGTTAACTTCTTCCGCCACGATTGCTTTAGCCCAGGACCAAAACGCAACGACACCGGCAAAGCCTCCCGCAGCGCCCACGATCGTTGGCCCCGCCGAAATTGTTGTCGACCGTAACACCGGCACGGGCAGCACCGTGATCAGACTTCGAAGCGCCGCGCCGCTGACCGGCGGCGCGCTCACGGGCGTTGTCAACACGGACACTGAGCCGCGGCCGCAACTCACTTTCAAAAGCGATCAGAGCGCCGGCGAGGGCCAGGCTGTTTATCCGTTGACCACGGATTCGAAGAACCTTGCGACCGTTGTCGCGACCGTCACAGGTGTGAAGCAAGCGGGTACGTTCGATGCCGATCTGGCGTTTGAGGGCAACGATTTCGGCAAGCTGAAGATTATTCATCTGCCGTTCGCGGTGACGCTCGATGGTCCAGATCCGAACAAAGCCGACCTCGCGCTCGTCGGTGGCGAGGTCACACGAATAACTCTCAAGAACGACGACGCGGTCGCGTATCCCCTTATCTGGCGTCTCAACGTCGGCGGTAGTGACGTTTGCGGCGATCAAATCACGTTGCCGGCGAAAGGTGTCGGGGTCATTCAATGCAAGCCGTCGGTACCGTTCTCGTTGACGAGATTGCAGGATCTGTTCAAAGTCGAAAGCACCGAAGGAAACTCGCTGCTGCTCTATCCGGTGTTGCCGAACTCTACCGCGAGCTTCGATAAGAGTTCGCCGTGGAAGATCATTCCGGTTAAAGCGAGTCTCAGCTATTTCAGCGCATCTTCGCAACAAGTCCTGGGCTACGCCGGCATCGTTGCGGTGCTGATACTCGGTGGGCTGACTTCTTTGCTGTTGAGCCAGGCGCTACCAAACAGGTTACGACGCCTGAACATCCGCGACCGGCTCGACGATCTCGCTCGGACCACTGCGAACCTGACCAATGTCGGCTCCAGATTGCAGGTGCTGCTCAGGCTAGAGCGAAACCGTTTGGAAGATCTTTTGCGGTCGCGCAATACGTTCTCGCCTGACTTTGCCGGCATCGCCGCGCGTTGTAACGAAGGTACAGCGAGGCTCGAAGCACGCGTCGCCCTGGCCCAGCAAATTGACGTGGCGCTCAACCGGCTTCAGCAAAAGTTGACTCTTGGACCACCGCCGAGCCAGATCGCGGCAATCGAGGCTCTGATCGAGGATGCAAAGGTTCTCCTTGCGAAAAACGAACTCACCGACAAGGATCTTGAATCCGCGCAGTCTGCGATCACTGAGGCGACGAAACGCTGCGACATGCTCAACGAGCCTGACGAAATGTTTGGTCAGGCATTGGCAAAACGAGTGCTCGACGTTGCCGGTGACATCAAAACCAACTTCGCCAACGATCCGGTCTTTCAGAAACTCGACACCGCCTTGCCCGGTCCTTACAAAGCGGTGCAGCGAGTGCCGGCCAACACGCTGACCATCGTTCCCGCGCAATATGCGGAGCTCGATCTGGCAGTGGAGAAGCTCCTGCTGATGAAGGAGTACGTGTTGCTGTTCGAAGGTACGCAGGACCAGCAGATGTTGCAGCGGTTGGACCAAAACCGCGGCAAGCTGCTCGATTATTTGCAACTGCAAAGCTGGCCGGCGATGCGTTCGGCGCGGCTGCTCATGCGCCAGATGAAAGACGACGTGTATTCGCAGCGAGTGGGCGAGGTGCTGGTGAAGCGGTTGGCGTCGATAGTGGTGAAGCCCATGCGCGCCTACCATCGGGCGCCGCTCGAGCTATGTGTCTGTTTTCAGAGTGATGCACTCGAAAAAGCGGCGGCGCGCGAGGACTGGACCTGCCAGTGGGCCTTTGGCGATCAGATGAGCGAAACCGGTTGGAGTGTTTCTCATTACTTCGAACTGCAGCGGAACGGCCGGTTCAAGGCACCGCCGGCAAGAGACTATCCTGTGAAGGCTACTTTTCTCGACGGCAATGGCGACGTGTTGGTGGATCCGGCCACGAAGGAACCGCTGACGCTCGAAAAGCCCGTTACCGTCTTTCCCAACCGGCCGCAACCGTTGTTCGGCGACCGCGCGCGAACAGAGTTGGTAAAACTCGTGGCGGCCTTGTTCCTGGCTGTGTTTGCGCTCGTTTCGGGCGCGCGCGAACAGCTCATGAAACTCGACATCCTGCCCGGAATCATCGCTGTGTTTACGATCGGCTTCGGCGCCGACACGATCAAGAACTTGCTCACGAAGAACGACACGTCGCCGTGAGCTCGTGCCGCTGGTTTTGCCATCAGCGCCGTGGTCGAGTAGATTTTCCGCTATGTTCTCAAAACCTCGAAAGGTTTTGTGGGGTCTTGTCTTTTTAGCTGCTTCTCTCTTCCCTCCCACAATGTCGGCGGTCCAGGACGGCGAGCAAATTCGCATCGACGTGCCGCCGAATGCGCGGATCAAAGTGCGCAACGACTTCGGCGACGTTACGGTCGAGCGTTGGGCCAACAATTACGTCGCGGTTTCGGCGGCGATCGAAGGTTCTGTCAGGTTCACTCGTTCACCGATCGTGATCGACAACCGCGGCGCGGCGCTGACGATCTCGGTAGTGCGTCGCCCTGTAGATCCGGTGGCGGCGATTCATCTCCAGCTCAAAGTGCCGCAGAATGCGGACGTTAGCGGCTCGTCTGCGCGAGGCGAGATCACGGTTCCTCGTGATGAACCAACGAAACAGCCGGAACTGATCGGTGTCGAGAACGCGAAACGTCCTGCCGGTACGCCAGCTACCGAACCCGACAACGCGGAGATCAGCGAAGGCGACGTGATCCGCGTCGACTCGCAACTCGTCACGCTAAACATCAGCGTCATCGATCGCAGCACGAATCGCGGGTTGATGGGCTTGGGCCAATCAGACTTTCGTTTGACTGAAGACGGGCAGGAGCAGCGCATCGTTCAATTCGAGTCGGCGTCAGCGCCGTTCGACATGGTGCTCTTAATCGATCTTTCCGGTTCGACGCGGGAAGTGGTTAAACTCATTCGCGCGGCGGCGCTGCGATTTGTCCAAGCCGCGCGTCCCAACGATCGCATCGCGGTGATCACGTTCGCGGGCGCGCCCACCATCGTTTCCGAACTCACTGCCGATCGCGAGCTGCTGCGACAACGAATCGAAACCATCGACACTGCGCGCGGCGATACAAAACTCTACGACGCGACGAACTTTGCGATGAACGAAGTGTTGAAGCAGTCGAAGAACTCGCGCCGCACCGCGATCGTCTTGATGAGCGACGGACTTGATGGCACCATACCCGGCATAAGCGGCCAGCAGGGTTCTGTGAAATACTCCTACCCCGAGACGTTGCGCAACATTCAGGAGTTTGACGGTGTGCTGTACACGCTGTGGCTGAACACCGAATACGAAGCGATGAGCCCGCTCGACACGCAGCCCGAGGCTTTCGACATGGGCCACGATCGAATGAAGGAGATGGCGGACGCGGGCGGCGGAATTTTCTACCAGGTCGAACGGCTCACGGATCTTGCCGGCGCTTACGAACAGGTTGTCGCAGACCTCGGAACGGTTTACAGTCTAGCCTATCGTCCGACAAACAACGCGCGTGACGGGCGTTGGCGAGGGATACACATTTCCGTCAACCGGCCGAACGCAGTGCCTCGCGGCAAGCGTGGCTATTATGCAAATTAAGTATGTGAGTTTGATCTGTCTGGCGCTACTGCTGGTCGCGGGTGAGATCCGCGCGCAGGATCCGGTGGAGACGATTCGCATCGATTCAGACCTGGTTGACTTGAAAGTGAGCGTGCTCGGCTCCGCGCCGAATATACCCGCGCCGCTGCTGCAGCAAAAAGATTTCGTCGTGCTCGAAGACGGCGTGCCGCAGGAGATCACGTTCTTTGCCGCGGCTGATGCGCCGTTTGATCTCGTCCTTCTGCTCGACCTTTCCGGCTCAAACTCGAAAAACCTGAAGATGATTCGCAACTCGGCGAAGCGTTTCATCGACGCGGCACGCGACGTCGATCGCATCGCGATCGTCAGCTTCACCGATCAGCCGGCGCTTTATTCGCCGTTCACACTCGATCGGAAGAGGTTGAAGAAGAGTATCGACCAGATGGACGAGGCGATCGGCGGCACGAATTTTTGGGACTCGCTCGATTGGGTGTTGCGCGATCTGATCGCGCGCGGCAGTGGATCGCGGCGCAGTGCTGTGGTTGTGATGACTGACGGGATCGACAACGCGCTTCCAGACGTGCCTGGTCCAGGTTCGCAGACTCCGTTTGACAAGTTGCTCGAGGAAATCAGAGGCTCCGAGACCGTCATCTTTCCGATTTATCTCGACACGGAAGAAGAGAACGTGAAGCGTTATCACGTGCCGCGTGCGGCTTACGCGCAGGCGCGCGAGCAGTTGAGCCTGATCGCGACGACGTGCGGCACGACGCTCTATCACGCCGCGAAGCTCCGCGATCTCGACACGGTTTATCCGCAGGTGGTGCGCGATCTCAGCACGGTCTACAGCATCGGTTACCGGCCGTCGAACAAGACGCTCGATGGGAAGTGGCGCTCGGTCGAGGTCCAACTCCTGAACCGTCCCGATCTTCTCGCCCGCACCAAGCGCGGCTACCACGCCAAACTTCTCGAAACCATGCGTTGAGTCATGCCCGCTGAGGACTAAGTTACCCACCCTCGGAAAAGCTTGTAACTTTCCCGCTTCAGACTATAATGCTCCCGAGATTACCGGCCGACCCCCTAAAACAATCTCAAATCGGAGGACCTTTCCGTGCGCAGACGTTTCTACCTCCCGCTATTTCTACTCTCCGTATCTCTGGTGTTGGCCTGTTCGGTCGTCAGCTTCGGCCAAACGACACGCGACAAGTTCGTCATTTCCGCCAAAGCCGGCGGCATTAACGCCGTCACCGGCGGCGCAACCGTCATCTCACGCGGCGAGTCGGACTGGCAACAACTGATGATCACCGACGACCTGAACTCCGGCGACCGTGTCCGCACGGAGGGCGACGGGCGGGTCGAGATTCTGCTTAATCCGGGTTCGTACCTGCGCCTCGGCGGCAATTCCGAAGTTGAACTACTCGACAACAGTCTGGCCAATCTCGAAGTACGGCTACTTCGCGGCACGGCGATCGTGGAAGCAACCGGCGCTGACAACCTCGACTTGAACATCGGCGTCAGCACGCCGCACACACGTCTCGCGATCGTGCGCCAGGGCCTCTATCGCTTGAACGTCGTGCCCGACGACGCCACCGAGCTGATCGTGCGCAAGGGCCGCGTGATTCTGAGCGACTCGCACACGAAGGTCAAAGGCGGCAACAAGGTCATTTTCAACGCCACTAATTTCTCCGTCGCCAAGCTCACGGACGAAGACAAAAAGAAAGACGACGTTGAAAACTGGAGCAAAGAGCGCGGCCAGGCGCTCGCGAAGGCCAACCAGCGGATTACCAATCGCGTTCTGAACACGGCATTCGCGTCGTTCAGCGATCCGTTCTATTACTTCGACAGGCGCGCGCTGGGCTTGTGGTTCTTCAATCCGCGCGTCGGTTGTTACACGTTCCTGCCTTATTATCTCGGTCTTGGCTCGCCGTACGGTTCCTACTACACGAATGCGTTCTATCTGCCGTACGTTCCGGCCAACTCCTACCCGAATTATGGAAGCCACCCGGGCACGACCGTATCGAGCGGCGGCCAGTACTATCCGGGCGGCGGCCAGAGTCATCCGAACAGCGGTGGCGCGCCGGGAAGCGGCGGTGGCAGCTCTCGTCCAGCGACTCCGCCTGCTGGTAACGGTGGGTTTGGTAATGGCAACGGTGGGTTCAGCCGCGAGCCGCGAATGATCAATCCGGAAACGGGCAATCCGGTGCCGCGTAAGAACCTGGAGCGGATGCCGAACCAGCCGTAGTTCTTGAGATCGGAATCGAGTTATCCGCGGCCGGTCTCTTTCAACAAACCGTCCAACTCTTCATTGATGAGTGCTTTGATCTCCGGCTGCTTTAGTCCGGCGAGGATTAGCTGCGTGAGGGCCGTCCGTAACTGCGCGCGCAGACGCTCGTCCGGCTTGTCTTTGAGGGTTTGCGAGACGACCACGGCTCCCGAGCCGTGCCGCACGCGAATGAGACCTTCCTGCTGTAGTTTTCGATAAGCAAAAGCGACGGTGTTGAGATTCACGCCGAGGTCTGACGCGACTTGTCGGACAGGCGGCAGCAGCGTGCCCTGTGTGAGTTCGCCTCGCGCGATTAGGGTCTTGATCTCATCAACGAGCTGTTGATACAGCGGCCGCGCGTCTCGTTCGTCAACTGTAACGTACATATTGTCTGTTGCCTGTATACAATAGACAATCGCTGGGTGTCTAGAGTTTTTTGTGTAGGTGGTTGGCGAGGGAATGGGCAGATTCGGTGACGGTCGCAAGGTCGGGGCTTGAGGTGACGGTGTCGCCGACCATGAAGAGGTTCGGGACTGACGTTGTGGGGATAGGGATTTTTGGGATTTGAAGACCCAATATCATGCCGAGCTTGCGGCGGGTGTTTTCGTAGAAGGTGCGGGGGTTGGCGGTTTCGATGACCTCGATGTCGCTGCCGAGTTCGGGAAGCGAGGCGTGCAGTTTGGACCAGAAGTGCTCGAGCGCGGACTGATCGGAGTCTTCGAAGTCTTCTTCGCTCGCGTGGTAAGTGAACCAGTCGTTTACGTCGGTAGCGGATTTGAGAGTGGCTGTGCGACCGTGCGTTGCGAGTGTGAACTCTGTGAAAGACTCGTCGTCAGAAGACTGTGAGATCACGTCGGAAGGTCGGGTGGCTACCAGCAAACGATCGCTCGGGAGGCGTGCGATGGCGGCGGGTTCGATCGTTGTGTAGACGACGTAAGCGCCGGAGCCGTGCAAGGTGTTGAGCAGTTTCTTGATGTCCGTTGGGGTCCGGTTCAGGCCGACGAGTTTGCCATACGTGTCCCAGATCGTCAGGTTGCTGACAATTGCTTTCTTCGCGAAGACTTGTTCGCCGTTCAATAGATCGACGCCGGCAGCCGTGCCGCTCGAATCAAAAGCGAGTCGCAGCACCGGCGCGTTCAGACGCAACGTCCCGCCGCTGCGCTCGATCGATTCAGCCAGACGTTCCACAAGCGTCGCGGGTCCACCGTGAATTTCGTAAAGCGGCCCGCGCACACGCGCCAGCGCCGCCACCGCGGCCGCATTAGAACACTGATCGATGGAGGCGTGCAGAAAGCCACGAAGCTGCGTGTCGATGAATGATCGAAAGCGTGGTGAGACTGTGGCTAAGCTTTCGAGCGCGGGATTCCGATAAAACTCAATCGCCCGATCCGCACACTCCGGAAACTGCTGTCGGAGTTCATCAAAGAACTCCTCGCCAGCGAGTAATCTGACGTCTGCTCCGTCCGCAAGCCGCACCACATATGGCCGCGGCAGCAACGACGTCAACGGAACGTCAACCGGCAACTGGTCGAATATCCCCTCGTAAACTTCACCCTCACCAAAGGACGTGTAGATCCCCATCCCCGGCTCGAACTCATGTCCCGAAAACTCAACGCGCGCGATGCAGCCACCCACCTGCGACTGCCGCTCGAGCACACAAACACTCATCCCGCGCGCGGACAGCAGCGCGCCGGCAGTGAGGCCGCCGATCCCCGCGCCCACCACCACAACGTCGTAGGCCGCGGCCATAACTTTTTATGAATTGCCCCAGCCAAAGAACGGCGCCAGCACGATCACTACCGACTGGATGCCGTTGAAGACGAGATGAACGATAAACGAAGGAAGGAGCTTGCCCGTGTACGCGCGCATGAGCGTCAACGAAAAACTCAGCATCGTGATGACCACGATCACCGCGATGTTGTTTTGGTATTGGAACACGTGCACGCCCGCGAACAGTAACGCGACCGAACCGATCGCCACGGCGCGACCGAGCGTCTGCTCGACAGCCGAATAGAGAACACCGCGATAAATCATTTCTTCAACCAGCGGCGCGGTAAACACAGCCACAAACGCGGTCGCAAACCGCGCTGGCAGCGAACTCTCGACCAGCAGATCGAGCTGTGTTTTGCTGCCACCCCAGCGACTCGTCACCACAGCGCCGAGGACGAACAGTGCGACAGCGATCAGAACGCAGCCGAGCGCGCTTATCAGTGGACTGGCAGACTTGGGCCACTCGAAACCGATCGCCTTCCAGAACGGACGTTTGCGCCACTCGGTAACGACGAGCCACACGAGCAAAAGCGTGAGCAGGTGCGTCGGGATGATGCCGAGAATAGAAAAGAAGAGCAGTGTTTTGTCGTTTGCTAAAGCCTGGGCGCTCGGCACGCCGCGCGTCTTCCACACGTAGATGAAATACGGCACCGCGACGATCACGGGCACAACGAGCAGCAGCAACAGACTCATGAACCACGTGACGATCGCCATCAGCAGCCGATACCAGCGGCGGTCTCCACTCGGCGGAGAAGCCGGCGCAGGGGGCGGCGGCGGAAACGGAAACGGTTCGTTTGCGGGAACCGGCGGTTCGCTAGTGGGAGCCTCGGAGGAAACGGTTGACTCAGTTTGTACCCATGTCTGGTCGTTGGAAGGTTCTTCGGTGAACACCGAGCGAGTTTAGGTCACGGATACGCGGATCGCAAATTAACTAAACGGCGGGATAGTCTGTCTCTAACAACGGCACGCCGACCTTCGGCGCGGCGAGCATCAGACCGATGATGGTCTTCGCGTCCTGGATCTCACCGCTTGCGATCATCTCCAACGCCTCCGCGAGCGGCAGCCGCACGACTTCGAGCACTTCATCTTCTTCGAGCCGCTGCTGTCCCTGCACGAGCTGCGTCGCAAGGTAGACCCACATCTTCTCTTCACAAAAACCCGGCGAGACAAAAAACTCCGACAGCTTCTCCATGCGCCCGGCGATCAGGCCCAACTCCTCTTGCAGCTCGCGCTCGGCGCCGGCGTCGGGACGTTCGCCATCCGCGAGTGTGCCGGCGGGAACTTCCAACAGATAACGCACGGCGGGATGACGATACTGCCGCACGAGTGCGACCGTGCCGTCGTCAAACACGGGCACGATGACGGCGCTGCCGCCATGGTGGACCACCTCGCGTTGACACGTGAGATCGCCTTCGCGCACCGTGTCGACTGTGACGCTGAAGACGCGGCCCGAGAAAATTTTCTGGCTGCTGATCGCTTTTGGTAGTTCGTTGTGTGACGACGCTTCGGGTGATAGTTCTTCGTGGGACATAGTTTGTTGTTCCGCTAGTTGCAAAATGAGCGGGCGTGTCTCGCCTATTAGATAAAGTGAGCCTGTCACGCAGATCAAACCATTGTTTGGCGTTTCAGTGATCGCGGTTTGGATGGCTTCGGTGCTGGAGCTTGACTCGATGATGCGTCCGCGAGCGTGGCGCTCCGCAAGCGATGCGAGTGTTTCGAGTGTAGCGGCGCGTGGGTTGTTGACTGGTGTGAGGATCAAACAGTCAGCGAGAGGGAAAAGAACTTCGGCAATTTGGTCGAGCTTCTTGTCGCGCATCGCGCCGAAGATCAACGTCAGTGGCCCGTGCTCGTATTCGTCGAGGTAGGTGCGCAGAGCTTGGGCGCCCGCTGGATTGTGGGCGCCGTCGAGAAGGAAGTCTGGTTTGTGTGGAATCAATTCCAGACGGCCCGCATGCCTCACTGTTTCAAGTCCGCTAACAATCGCGTCGTTCGAAATACCTAACGCCTGAGCAACACGGATTGCCACAGATGCGTTTTCGATCTGGTGGCGGCCACGGAGACTGAGACGGATCTGTTTTATAAAATCTGTGTTTCCTGGGAGCGACGGTTGGACGCCCACCGCTTCACAGCGCGCCAACAAAACTGCCAAAGCTTCGGGTTGCTGATGAGCGATTACAGCGGTCACGCCGGGACGAATTGTCGCCGCTTTCTCAGCGGCGATCGACGCAAGCGTGTCGCCGAGATAGTCTTCGTGGTCCATCGCGATGGACGTGATGCCGACGATCGATGCGTTCGCCGCAGTGGTGGCATCGAGACGACCGCCGAGACCTGTCTCCAAAATCGCCAACTCGACACCCGCGTCACGAAACGCAAGCAAAGCGATCGCCGTCACTTGCTCAAAGAACGTCGGCAACGCTTCGATCTCACCGCGCGCAAGCAGATCCTCACTAACAGCGCGAACAGTCGTCGCGTGTCGCGCAAAATCATAAGGCGTGATATCAGAACCGGCGATCCGAATGCGCTCGGTCATCGACACCAGATGCGGCGACGTGTAAAGCCCCGTTCGAATCCCCGCCCCGCCACAGATCGAATCCAGCATCGCCGCGGTCGAACCTTTACCGTTCGTACCGGCGATCTGCACCACAACATAACTGCGTTCGGGATTGTCGAGAGCTGCGAGGAGGAGTTCGGTGTTTCTGAGGCCGAGCTTGATCGTTAACGTCTCGTGGCCGAGCTCGAGGAGATACTGAACCGCTTCATCAAACTGCATTCATAAACTCGCGGCTTAACTTCGCGAAGCCGCGCGGCGGCGGGCGCGCTCAATGTCCGACTCGCCGTGAATCTCGGGATTCATCATGAAGTTCAACAGCGTCACGATCTGATTGCGCAACTCGCGCCGATCAACGATCGCGTCGATCATGCCGTGGTCCAACAGGAACTCCGAACGCTGAAAATCTTTCGGCAACTTCTGCCGGATCGTCTGTTCGATCACGCGTGGACCAGCAAAACCGATCAATGCTTTCGGCTCCGCGATGATGACATCGCCGAGCATCGCGAAACTCGCCGTTACGCCGCCCGTCGTCGGATCTGTCAATATAGAAATGAAAGGCAAACGCGCTTCGTCGAGCGCAGCGAGCGCCGCCGAGATCTTCGCCATCTGCATCAGCGACAACGTGCCTTCCTGCATGCGCGCGCCGCCCGACGCCGAGAAGATCACGACCGCGCTGTGTTCGCGCATCGCTCTTTCGATCACGCGCGTCACTTTCTCACCGACCGCCGAACCCATCGAACCACCGATGAACGTCATGTCCATCGCGCCCGCGATCACAGGATGATCGCCGACCGTGCCGCGCGCGTTCACGATCGCTTCCGGCAAACCGGTGCTCTCTTTGGCCTGTTTGATTCGATCCGAGTAAGGCTTGCTGTCGACAAACTCCAGCGGATCGATCGAAGTCACCTCGCCGTCGATCTCTTCAAACTTGCCGTCGTCAAACAGCAGCGCCAGCCGTTCGCGCGCGCCGATGCGAAAGTGGTAGCCGCAGTGTTTGCAAACCTGGAAGTTGTTTTCGAGCTCGCCTTTGAAAAGATGGGCCTCGCAGCCGTCGCATTTGACGAAGACGTTTTCCGTCTTTACGACGCGCTCTTCCGGCGGGACGGCCTCGATGCGTTTGTTTTTCTTATTGAACCAGGCCATAAGAATGGCGGGAAGGGTAGCACAAACATTGCCGATTTCCGATTGCCAATTGCCAATTGCGGATTTCTGGGCCTTTGCGACTCTTCAAATCGACAATCGGCAATCGGAAATCGGCAATGACCTAAAACTCGATGCCCTGTTGCGCGCGTATGCCGGCGGTGAACGGATGCTTGATTTCGCGCATTTCCGTAACTAAATCAGCGGCTTCGATCAATTCCGGCGGTGCGTCGCGGCCGGTCACGACGATGTGCAAAGCGGGTTGCGCGGCGCGAATCTCGCGAAACTCAGCGACGACTTCCTCGACCGGCAACATCTTGTAGCTGAGCACGTAGACCAGCTCGTCAAACACGAGCATGTCGTAGTTGCCGGAGCGCAGTTTCTCGACGCACAACGCCCACGTCTCGCGCGCGGTCTTGATGTCCTGTTCGGGATTTTTGGTGTCCCACGTGAAGCCGTCGCCCATCGTGTGGACTTCGATGCCGAGCTTCTCCGCGGAGACGTGTTCGCCGTAACGATCGTTGCGCGACTTCATGAACTGAATCATGCAGCAGTGCAAGCCGCGTCCGGCGGCGCGCATCATGAGACCGAGCGCGCAAGTGGTTTTGCCTTTACCGTTGCCCGTGTGGACCATAAGGAGGCCACGGGTTTTTTCCTGGTAGTCTTCGCGACGCCACTTGTACTTCTTTTCTTTGACCACCGCTTAGGCCACGGATTCCTTCAGCGCGTCTTCGGTGATGTCGCTGAGGCCGTCGGCGCGTTTCACCGCTTCCTGCAAGAGACCGACGATCACCGTCTCTGCTTCTTCCCAGCTTCCGCGCAACGTGCAGCCCGCGGCGTTGCGATGACCGCCACCGCCGAACTTCTCCGCCACCTTCGCCACGTTGACGTCGCCTTTGGATCGCAGGCTCGTGCGATAGACACCGGGTTCGCATTCCTTCAACAACGCGACTGCTTCAACTTCGCCGACAGTCAACGGATAGTTAACAAACCCGTCCGCGTCTTCGTCGGACGCGTGAGCGCCTTGTTGCATCTCGAGCGACTGCCGCATGCACGCAACGCGTCCGCTCTCGTCACGCCGCGCAGTCGAAAGTACAGCGCCCATTAACTCGATGCGGCTCCACGGATAACTCGCAAACACTGCTTCCGCCGTCTTCGCCGGCTTCACGCCCGTGCGCACGAGTTCCGATGCGACTTTGAACGTGCGCTCGGTCGTGTTCGAGTAGTGAAACGATCCGGTGTCGGTGATCAGCGCGGTGTAGACACACTCGGCGATCTCTTTCGTCACCCGCACCCCTGTCGCTTTGCAGAGGTTGTAGATCATCTCGCCGACCGCGGACGCGGTGGAGTCGATCCAGTTGATACTGCCGAAGAGCGCGGTGGTCGAATGGTGATCGATGTTTACGACAAACTGTTTCTCGAGATCGATCAAGCCGGGACGGGTGATGTCGGAACACTCGATCACGAACACCGCGTGATACGAAGGATCGACGGCCGGAGTGACGCGGACTTCCCCTGCGCCGGGGAGTTGCTGGTAAGCGTGCGGCACCGGATCGCGCATGATGACCTCGGCGTCTTTGTCGAGAGCGCGCAACAACCAGTAAAGACCGAGCGAAGATCCGAGGCTGTCACCATCGGGACGAATATGTGAGGTGATCGCGAAACGGCGTTTGGCCTCGATCAGCTCGACTACTTGACTAAGCATGTTTTTCTCTTTGAGCCAGCTTAAAAACTCGAGCTCAAAAACTTACTCCTTCTTGACTTCAATCTCCCTGAGCAGTTGATCGACGCGGTCGCCCTGCTCCTCAACGCGATCGCGCACGAAGTGCAGCTCCGGTGTGCGCGGCAGATTCAACGAGAGGCCCAGTTGCTTGCGCACGTACGGCGCCGCGTGTTTCAAAGCATCCAGCGCCGACTTGTGCTCGGCTTCGTCACCGGCCACCGTGACGTAAACTCGGGCGGCGCGCTTGTCCGACGAGAGCCGAACGTCAGTCACTGTTACGGCAGTCAAGCGCGGATCTTCGAGTTCATAGCCGACGATCTCGGCAATCTCTTCCCGCAACGTGTCCGTAAATCTCTCCGTGCGATGCATAAAACCCGCCCCGGATTTTTACAACTCCGTCGCCGCGACTCGCTCGACGATGTAAGCCTCAATCTGGTCGCCGACTTTCACGTCGTTGAAATTCTCCAGACTGATACCGCACTCGAAACCCTCGCGGACTTCGGAAACATCATCCTTGAACCGGCGCAGGGAAGCGATGTTGCCTTCCCAACTCACCACGCCATCACGAATCAGACGGGCGCGCGCGTTGCGGCGCACCGTGCCGTCCACGACCATGCAGCCCGCGACCGTTCCTGCTCTCGGCACGCGGAAAACTTCGCGGACCGCAGCCTTGCCGAGAATTCTTTCCTTCTCGATGGCTTCGAGCATGCCGATCATCGCCGCGCGAATCTCTTCCTCGACCTTGTAAATGATCGAGTGGAGACGAATGTCGACGCCTTCCTGCTTCGCCACGTCAGCCGCGCGTGCTTCGGGCCGCACGTTGAAGCCGATGATCACGACTGCCGACGAAGACGAACCGGCCTGCGTCGCCGAACCCAGCAACACGTCGGATTCGGTGATCGCGCCGACACCGGAGCGAATCACTTTCACCTTCACACGATCCGTCGAAAGCTTTTGCAGCGTCGACTTCAACACTTCGACCGAGCCCTGCACGTCGGCCTTGATGATGACGAGCAGTTCCTTGACTTCGCTTTCGCCGAGCGCCTCGATACCGCGCTTCGTCGTCTGCAACAACGCCGCCTGACGGCTCAACATCTGGCGATGCTGTGAAATCGACTGCGCCTTCGT
Source organism: uncultured Blastocatellia bacterium (assembly GCA_946480785.1). Next base: position 5,358 of record CAMLLD010000029.1, on the reverse strand, counting down.
GATGTCCGAAACGACCTGGAAGCTTTCGCCCGCCTGCGGCACGCCTTGCGAACCAAGCACTTCGACCGGAGTTGCCGGTCCCGCTTCGTTAATCGGCTCGCCGCGGTCGTTGAACATCGCGCGGACTTTGCCCGAGATCTGTCCGACGATAAACGGCTCGTGAATGCGGAGCGTGCCCTGTTGGACCAGCACCGTCGCCACCGCGCCACGGCCGCGATCGAGTTTCGCTTCGAGCACCACGCCGGACGCGAGACGCGTCGAACTCGCGCGCAAATTAAGAATGTCAGACGTGAGCAGGATCGTTTCGAGCAACGTCTCGAGGTTCTGCCGCTTCTTCGCCGACACCGGCACCATTTCGGTCTCGCCACCCCACTCGAGTGGCGACAGACCTTGTTGGGCCAGTTCCTGTTTGACCCGATCGGGATTGGCGTCGGCTTTGTCGATCTTGTTGATGGCCACAATGATCGGCACACCCGCCGCACGCGAGTGTTCGATCGCTTCGATCGTCTGCGGCATCACGCCGTCGTCAGCCGCGACGACGAGCACCACGATGTCTGTCGCTTTGGCGCCGCGTGCGCGCATCATCGTGAACGCTTCGTGACCCGGCGTGTCGAGAAACACCACGCGACGCATCTCGGCCGGATTGTCGGCACTCGGCACCTGCACGCTGTACGCGCCGATGTGTTGCGTGATACCGCCGGCTTCACCCGCAGCTACGTCAGTGGCGCGAATCGCGTCGAGCAACGAAGTCTTGCCGTGATCGACGTGGCCCATGACGGTGATCACCGGCGCGCGCGGCAGTTCCACGTCGTCGGCGTCGGCCGCTATCAGTTCTTCAAACTCTTCTTCCGCGACCATCTCTTCAAACGGGACGAACGACACGTTGTAGCCGAACCGTTTGCCGAGATCGGCGGCAACGTCGTCCATCAGCGGTTGATTGATCGTCGCGAAGACGCCGCGCTGCAGTAACAGCGACACGACGTCTTTCGGTTTGATACCGAGCTTCTCGGCGAACTCCTTCACGGTCGAGCCTTCGATCAGACGCACTGACTTCAGCTCGCCCGCGGACGGCACTTCCAGACGCGTGGCAATGCGGTCTTCGAGCGACAAAGCCTTCGGCGGCGGAATGAACTCGCCGCCCTTGTCGAACCTGCCGGTCTTGCCTTCAACCTTGCGGCCGCCGCGCGGACTGCTGCGACGCGAACGACGTCGACCCGCGTCCGGCGGCGGAATGTAAGTCGTCTGCGGCGTCGCGGTCTCGCCCGGTGTTCCCATTCGTTCAGAGCGGGGCAGTGACGGACGTTCGCGCAATCGTGGATTGCGATCGCCGGGACGCTCTCGCGCCGGAGGCGGAGGTGGTGGCGGCGGCGCAGGGGCGCGTTCGCCTGGTCTGATACCCGCATTGAGCGCGGCTGCCGTTGGGCGCATAACTCTGACTTGCCGCGACGGTGGCGGTAACGGAGGCGGTGGAGCGGGCGCAGGGGCAGGTGGTCTCGCTTCGACGCCGTTTGTCGGCGGCGCACTCGCTTCGATCGGCGCGACCGGAATCGGTTCCTGGACCACCGGCGGCGCGGCAGGCATCGGCTCGGCTGCGACGACGGGCGCTTCGATCACTTCCGGCGCCGGAGCTTCGGCGCGCACCGCAGGCGTCAGCTTCTTCACGAGACGCGCGGGAATCGGCTGTCTCGCAGTTGACGGCGTTGTTGGCGCAACGGGCGGAGCTTCGACTGGCGCATCGGGCGCTGCTTCCGCGGCGAGCGGTGGCGGCGCGGCGACTTCCGGTTCTGGCTCGTGAACTTCCGAGTCGCCGTCGAGCGCGGGCAATTCGGGGAGCGGCGCAGTGGCGCGCTTCACGACCTTGACGCTGCGTTTGACCGCCGTCTCTTTCTTCGGAAAGTACTTGTTCCGGATCTTCTCGGCGAGCTCTTTGGAGACCGAATTGGACGGCACGCTCACGTCGACGCCTTCGCGGCGCACTTCTTCAATGAGTCGCTTCGTGTCGAGCTTCAGTTCTTTGGCGAGATCGTAGATGCGAACTTTCGAGGAAACTGTCATGCACTCCTTCTCGACGCTTAATACTGCGTCCTCAAACGACCTAAAAGTGATTAGGAACTTGCTCGTTCCTAACCACTTTTGACGACGTCGATCAGAAGTTCAACGCGTGACAGTAGCGGAGCGGGCAATACAAACGTCCAGAATGAACTGGACCCTTGTTCTTCCTAATTGGCTGCACCGTTTGAAGCATCACTGCTTCTCGTCATCCGTGCTCCCGCCTGGTGCAGCATCTTCCGAAACTGCGGGAGTGGTTGGTTCCGTCTCATCGGCAACCGCGAGTCCTTCGGGACCAGCGTCAGCCTCCGAAACGAGGTCTTCTTCCGCGAGCACTTCCGCGGCAACTTGTTCGACTGCTTCGAGCGCGGCCACGCCGGTTGACGTGATGTCGGGCGACGGCGTGATCGTGTCGGGACGTAAATCGCGGCCGGGTTCCATCAACGCGATCTCATCAGCCGGAACCGGCTCGACTTCCGTAACCGCGACCGGATCGGCGGAATCGCGCGCCATGATGTCAGGCTCGGCGTGGTACGGCACACCGTTCTGAACGGCTTCGTCGTAACCTGCCGCCGTCATCTCGGTATTCGGTTCGACTTCCTCAGCTTCGACCGATTCGTCGAGCTCCGCGGAGACTGCGTGTTGTTCTTCAGTCTCGCCTTCACCTTCGAGGTTGCGGTTACGCATTGCGATCACGGCTTGCGCCGCGTTCAGGATCGTTTCCGCTTCGTCGAGCGACAGGTCAAGGAACTCGACCAGATCGTCGACTGTCGTGTTCGCGAGGGCGTCGATGTCGTTGATGCCGTGTTCGGCGAGGGCTTCGGCCTGTTGCGGCGTGACGCCTTCAATCGCCGAGAGCGGCACTGCTTCGCCGGAAGCGATGAGCGCGCCCATCTGCTCGGTGACTTCGCGCTTGATCTCTTCCTCGCTGCGGATGTCGATGTTCCAGCCGACGAGTTTCGTCGCGAGGCGCACGTTCTGGCCGCGCTTGCCGATCGCCAGCGAGAGTTGGTCTTCGTTGACGATGACTTCCATCTGCCGGTTCTCGATATCGGTGATGCGGACCTGGTTGACCTTCGCGGGCGAGAGCGCATTCGCGGCAAACACCGACGGCTCGTCCGACCACTCGATGATGTCGATCTTTTCGCCGCGCAACTCGCGAATGATGGCTTGTACGCGCGAGCCTTTCATACCAACGCAGGCGCCGACCGGATCGACGTCGCGCTCGTTGGACATCACGGCGATCTTGGCGCGTTCGCCGGGTTCGCGCACCGCGGACTTGATCACGACCGTGCCGTCGTAGATTTCCGGCACTTCCATTTCAAACAAACGGAGCAACAATTCGGGCGACGTTCGCGAGACTTCGACTTGCGGTCCTTTCGATTCCTTCGACACGTTGTTGATGACGACGCGGATTCGTTCGCCCTGGTTCCACTGTTCGCCGCGTGATTGCTGCGAACGCGGCAGGATCGCTTCGAGGTTGCCGAGATCGACAATGATGTTGCCGCGCTCGAAACGTTTGACGTAACCGTTCACGAGGTCGCCGATCTTGTCGATGTATTGTTCGTAGACGTTGCTGCGCACTGCGTCGCGCACCTTTTGAAACAGGATCTGTTTGGCGGTCTGCGCGGCGATGCGGCCGAGTTCTTCCATTGGCAGCGGCAGCAGCAGCGCGTCGCCGAGTTCGACTTCATCGCCGGCGAGTTCGCGGGCTTCGTCGATAGAGAGTTCGGTCGCCGGGTTTTCCACTTCGTCAACGACGACTTTTGAAGCGGAAAGCTCGATGCCGGTTTCGGAGTTCCAGTCCACCTGGATGTCTTCGCCCGAGCGAAACTGCTTTTTGGCAGCCGCGCGGACGGCCTCCTTCATTGCTTCTATTACGAGATCGCGTTCGATACCCTGCTCCTGGCAGAGGGCTTCGATGTTTTGTGCAATCGATGAACTCATTTGAGTCTCTCTCTAAAACCTTTACTTACGAGCGCGTCTTAGTTCCTCTTCAACGTCAACTTCTAAATTCGCTTTTGTGATCAACTCCAGCGGCACCCGCACGCGACCGTTTGTCCGGTCTTCAAAAATCACTGCCTCGCCTTCGACGCCCACGAGCCGGCCGCGAAAATTGCGCTGCCCGTCGATGGGCTGCCGGGTTTTCAGCTTCGCATTACTGCCCGCGAAGCGTTCGTAGTCGGCACGTTTATAGAGACCACGTTCCAACCCGGGTGACGATACTTCCAATGTGTAGGAAGCGTGGATGAAGTCTTCGACGTCCAGAATCGTGCCCAGATGCGTGCTGACTTCCGAGCAATCCTCGTGGGTTACACCCTGCGGCTTATCAATAAAGACACGAACAATGGGTTTGTTCTCGGGGCCGGCAACTTCCGCGTGCACCAACTCGAGGCCATGGTCGATAGCGACTCGTTCCGCCAGTTCCTGGACGCGTGCCGCAATCGAATCGTTCCCCATTGTCATCTCCGAACGCTCTCGCCCCAAAAGAAAAAGTGGGCGCGAAACCCACCGGACGAGACCCCGTGCCTTCGAGCAAGCGGTGAATTATACGGGAAGGGTTAGTGCGAGGCAACCAGCGGGATACTCATGCTGTTTCACCAGGGCGTCTCCCTGGAGTGCGGGGACTTGTCACCGCTTTGGCCAAAGCGCCGACGAGTCGGCGCACTCCAAATCGCATCAACTCGTGTTTATTTCCGCTGTGTCTCGCGACCCAGGCGGCGCAGCAGCGTTTCGTAGCGCGCGTCCGTCCGCAGCGTGTCAAAAACCGGGCTTAATTGCAGTCCGGCAACGTCGATCGTGTGATCATTGAAGGCTTGTTCCAGGGCCTTGAACGCCTGTTCTGTGTCGCCGAGAAAAGCGTAAACCTGCGCGAGCGAAGCCGGAGCGATGCGGCCGCGTTCGATGCGATCTGACTGCAATTGCAGCCACGCGCGCCAGTAGCCTTTCATCCCGCCTTCATCGAACGCGCGCCGGAAAGCGCTCAGCCTTTCGGGACCGGCGTTCTGGACTCGCGAGGCTTCGATAAACTCCGCGAGGGCTTGTTCGTGCATGCCGCGGAGTTCGTAAGTCCAACCGAGGGCACGGCGCGTTGCGACCGCTTGGGGATCGGTGGGATCGATGTCGATTGCGCGGCGGAATTGTTCGGCGGCGTGGTCGTAGTTTCGCTCGTAGAGCAGGAGTTCGCCGAGGTCTTTGGCTATTGAGATGGAGTGCGGGTCGAGTTGCTGCGCTCGGGATAATTCTGACTGTGCTTCGGTGGTTCGACCGGTGGCGGCGAGTAATGACGCATACTCCTGGTGTGCGACG
>CAMLLD010000028.1 GCA_946480785.1 uncultured Blastocatellia bacterium | reverse complement strand
TCAAAAAAACTCTTGACAACGGAGACCGCTTCATAGATGGGCTGACATTAGTAAACGCCTTCGGCGTTCAGGAACTTTGGCCCTGAACAAGTCAGAGCCTCGGGCGTCAAGAACCAGTCGAGGCTCTCGGCCTTACGTGAACTTGAGAGTTAGCCGTGGGGCCAGAGTTGTTTTCGCTCTCATTGCCATTGCTGCGTGCCTGTTCCTCATGCGGGCGGCAGCGAAGATCGGTTTCTCGCGACTGCTCACGCGTTATGCGACGGCCGCGAACTCACTCGCCGCGGCCGATCAAGCAATCCAACTGACACCCGACGATCCGGACGCGCATCGCGCGCGTGCGCTCGTGCTCAATCGTCTTCAGCGTGTAAGAGAAGCCGAGGCTGCGCTCGCGACAGCAACGAGTCTGCGCAAGGACTACGCTGTTCAGTGGCTCGAACTGGGGGCCACGCGAGAAGAGCTCGAAGACGGCACAGGTGCCGATGAAGCGGGGGCGCTCGCCGCTTACGATGAAGCAGTGCGTTGCGCGCCTTATTACGGACAGACGCATTGGCAGCGTGGCAATCTTCTCTTGCGCCTCGGACGCTACGATGAGGCGTTTGCGGATCTGCGCCAGGCCACGGCGAGTAATCGGAAGTTTTTGCCGAACATGATCGATCTTGCGTGGAGTTTGACAAAGGGTGACGTTGCGCAGACTCGGGCTATCGTGCAACCGGAAAACGACGACGACCGCCTCGAGTTTGCGCGGTTCCTCGCCCGCAAGGGCAAAGGCGAAGCTCTGCTTGAACAGATTGGTTTGCTCGCGACTCCGCTTTCCGATCAAAATAGGCAGGAACTGACACGACTCGCATTCGCAGCGAAAACTTTCGACGCAGCGTATCGGTTGTCATCGGGTAGTGTGAAGACGGAAGAGATCGCGAACGCTAGTTTCGAAGACCCGCTCTTGCGAAATGATACGCCGTTTGGCTGGCAGCTTTTGTCCGCACAAACGAAGCCAAAGCTGGCGGTTGACGTCTCCGAAAGAGCGGAGGGTCAGAGAAGTTTGCAGGTCAGTTTCGAAGGGAATTGGGGCGAGAGTGCGACGGCGCTTATATCTCAGACGATCGTCGTCCGACCCGAAGAACGGTATCGGTTGAGTTTTGCGGTAAAGACGAAAGATCTGGTGACAGGCGGACCGCCCCGCATCGTACTGACGGACGCGACGAATAATCAGATACTAGCGAAGTCAGACGCGTTTCCGCAGACGACGAACACGTGGCAGCAGATGAACGTTGAGTTTGCCGCGCCGGCGAAGTCGAAAGCTGTAGTGATTAGCTTAGCGCGAGACAATTGCTCGTCGTCACCGTGTCCGATCTTCGGCGTGGTGTGGCTCGACGCGTTCGCGCTCGCGAAGTTGTAGACAAGAGATGTCGACAGAAACCTTGATTCTGGCAGTTGAGACAGCAACTCTCGCAGGCAGCATTGCTATCGCGCGCGGCGAAGAAGTGATCGCCGGCAGCAACGGCGATCCCGGTATCTCTCACTCAAACACGCTGCTGGCCGATCTCGATCACCTACTAAACGAAGCGAAGATCAAGCTACCGGAGATCGATCTCTTCGCAGTCGCTGCCGGACCGGGCAGCTTCACCGGCTTACGCATTGGTATCGCCACTATCAAAGCTCTCGCAGCCACGCTTGCGCGTCCGACTGCCGCAGTGCCAACACTCCAGGCGATTGCTCTTGGCGGCGGCCCATCCGAAACGACGGTCGCATTGCTGCCTGCGGGGCGCGGCGAGGTATTTGCTCAGTCGTTCTCCGTCTCGAACGACGGCGTCGTGACGGCGCGCGACGACGCAGCGCACATTGCGCCGCAGAAGATGTTTGACAAGTACGGTTCGCTGGAGAAAGTTTTATGGTGTGGCGCAGGCGCAATCGCACAGCGCGAGTTGATCCAGAGCACGAGTAGCGATAAACGGTGGCGCATCGCGCCGCAGCCGCAGAACCTCGCGCGTCACGTCGCCGCGCTCGCGTTACGCAACTTTCGTCTGGGCCAACTGGTCGCGCCCGACGCGCTTCAGGCAATATACGTCCGGCCGTCCGACGCCGAGTTAAAAGTTTAATGGGAACTGCCGAACAAAAAACGACCCAAAGCGACGTCGAGATCGTGCGTATGACCGAGCACGACCTGCTCGAAGTCGTCGAGATCGAAGAGCAATCGGGCTTGAGTCGTTGGGGTTGGGCGGCGTACTACGCGGAGCTGCAAGGCGGTAACAGGGAACTGATGCTCGTCGCCAAGCCGCTGCACGCGCACGTCGACCAGCGCAATATCGCGGGTTACATCGTCGCGCGCGAAACGGCCGGCGAACTACACATCAACAACGTTGCCGTCAGGGAACAGTATCGCCGTCGTGGTTACGGCGCGATGTTGCTCGGACGCGTTCTCGACGAAGCGCGTAGAAAGCGTGCGACCGCGGCTTTTCTCGAGGTTCGTGACGGAAACTCCGCAGCGCAGGCGCTGTATCGGAAGTGCGGTTTTCGCGGTATTGCGAAGCGTTCGAACTACTATTCCGATCCGACTGAAGACGCGGTCGTGATGACGCTGGATCTCACCTGAAATTGAAGCCAACGAGGGCAAAATGTCCGCTTGCGTTGGTCAAGGTGGTTCGGCTAACATTTTTGCCGTGCGAGTTAACTTATTGGAGGTCCCAGAGCCTGTATACCTCCGCCACCATCCTGCCCACTCCATCCGTCTGACTGAAAGGAGAAATGCACGAAATGGACATCGCAACCACGGATAGTTTGAAAGAAGAGTTGATAAACCGCGACCCCGAGTTCCGGGAGCTCGCGCGCGAACATCACAAGTACGAAGAACGTCTCAGTGAATTATCAGCTCTTAACTATCCGAATGACGAAGAACAACTGGAGGAGATTACGCTCAAGAAGAAAAAGCTCGCTCTCAAAGATCAGATGTATTCAATGATGTTGCAGTACCAGAAGTCGCAGAGCTTGAGTCATTAAACACTGCTTCGGCAGTTCCGCATAAAGTTGAAAGGGGACGTGGAACGAGAGTACGCGTCCCCTTTGATGTAAGTAGCAGAAACGTTTTGAGTATCGTTCGAGAAAGCATTCCTTATATCGTTGTGCCGCTTCTGTTGGCCGTGGCGGTGACCGTGTTTGGGTTTTGGTATGTCGGTTTGCTGTTGTTGCTGCTCGCGTTGTTCATGGCTTACTTCTTTCGCGATCCGAAACGAGAGCCGCCGAGCGATCCCGACGTGGTGGTTTCGCCGGCCGATGGCCGCGTAACACGCATCGAGTCGGCTGCCGGCCAGGCAAACTCGCCGACGCTGATCAGCATTTTTCTCTCGCCGCTGGACGTGCACATCAATCGCGCGCCGATTCCCGGAAAGATCGTTGACGTAGTTTACTCGCCGGGAAAATTTCTGATGGCCACGAATGAAAAAGCCAGCGTCGTCAACGAACAAAACGCGCTGACGATTCAGGGCGAGAAGATCACGGTGGTTTGTAAACAGATCGCCGGCATACTCGCGCGCCGCATCGTCTGCTGGAAACACACGGGCGATCGCCTAAACCTTGGCGAACGCTTCGGTATGATCAAGTTCAGTTCTCGTACCGATGTGTTGCTGCCCGCGAATGTGAAAGTGACGGTAACTGAAGGCGAGCGCGTGCGCGGCGGCATCACCGTCATCGGGAGGATCTCCTGACTATGGATCACGACGATCACGAACGCCCGAATCCTCCCCGGCGCGGTCTCCGCAAAGGTCTGTATCTCATTCCATCATTTTTTACGGCTGCGAACATACTGATGGGCTTCTTATCGGTGATGGCGTCGTTGCGCGGCTTTCAGATACTCGGCAGCGCGACGCCTGACCTGGCGACAGCCGCGGCACACTTCAACACCGCCGCCGTAACAATCGGTTGGGCTTTATTGTTTGACATGGTCGACGGCCGCATCGCGCGCATGACGAAGACCACGACGGAGATTGGCATTCAACTCGATTCAATCGCGGACGTGGTGACGTTTGGCGTGGCGCCTGCCGTGCTGGCTTACGTTTGGGGTTATGGTGCAAGCTTGACCGAAGGCAGCAATCTGCACAGCCTTGCCTGGTTTCTCTCGTTTATGTACCTGATGTGCGGCGCGTTTCGCCTCGCACGTTTCAACGTGCAAGCTTCGCGTCCGCGAATCCTCGCCGAAGGCACACCGAAAGTTGATAAGAAGAATTATGTCGGTTTGCCGATTCCGGTTGCGGGCGGACTGATTGCGGCCCTCGTCCACTTCTCGCCGGCGCCGCTAACTTATTTCGGCCCGGAGCGCGCGCGAATTTATTCCGGATTGTTGATGGTGCTGGTCGGCTTGTTGAGCCTGATGATGGTCAGCACGCTGCGATTTTCAAGTTTCAAGACAATCGGCACGCGCGCCCGCAGCATGCGTACGATCATTCTCGCGGTGGCAGTGGGAATGCTGATCTTTCTCTACTCACAGTATGTGCTGCTGGCGATCGTGATCAGTTACATTCTCTATGGGCTGCTCTCGCGCCTCGCGAGTGTCTTTTGGCGGCGCAGCGAGTCAACGGAAGCGAAAATCGAGCCCAATCCGGTCGGGCGTTCCTCGCATAATTAGAGTTTTTGTTTAATCGCTTCTGCCGGTCGTCCAAACGCTAACAATCCGTGTTCGGTCGTCACGATCACCGCGTCGCCGACAATCACCGGCGACGCTGAGCTCGTCAACTCTTCACCAGTGGGCAACGAGTTGAGCTGCTTCCCGTCTTTCAAACCCAACACGACCGCCACCGGACTCGACAGCGGCGTAAACAGCACCGTCTCCTGAACCGTCAGCGGTTGCGCGGAGATTCGTCCCGGCAACTGCTTCTTCCAAAGCATCGTGCCTTTCAGATTCAGCGAGTACGCGAAGTTGTCGAGTGATGCGGCGAGCAACGTGTCACCTGCGAGGGCCACTGCTTCAACTCCGCCGCCGGTGCGTTTGCGCCACTTCAAACGGCCGCGCTCGGTGCTGAGCGCATAAATGTATCCGTCGCCTGAGCCGAAGAATACTGTGTCGTCTGTCACCGCGACCGGGCCATGCACCGGGCCTTTTGTTTGATAGCGCCACCAGACGTGGCCGGTGGCTTCATCAAGCGCGACCACCGTGCCGTCTTCGCTGCCGAAGTAGACGCGTTTGTTATTGAGCACCGGTTGACCGTTGAAAGGCGAAGAGAACGGAATCGACCACAAGACGCCGCCGGTGCGTTTGTCGAACGCGTACGCGCGTCCGTCGCTGCCGCCCGCGAAAAGTTTGCGGTCACTGATTGCGAGCGCGCCGCGCAATGGCTTCACGAGCGGCGTCATCCATTGCGTGACGCCGCCTTCGCGGCCGAGCGCGCGCAAGGCGCCAGATGAAGCGCGCGATTCGCCGTCGGGTGTGGTTATTTCTGACGCAACGTAAATTGAAGCTTCGTCGGCAACTGGCGAAGCGGAAAGTTCGCCACCTATTTCGGAACGCCAAAACAACTGCCCGTCGCTGGCTTTGAGTGCGACGATTGTTCCACCTGCGAGCGGCAGATAGACGCGTTCGTTGTCGAATGCGGGGGTGAGATTGAGTGTCACGTTCGACTCGTAACGCCAGCGCACGGTGAGTGGTTGTGCCAACAGCGCCTCGTTGTCCGTTTTGTCCGCACTAATAACACTCACCCACGCGAGACTGAGGACGCAGAGTAGTTGTATAATTCGCAACTTCATATCGATCAATGAACCAAGTCCGACAGCATGAAACCGTAATCATACTTGACTTCGGATCGCAGTACACACAACTGATCGCCCGGCGCGTCAGAGAAGCGGGCGTTTACTGTGAGATTCTGCCGTTCAACACTCCAGCCGAGACAATACGTGCGCGCGCGCCGAAAGGATTGATCTTTTCCGGCGGCCCGTCGTCCGTTTACGACGAGAGCGCGCCGAAGCCGCGGTCTGAATTGCTGGAAGCGGTTGACTGCCCGACGCTGGGGATTTGTTATGGCTTTCAGGTGTTTGCGCGGGAGCTTGGCGGGGCGGTGGAAGCATCGCCGAGCCGCGAGTTTGGGTACGCGCGTTTGAAAGTGCTCGACGTGACGAGCCGTCTGTTTAGCGGATTGCCGAAAGAGATGGACGTCTGGATGAGCCACGGCGATCACGTTACGGAAGTGCCGCCGGGTTTTCACGTAACGGCGTTGACGGATGAGGCGTTGAATGCGATGGAGGATGAGTCGCGCGGGATCTACGGCGTGCAGTTTCATCCGGAAGTGGCTCACACGCCGCTCGGCGCGCACGTGCTGCGGAATTTTTTGTTTTCGGTTTGTGGTTGTCGGGGTGATTGGTCGCCGGAAGCGGTGATTGAAGAACAGGTCGCGCGCATTCGCGAGCAGTTGGGTGAAAACGGGCGCGCTGTTTCGGGTTTGTCGGGCGGCGTTGATTCGACTGTGGCGGCGGCGTTGGTCCATCGCGCGGTCGGCGATCGACAGACGTGTATTTTTGTTGACAACGGATTGCTGCGCGAAGGTGAGTTTGAATCGACGCTTGCGTTGTTGCAGCAGAGTATGAAGCTCAACATCGCGGGTGTTCGTGCGGGACATCTGTTTCTCGAAGCGCTGCGTGGCGTCACCGATCCCGAGCAGAAGCGCAAACAGATCGGGAAAGTTTTTATTGACGTCTTTGAATCAGAGGCACGGCGCCTGGGCGACGTCGGATATTTGGTGCAGGGAACTCTTTATCCGGACGTAATCGAGTCGGTCTCGGTGCGTGGCCCATCGGCGGTGATCAAGAGTCATCACAACGTGGGCGGCCTCCCGGAGAAGATGAAACTCAAGCTGATCGAGCCGCTGCGCGAGTTGTTCAAAGACGAAGTGCGGCTGATCGGCAGAGAGCTCGGCGTACCGGAAGAGATACTCGGGCGTCATCCGTTTCCTGGTCCGGGACTCGCGGTGCGCATCATCGGCGAAGTTACGGACGAGAAGATCCGTCTGGTCCAGGCTGCGGATCGGATTCTCGACGAAGAGTTGCGCCTGGCGGAGTTGTACCACTCGGTGTGGCAAGCGTTTCCCGTGCTGTTGCCGGTCTCGACTGTCGGCGTCATGGGCGACGAGCGCACATATGAGCGAGTGGTTGCGATTCGGGCGGTGACGAGCGTGGATGGGATGACGGCCGATTGGGCGCGTCTGCCACACGATCTGCTCGGGCGCGTCTCCGCCCGCATCGTTTCAGAAATCAGGGGCGTTAACCGAGTTGTTTACGATATCAGTTCAAAACCACCATCAACGATCGAATGGGAATAAGGATGCCGGATCGTCAATTCGTACATCTACACCTTCATACTGACTACAGTCTTCTTGACGGCGCGATTCAGATCAAGCCGCTTTCAAAGCGGGTTGCGGAATTGGGAATGCCGGCGTGTGCCATGACCGATCACGGCAACATGTTCGGGGCGATCTCTTTTTACAACGCGATGAAGCATAACGGCGTGAAGCCCATCATCGGTTGTGAGACTTACATCACGCGCGGCAATCGCAAAGAGAAAGCCGCGAGCGCGCCCGGCGAAAAGGCAAACTTCCATTTGATCCTGCTGGCGCAGAATTACGAGGGTTATCAGAACCTCGTGCGTCTCACGTCGAAAGCCTACACCGAAGGCTTCTACTACAAGCCGCGCATCGACAAAGAACTGCTCGCCGAACACAGTAAGGGACTGATCGGTTTGTCAGCCTGCATGTCGGGCGTGCCTTCGGCAATGCTCGCGCAGGACAAGTGTGACGAAGCAGCGAAGGCGGCGATCGACTTCGAAGAGATACTCGGAAAAGGGAACTACTTCCTCGAAATCCAGGAGCACGGTCTCGAACCGCAAAAGCGGATTCGTAAATCTCTCGTCGAGCTCTCGAAGCGGACCGGCGTGCCTTTGGTGGCGACGAACGATGCGCACTACCTGATGCCCGACGACTCGCGCGCTCACGACGTTCTGCTCTGCATCGGTTCGGGCAAGACGGTCAACGACACGAATCGGCTGCGTTATAACAGCCCGTACTTTTACGTCCGTTCACCGGAAGAGATGTGGCGCATCTTCGGTGAGGAACTGCCCGAAGTGTTGAACCGCACGGTGGAGATCGCCGAGCGCTGCGAGATGAAGCTGCCGACGGACGTCAACTACCTGCCGAACTATCCGATTCCCGAATCGGAGCAGGGACTCTCGGTCGACGACTACTTCGAGAAGGTCGTGCGCCAGGGTTTCGAAAGACGGCGGCAGCAGGTTTGGGATCCGCTCATTGCTCGCGGCGAGTTGAGCAAGCCGCTCAGTGATTATCAGACTCGCCTGTCGAGCGAGATCCAGATGATCAAGCAGATGGGGTTCCCCGGTTACTTCCTCATCGTTTGGGACTTCGTCCGCTACGCGAAAGACCATTCGATTCCGGTCGGGCCGGGTCGCGGCTCTGCGGCCGGATCGCTGGTCGCCTACTGCCTCGAGATCACCGACGTCGATCCGCTGCAGTACGAACTGCTCTTCGAGCGTTTCCTGAACCCCGGCCGCGTCTCGCTGCCTGATATCGATATCGACTTCTGCGTCCGTGGCCGCGGGGACGTCATTAACCACGTCGCCGACCTTTATGGCCGCGACTCAGTCTGCCAGATCATCACCTTTGGAACTCTTGCCTCGAAGGCCGCCATCAAGGACGTCGGCCGCGCGCTCGAAGTGCCGTACGCCGAGGTCGAACGGATCGCCAAACTGATCCCGCCGCCGGTCCGCGGCCGCAACGTCAGCATCAGTCAGGCACTTGAACAAGTACCTGAGCTCCGCAAGGAGATGGAGACCAACCCACAGGTTAAGGAGATACTTGAGATCGCGCGACGCCTCGAAGGCTGCGCACGCCACTCATCGGTCCACGCGGCGGGCGTGGTCATCTCTCCGTTGCCGCTTCAGGAACTGATCCCGATCGCCGTCTCGGGTAAGGAAGAGCTTACGACCCAATACGTCATGTCGGACTTGGAAAAGACCGGCATGCTTAAGATGGATTTTTTAGCGCTTACCGCCTTAACCGTTATAAATGACTGCTTAACTAGCATTAAACAGTTGCATGGAACGGAGATTAAGTGGTCCGACGTCGCGCTTAACGACGATAAAGCACTTGCAGTATTCGCTGATGGAAGGACGGAGGCGGTCTTCCAGTTTGAGTCGTCGGGCATGCAGGAGATCTGCCGCAAGCTGAAACCGAAAGGACTCGAAGATCTGGCGGCGTTGAATGCCCTCTATCGCCCTGGTCCACTCGACGGCGGCATGGTTGACGAGTTCATCCTCCGGCATCACGGCAAGAAAGCCGTGCGTTATCTCGTGCCGGAGATGAAGGACATTCTCAGCAACACCTACGGCATCATCGTCTACCAAGAGCAGATCATGCAGCTCGCGCAGAAGCTTGCGGGTTATACACTTAGCGAAGCCGACCTGATGCGTCGCGCGATGGGCAAGAAGAAGCGCGAAGAGATGGCGGTGCACGAGGAGAAGTTCATCAACGGCGCGGTCGAGCGCGGCATCAAGCAGGAAAAGGCCGAAAAGATCTTCTCGTTGATGGCCCAGTTTTCCGACTACGGTTTCAACCGCAGTCACAGCGTGGCCTACGCGTACCTCGCGTTTCAGACGGCTTATTTGAAGGCCCATTATCCGGAGCATTTCTACGCGGCGGTGCTTTCGAACGAAGCGCAGGACGCCGCTAAAGTGTTTAAGTACTCGAAGGAACTGCGGGCGCAGAAGATTGCTTTACTGCCGCCTGACGTCAACGAAAGCAACTCGGGCTTCACTCCGTTAAGCGGCGCCATCCGCTACGGGCTTACGGCGATTAAGGGCCTCGGCCACTCTACTGTTAAAGCAATCTCTGAGGCGCGGGAGAGCGGGCCGTTCCGTTCGTTCTTTGACTTCGCCGAGCGGGTTGAGTCGTCGACTTTGAATAAGCGTGTGTTTGAAAGTCTCGTGAGCGCCGGGGCGTTCGACTCGCTAAAGGACGGCCGTGCGGTTCACGAATGGCGGGGAGCGTTGTTCAGTTGCATCGACGCGGCGCTCTCGCGGGCGCAACGCTCCAAGCGTGAGCGGTTGATCGGTCAGAGCGGACTCTTCGGCGCGATGCCGGAAGAGATAGACTTCGCCAACGAGATCTCGCCTACGATCAAAGGCTGGACGGCTGCCGAAATGCTTGCCGCAGAAAAGGCCGCGCTCGGTTTTTATATCTCGGGCCATCCGCTCGAGCGCTATCTCGAAGTGCTCCAGAATGCGAAAGCCGTGACCTCGTCGGAACTCCCGAATCTGAACACCGGCAGCCGCGTGACGTGCGGCGGAATCATTTCCGACGTGCAAACGCGCACGACGAAGAAGGGTGATAAGTTTGCGCTGCTGCGATTGGAGGACGAGGCGGGCGGAACGAAGTGCGTGCTGTGGCCGGAAGTCTATCGCAAGTACTCGGCGCTCTTGGAAAACGATCTGCCCGTGGTGATCATCGGCCGGCTCGAGTTGAGTGAAGACAATCCGCCGTCGATCATCGTGGACCAGGTGAAGAGCATCGACGCGGCGGCGAACATCAGTGAGTTTCTGGTGTTGCGGGCGCCACAGGCAGAGGATTTCCTGACGGTCTGCGATTCGATTCTCGACGTGCTTAACGCGCATCCCGGCGACTGCGACGTGACGCTTGAAACCGTGACGGACAACGGCGCGGTGGTGCGAGTGAAAGCCAACAACGCCTTGCGCGTGAAGCGCTGCAACGAGCTCGAGGAAGCTTTGAAGAAACTGGGCTGCCGTGTCAGTGTAGAGACGACTTCGAACGGTAACGGCTCACGCGTCTGATAACACCCGGCAATTTAAAACATGGCAAAAGACAAAGACGGAAAAGCACAGCCAGAACCGGAACCATCGCGAGACGGCGAACGAACTGCTTTCGAGCGTGTGCAGCTTGCGCGTCACGCGAACCGGCCCTACACGCTCGACTTGATCGAGCGGCTGTTTGAAGACTTCGTCGAGCTTCACGGTGACAAGCGTTTCGCCGAGGATCCCGCAATCGTCGCGGGCTTCGCGCGCTTTCACGGTTTGCCGGTCGCAGTCGTCGGCCATCAGAAGGGACGCGACACGAAGCAGCGCAGCTATCGCAACTTCGGCATGCCCAAGCCCGAGGGTTATCGCAAAGCGCTGCGCGTGATGAAGCTGGGCGAGAAGTTTGGCCGGCCGATTTTTACTTTCATCGACACACCCGGCGCGTATCCCGGCATTGATGCCGAAGAGCGCGGCCAGGCCGAGGCGATCGCTTACAACCTGCGCGAGATGGCGAAGATTAAGGTGCCGATCATCGTGACTGTGATTGGTGAAGGTGGTTCGGGCGGCGCGCTCGCGATCGGCGTCGGCGATCAAGTGCTGATGCTCGAGAACTCCGTTTATTCAGTGATCAGCCCCGAAGGCTGTGCGGCGATTCTATGGAAAGATTCTTCAAAAGCAGATCGCGCGGCTGAAGGGTTGCGACTTACTGCGCAACATCTCTTCGAGGAAGGCATCGTCGACAAGATCATCACCGAACCAGACGGCGGCGCACACAACGACTACGATCAGACCGCTCGCTTTCTCGACTCCGCGTTGAGCGAGCGTTTAGCTGAAGCAGTCAGTTGTTCGCAGGAAGATCGACTCAGTCGTCGTTATGCGAAGTTGCGCCGTTTTGGTCGCTGGGGAAACACGGATCAAAACGGAATGTCATCGTCACCTAAATCCGGCTGATCCGCCGCTGGACCACTGTGTGACGCGCCTGCGGACGCGGCGCGCTCAACCGGCATGTCGTCACCACCGCGGGAGCCGATGAACTGCATGTCCGTCGCGTGCACTTCGAGCGAATGGCGCGGCTTGCCGTCGCGATCGACGTACTCTTCCACGCGCAAACGTCCTTCGATATAAACCTGACGTCCCTTTTGCAGATACTGTGAGGCAGTCTCCGCCTGGCGGTTCCACAACGTGATGCGAAACCACGTCGTGTGGTCCTGCATTTCGCCGTTTCGATCTTTGCGCCTCTCATTCGTGGCCACGCTGAAGGTACAAACCGGAGTACCTTGAGCCGTGTAGCGCAACTCGGGATCGCGACCGAGATTTCCCACGATAGTTATTTTGTTAAAGGACATGAGGAGCCTTTCTTTTTCTGGGATAACGAACATTCGCGATACTACCCGCGCGGCACCGAAGAATCAAGCAAGTCCCATTTTTGATCGTGATTTATCTCCGAATGTGATTCTGGTAGACTGTCGGCCATTAAAACGGATGAAGCCACGAGTTTACATCGAGACGTTTGGCTGCCAAATGAATGTCGCCGACACGGAACGCGCTGCCACGGGTTTGCGCAATTCCGGCTACGATCTGTGCGACTCGGCGGACGACGCGGACGTGGTGTTGCTCAACACTTGCTCGGTGCGTGAGAAGGCGGAACGCAAGGTTTACACGCGCATCGGTGAAGTGCGTGCCGCGCGTCCGGGCAAACGCGACGTGATCGTTGGTGTGATGGGCTGCGTGGCGCAACTCGAGGGCGCGGCGATCTTCAACAATGCGCCGTCAGTCGACATGGTGATCGGCACGCGCGCGACTGATCGCCTCTCCTCGTTGATCGAGCGCGCGCAGAACGGGGAACGCAAAGTTCTGGATCTTGATGAACGTGGCGAGACTGACGCGTGGGACGTTTCACCAGCCGAACGACATTCGCCGCACGTTGCGTTCATTCCGATCATCGAAGGCTGCAACAAGTTTTGTTCGTTCTGCATCGTGCCTTACTCGCGTGGCCGTGAGCGCAGCCGGCCGGCGAGCGAGATCGTGGCCGAAGTGAAAAACCTTCAGGCGCTCGGTTACAAAGAGATTCATCTGATCGGCCAGAACGTAAACAGTTACCGGCCCCGCGTCGAAGACGGTCTGGAAGGATTCCCCGGAGCCACGCCGTTTTGCCGTTTGCTTCGGGCAGTCGCCGCGACCGGAATGCCGCGCATCAAGTTCACGACCTCGTTTCCACGCGACTTTCATCCCGACATCGTCACCGCCATTGAAGAGAACGAAAACCTTTGCGACTGGATTCATCTGCCGGTGCAGTCCGGCAGCGATCGTATTCTGAAACTGATGCGCCGCGGCCACACGCGCAATGATTACTGGCAGCGTATCGAACGCATCAAGAGTTCGCGCCGTCGTCTCGCCTTGACGAGCGACATAATCGTCGGCTTTCCCGGTGAAACCGACGAGGACTTTCGCCAGACACTCGATCTCGTTCAGCAGTGCGAATACGACAGCCTTTACATCTTTAAGTATTCGAAGCGCTCCGGCACGCCCGCCGCGAACTTCACTGACGACGTCTCCGACGAGGTAAAGAAGACGCGCTTCATGGAGCTCGAAGCGGCGCAGCGTAAGATCCAGGAGCGCATCTATCAATCGTATGTCGGCCGCACTTTGCCGGTGCTGGTTGAGAAACAGAGCACCAGATCCGAAACCGATCTTTCGGGGCACTCAACGTGCAATAAGGTCGTAAACTTTGCGGGCGATCGCGGTCTCGAAGGCGAAATTGTCGACATTACGGTGACTGCCGCTAAGACAAACAGTCTCTACGGGCTGTTGGTAAATCGGTCGGTGTGAATCGTTCTGCGGTAGGGTAAGGGGTACGGCTTTATGGAAATCGAGGTAAAGATCCGAGCACTAATGATGGATCCGAATAGCGGAACTCCGATTATCATTCTGAAAGACGTTCAGAGTGATACGATGCTCCCGATTTGGGTCGGCGCCTACGAGGCAAATGCGATCGCTTTGGAGATTGAAAAGATCGCGCCGCCGCGGCCGATGACGCATGACTTGTTGCGCAATCTGATCGTCGAGTTGGGCGTGCGTGTTGAGCGTGTGGTGGTGACGAGCCTGCGCGACAACACTTTTTTCGCGGTCATCGAAATGCGTAACAGCGACGGCGACCGCATGGTGCTAGACTCGCGACCGTCGGATGCGATTGCACTCGCGTTACGCGCCGATTGTCCGATTTACGTCGACATGGAAGTGATCAAAGCGTCGCGCAACACGTTGCCGGCGGAAGAACCGGAAGAAAGCGAAATCGCAGCGAGCGAAGAGGAATGGCCAGACGTCATCGGCGAGGCCGGCGACCTCCCGATGTAGTGACAGCAACTGCCTGCGTAATGAACCACCGGAGCGCTAGATTGCCACTGTGCAGCGAATGGTAATCGCCATCGCCAACCAAAAAGGCGGGGTAGGGAAGACCACTACCGCGATTAATCTCGCCGCCGCCTTTGCCCGCAAGGGAAAACGTGTCCTTCTTCTCGACCTCGATCCCCAGGCCAATAGTTCCATCTCGTTTCTCGATCCGCTGACAGTCGAGCGGTCCGTCTACGAATTGATGATGGATGGGGAGGCGCCGATCGAACAGACGGTGTATGCGACGCCCGTCGAAAACCTGACAATTGTTCCCGCGCGCATCAACCTCGCGAAACTGGAAGCGAAACTCGTCGGCGATTTCGACGCGCCGTTTCGTCTCAAGGATCGACTCGAACCTTTCAAAGAACACTACGACGTGATCGTGATCGACACGCCGCCGACGCTCGGACTGATCACGGTCAACGCTTTGGTCGCCGCGACGCACGTGCTGATTCCGATTCAGTCGTCGTACTTCGCGCTCGAAGGCACCGACGATCTGCTCGAAACGATCGAGAAAGTCAAAGCGCGTCCGAATCCGAATCTCGAGCTCCTCGGCGTGCTCGTCACGCTGCACGACAAGCGCACGACGCTCGCGCGCGAAGTTCACGAACAGATCCGCAACGTGTTCGGGCCGAAGTTGTTCGACACCGTGATCACCAAGAGCGTCAGGCTGGAAGAATCGCCGGCTTACAAGGAATCGATCTTCAGTTTCGCGCCCAACTCATCCGGCGCGATCGAGTACGGAAAACTTTGTGAAGAGGTAATCAACCGTGTCTAAAAGAGGACTGCCGACAGGGCTGCAAATGCGACACGACGCGCACTACGTCGAGGAGTTGTCGCAACACCGGCCGCAGCAAGTGGGCCGCATGATTCCGGTGGACAAGATCGATCCGAACCCGGAACAGCCGCGCACCGAGATTGGCGACCTGACGGAACTGACGGCCTCGATCGCGGAGAAGGGCGTGCTCGAACCGTTGCTCGTGAAGCCGAATCGCCTCACGGGACGCTGGATGATCATCGCGGGTGAGCGACGCTGGCGTTCGGCGACACGCGCCGGTTTGAAAGAAGTGCCGTGCGTCGAAATGGAAGTGGACGAAGGCACGGTGGCGGAGATCGCGCTGATCGAAAACATGCAGCGCAAGGATCTGACGGTTTGGGAAGAAGCGGATGGTCTGCTGGCGTTGTGTGAAAAGTTTGGTTACACGCACGACGACGTCGCGCGCAAGGTTGGGAAGAGTCGCACGACGGTCAGTGAAGCCCTCGCGATTGCGAGAATTCCGGACGACGTGCGTGAGGTTTGTAAGAACGCCGAGATCAGTGCGAAGAGTATGTTGCTGCAGATAACGCGCCAGCCTGACGACGACTCGATGCGCCGGTTTGCGAAAGAAGTCGCGACGAAAGGTTTGAAGCGCGACGATGCGCGCGAAGCGCGACGGCAGGAGATGGGACCGCGTGTCGTTCCGGATGCGAAGCCTTACACGTTCAAATACGCGTCACCGGACAAAGACTTTGCTATTGAAGTTAAGTTTCGCGCCTCACAAGTGAGCGACGCCGAGGTTGCATTGATCTTGCGCGCCGTCGCTGACGAAATCGACGACGAGCCACAGATGAACACGGACTCACACGGACTGAATAACTGATTTTAAGTCGGTGTGAGTCTGTGTCTGTCTGTGGCTAAACTATTTCGAAGCGAGGCTCTTCTTCTTCTCCGCCGCGGCCCGCTTCTGCAACGACTTGGCCCAACGCTCAAACGTCGGTTGCAACGGCTTGAAGAGGCGCGCGCGAAACGTGTGCTTCTTCTCGTTCCACGTCTTCAACTGCCGCTCGGTGTACTGCCTTATTGCCGGTTCGAGCTGCGTTTTCTTGAGTGAGTGCTTGAGCGTGAGATGGTAGTGCTGGCCCACGAGCGAGAATATTAACGCCACCAGATTACTCTTGTACGACAGCCGCGGAATGATCCGTTTGTGAAATGGTTTATCGCCGGGCAGCAGGACGTTCACCGCGATTTCCAGCCACGGACCTTTCGGGCCCTGGCGCGGATGATAGAGTCCCGGCAGTTCGCTCGCCTGAAACTGTCCTCTGATGCGCGGATCGGAAATGAACGGCACGAGTCTGATGCGTTCGATGCCGCGGGTGTGCTCTCTTGGTAAGCTGTCGAAAGCTTCCTCGACCTGTTCCAGCGTGCCTTTCGGCAGCGTGCCCTCGTACTGGTTCTCAATCCGTATCGCCATAAGAACCCGTCACTTTAGGGGAACGCGCGCCACAGATCAAGCGGACCTGCAATCCATTACTACCGCACTTATTGTTCTTGGCGAATTATAAATCTGGTTATAATGCGCCGCATGGAGATGGCCCAACTGGAATACTTCTCGAGCGTGGTGCAAGAGAAGAGTTTTTCTAAAGCAGCCGACAAGGTGTTTCGCACGCAGCCGGCGGTGAGCATCGCTATTCGCCGGCTTGAAGAAGAGATCGGGTTGCCGTTGCTCGATCGGACGCAGAAAACTCCGGTGCTGACCGAAGCGGGACAGGTCGTCTACGACTACGCGCAACGCATTCTCGGGCTGCGCGACCAGGTGGGGCAGGCGATTGCCGAGTTGCAAAGCATGAAGCGCGGCCGCGTTCGCGTTGGGGCAAACGAAAGCACGTCGCTCTATCTTTTGCCGGAATTGATCCTGACGTTTCGCGAGCGACATCCGAACGTGAAGGTGGAGATCTTTCGTCACGTCTCGAGCCACTTGCCGCGTGAAGTGCTCGAACGCACCATCGACTTTGCGTTGATGGCTTCGGAACCGGAGGACCGCGAGATTGAAGCGTTTCCGGTTTTAAAAGACGAGCTCGCGCTCATCATGAGTCCGAAGCATCCGCTTGCGGCGCGCTCGTCGGTGCGGATCAAAGACCTGGGCGGCGAATCGTTCATTGCTCACAACGTTAAATCCGGATCGCGGGTGAAAGTGATTGAAGCATTTGCGCGTCATCACACGCCGCTCAATATCACGCTCGAGCTCGCGACGATCGAAACGATCAAACGTTTCGTGCAGAAGCGAGTGGGTTTGGCGTTCGTGCCGCGCATGTGCGTGCGTGAAGAGTTGGAGCGCGGTGTGTTGGTCAGTGTTCCGGTACGCGGACTCAGCCACACTCGAACACTCTGGGCCGCGCATCGCCGCGGCGCCAGTTTCTCACCAGCCGCCGCAGCGTTTCTGCGCGTACTCAAGCAACACGCGGAAGGGAAGTAGAGCGCGGGTTTTCTCGATTGCGAGCTGAAATTGGACCAATTACGAGAACGTGCGCGGATCTGTTATAGTGCCAACCGAATGAAAATGTTTTCACGCATAACGAACTCTATGACTGCCGCGCTGTTGGCGGTGATCATTGGTTCGTTGTGCTTTTCGGTCGGCGAGGGGATGCGTCTCACGCCGTTCCCGAATCCATCACTGGCGCCGATTCGTGACTCCGGTGAGATCATCGATGCGGGTACGCTGGATGAACTCTCAGTCGCCAAATACGGTCCGCTCGATGTACCGGCGCAAACTCAGAAGCGAGGCAAGCGTCAAGCTCTGGATCTCGTTTGCAAGTCTGTAGCGGGCACACGGCCCGTCGCCAGCTCTGTCGTTTATTCGTTTGCATCCGAAGCAGACAAACTCTCTTGTCTGTCGTTTATAGGCCCGCATTCAGGCCGCGCGCCGCCTTTCCAGTCCTAACTCTGTCTTAACTAAATTCTCCTGATTGTTGGACCAGCGTTTCGTCACGCGCATTGCGCTGACGAGTGAAGGGAAAGGACTGTTCATGTCGAAAACTGTCGAGATGCGAAAGCGCCGCAAATGGCGCGGACGCACGAAACTGTCTGCACTGGGCGCATTAGCTTTGGTCTCCGCGCTCATTTATTGGGAGCAAGTCGCATTGCTCTATGTTGTTTCAACCGTGCTCATGTGCCTTGTGCTATTGGCCGCCGCGTTTGCTGATTTGGAAGGCAAAGATCGGAAGTTGGTCCAGGCAACCGAAGGCAATAACGTTCCAGAGGTTCCGATGCAATGAGAGTGCTGATCGGATACGACGGCTCGAGTTATGCAAACGCGGCCATCGCGGATCTACAACGAGCGGGACTGCCACGCGACGTCGAGGCTCTTGTCGTGACGGTGGGCGATGCTCCGCTTGTTGCTCCGTTCGCGAGCCACCGCATCATCGAGCAGACCTTTGTAGGCGAGCGAGTACAGTTGATTGTTGAGCATGCCAACCGGCAAGTGTCTGAGGCGTTAACGGAAGCGAAGCGCTTCGCGTGCTGTGGCGCGTCGCAACTGAAGTCGCTTTATCCGTCGTGGCAAGTTCAGTCTGAAGTTGCCGCGGAGAAACCGGCGACGGAATTGATTCGCGTCGCTGCAAATTGGTGCGCCGATCTAATCGTTGTCGGTACACAGGGACGTTCTGCGCTGGGGCGATTGCTACTCGGCAGCGTTTCGCTGGAAGTCGCTAGCCATGCGCCGTGTTCGGTACGCATCGGCCGCGCCGTTACGAAAGATGAGAGAACCGATTTGCGAGTGTTGGTCGGACTGGATCGATCTCGCGCTGCCGACCGCGTTCTTCGCTACGTTTTACAGCGCACCTGGCCGCCGGGCACGGAGTTGCGCGTAGTGAACACTGACGATCGCATGACTGCGCCCGTTGGCGTGTTTCGGGAATTGCTCGTGGACGGTTTAAAGATCTCAGCCGGAATCCTGGAAGGCGACGCGCGCGACGTGTTAATTGCCGAAGCAAATGACTGGGGAGCCGATTGCATCGTGTTTGGTTCACAGCTTGGCGGCGATCACACCGAGGGATTTTTGGACAGCGGCATCTGTGCGTCCTTAACGGCAAACACAGATTGTTCGCTGGAGGTTGTTCGTTAAGAAGGGAACTCAAAGATGTCGACTATTAGTGAGGCAGCTCTGCCGGGTATCGGGCGGAAGTTTCAAATCGAAACGGCTAACGGCGACCGTCTGGTCATCGTGATTCACGACGACGGCACGCGCGAGCTCTATCACTTCACGCGCAAGCATCCCGATCGCGTTGCTTCGGTGGTGACGCTCGCCGACAGCGAGGCGCGACAGATCGCCGGCATCATCGGTGGCCTTACTTATGTACCGAAGGCCTTGCCGTCTGCGGAAATCGTTCTCGACGACTTGTTGCTCGAGTGGTACACGATCGAGCCTGGGTCGGTCTGTATCGGGAAGAGTATTCGTGATCTGCAAGTGCGCACCGCCAGTGGCGCGTCGATCGTGTCGATCATCGAGCCGGATCGCGTCAAGCGCATCAATCCGGAAGCCGACACGATTCTTAACGAAGGCGCGACACTCGTCCTCGCGGGTGACCGCCGGACCATCGCGAAGTTAAAACGACTCTTGGTAACGGGCAGAGTCGAGTAGACGAATGGACCATCAAATTCTCGAAATTGGTCTTGCTCTGATCTTGATTGCTGCGGCCGTGTCGCTCGCGGCCAAACTCCGTCTGTCTAACGTTCCGTTCCTTATCTTGATCGGTATGGTGGTTGGCCCACACGCGCCGCAGTTTAGTGTCTTCGACTTTCGCTTTATCAGCACGGCGCCGTTGATTGAGTTTATGGGGCGCGTCGGCATCCTCTTTCTGCTTTTCTATCTCGGCCTGGAGTCAAACGTCAGCCGCTTGATCCAGGCCGGCCGCTCAATTTTCGTGGGTGGGACCATTTATATCGTCATCAACTTCACGCTTGGATTGCTGTACGCATATCTCGCTGGATTTTCTGTGAAAGAGACAATGGTGATCGCCGGCATTACCACGATTTCATCCAGCGCGATCGTCGCCAAGATTTTGTTTGATTACCGCCGGACAGCGAATCCGGAGTCGGAGCTCATCCTCGGCATCACGATGTATGAGGACGTTTTTCTCGCGGTCTATTTGTCGTTGTTGTCGGGAATTGTTCTGAGTGGCGCAACATCGTTTGGTGGTGTGTTGTCGTCGGCGGGACTGGCGCTTGGATTCATTGTTGGGTTGTTGGTAATTGGACGGTGGGCCACGCCGCTCTTGAATCGACTGCTGCGCATCTCGTCAAACGAAGTCTTCGTCATGGCCGTGTTTGCGCTGTTGTTTCTGTTTGCGGGTTTGGGCGAAACGATTCACGTCGCGGAGGCGATCGGCGCGTTGTTGCTGGGACTAATCCTCGGTGAAACAGAGCACAGCGCGAGACTCGAGCGACTGGTCGTGCCGTTCCGTGACTTCTTCGGTGGGATCTTCTTTTTTGGTTTTGGTCTGACGGTTGATCCGTTTGCGTTGGGAGGAGCGGTTTGGCTCTCGGTGGGCGCCGCGTTGCTGTCGCTCGTGGGAGTGATTGTGGCAGGTCAACTGGCCGGGCGAGTGGCGGGTCAGACGGCCTCGAAGTCAGTCAACGTCGGCCTCACACTCCTCGGCCGCGGAGAATTCTCGATCATCGTGGCGAAGCTCGCACAAGCCGGCGGCCTTGCGCCTCTACTACAACCCTTCGCCGCGCTCTATGTCCTGATCCTGGCGACTCTCGCGCCATTGCTCGCCAAGGAATCGGAACGGATCTACACGTTATCCGGGCGACTCTTCAAAGCCGCACGGTTTAGGCAGAGCAGGGTGCTTAAGCAACAGGCTGAAAGGTAGAGCGCGATCGCATCACTCAGCGAAGCTTAAGGTGTTTGCGAATATGCTCGAGTGAGCAGTGCCAGTTGCTTCATAACGAACCCCACCCTCAGCTCACAATCAGGGGGAACAGAGGCCTGCCTTCGTGGGACGGCTACGTCTATATCGTCATGGGTAACGAGTCTTTAAAGGCTGCGGCGGAAAAGAATGGTTATAACTACATGCCCTGGTTGGTACGCGATCCGCTGGCTAGGACGAACAATGTACCCTTCGCGTCCGATAATAGAGATTATGTCTTTATGGGGTTTGCCTTTTTAATGGTGATTATTACTGTAACTATCGTTTCTGCCCAAAAATTAGTCTGAGGGTTGCGGGTGGCTCAGGTTAGCGGCGGCGTCCTTTAGCCGCACCTCAAAACTCGCTTCCTCGTCGGCTGAAACAATTGGGGTTGGGCTGAGGACTTCCGTAATCGTTTTGTGAGTCGATCCAACCAAACACAGAGTGTGACCTGAAAGGCGTTATCGTAATCATAGGTCCAAGCGCCGGAGTTGTACTCGCCTTGCTCCCACGCAGCTAAGGAATAGCGCCTGAATGTGACGCCAATCTCTGCGCCGATTCGGCCCAAAAGACGTTCTAACATTTGCCCGTACTGGACTTCAGTTACCACCACATCTACAACCCTTTCATTGGCTAAAACCCGCTTCAAGCCCTAACTCATGGATTGATTGAATCACGACGCATAGGTTGTGGCAAAGCACCTTACACAACGCCTCGTTTACTTGCGCTGTCAACGGCGAAGTCTGTTTCGATTGACTTGAGCGGCGCGGCGCTTAACGTGATCAGCTCGTAAGGGTAAGGCGTCAACGCTGGCGATTCAAGATGCCTGAACACACTGTTATGGTGCGGCAGATGGGCCAAGCAGCCACGCGCCTTTGCATCGGGCAGATCGGTTGAAAACCGACGGCCTGAGATCGTGCTGTAGATTTTCGTCACGCTAGCGAATACAACGTCACTCCAGCTTGCAAGGTACCTGTGCGTGTGATCCAATCTGTCCACGAGTTAGGAATCGAAAAGCGGCTTTTCACAAGAGCGCGCTGAGAGCGCCTAGAGCCTGATCCACACAGTCCTCATATGTGTCCGCACAGTCGCCCGGTTTCGACTGGTTAAGGCATTCCTTAAGCACAACCTCACATGTGCGGAGGCTTTCTACTCGCTCCGGCCGCTTTGACATAACTCGCAGCCACTTGGGCATAAAAAATGTCAGCAAACTTGCCGCCAATAAGGACAGGACGAAGAATCCGACATCCCGTTTTACTATGCTCATGTTCCTCCATGCGGAAGGCTATCACTAGTGAACTCAATTTCCGCGAAAGACCGCACGATCGTCAAATGATTTTCTTGTAGAAATGAAGGTTCCATTTTATTCACCTAAAAGGCAAAGCCGGTTTCGCTGGCTTTGCCTCACAAATCGAGTCTGCCTCAAAAATGATTCGTTTGACTCAACAATCAGATTGACCAATGAGGTCTTGTGGGCCTCCAAGATGGGAGGTTCGCAATGAAAAAAAACAAATCCCTTCATAACGGTCTATACTGTGACGACCGCATGAGCGGTTTCCCAAAATATTTATGTGGGCTTTAGCCCCGGCGATGCTGATATGCGTATTGAAAACTTCGCTACGGATAAAAGGGTTCACGAGGAAAGCATCGGTATAGGTGATGACGTGTTTGCAATTGGGCTTTTCTCGAAGAAGTTTGGCAACGAGCGAAACACTCCGATTATGCGCACAGGGATCATTGCTTCGATGCCAGATGAACCGCTCGTAACAGACGCTGATGATGAGTTGCCGGGAACTTGCAATGTCTACCTCGTAGAGCTGCGATCAATTGGCGGCATTAGTGGCTCCCCTGTTTTCGTTCACTTGGATTTTTGGCGACTTGGTCCAAACATGGTTGAGAAGCGCATTGATCTTGGTGGGATGACGATTAAGCGAAAGACATTTCTCTTGGAATGATACGCGGACACTGGGACTTGGAACGGCGCGCGCATGATGTAGCCGTCGCGGACGAGGGCGAAGAAACCGAACGATTGAATACGGGGATTGCAATGGTAACGCCAATTCAAGATGTTCTGAGCATCATAAATAGCGAGGAAATGACGAAAATTATAAACGCAGCAGAAGACGATTATGCGAAACGATTTATAGGTACTTTGGATTACTCTTGAGGAAAAAGAAACGTTGAAGAAGCTAGCTCTGAAGTTCTAAATTCTTCCCTTTCCCCTCAATCGGGTTGACCGCGTAAAGCGCGAGGACGTAGAAGCCGTCAAAATGATTTTTGAGGCAAAAGCGGGTAAATCGGCACTTATGAGCCAAGCCGTTGTTGCGTTGTTCCTAGTTATCTAGGCTTGCCTCATAGTCCAATATCGGCCTCAAAGTCATTTCACCTATTCGTTTTCCAGCATGCTTGGATACTTGGCGGCGGGGTACTTAAACATTCTTTGAAGCGAGAACGGCATCGGCTCGTTTCGCGGTCTCATTACGAGGCCATCATTACTCGCGTAAATGATTCGAGTGTGAGTGCAAAAAAGCCCGTTGATTTTTATCTGGCCCGGCCTGAGATATACAAGCTGAAACATCGGATTATAGTTATCGTCCACGACCTCCAATGCGCTCTCATTCATATTGCGATCCCAGTTCCCGGGATTTAATGTAATTCTGTTGCTTTGCAGCACCACAGCGGGTTGGCAAGACGAATCAGAAAGCCTCATATCTGCGTAGAGCTTTCCTTGTTTGACGCTCACAAGGATCGGTAGAAATTCATCATCACCGGGAACGATATGTCTTAGGGGTATACCGTTTGGGCCAAGATCTGACAAGGCGAATCCTAAGTCAGCGCCGCCCAGTGTTATCCACACCTCGCCATTGGCATCGACAAAAGTTGGATCTCTGATAGTCGCGGGTAATTCTGTGGCAATTGCCTTTGCGATTTCGCGCGCGGATGGCGGAGGCTCTGAACGAATCGTGAACCAAAGCACAATTAACAACGTAGCCGTTGCAACTAACATAGTCCAAGCTTTTATATGTGCAACTCGAAAGAGATCGGCGCGAAGAAACACAACAGCCAAGAGCGCTAACGCTGCGATATAGCACAATGCCGCAAGCTTCGGCGCTGCAGACAACTCCGCACCTATGCCTATCGCTGCCATCGCCCCTGCACCGCCTGACAAAAGCGGGTGTTCCGCGATGACCCACAGCCGATCTCGATTAGCAGTCTGCTGCGCTCGTTTTTCTTTTCTTCGCTGATGGCTATTCGCCACGGACAACTCGACTTTCAGGCGAAGGCTGACATGCTGGTTGTGCTCCGCTTAGGTAAAATTCAGCCAGCAACCTTGCGCACCAGCAAGGTAGTCTCGGTACGATAAGATTTGCGGTGGTATGCAGCGCCACGGCAGGCAAAAAGAATATCACGCGAACGGGTAAGATGACTTGCCGCTTTCGTGTTTATGCAGTGTTTGAAAAACTCTGGCGTAATGTTTATTCGTGTATAGACTGAATCACCACGCACAAGTTATGTTACTGAAAAACACTCCGCGCTGATTCGATGAACATCTTGTTCGAAACGATCTTGCCGGATGGAGCGTACTCGCCGATGAAGAGTGATGCCTCGTATTGATCGAGTTGGCCCGGCTTCCAGGGTGGGTTCGGCATTTGGGGCACCCGTGCAATCGAACCTCTGTATTGCGGAATCGTCAGCATGTTGCGATAGAGGACGACGCCTTTCCGTGGGTCGTGTACCAACCACGGCATGTAGTTGTAACCATTCTTTTCCGCCGCTGCTTTCAAAGACTCGTTACCCATGACGATATACACGTAGCCATCCCACGCCGGCTGAAATTGATGGTCTGCCATGCCTATGGGCGTCGAGGTATTCGGGTTACCCTGATTGAACGACCAATAACGAACCGGCACCTGGTCCAACTGCTGATTAGACTGCGGAAACGCTGGAGCTTTTACTCTTATCACTACGCAGTCTTTCGAAAAGTCGACGTCTTTGACTGCGGCAATCAGATAAATGTTATCCGCGTTATTGAATTGACCGCCGCCACCAGCGTGAAAGAAACGCAACTGCTCGCCGCGTGCCGTCAAAAAGATCGGCGCGAGCCGCTCTGCAAACGTCTTTACGTTTGCATCCATGTCGGTCTCAACGCCCGCCGGCGTGGGAGTAACAGGACGGCCATCTGCTATGTGATAGACAGCGACCTCCGGTGGATTCATGCCGCCGAAATTGTCCGGCTGCGGCACGTAGTAGCGTATGACCACGGTCAACTTCCCGTTCGTTAATTGTTGAGGGTCGAAATAAAGTGTATTCGGATCAGTGGGACTGTCGGCTTGTATGGGTTCAACTTTTACGACGTACTGACCGCCAGGCGCCGCGTTGTTACCAGCGATGAATGGATTGTCTGCGCTGTCATCAGGAGTCGTAATTTGAAAATCTGTCAGCGCGCCGAGCGACGTTCCAGCGGAGGTAGCGTAGACGTTGAAGCTCATGTAGCGTGCCTGTGGAAACGCGCCCGTGATTTGCAGCCCGGTGTTTGGGTGACAGGTAAAATCGATCGTGTAGGAAAGGTACGTGGAATAGTAGTCAGGCATCGCGAGCGAATAGAGCTCGTTGCCTGGATAGTATTCCCATTGGCCATACATTTTGATTGTCATTGTGAGTCTCCGAGGGTTTCTACAACTGAATGAGGATCAGGTTTGGTAAAGCGGCGGAACGATAGTTTAGACAACGTGAAGAAGTCAAGGTTTAGGCAGCCGAGTGTAACGCCGTCTTTGTTGTCGCGGGTTAGATTCGCTTTTTGGTTTTGAGCTTGATGTTTAGAACTCTTGGACCACGCTTGATTGTGAGCACAAACTCGCGCTCCTCCTGTTGCAGCAACTTGTCGAGCTGCTCGACGCTGAGCGAGCTGGTGGACTGCTTATCGATCGCAATGAGTTGGTCGCCGGTCTTGATCCCAGCACCCGCCGCCGCAGACTCTTCCTTGACGTCCGCCACTACGATCACTCGCCGCGGCTTTGTCTTCAATTCCAACTCGAGACCGCTTACGTTCACGCCGAATGGATCGGAAACATGCGCGTTCGGTTCAAGAATCATTTCCTGACGTGAGTAGTCGAAGATGACCTTGAACCGACTGAAAATCTCGTTGCCGATTAATCCCGCAACGTCTCTGTCTCCGCCGGCGCCTTCTTCGCCAACAGTGAAGTCAGTCACTACATCCGCAAAAGAAAAGTCTGCGAAGCTGAAGCGTTCAACTCGAGCTCTGAAACTTTGCGCTGACGTACCCAGGCCCTGTCTGGTTCCCTGCTCTGCTGCGGCCGGCGGCTCCAAACCCGGGTGGGCTTTCACAAACGGCTGATAGAGAGTCATCGCCCCGTCGTAGCCGGTATCAATCTCAAACCGGCCCGACACCGGATCGTGTCCGCTCGTCTTCACTTCCGCCTGGACGAAAGGCGTGCCCTCAACAGTGATCGGCACTCGTTTGCCTGAGCCCGCGTACTCGTATGTTTTCGCGTCGTAAAGGGTGAGCGTCTTGTTGAGGAAGTCGATCTCCATCACGAAGCGACTGATGAAATCGTAACCGAGTATGCCTGCGAAGTTCGGTCTAAACTCGAGCTCTTTACGAAACGGAATCGAGACAACGCTCTGGTTCATCAGCTTCACGCCGGGCAACGTGAAATTCACGCCCTTCGTAAACTGCACTTGCGCACTCCCGCCGGTCGCGCTCGCGGCGATGTTACCAGCGGATTTCAGACCGAGCGCGCGGGCACGCCGCGCATCTATGACGGTGGCACTGGCGCCAGTGTCTATGCCGAACCAGAGTGGCTGAGAGTTATTGATCCGTGCTTGCACAAAGATCCCATTGCCAAGTCGATCGATCGGCATGCGTGCGGATCGTTGACCGATTGTGAAACGGAAATCCGGAGTCGCCGGCGTCGGGCGCGTGAAGATATTGGCGGTGATCGAGGTGTTGAACTGTATCGACTCCTGTTGGACCACCGCGTTGTTGATCGGGTTCGGTTCGACCTGACGAAAGCGAAAAGGCATCTTGACGCCGTTCAACTCACGCCAGTCTTCGAAATAGGTCGTGGTGGTCCCGTCCTTACTCAACGCCTCCATGCTGAACGGCAGAAAGGTTTTCTTGTCGATGAAGAAAGTGGCTTCACTACCACCTTGCGGCTTGATGCGAAGCAGATAGTATTTCTTCGCCGGATCTTCACCGGCTGAAGTTACTTTGCCTGGAAGTCTGCCGGGAACGAGATACGAAAAACTACCGAGATAACTTGAAAGGATCTCCTTCTCGAGCGAAAGGCCTGCGAGGTCACTGATTTGGTTGTTGCGGTCCATGATCCAACCGCGCGTTCCGTCGAAGATCGTGGTCTGCTTGTAAACGTCACCGAGATCGACGATCTGTTTATGCTGACCGCTAGCAGTTTGCCAGTCGTCAACGCTTCCACTCAGCCCGGCGACGTCAACCTTGCCGTGCATGTAGATATTCTCAACCTGGCGCAACTTCTCCGGCCCGCCCAGCGCTTCCGCCATGCGACTCACGATTACTTCCGCTGTAAGCGGCGTTTCCTGGCCCGCTGCCACACACGTAACCAACAACAACATTCCCAACAAAAGACTTTTGGACAGCAAACCTGGCTTGGTACAACGCGGGCCGCTTGAAATCATTTGTGGTGGCGACGGCGGAAGCTTGCCGCTACGCCTATCAATCCTGTGGCAAGTAGTGCAAGCGCGGTTGGCTCGGGGGTGATCGAGGTGGTGGAGGCGATGAAGGGAGCTTGCCCTAAGATCTGAAACCCTTGTTGTACATTGCCTGAGAAAACTGTGTATGAGCCCTGTATGAACGGAATGGTGCCCTGCGAACCTAAAGAACTGGTGTCAATGTCGATACGGAAGAGCGTTGCGTTTATGCTTTGAAATGGCTGCAGAGTTAACGGTAGCGACAGCAGGTTAGTGAATAAAACATCACCCGCTCCTCCGCCGCTGCCTGAAGTGGCGAGAGTGATCTGAAGCGACGATGATGTGTTGTTCGTGAGCGTTCCTTGAAAGAGATAACTACCGCTCACTAAATTGGATCGGAATGGATCGGTGATGGTGCTGGTAATCGGATCAGCTTGTGCCTCTGCGGCAAACATGAACATCGTTACGAGCAGGCCCAAAACGGAAAGCGCGATGCGACTACTTTTGCGAGGTGTCCGCATAATTCTTTTCCTTAGTGCCGAGTGCCATAGCCACGGCGTACCTTGTTGTACTCGCATTCCATGCTGCCCCAGCTAAAGAAGGCGACGAGGGCTCCAGTTAGAAAATAGCGTATGGCTTCGCCCCAGAAGTTTGCAGACTGCCACGACTGCATGGTCCCCTCGAAGAAGTAGCGCATGTAGGCCGTGAGAGGAATTACTATCACGCAGTAATGCCAAGCCCCATCCCAAACATACCGCGCCTTCCCTTTCGCTCGGGTGCGCTCCCAGTGGGCCAGGAAACGCACCTGTCTTCGAGCCTGCCAAGCCTTGTATTTCTTATGCCACTGTTTCATCGAGACAAACCGCCGTATGCGCGCCATTCTACGACTTTCGGGCGGTTCGTCAATTAGTTTGCGCGCTCGGCCGCAGCGACAAAAGAGCACAAAAAAGGGCATCACCGTTGGTGAGGGACGGTGATACCCCATTCTTGTGTTTGTGAGTAACAAACTACGGTGCAATCTTCGTTGCCGGCTCACTCCATCCGCTTTGGCCCAGCGAACCAATCGCAGCTACCCGGAACCAGTACTTCTTTCCGCTCGTGAGGTTCTGGAGTGTTTTGTTCGCCACCGTTACGGTTTCCGCGTGACCCCAACTGTCGGCACTCGGCGGATCGGGACTGATCTGAATGATGTAGCTCCTCGAGTTCTCGACTTTCCTCCAGCCAAGATTGATTTCACCCTCGTGATCACCGGCCGTCGCACTCAACGCTTCGGGCGCTGCCAAAGCTGTGGGAGCGGTGCGAACGGCTTTGGTTTGCATGCCGGCGCTGGCAATGATGGTTTCATCTTTGTCGGCTATGCTCTCAACGTATGCGGCAAGCTTCCGCAACTGGCTATCAAGCTGAATCTCCGCATCATCCGCAACATTGGCTTTTGTGCGAGCGTCCAACTTGGCGATTTGATATGCCTTGTACGCGTCGTCGAGCGTTGAGAGCGACGTTGCGACGTCGGTCAGCGGCGGATGCGGACTCGCGAAGTTGGGATTGTTGGTCATTGCGGCGACGATGTGCCGGCCTGTTTGAAGCTTGTCTGGGACTGCCTGTCGCAGATTTAGTTTGATTCGTGACATAGCTCTGCTCCTTGAAGAGTTTCCATTACGAGGTTTGGACCGGGGAGACTGCTTTGCCGGCGTTTGCCACGCGCACGGACAAGATCGATTTATGTTTGCGTTCGCGCAGAGTAAGTTTTCTTGCAGCGTTGGGAAGTTTTTGGCTGGAGTTGAGAAGTTCGTCGCCGGTTTAAGGGGCGTGCTTGAGAACTTCCCTGCTCTGCCGAAGGTTTGATTCGAATTCATTTCTGCAAGTTGAAACTCGCCCCAGGTTTGACGTCGCGACGTACAGTCCTGACTTGCACGGTGGCGATCACGTCAAACCGGTATTCGCACACGTCAAGCTCAGATGCGATCACGTCAGACTTCCTCCGAAACTTCCTTGCTCAAGCGCGATCAAGTTGTGATCGATGTTTCGCGTTCGTTACTTGCAATACTTGTTGGAACATTGCTGGGCCAGGGAACAAACGCATTAGACCATCACTCGTTCTATTTGGTTGCCAAATTCTCCAACGATCTAAAGCTCAAGCAGCGTAGTTGAGGAGTGGGAGAAAAGTCTTTAGAGAAAAATCAATTTTTTATCAATTGAGGGCATTGAGAATTCTCACGAACAAGTTGCGCCTGCAAGATTCGTGGCAACGACTGCATGATTGGACCACGCGTCATTTCTTAAATTTTTCTTTGTGAGTTGGGACGGGCGGTTAGCAAGCTCGGACACGTTGAAGGGCCCCCGCTCTTCACCGAGGCTCTCGGTTTATCGGGAGATTTATAACTTTCCGGCCAACAACTCGTTCTCAATTACTTGAATCGTCGCGGGAGTCTTGTTCGTCAAACGGATGGTGCTCGTGACGTGGATCGTCCTAGTGATGTGGATCGTTTTCGTCGGTCGCTAGTGTTTGCGAGAAGTAGAACGTGCGGGCAAGGTTTTAGCCCGTCTCAACGCGACCAACGAGTTGCGCCAGCCACGGATCATTTATCTCCATAGCGTAACGAATAATCGCCCGGCTCTGCGCATCGATGGACTTATCGCTCAGGACGGCCTGCGCTCGTTGTTTGAGAGCATTCATGATCGTTGCTGTCCTGGTTGGTCGGTCAGGGGTGGTCAAGTT
The DNA here is from genome assembly GCA_946480785.1 of uncultured Blastocatellia bacterium. The sequence goes on along the minus strand of CAMLLD010000028.1, from coordinate 38,992 downwards.
CGCGGCTGTCCAGTCGGCAATTGTCGAGCTCGCGGTAGCCTAGTTCCGGCTGGTTTGGTCACTGAGTCTTTGACTTACATCGAACGTCTGAGTTGTTGGTTTCCATAAGGTGTTTGTTCGTGGATGCGATTTTGCGTTGGCCAGAACGATCAGACCTTGAACACTCAACGATTCGTAGTTCGAGTCCTACTTGGGGACACAGTTCCTATCAGCGCAACCACCATACAAACGCGGTTGCGGCAATCGCTAGAATGAAAACGATGATCAGAATGGTGACTGAGAGGGGTGAGATCTCAGGAAAGTGTATGTTCCCGCGAGATTCCTTAGGCGATCTGGATCTTAGTTTGGTTTACTGTCCATTTGATGAGGTTACAGCCACATTCTCTTCAGGAGCGGCCGATCCATCTTTACTGATGGACATCTCCCGTGCACGTTGTGATCTAACCTCAATAGCTTCTATTAGATTTGGGAGTAGGTGAGTTTGAGATAAACCAGCCATGTGAAGAGCTAATTCAGCTTTGATGGCATTCCTTACAACATTCTCATCTATAGTTTCCACTAATGCCAAAGCATAACTGCGTTCTCGATCAGTTCGAAGGCGATCATAAAGGGCAGTGGCTCGCTCACGTGTTTCTGACGCCTGCTTAAAGAATAATGCCGCCACCGCTTCGATAATAATGCCTGAAACTAATTGGACTGACGCTTGCATTATTGGTGTCCGCCCTAACAGCACCATTATTATAGCCACAATAATGAGTACAAACCCGGACGAGGCAGCAACGACGCTGAACCAGAATTGTACTTTAGCTTGAGATAGAGCTTGACCATGGTATTCATTTACTAATCGGCGAACAACCGTCCATTCCTCTTCTCGGCTTTGCCCTGATGAGCTACTTGGCGCTGTGGCTTTGACAGCAGAAGCAATTGCTTCCACCTCGGAAGAATGTTCCACACGAGCTTTGTTTTGGAAGCGGCGAAGAAACAGTCCTGTAAAGGCCGTAACCACGACGGCTGCTATGCCAATAAAGAGACTGGCAATTTCAACCCAATTGCTTAGATTTCTCATAAGAGTCGAAGCCGGCCCGCCCCGTCTTCCCGGTGGGCGTCTTTCTCACTCGGTTTCTAAAATAACAATGAGTTAGCAGTTTGTAGCGGAAGTATCCTCCTTCTCACACATGAAACATCATAAAAAAAACAGCAGAGCTGACTGCCGCGACTACCGCTATAAAGCTCAATACATAGAGTATCCTTGCCAGAAAGCGAATCACACGCAGATCACTACCGCCAGCCTCTCTAATAAATGCGAGTGCGAGCACAATAAAGCTGAAAAGCCATAAGAGTATGCTTACGATGGCTACGCGCGATGCAGTTGCTGCCGCATTCATCTCCAGCGCTGCCCGCCCGAAATCAGATATGGCCTGATCGCTGTGAAGAGCAGTTCCGTTATGAAACACCCGAACCATCATTCCCACAACAAAACCGATGCCAAACGTACAGCCTGCAAATATTGCTAATAGTTGACTTTCAGTTCTACGTAAAGATTCAATCATTAGGTCCGTCCCTCTGCTGCTCGTTTTCTTTTTGGCCAAGCGAGCCATAAGACCACTGTGCCAATAACAGTGACTGCTGTTGGCCACCAATACACGAACTGGTACCAGTAAAAAGTCGCGGCAGCATCATTCGCTTTAAGAGCGGCCTCAAGCTTAATGATGATGATTGCAAAGCCAATAACACTGCTAATACCTCCAATGAGCAGACTATACTCACATGCCCTACGAGCGTCTTCATCGGCCCACCCCTTTAATCCTGCGAATAGCGGCGGCAGAAGAGCAAACATGAACGAAAACGAAAAATAAATGAGCGCATACACGTCGGAAACAAATGCAAAGATCCAAGCGAGCGCAATAACAATAAGCGGAATGAAAATTGTGAAGGCTCGTGCTTGTTGCAGCCGCTTCTTTTCAGTGTCTCCCGCGCTCAACTCCACTAGAGTAGAACCTTCTTTGTGATGTGCGATATCGACAAAGAATGACTGACTTGCCGTCATTACATAGCTGTCAATCGTCGACATCGCAGCACACAGGAGTCCCCAAAAAACAACCGCGCCAAACAATAATCCGGCAATTACTCCCACGTTGGACGATGTCCATTGTTGGACATTAGTAATCAGAACGCGGAGAAAATCCGGGTTAGGTATCTCCTCAGTTGTATTCACCCTAATCCAAACCCCAGCGGCTAAGAATATAAAGGTCAAGATTCCGAAGTAGGCTATGGGAAGTATGCCGATAGTTCCCCATACTGGGTGAAGGGAAAGCTGCCGGGTACGGGCTGCAGCACAACGCTGCCACTGATCCATCGCTCCCGGCCACCACAGCCCCCAAAAGATAATATTTGAAATGCAAAAAGAGATGTAAAGCATATAACCCTGCTTATCTGGATTGAACAGGGCCGACGCAATACTGCTAGTAGGTGCGTTAAAAACTGCGCTGTACTTTGATCCCCAAACTGGCCACTCAGCCACCACGAATACAGCAATGATGAGAATCATGGCTGACATGATCAGCCATTGGGCAAAATCCGTCTGGACAGTACCCCGAAAACCAGATAGAACGTTGTAAATCAAAATCGATAACATAACAGCAACAATAACCATGAACGGTGCCAGTGAAAGATTAGTGAAAGGCACTCTTGCGGAATCAGGAAACAGATAGGCCAACACATGCGTAGCGAGTACTATCTCGGCAGCAATAAGACCAAGGTAGGCGCAAAGACTAAGGACACCGCCATAAAGGCGCGCTCGGGGAGATCTGTATACAAGTCCCAAAAACTCGTGAAGCGTAGCGCGGTTGTTTGCCCATCCGCCATAGCGCTCCATAACTTCCTGAGTGCGGTTGATGGTCCACGTTGATGTTAACTGCGTAATGAGCCAAAAGAGCCAGACAAAGGGAAATGCCCACGGCCCGTACAGAAAACCATAATAGAGGATCAGTACAAAGGCGCCGGAAAGACTTGCGTTACTAGCAATAAGAGATCCCGAAAACCTACTCTCTTGTAGGTCATCGCCATAAAGATGGTAATTGAAGAGTGATGTTACATGCTTAGCCTGTCGAAGTGCCAAGATGAGAAAGATTCCAAGCATTAGGAGTATTCCGAATGCAAGAATTGGCTGAATATCTAAGTTAGACATTTTGTATGTCCCTTGGAGTAGAAGCTTGTGGTCGAGCTAAGGTAACTTTTGAGCAGCGCCCTGAGCGGCGGAACTCAAGGACAATCGCGATGGTTCGGTGTAGCGGCGGCAATGCTCGCAAAGAGTAGTCAGGAAGTCAAGCATTTCGACAACTACTAAGGGGAGTACGGGTAAATGAGGCTTGGGTAGTTGAGTTAGTGACCAAACTGACAGTCCCGAAAAGGATGGGACTTGCTCCGCTATAGGATCCGAGCAACTGCCGGAAACCGAGCATTTCAGTTATTGGTCCTAAAACCAGTTGCGAAGATTGTCCATTGTGGGCTTCGCACGGTTACACGCTGCACTCATAGGCACTTACGCACGTACGCGGCTTCTCTATGGGTAACTGGCAAATACTAACTAACAACCATCTGAATGCGGCCTGCTGATTGGCGTGTATATAGCGGTACGTTCTTTGGGGCGGAGCAGACAGCAGGTCTTTTAGCAAAGCTGATTTTATACGGAACTGGATAAGACAGCGAGGCGGTGGTTCAAGACGCCACAAGTGCTATGAAAACAGATTGGCGGAATGCAGCCGCTCATTTTAGCGGAAGGAAAACGAAGGGCTAATACCGCTTCGTGATTTATCCAGATCAAGATACACATAGTTCGGCCGCTTCGCGGTTCGCCGCCGCTAATGAATGCACTTGCGAAGATGAAGACAGAAAAGCAACTCGGCATGGAGTTGGACGACGCCGTCAATCGCGCGGCGGCCGATGAGGTTGTGGCGTTGCTCGATGAGGGCGCACCCTTAGAATACCGCGACCCACTTGGCTGGACTCCACTGATGAATGCAGCGTGGGTCGCAGCCGTCGACATTGTCCAACTCCTGATCGGACGCGGAGCCAACCTGAATGCTCGTAACCGAGAGGGGAAGACCGCGCTTGGTATGGCGCTGGAGATGGGGCATAACGATTATGGCCACGACGAAGTCATTCACATCCTCCGCTTGGCCGGAGGGACCGAATGAGGACAGTCCAATGGAGGGACACGGCCGGAATGCTTGCGTCTCGCTCAAGGAATCTACTATGTGGACAAGGTAGCTCTTCAATTAAGGGGTAGGCTGAAACTTAACCCAAGTGTTAATTCAACTTCCCTGGTTTTCGCGGCCCTTTAATGACATTGTTCCCTATACAATTACCGGCGAACTCGAACTGGTAGTCGTCCCAATCTGATCGCTGCTCGGCAGGATCGCCCTCGTATATCGGAAGGAACATTAAGCCCAAACTTGCCCCGTTGTAGTTGCCTCTAATTTCGTAGTTGATCGTCTTACCCTCTATGATGGCGGCTGCCTTGCCATTTCCGTTCCCCTGGGTTGTATCAGAGGTAAGTTGCATATCCTTTACTTTCCAATAGGTAGACTTCAGTGTGAGGCCCCATTTTCCGCTCAATATATCCATGCAACTCGTAGCCCATCAGGTGCCTCCTGAAATCTAAGATTTAAGATTGCGCGGAACGTATCACTCCTGAGAGGGCCAGAACAACTCGTAAGATCCCACAACTATTTGGAAGAAAGAGCATTTCCGCGTCGGATCCAAAAAAGTTGCGAAGATTGTCCACTGTGGGGATGATTTCTTTGCCCGTAATGTCTACCCTCATAGCGCGTTGTCGCTTTCCTGTTTTAATCTCTCGTAATTGTTTGCTGCTAGAAGCCTTCTCGCGGAAGTTGAGTTAGCATCCCCGAACTACCATGGAGAGGTTTTACAAGGTATGAGTGAACAACCAGATCGCCACATCATTGATCGCGATATCTTGCCCCTCTTCGTTCTGCGAGGATCGGAGCCGGCAGACGTGGTCTCATTCCAGGGCACCGCGTTCCTAATCGCCGATCGACTCCTGGTTACGTGCGCTCACTGCGTCGGGCACCCGCTCGCCGCTGGGGAGGCATTCGCCGTGGCGACGAAGGAAGGCTCGGAGTACACGAGAGCCTACTATCTGTCAAACATCGAGGCAGACCCCACGGGCATCGATCTGGCAACGGCAAACGTTGATCTAAAGCAACATACCCCGCTCGCACTGGGTAACGGCGACTTAGCGCTGGGCACCGACATCTTCTCATTCGGTTATCCTCTCACTGATCGGCGACGTACGGCAGAGGGCAAGTTGTCGTTCAACCTCAATCCACGTTACCTCGAGGGATACGTCACGCGAGCGTTTAGGTATGAGCCCCCTGCCGGCGCGCCAATCGAGTCGTACGAGCTCGATATGATGGCTCCGGCCGGTCTCAGCGGGAGCCCGGTTGTCAAAAAGGGCTCACGCCTTGTTTATGGTGTCATTTACGGCACCGCCGATGTCGCCCAACTTGAGCACATCGCTACTATCGATGCTGACACCGGTGCAAGACAACCTGAAGTTCAACGAATCGTCACATTCGGGATGGCTCACTACACACGCAGCCTCCACAATCTTCGCGGAGCAGCGACTGGAGGTAGAACTCTCGCTCAGCTTCTCGGAGTCAGCCCCCTCTCGCCGTCTGCCTAACGGTCGTTGCACCTGACAAGGAGCTAAAGATTGAGCGTGGCTACGCCACGCGCTCTTCTCTGATTTTCCTGCAGGTGAACTCGAAGACTTCGTTGGTCCGGGAAGACTCATTACGACACCAATTGATCCTCTTCAATTTGACGTTTCGGACCCTAACCACCTTTCGCACCCGTTGAAAGAAACCGAAGATTTCTGCTGTTGGTTGTAAGAAAGTTGCGAAGATTGTTCACTGTTGGGAGAAGATTGAAGAAGCCATCCCCAAGGGGTGGCTTCGTATTTTCCGCCTCACCTATTATCGAACGTTTGTTTCTGACATAATTTCCAAAAGGTTCGCATATGACGAGAATTCGCGCGGACTAACTAAAGATGCATACTGCGCGTTTCAGATCAAGATACATCTGGTAGTCCGAAACCAAGGGACGTTGCTGTGATCGCAAAGGTTCACGACATTAAGGAGCTTCTTGGCCGGGGTCGCGTCGAACCTGATGCCGTGTTCCCAGAACTAAGGAGGCTGGCAGCAAGCGACCAATGGCAAACGCGCGAAGTGGCTGCGACGGCGTTGGTTGAGATTGGTAAGCGCCATCCGGTAGCGGTCCTTCAAACCGCTCGCCGCTGGGCTGGGGACGGTGACGCGAATGTGCGGCGCGCCGCGAGTGAGGGCCTGCGGGGCATCGTGAAGGTAGATCCCGAAGCAGTGTGGCCTGTGCTTGAGATGCTACGAACCGACTCCGAGCTATACGTCAAGAAGTCAGTGGCTAACGTGCTTCGGAACGCCAGCGGTAAGCATCCAGAACTCGTGCTACGCATCTGTCGGCAGTGGGCAGCTTCGAGTAACCCGCACACAGCATGGATCGTGAAAGATGGATTGCGGAAACTAAAGAGCTCACGTCCTCGCGATGTGGCGGGAGTCTTGCAAGAACTCGACCGTTCGGCCTGACACAAAGAGAAACTTGCTGGATTCGATTATGAATCTCTCTCTATAACCGGTCCTGTTGACTTGCCTGACAAAGCGGTTCTGGCAACAGTTGGAAGGACCGTGAGGTGGCCTCTTGGTTTTTGCGCGATTCGTGCCTCGAATTTAATCTCTCTCGCGTGCTGCCCCGAATTGACTCAGTAAAATCTACTCCAAAAGGTGTGTTGACTATTCTTCAAAACAGGAATAGTCTCACGCCCGCTTCAATCGAAGGCTGGAGCCCGAGCCTCTGCGTCCTCGCACACTCGCCAACGTGGCCTTCGCTTCGGTGAATCAACTCAGGCAGAGAGTTCATTCCGTATGCTACCAACTGACAGGGTTTCCCACGACTGTTTGCCCGTTGCGGGTTAAGCAACAAACCATCGTCTTCACTGTACGGGAGGAAAGTTGAAATGATTAGCAAGACCTGGAGCCGCAAGTCCATTGCGACTGTTGTGGCGGTTGCCGTTTTGAGTGCGTACTCAATGGTTGTATTGGCAGCACCGGGAGCCAAAGCGTCAGCGGGTTGTCCTAGCCGTAGTCATTGAGTTCTCGCCAAACTTCTAAATTGCGCAAATGCAGACTAGAAGTTTTCCTCGTTATCCACAACAAAGGAGAATCCTTATGACGAAACTTGCCCAAAAGTTTTCAACGCAGGCTTTTTGCACAATCATTCGCCTGCTACCCGTCGCACTGTTTCTCACGCTCGTTGGAGCAAGTCCGGCACTCGCTCAAACCAAGGCTTATGTGACAGATTTTTTAGACGGTACGGTGTCCGTGATAGATACAACGACCAACACTGTGGTGGCCACCATACCAGTTGGAAAGAATCCACTGGGAATCGCCGTTACGCCGAACGGGGCCTTCGCTTACGTGGCGAATGAGTCCGACAACACTGTCTCGGTGATAGATGTGGCAACCGATACCGTAGTGGCTACCGTTCCCGTTGGACAACTTCCGGTTCTGCTAGCCGTCACGCCAAATGGCGCCTTCGTCTATGTGACGAATCAGGTTAGTGGCACTGTCTCAGTGATAGATACAGCGACTAATACCGTAGTCGCAACCGTGCCGGTTGGAACTACAATTGGAATCGCTATCACGCCGAATGGGGCCTTTGCCTATGTTGCGGTTACCAACCTAAATGCAGTTTCGGTAATAGACACAACAACCAACACGGTTGTTGCCACTATACCGGGATTTGTCTTCCCAACTTTGCTGGCAGTCACACCGAATGGAGCGTTTGTCTATGTGACAGACCAGGTATTGGACCAAGTCTTAGTGATAGACACGGCAACCAATACCATAGTCGCCACTGTACCAGTGGGAAGGACGCCCATAGGAATAGACATCACGCCGAATGGAGCCTTCGCTTATGTGGCGAATCAAGACAGCGATACCGTTTCAGTGATTAACACGGCAACCAATACAGTCGTAACCACTGTGCCTGTTGGAGACGAGCCACTAGGAGTTCGCGTCAGTCCTGATGGGACTCTTGCCTATGTAACTAATTTTGTTGATGGCACTGTGTCAGTGATTTCCACGGCCACGAATACGATAACCGCCACCATACCAGTCGGAAATGGCGCCGCCCAGATAGCTTTTTCAACAGCAGCGCCGAACACAATCGGCTCGCTCATTGCTCAGGTGCAGGCACTGATTGACGAAGGCAGCCTCAAACAAAATAAGGGCAATGGCTTGATCAATAAACTTCAGGAGATCCAGAGCAAGATCGATAACGGCGCGACGAGAGCAGCCTGTAATCAGCTCAGCGCGTTCATTAATCAGATTCAAGCCTTTATAAACAACGGCTCGCTCACTGCGAGTCAAGGACAGGAATTGATTGAAGCGGCGAACGCCATACAATTCAGCCTCGGTTGTTCGTAGCCTCGGATATCGGCAAGCGATCGGGTAGGTCGGTCATTTAAAGTCATCGAACCATCCAGCTAAACCATAGATGAACTCACCGCCTCCGGATAGCATTAGTCCGTAGGTGAAGACGTGGTAGACCCCACCCCGCGGGGAATAGTAGTACTCAGCCCGCAGGAAAGAGAGCGGTGCTGTATGCGTGGCCAGTGTGAAAAGTAAGCCGAGAGTAAACACGCCTACTCCAATAAGGATGTGTCGAGCATAATGTCTCCGTCGATATAGGCTATTCTCTTTCTCTTGAGCCGCCACTGCGGATTTCACTGTCTCAGCGTCAAGCGGAGCAGAACAGAAGCGACACTTCGTTGCATCAGCAGCGATGAATTCGTGGCAACTGGGACAGCGAAAAACTTCCATCGAGGTATGGATCGTCGCTAAAACAGGAAAGAAAACCGGTTTACTGTTATCACCAAGCTGTGAAGCGATGCGGGGACGCAGAAGCTCGGGCTCCTTCTCTAAGAGCGACTGGAGGTTATTCGTATATACGCGGAAAAGTCAACGACGATTCGCCACGAAAAGGCACATAAGCACACAAAACATTGATTTGTTTTGCGCCTGATGTGCCTTATTGTGGCTCAGGATTGTTTGAGTCTTTCTGCTTTGGTGCGGAGGCGTTCTTCCAGTTTTCGCATTTCCGGAGTGAGCTCGGGGCCGAAATCTTCCGGGTCGAAGATTCGACAGATGTCGATTTCGCCTTCCATGTCCGGTCTTTCGGGATCGTTCGGTATCCGCTTCGCCCACTCGAGCGCTTCTTCCATCGAATTCACTTTCCAGATCCAGAAACCGGCGATGAGCTCGCGTGTTTCCGCGAATGGACCATCCGTAATGATTCGCTGCCCGCCGGAAAACTTGACTCGCTTTGTCTTCGATGATGGGTGCAGCCCTTCACCCGCGAGTATGACGCCGGCGTTCACCAACTCTTCGTTGAACTTACCCATCGCGTTGAGCAATGCTTCGCTCGGCATGATTCCCGCCTCTGATTCCTTGTTAGCTTTGATAACGACCATCACTCGCATCTTAATATCTCCTTATTTTCCAAAAATAGAGTTCGTTTTCTGCCCTTTCACCTACTAATCGAATGGGCCGCGACGAATTCGACACCCGGCAAAGAAATTTTTTTCAGTCGCTGTTTTCTTTGCTTTTTTCGGATCGCGTGTAATAGATTGTGCCGCGATGGTAGCTCACTTGCCCATCTGAACGACAGAGCTAATGAGAAACCGACGGCCCATCCTGCTACCTCTTTTTCTGGTCACGTCGATGGCCCTTGCGGCCCTGCTCTTCTATTCCAGCCCGGTCACTTCGCAAACGCCGACGCCTGGTCCCCAGTCAGCACCGGATGTCGTCAAGGTCGACGTAGATCTCGTCAAAATCGACGCGCTGGTGCTGCAGAAGAACACTGCGCGCATAGTCGGCGGTTTGAACAAAGAAGACTTCGTGCTTTACGAAGATGGAATCAAACAGGAGATCACCCACTTCAGCCAGGATGAGCTGCCGCTCTCTGTGGTGGTGGCTATCGATCGGGGTCCGGCATGTCCGCATCCGATTGATGTCTGGAGTGACGAAGCACATCGCGCTGCTCGAGAAGCAATCGATCGTCTCAAACCCATTGATGAGATCGCAGTGATGGCTTTCACCGACTCAGCCAAGCTGATTCAGCCGTTCACTCGCAACCGGATAATGCTCGAGCAAGCGCTCAATAACATTCCGCCGCCGGCGAAAACCACGAACGTCGCACATTGCTTCAACCTCATGTTTGCCGCTGCCGCCGAGCACATGTTCAAGGCAAGCAATCCAGCCGGGCGTCGAGTCATAATTGTGATCACGTCCATGACGCGTCTTTTCGATTGCTCGAATGGTCCATCCAATCGAGCCGCCGCCGCGGCGGTTTACGAATCAGGCGCCGTCGTTTGCGCCATCATTCCCAGAGTCATAATCCAACGTGTCGAAAATGCCATGCAGACCGTTGCTACGCGCGTGAACAAAGTTGTTTCCGCCAACTACATGGACCTGGAATATTTGGCGAACGAAACCGGCGGTGAAGTACTCGCGGACAAACCTAAAAAGCTCGACACGACCTTCCAGACGCTGATCGATCACCTGCGCAGCCGCTACAATCTCGCGTTTGTCTCCACTAACAAGAAGCGGGACGGGACCAGGCGTAAATTGAAACTCGACATCGATCCCGCTCGACAGAAATCGCAAGACAAACTGGTTATCAAGGCCCGACGAAGTTATATTGCGCCGCGAAGTTGATTTGCCAAACCCAGGCCTCGAAACAATACGCTTGGTCTACACATCAATGAAACGAAGGAGCCCCCATGACTCAAATCAAGAGATGCCGGCTTGTATTTGTCTGCTTAATCACGCTCTTCGCCTGCGCGGTAATTCATGCGCAGGATCGAACAATAGTTATCAGCGGTAGTGTGGTTACTCCAGAGAAGGTTCTCAACAAGGGCTGGGTCGTAATCAAGCACAAGAAAATCAGCGCTGTCTCAGAAACGCTTCCGAATGAAGAGAATGCCATTTGGATCGACACCAACGACATCATCTTTCCCGGGTTTATTGATCTTCACAACCATCCTATGTACGCGATGTTTGAACTATGGGACGCGGGGCAACTCTTTAACAATCGGTACGAATGGCGCTCGCTGGACAAGTACAAGCAGCAAATATCAACGCCGGCTCGTAACATACAAGATGATCAGCAGGGTTATTGTGACATCGCCGAGTTTGCCGATGTGCAGGCAGTAACCGGCGGGACCACTACCTTCTCAGGCACCTTCCTCCTCAGATCATTCACGACTTTTCCTGCCTGCTTATCTCGACTCGCGGTGCGGAAGCTGGAGATCGACTCAGGCTTTTACTCGGGGCACGGACACGAAAGAGTCCAGAATGTTCTTGGTGTCGGCCGTGATTTCAATGAGACGACCGCCGCCGCCATACGGCAGAAACTTGCGGCGAAAGACTTGGATCTGGTGCTGATCCATGTGGCCGAAGGAATGAGGACAGATCCTGAATCAGTGAAAGAATTTGATCTGCTTAAAGCGCGCGGATTTCTCGCTCCGACTACCGCTGTTATCCATGGCGTCGCATTTGATAAGAGTGATTTTGCAAAGATGAGATTAGCGGCCACGGCCCTGATCTGGTCGCCGCAAAGTAACATGATTCTCTATCACACCACCACGGATGTGATTGCCGCTTACAGAGAGGGTGTTTCGATCGCGCTGGCGCCGGATTGGGCGCCTTCGGGAGGGAAAAACATGCTCGCTGAACTCCAGTATGCAGCCAAACTTAATAAGACCTCTCTCGGCGGCTTCTTCTCGAATCAGCAGTTGTTCGAAATGGCCACCTCGATCCCGGCGAGAATTGCCCACATCGACGATAAGGTGGGATCGATTCAGCCGGGACTGTTTGCTGACTTATTCCTACTACGCGGAGATGCAACGCAGCCATTCGATAGCCTGGTCCAATCAAAGCCGCAGGACGTTTCCCTCGTCGTAGTCAACGGTGTCCCGATTTACGGCGACGAGACGTTGATGAGTAAGTTCAATGTAACCACCGAACCGATCCCGTTTTGCGGCGAGACGAAGAATCTGAATCTCGGCGTAATGCCTAATGGAAAACTGTCGGACGTGCAGCAGCGCCTCGGACAGAAAATGGAAGGTTACAAACTGAAGCTTGCGAAGGTTGATCCCTGCGCGCAATGAGCGATGCAACGAAGGAAAGTTAACAAAAAAACAAGTTGACTTTCCGTCGTGCTTCACTTATTACTTCCAGCGCGCATCTGCAGTACCAATCCTTCAAATAAATCGGCGGATTACCTATGCCACAGAGAATTCGAATCTCGGCAGTGGTGGTGCTTGGCATTCTTGCCGCCATCACTATGTTCCTTTTAATGCGACCGCCAGTTGTGCTGGCAGCGACATGCACTGCTACCTGCAGCGACGGTAGCCGGATAACAGTTTCTAGTGTGTACAGTTGCGTGGCTGAAGATGGAGCTGGTGTCACTTATAAACAGACCGCGACCTCTCAGACACAGTTAAAGGCCTGCCCTGTCAACTAGGCGAAGGGAAAAACAAGTCATGCGCAATCTAATCCTGGCTTTGATCATCTGCATTTGTGTCGCGCTTTCAGCGTTTCTATTGATACGGCCTGTAGTTGTATATGCCTCCTCGTGCAGCGCGACCTGCAGCGATGGCACCGTTAAAAGCATTGGCAGTTGTTCGGGACAATGTGTAGGGATAGACGGAACCGGTGCTTTTTGTTCGGTGGGCGGAAAGGTCGTGATATCTAAAGAGTGCAACATAAATTAACGACTGCTAGCTGTTAGGCAGGTGCACAAATGAGAGCGCTTGAAAACTCCGCGGTGAAGTATGTCCTGCCCTGGTTGCTGTGCGCCATCATGGTCGTCCTGAACGTCGGCTTGGTCGTGCAAAACCTGCGCATGCGTTCCCTGCTACAACGCACAGTACCAACAACAATCGAAGATGGCGCAAGGGTGAAAGGGTTTACCGGCTTTGATCTGTCACACCGGCCGGCTGAGGTAACGTACACTGGCCAGGGACCATCCCGTGTTCTTCTTTTCCTTTCGCCGACCTGTCCGTTCACTAAAGAACAACTGCCCTATTGGACCGAGCTAATCAGAAAAGGTGATCGTGAGAGATTTGCTGTGACGGCCTTGGTCAGTGATTCGGTAAGCGCCGACAGCGTGCGATCCTATTTGCGAACTAATGCAATCGATCAGTCCGTTGACGTTGTGTTTGTGCCCGAGAGCGTCATGAAAGACTATAAGCTTATCGCCACCCCGATTACGCTTGTGATCTCGAATGACGGTACGGTACGAAAGCATTGGATGGGTAAGTGGGACAATTCGTCGCTGAGTGCTGCCAGCGAATTTTTCGGAGTGTCGTTTTCCGGTGTGACCGCCATGACACACTGAATGAAGTGAGATCGATGCGCAGGATATTCTGTTTACTGTTCGGTGCATTTGCGGCAGTTTCAACTTGCTATGCCCAGGTTGTCCCGAAGCAGGAAGAGAATAACAATCCTTACCTCGAAGAAGCCCGGAACCTTGTATTTGACCTGCGCCAGCAGATAGGAAAAATCGATGAACCAACCTTGAGGATCTTCATCCGTATTCGGTATGCCACCTCGTTGTGGTCGGGAAAGCTTGGACCAGACACCGAGCCTGCCGTCACGGCCACCGCGGACTCACTGGAAGATCTGTTAGCCAACGAGAAGAACCTGCTGCCTTTGTACCGGAACAGTTTCCGTCGTGATCTGTTGGCGCTCGCTCAGCTCCATTCGCCGGAACTCGTTAAGAAGTACGCTGACCGGTTTGCGAAGAGTGAACAAACTTCGCTCGACGTCGCGAACACAATGCTGAGCGCTCAGAATGGCGCTGGCGCTGCGGTGCAGACCGCCGAGAGCAATATTGTTGGCGGACAGTTCTCGGGCACAGAGTTGACAGCGTTTCTTATCAAGCTGCAGGCGCAACAGCCGGCGCTGATCCCGGGCATGCTCACCGCCATCCTGGATGCGGAAGAGGTTCAGCCGAGCAGTCACCTCGTGGACGACTTGTTTTGGTTGCAGAGTTTTTATCTGCGTCCAGACAATCCGGATGGACTAAAAAAGCGGTTCTTATTACTGGTCCTGTCTGCAACCTCGAACCAGAGCCTGATGTCAGATCTACAAGCGGCGACAGAGGCCTACGATCTGCTTTCGGGAAGTCTTCCGCAAATTCAAGCTGCTTTGCCTTCATCATATCCGCAGGCTCAGATCCAGCTTGTTTCGCTAAGCACGCAAACCGGTAAGGGCAAACAGGAAAGAGATCGCATCGAAGAGCGGATCAAGCAAAGCGATGATCCCTTGGGACAAGCGATCAGCGAGGCTCATTCAGCGCCAAATCAGCCGTTGAAAGATGAGCTCCTCTCAGAAGCCGTCCAACTTGCGATCGAAAAGGGTAAGCTCGAGCTGGCGCTGAGCCTCGTGAAGGAGATTTCTGACGATGCGACAAATCAGGTCTGGCGTGACGAGCTCCTTGCCGACATAGTTACTAACGCCGTAAAGAAGACGAACAATGTAGTGGCGGAGAAAGCTGCTCGTGAGATCACTTCGCCACTACGCCGCGCCACCGCCTTGCAGGAAATCGCGCTCGGATACCTGAAAGCTAATGACATGAATCGCTCAAAGGAAATACTGCTTGAAAGTGTTAAGCAGATCGCCTCGGCGGACAACGGCAGCCCAAAGGCAGTCGCCTTTCTTCAGGCCGCCGACATTTCACGACAGATCGATTCGACGATGGTGCTCGACTTACTTCGGTCCTCGATGGACGTGACGGATCGTTATCTGTTTCAGCAGGAAGGAGAGACCGATACTCAACCGCGGTTCGACTTCGAAAACCACAACACTGTTGCGGTCGCCTGGCGTCTGATTCCGGTCGTGCAATTCCTGGTCAAAAGCAGCGGTGGCGACGCGCTGAATTTGATCACTAACGTCAATCGCCCTGGTATCAAAGCCGCGGTTCTGTTGGGCGCGTCGATGGCCATGTCAGAACTCGCTAAAGAAAAAGCTCCTCCTCACAAACCCCCGCCGAAGGCGGAGCGTCAGGCGAAGAAAGTTTCTGCTCGCTGAAAATCTCACTCCAATTAGACATGGTGGTTTTCCGAAGTAGTTCTCGCGTTAATTGGTGGAAGCTGATGAACGCTTGATCTTACACCTCATCAAGAAGGAGAAATCTGTCATGGGAAACCAGGTAGCCACAGGTCTGAGCGCAACAAGAAGTTCGAATACTTCACCGGACTTGACGTTTGTTTGGGACGTTGTTGAACAGGGCGATAATTTACAGGTTCGGGTAAATTACGGGGGCGGCACCGACATTGACAATCTTGGCACCGCCACTATTCCGGTCGGAAGCACCAGCGCAGTCAAGATGACACCTGCCCAGAATTCGGCGATGTCTGTTAATGGGACCGTAACCGCGGTCTGGGGAAACAAGAATACGTCGTATGTGGTGAGCTTTACCGGGCAGATGGTGCGGGTGAATATGAACAATATCATCAGTAGTAATCTGAACGGTGCCCCCTCAGACGCCTTACCGATTATCGTGTACGCTAACCTAAGTTAAAGTATTGGAGCCGAGCACCCGCGAAAGAAATCTCGGCTCCTTGAGCCGGCGCCGCGTCTAATTCCGCAGCAAGGTGGTTAAGAGGCTTCGCCGAATGCGATGCTGAAACGCCCTTAGTGCGTTAACAGTGAAATTGCGTCTCTCCTCCATAGCTTCCGTCGAAGCATCACCAACAACTATTTGTGGAATGGAGGACTTGAGGATGAAGAAAAGACTACTGGGCATCGTGTTATCACTTGCCGGAACGATCTGTTTTTCAGGCAGCGTTGTCATGGCCCAACCGCGGCATATCGATCGCGGTGAACGCCGGGACCTGCGTGAGGACCGCCGCGACATTCGCTCTGATACAAGAGACATCCGCTCGGATCGACGCGACTTGCGCGCCGACGCTCGCGAGCGTCAACGAGACATTCGTGAACTGAGAGAAGACCGACATGAAGGAGCTTCACGAGCAGAATTGCGCGCCGATCGAAAAGACATCAGGAGCGACAGCCGTGACATTCGGCACGACAGTCGGGATGTGAAATTCGATCGTCGCGATCGCCGCGCGGACGTGCGCGACTTCTACCGCGATCGGCGTCGAGCACGTCACGACTAAAGCGTCTTCGCCGAGAAGTAGGACAGGCCCTTTCATGCCTGTCCTACCTAACCGAAACTAGAACGCCAGATCGAGGATCGTCATTAGAATTACTGAGGCGTCAGTCCCCTCACCTGTGAGACCACCGTTTCCCATATTCCCGTCGTCCTGAAAACCACCTTGTCCCATGTTGCCGTCGCTAGCTGTGATGTTGCCACCGCCCATATTCCCGTCATCCGTAAAACCGCCGGAGCCCATGTTGCCGTCGTCGGCGAGGGCGGAAGCTGAGAGGATACATGCGAGGACGATGGCTAATGCGAAGCGTTTCATTGACGATTTCTCCTTTGAGGTTGAATCGAACTGGCGGCGTTACTCTATAAGCTGTACAAGACCTGGTCAACGCCTATGTCGTTCGGGGCACTGGGTCAGTTTGGGTTGAGCGCCTCCCTGGAGTGGGCCGACTTGTCGGCGCTTTGGCCAAAGCGGTGCTAAGGCACCGCACTCCAGGGAGGCGCTCAACCCAAACTGATCCAGTACTGACGTTCGGAAACGGTATAACTTAGAACGGTGTTACTTGCCACGATCGGCGGTCGAGGGCGTGGGTGTTGAAGATGAGTCGGGGACCAGTGTCATCTTGCACTTCGGACACTTGCCGCGCTTCTTCGACTTAACCTCGGGGTGCATCGGACAGGTGTACGTTACGGCCGCGACACCGCTTTCCTCGCCAACAGCCGATAACATCAAGTGCGGCAGGTCCTGGTAGCGGACGTGCATCGAGGAGGATTCGACGAAGACCATGTAGACGCCGCTTTGCGGAACCGTGAGATCGATCGTGTACTCTCCGTGACCGATCGACCTTGCGATGTCGCGGCGTTGCCACGTACCAGGCGCTAGAAAAGTCAGCACACGCACGTCGCGCAAGTCATCTTTCGGTTTATTCGTGTTCGTATCGATGAGCTTGAAACGCAGCGAGAACTTCTGCCCGACGCGCACCTCACGCTCTTTAGTCTCGTGCTCGATACGCAACGCCACCGCTGCGTCTTCTTTCAACAACGGATTCGGTTCCGCGTTCGCGTTGAAACAGTGTGCGATGCGTGGCGAATCAGTGAGAAACGCGACGTCGTAATTACCACTCGCCGGCAGCTTCACCATCGTCGAGTAAACGCCGGCCGACGTTTCGCGCAAACTGCGATCGACAACTGCCACGGCCATCGGCTCACGGCGATAGTTTTGAAAGTTGCCCATCGGCGCGGCCATACCTTCACTGTAGTAGTAGAGAACGCGGTCAACCGGATTCGCGATGATGACCGCGTTCCCTTCCGGTGCCGGCACGATTGAAGCCGCCCGCACAGGCATCGAGCCGTTGCCGGGTATTCCCTGCCCCCCGGGAAAACTATTCACGTCGATCTCTTTACCAATCGTCGCCAGACGAATCATCGTCACGATCTCCGTCGCGAGCGAACGAACGAAAGCATACGTGTCGCTGAAAACGATCTGGTCCGGCGCGTTGCCGACTTTCACTTCATGCAGCAGTCGATTCGAAGCAGCGTCGAAAATACTGACGAGGTTCTCGCGCGTGTTGATGACAAAACCATAACGCCCGTCATCCGTGAATCGAATCACACGCGATCCCGCTTCTCCTTCAATCCGCTTCGCGAGCTCAGCGCGCGGATCGATCACCGCCACCGAGCCATCCGTTTCACTGACCGCGTACGCAGCCTTGCTCAATTCAGACAACGCGAGCGAAACCGGATTTGGACCAACTTTCACGTCCCTGATCTTCTCGAGCTTCGCGACGTCGATCACTGAGACGGTCGCGCTCTCGCGGTTCGACACAAACGCAAACTGGTTATCACTGCCGACGGCAAGCTCGTGATGTCCCGTGCCCGTCGCAATCTGCGCCGCCACTTTCAACGTACCCGCGTCGATCACCGTGACGCCGTTGCCTTCGTCGTTTCCGACCCAAATGTATTTCTGGTCCGGTTGCAGCACGATGGTCGTCGGCTTCGCGCCGGTATCGATGTACTTCGCGACTTTCCAACTGCGTGTGTCGATCACCGCCACCTGATTCACGAGTGGCAACGTCACAAACAGCTTCTCGCGATCGCCGGTCAACACCCAGTCTTCGCCTGGACTCTTCAGCATCACGAGCGTCAACAGTTTGCTGCCGCCAAAACCGAGCAGCGGATCGATCACGGAAATATCCGGCGTTTTATTTAAAGCGAGTAAGTAATATGAATTTAGATCGACGTCCGGGCGCGCGCGCATGCTGCCCGTCAAATACGAGCGAATCTTCTCGTGACACTGTTCCGCGTCCGCGAGTTTCTCTTCCCGCGCACGCAAACTGATCCAGGCCGAGAGATTCAGACCTTTCACGGGCGCGCCGGTAGCTGTGTCAGTAACTTTGAATTTGATGTTCGCGTCTTCACCGGCTTTGACCTTCGCGTTCGCTGCCGGCGGATCGAGGGTGAACTCGACCGCGATGCCCTGCTCTACGAGCTTCTGTTGCTGAGCCGATTGTTGGGCCAATACCGCAGCGGTGTTGAAAACCAGTAGTGAAGCGATGGTGAGTTTAAGTAAGAGGTTCATTTCTGTCTCCGTTGAAAAACTTGAGTTAAGTGGGTGCAGCCTGCCCCAGCAGCGGGCTGCACCCTCCTGCGGTTGGAAACCAACCGCAAAGATACGCAGCACTGTGGACCTTACGGTGTGACCCGGAAGATGCCCCAGATGCCACCATCGAACTGGAAGGACTCCTGCGTCCGGTACAAGTAGTCGCCCGTCACTCTCCTTGCGCCACCAGCTCCGTTAACCGGAATCACTTCGTAGTGCGAGGATGGTCCAATGCCATACTGCGCACCTTTAAACTCGGACAGCGGATTGTTGCCAATCGCTTTTGAGTTGTTGGTGAAAGGTTCGTCCCGCCAGAAATGACCGTGCAGGTTGAACACGTTATTGCGCATGTGTCCGTTCGCGTTGAGCAGCCGGAACCTGACTTCCTGACCGGCGCGCGCCGTGAACACCGGCGTCTGCGGATCGCCACCAACGAGAGCGTTTGTGAGCACGTTGGTGAAGTCGAAGTTACGAGTCTGATCGAACGGAGTTTCCGGCGCGTAGCCCATGCGTTTCCAAAGCGGTTCCGTGCGGTAGTTGATCGCTTTCTGAGCAGAGTCTTCAGCGTCTTCAGCTCCGTCTGGGCCACCAAGATTCGGCACCGGGCTGCCGTCCGCGTAGCGCATGTTGATGTCGGTTTGCATCTGGACCACGAATTCACGGAACGAAGTGCCGTCAGCTTTGGTAACGGTCGCCTGTGCGCGTGAAGTCGAATCTTCGATCCAGCTCGAACCCTGCGGTTCGACAATCAGCGAGCCGATCGCGCCCTTGTTGCTGTGCTTGATCGGATCGGACGAGATCAAGTTGGTCGCGCCGAATTCAATCGGGGTCGCCAAACGCTGGTTGCCGTTGATGACAACGTCGCCGGCGTACCACGTATAACGGGCCACGCCGCCTGGTCCAATCGTCTGGTTGGGATTGAAGCCGACGTTCTTGCCGTCACTGTTCACTACGTTGTAAGCGAGCAGTTGCGGGTGCAGACCAACCTGATTGGAAGGCTTCACTTGATTGGCGTTGAAGTGATACAGGATGTTCGGCATCGTGTTGAAGCCGTCCAGATCCGGCAGCACCTTCGGCAGCTTGTTGAAAAGCGTGACGTTGATGCACTCACCGGCCTGAGCACGGACCACGAGCGGTTCGATCGGCACGCCGGCTTTGACCTTGCCGTACTGATCGATGTCCTGCGTGCGGAAATACATGATCGCGGTCGGATCGTTGAGCGCGCCACCCATACCCGCACGGCTGTTGTAGATCAGCTTGCCGCCGGGAAGCGCCGCAGCACTGACTGCCGTCACACTGATGTTTCGTCGCGGAGCATTCTGCGGGCAGATGCTCGTCGAAACACTCTTGCCGGTACTAAAGTCGGTCGGATTCGACATCACGATCGTCGATGAGCTGGTCGGAGCGTACATGGTCGTTCCGTCAGCACTTGTCGGCTGAGTTGATGTCGTTTGAGTCGAACCATCCGCCGTTGTCGGTTGAGTTGACCCATCCGCTGTCGTGGTGGTTGTCGTGGTAGATGACGAGGCCGTCATATCCGGCGACATGTACGTTGTGTTTGTCGTCGGTTGGGTATCTGACGAAACTGACGAGTCACTCGTGTCCTTGTAATCGGTGACGCCCGTCGGGAACGAACTGTCGGTCGGGAATGAACTGTCATTATTCGACAGCGGCGCCGCGCCTTCGGTGTTATTCGGCAACGCCATCAAATCGTTTTTCAATCCAGCACGGCCGTTATAAACCCGGAGGAGGCCCCAGATTCCGTTCCACTGACCGTCAACTGAAGCACTGTTCTGATAGAGGTAATCGATGAACGGGCGATTGCCCATGATCGATTCCTTGCCCGTCAGAAACTCGAAGTGCTCGGAGATGCCGGCCATTTGCGAATTGCGGTAGCCGGAGTTGTTGACCGCCAAAGGATCCTGCGGCGTGCCCGGTTGGTGCAGCCACTTGTGACCGGCAATCGTCAGGTTGTGTGTTTCTTCATGCGCGCCGACTAGGATGCGAATTTGGACCTTGTCATTCTCGTAAGCCCGCAGCAGCGGCGTGAATGGATCGCCCGGCTGCACACCCTGCGTCAACGCCGGATAGAACGTCGGCTGCACGTTGAACGCCGGATCAGCACGATTGATGTTTGATTTGTAAACCTTCGACAAGTCGCCGGCCGAACCGCTCGCCTGTGTGTTGGTCTGCGGATCGCGGATGCGCAAAGGCACCGGCTCGTTGCGATAGTTGACACTGAACGTGCCCACGTCCGCCGTGGAGATCGCTTCCGGACACGGCGCCGGAACACCACCGGGACAAACCAAAGCATTCTCAACGATGAACGGCAAACCGATCTCGTTGACGACTGGCGGATTGATTACGTTTTGCGGATCGGCCATCGGTCGCCCTTTAGCGTCGACGCCGGCACCGGCCTGGTAAGCGAGTTGGAAGTCGGCAAACTCGAACAGAAACTCACGGTGACTGTTTGCCGCATTCGTCTCGATGATGTTTGCCTGCCAACTGGTTGGACCACCATCCGTGGCGCGACTGCCCATCACCACACCAGTCTCGGGATTCTTCCATACCGAGCCCTGCGGCTCGATCACCAGACCAGCATAAAGACCGGCTTGCTGGTGCGTGGATGGTCCAAAGTGATCGTGCGTGAACACAGTGCGCAACGTACGATCGTAACCGTTGTTGTTCAGCGTGTTGTCGACGTACCAGCGCTGGACCGTAGTCTGCGCGCCGAGTGTGCCGAAGTACGGATGCGCCTTCGCTTTCGGACAGATAAAGCTGCCGTCACGCGCGTCTCCGGAATCGACGCCGGTGCACGAGTTCTGTTTGCGAATCGCGCGGATGCGTTCGATTACTTCGTCCGGACTGAACGTGCCGTCTTCGTAGTTGAAACCGTTCCCCGCTCCGTCTGACGCGGTGACGTCAAACTTCACGAGGTGAATGTGCTGACCGATGATGTCGGTCGGCGTTCGTACCTGGAAGTCGTCCTGTTCGTAATTACCGGGGACAAGGTTCGTGTGATAGTAGGTGATGCAGTCGTTCGTGTTAGCGCGGAAGAACAACGGCTCGGGCGGTTTGGTGCCGGCCTTTGTCGCTGCCACGTCGGCCCACAACGCCAGGATGCGCGACTGCGGGAAGTGCCAGCCGGCCTTGTTCAGTTTGATATCGGTCTGAAACGCTGCTGCCTTGTAAATGCGCGTCACGCCGGTCGCATTGCCGTTGTCGTCCATACAAGGATCGGCGAACGGCGCGCCGGGTTTGCGCGGCAGACCATTGGTGATGAAGTTGGCCGCGGTTCCATCGGGCTTGTAGCTCGGGTGGAGACGCTGCTCGTGATACTGCATCGCCGCGATTTCCGTGGCGCTGCCCGTTTCCGGAATCGCTTGCGCAACCGCGGTGACGAGTTCCTTACTGAAGTCGAGACGAGTCTCGACGTGATTCGCAGTGCCGCCCGTGATGATGTGTCGCGGCAGACCGCCGTCGTCGACCGTGTCGAGTGGTGGATGCGGCGGACGATGACCGGCAACCGCCGGACTGAAGAACGGATAGCCCGGAACGGTCGCGGTCGGCATCGGCGCCATCGCGAGTGTCGGCAGCGGAACGATCGCGGGTGTTGGTGTGCCGGCAGTGATCTCGCCGTCCGGCAACGCACGCGCGCCGGCTACGGGAATACCGTTGGCGTCGAGCACCGTGCCCGCTTCGAACACGTCGTGTGACCGCCACAACTCCCACATGCCTTGCGCGAAGTGCGGATAGAAGTGACAGTGGAAAATCGAATCACCGACGGTCTGGTTGCGATTACCGCCGCCGCCGTGAGCGATTTCAGTGGTGAAAGCGAAGCCCGGTCCGAGCGCCTGACTATCGAGATAAGTCGAGTTGTCGTCGTCGGGAGTTTGCAGCCACTGATGCGCGTGCAAGTGGTGGATGTGATGTTCCTTCGGACCCGCATGGACCACCCGCATCTTCACGGGATCGCCGATATAGCTGTGATGCACGTTCGACGGATCGTCCGGATACAAGACCTTCGTCGCCTTGGGTCCCGGAATCAAGTTGCCAAGCTTGTCAGTCGTGTTGGCCGGTCGATCCACGATTTGCGCAGGATCGCCGATGGCCCACGACGATAGAAAGAACTCTTCAAACTTGCACTCGGTGCAGTTGTACATCGGGCCGACGCCGAGCCGGTTCGCCAGGATTTCGGCGCCGACACCGGCGATGCCGTAGTTGATCGCAAACTTGTCCTCCACGCTGTGGAGCGTGTGGCTGAGCACCGGATCTTCAAACTGCGGAAACGCCTGTACGTTCTGAACTTCATCGTGATAGATCACGGTGAACTCGCGAAACGGCTTGTCGCGATCCGGATTGGTGGCGTTCGGACGATACGTGCCTGTGGGGAAACGTCCGTGGTTCGGGCCGGTGATGATCGCGTTCAAGTCGGTACCAACGATCGTATCGACGTTGAGCAACTTCAAAATCGGCTGGCCCGCGCGCGGATGGCCCGCCGGGTAAACAGCATCGTAGTTAATGATCGGTTGACCGCCGGGAGTGGTTCCGGTTTTAGCCAGGTTCAGGTCCGCGGCCGTGACTTGCGAGCGATACCACTCAGCGCCTTTCGGTTCGACGTTCACACTGCCGAATAGTCCCTCGGAGAGCGTGCCGCCATCGGCTTCACCGCCCGTGGTCGTCGCCGAGCTGTACATCAAGTTGTTTCCTTCGCGCGTAGCGGCGAAGCTGTAAACGGTTGAACTGCCCGGTCCGATAAGACTCGGCGCGTTGTTGCCGACATTCGAACCGTCAGAGCTGATGCCGTTGACGAGTTCCATACCCATCACGTGAATACCGGCCGAACGAGTCGCCGGTTGATCGCTGAGTGGGCTGGCGGAAAGAAGGTTAGTGAAATTGACACGCAAACAGTCGCCGCTGTTCATGCGCAGCACGATCGGTCGCGGGCGTTTGTCGCTGCGCAGCCGAACGTTGCCGGCGACGAGTCCCTTGGCGGGATCGATCGCGACGACGTCCTGTTTGAGCGCGTAGATCATACCGCTCGGGTTAACCGTGCCGAGACGGTTGTACATGATTACCTGGTCCAACGCGACTACGTCCGCCTTAACGATGCGACCGCAGGTTGTTCCCGGTACTGGTGTCGGTGTTGGAGCTGCTATTACCTGACCGCCGCCATCGACGGGTACCGGATCGATCGTTTGGGTGGTTTGAGTTGTTTGGGTTGTTTGGGCATTAACGCTGGCTGTTATTAACAGCAACAGCAAACAAAGGAAGACCGGAAGGGGGGTCTTCCGCAAAGGGTAAATCGAGTTCGTAGTTTTCATCGGTCCCTCCATGAGATTGGAGGGACGCCTTCTGCAATGACCGGGCCATTGCCATAAACACGTTAATTCAGCGTAATGGAAATATTATTTGCGGCGTTTTCGTGAAGGTTTTGGGCGAAGTTTGTTTTCGTAATGCAATGTTTCAGCGTGAGACACACGCCTTTCGGCGTGCTTCAGGCTGAATCAGCGGTTGGACCATGCACGTGTGAGTCGATAACGCTGAGCAGTTGAGCGTGAGAAAAAGGCTTGGCGAGCGCGCCGACAGCGCCGCGTTTCTTTGCTTCCGCACAAACTTGCGGGCTGCCGTGAGCGGTGATCAAAAGAAGAGGTATTTGCGGCTGGAGACTACGGAGATCCGCGATGACTTCAAAACCGGAGATGTCGGTGAGAAAGAGATCAACGACGCCGAAATTGAAGGTGCGTTTGCGCGCCTGATCGATGCCTTCGAGACCTTTAGTGACGAGTACGACTTCGTAGCCCTTAGACTCCAGCACGAGCCGGAGCGCGTCGCCAACGGACGGCTCGTCGTCAACTATGAGAATACACACTTTATCGTCGCTTGCCGGGTCGGACACACAGCTTCCCCTTGATTAAACGTTAAGGTTTCGCGGCAATAGACGTTCCAGTGCGTTCGCCAGGACGTTCGACTTTTATTCCGAGCTTCTTGAGCTTACGGTAGAAGGTCGGTCGCGGGAAGCGCAGAATCTGCGCACTCTTCTTCACGTTACCCGCGGTGCGTTCGAGAGTCTGCATGATCGCTTCGCGCTCGATCTCTTCCATCGGCAGCAGTGGCGGAATAACGAAACTCGAGCTCGTCGCGCGCGTCTGAAATTCTTCAGGCAGGCAATTCGGAAGCAATTCAGTGCCCGAACAAAACAGCACCGCGCGCTCGATCACGCTTTCGAGTTCGCGAATGTTGCCCGGCCACTCGTAACGCACGAGACGCATGACTGTTTCCGGCGAGAGCTCGCGAATGTTCTTGCCGTACTGCTCGTTGAAACGTTTGAGAAAACGTCCCGCGATCAGCGGCACATCGTCTAGCCGTTCGCGCAACGATGGCACCTTTATCTTGATCGTGCTGATGCGGAAGTAGAGATCTTTTCGCAATAGGCCTTCATCGAGCAGCGCCAGAGTGTCGCGATTGGTCGCCGACACGAGACGGAAGTTAACGCTGATCTCGTGTTCGTCACCGAGCCGGCGCAGACGTCTTTCCTGCAAGACGCGCAGTAGTTTCGTTTGCAAATGCGCGGGCATCTCCGCGATCTCGTCGAGCAGCAGCGTGCCCTGGTTCGCGGCTTCGATCAGGCCCCGCTTGTCGCGATCGGCGCCCGTAAACGCGCCTTTCTTGTAACCAAACAACTCCGATTCGATGAGCTCGTGCGGAATCGCGGCGCAGTTGATGCGAATGAATGGACCGCTCGCGCGCTGGCTCTGCGTGTGAAACGCGCTCGCGATCAGTTCCTTGCCGGTGCCGCTTTCGCCTTCGATCAAGACGGACGCATCTGACGGCGCGGCCGTGCGGATCGTCTCGTAGATCTGGAGCATTTTCGCGTCGCGGCCGATCATGCCAAACGTTTCACTGTCGCCGGCGAGCGTGCGTTTGAGCGTTTCATTTTCCTGACGCAAAGCCGCCAACTGTAGCGCGCGATCGACGAGCGCGAAGAGACGATCGGGCGTGTAAGGCTTCTCAAGATAGTAATAAGCCCCCGCTTTGATTGCCTCGATCGTGATGTCGAGCGAACCGTAGCCCGTCATGAGGATTACTTCGACCTCGGGCGTGTGTTGCTTCACATGCTTGATCAGATCGATGCCGGTAGCGTCTGACAAACGCAAATCGGTGATGACGAGATCTACTTGTGTCTCGCTAAGAATCTTCGTCGCTTCACTGAAAGTCTGCCCGATCCGGACTTCGTATCCGGCTTCACTGAGAATCAGCTCCATCGATCCGGTGACGCTTGGTTCGTCGTCGACTACGAGGATTTTCTTCGGTGGGTGTGCAGTCATTGGTGGCTCCTATCCGTGGCGGGTAATTCGATTCTGACCTGAGTTCCCTCTCCCGGTCGGCTGGTGACGAGGATGCGTCCCCCGTGTTGGTTAATGACCTTTTGCGCGTAGGGCATTCCCAGGCCCAGGCCGCGGCTCTTGGTCGTATTGAACGGCTCAAAAATCTGCTTCACTTGTTCGGCGCTCATTCCCGCGCCGGTGTCTTCGATCGTCATCCACAGTTTGTTTCCGCTTGAGCCAGTGGCAACGCTCAGGCGTCCGCCGGTGGACATCGCTTGTACGGCGTTGAGGACGAGATTCAACGTGGCCGCGCGAATCGACGGCGCGTCAAGTAGGCCGGTGACGGGTGAACTGTCGAGTTTCAGGTTCGTTTCGATGTGATGTGCGTCGATCTCCGAACTCAAAAGTTGAATGACGTCCTGGGCGACCGCGTTCAGATCAACTTCTCGCGGCGCGAGGGTGACCGGGCGCGCGTAGTTCAGAATCTGTTCGGTGGTGGCGGTGAGATTGTTGATGGTGTCGATGATCTTGTCGATCAGTTGAGCGTCGCCGTTTGGCAGTTTACCGTTGAGTTTGCCTTTGAGGTGTTCGGAATAAAGCAACAAGCCGGCAAGCGGATTGCGGACTTCATGGGCCACTTGCGCCGCGACGCGACCGAGCGTCGCGATCTTCTCACTGTGCGCGAGTTGTTCGTTGGCCGCCATGAGGCGTCGTTGATTGCGATCGACCATCGCCAGCAGAATGCTCACGACGATCAGATCAACCGTCATCGAGATGAAAAAATGCTCGCCGCGTTGTTCGAGCTTCCAGCGGTTCTCGGCGTTTTCGGGACCGGGATATTCGCGCTCGACCCAGCCGTAGTAGTAAGGCCGCAGCACCTGCTCCCACGTGACGATCACGACCCCGGTCAGGACCACCGTCAGCACCGCAAACGCGATGATCAGACGTGCGTTGAAGCCTTTCTTTATCGCCACAACTCCCGAGCGAGGTGCGTGCAGAAAGACTCTGGAAAAGACACTCATAGCCGGTTTGGGCGTCAAAGCAGACCTTGGTATTCCGCGAAGCTCAGCCGAGACACGCACGGTGTCTCATTTTGAGCACTGAACGCTGGTATGGTTTGGGAGTTGGTCTCTCTCTACGTTTCCGTCTGGGCCGAGAGAGCCTGCGCGTTTGCTGTGGGTTTCCCGCACACGGTGAAGCGAGTCGGAAAGACTAAAGCTGCTGTAGCACAACGCTTGCTAGACGATTGGCGACAGCGAGCAACGACAACTGAAGCGCGCAGTCGCGACTATACTCGATTTACCTGGAGATTCAAATGAGACGACCGACCCTGGCTTTACTGGTTCTCAGCTTTGTCTTTGTTATAAGCGCGAAGGCGCAAGACTGCGGCTGCGAGTCACAACCGCTTCCCGACACGCTCGCTGTGGTGAACGGCGTGAAGATCACCGCCGGCGACATCAATAAGTCGATCGGCGAGTCCGTCAGTCAATTGCAGCGGCAGGTTATCGACGCGCGCAAACGTGAACTCGACCTCCTGATCAATTCGAAACTGCTGGCGTTGGAAGCAAAAAAGCGCGGCGTAAGCACGGTCAAACTGCTCGACGACGAGGTTGTCGCGCAGGTGAAGAAGCCGACGCAGCCCGAGGCGCAGGCGTTCTACGATCAGAACAAAGAGCGCATCAACGCTGAGTTCAAAGACGTCGTTGACGACATCGTGAGTTACTTGTACGAGCAACGGCAGCAGGATGCGGCGAAGCGATTCGCCGGCACGTTGCGCGCCGCGAGCGAAGTGAAAGTAAATGTGACTGAGGTGACGCCGCCGGCCACAGAAGCGGATCGCACCCGCGTACTCGCGACCATCAAAGACGAAAAGATCACTTCAGCGGACGTTGAGAATTCGCTTTCGCAGATAATCTCCGGCGTTCAGGACCAGGTCTACAAGCTGCGGAAAGACGAGCTCGAGCTCACCATCAACGACACGCTGCTCACACAGGAAGCACAGAAACGAAAGGTCACGGCCGCGGCCCTGCTCGACGCCGAAGTGAAACCAAAACCCGTGACCGACGAACAGATCCAACTCTTCTACAACCAGAACAAGGACCGTGTGAGCGGCGACTTCACGCAAAGCAAAGACGCGATTCGTCATTACCTCGAACAAGTCGAACTGCGCCAGGCCGAACGCGCTCTTCTCGACAAGCTGCGCGCCGCCGCTTCAATCCAGGTGTTCCTGGTCCCACCAAGCAGGACCAATGCTGCGGCTTCTACAAAGTAGTGTCGTCAGGCACTGGGTCAGTTTGGGTTGAGCGCCTCCCTGGAGTGCGGTGCCTTAGCACCGCTTTGGCCAAAGCGCCGACAAGTCGGCGCACTCCAAGTAGGCGCTCAACCCAATTGACCCAGTACTGTTATCAAATCCCAATAGTGAAGCGGAGGATTCTGTGGTAATCTTCCGCTTCCCTCTCACGGTTCGAACTCAGTAATAACCTCCCAAAGCCCAGCCGTCCCCCTAGGAATGTAGACTGAATTTCTTCAGAGGAGGAAAGGTCTATGACTACTCGGCGTCTCTCTCTCGTTGTAGCGGCTGTACCCTTGTTCGCTCTCTGCGCCATGTTCGTCTTCAATGACTCGGTCAGTTCAGCGCCACGCGATAAAACACCACCGACAACGCCGAGCAATCTCGCGGTCACGTCGATTACGGAAACCACCGTCGCGTTGAGTTGGAACGCCGCCAGCGACAACTCCGGAAAACTTTCCTACAAGCTGAAGATCAACAACCTGAGCAATTCGGCTTACAACTCAGTCGCCACTATCAGTCAGGGACAAACCACTTACACGGCGAAATTTCTGGCGACCAACACAAACTATTCCTTCTCGATTTCCGCAGTCGACGACTCCGGCAACAAATCCGGTGACAGCAACTCCGTCGCCGCGAAGACGCTGGCCGACACGACACCTCCGGCCACGCCCGTGCTCGATGCCCAGGCGATCGCGCCGGCGGAAGTACAACTGACCTGGACCAAGACGACCGACAACGTCGCCAACAACTGCTGCAACTACACTTTCAACGTGAACGGCAGCGCGATCACGCAAAACATCAACTGGGCCACGGCGCCGGCCGACAAGTTGTCGGTGATCATTCGTCACCTGACGCCGGGCACGAACTACAGTTTCACCGTCAGTGTTTCTGACTGGTCTGGTGGGAACACCGCGGTCAGCAACACCGCGAACGTCGCGACGCCGCCGAGCAGCGATACAACGCCGCCGAACGTGCCGTCGAATTTGCATCTCGTGCAGGACAACAGTTGCGGCGAAGTCTGGCTCGGCTGGAACCAGGTCACGGATAACGTCGATCCGCAGAGCAGAGTTGAGTATGAGATTTACGTGAACGGTGCGTTGAGCCCGTTGCCGGTTTCGGCGGGAGTGTCCACGGACTTCGTGTACGCCACTGCTTTTGGCAACAACGAGTTCTTCATCAAAGCCGTGGATCTTTCCGGCAACTCATCAGCCCCGAGTAAAACGATCAAGCTCTTTTTGTGGCCGTGCTAGAATCCGAGCACAGGCAGTTTGATAATGACCTCTAATTTGGCCGGCCTCCTGGCCCGAGAACAGGCGATACGCCAGGAGACGGAGATCCTGCGCGACGCGAATATCGCCCTCACCGAAAACCTCAGCCTCGAGCGAGTGCTCGAAACGTTACTCGACTATTTAAGCAAGCTCGTGCCTTACGACAGTGCGAACGTGATGCTGCGCACCGATCAGTCGCACTACGTCGTGAGCGCGTTGCGCCGTTACGAAGGCTTTCAGAACGTCGCGACAACTCGCCAGATCGTTTTCGATGGTAACGAGAACCCGCTGCTGCGCCGCATCTCGGAAACGAAGCAGACTGTCGTTGTGGTTGACACGCATAGCGAACCTGACTGGCAGTGGATGCCCGGCGCCGATCACGTGCGCAACTGGATGGGCGTGCCGCTCGTCGCGCGGGGTAAAGTTATCGGTCTCTATTCGGTCGACAAGACTCAGCCCGGCTTCTTCAAACCGGAACATGAGCGCATTGCCGAAACGCTTGCCTTGCGGGCGGCCAGCGCGATCCAGAACGCGCAACTGTTCGAACAAAGCCAGCACTACGTCGCCGAACTCGAAGCACGCATCGCTGAACGCAATAACGTCGAAGCCGCGTTGCGCCAGAGCGAAGAGCGCTATCGCGAGTTATTTGATAACGCGCGAGACGCGATGTACGTCCACGATCTCGCAGGCACGTACACGTCGGCCAATCACGCGGCCGAGAAGCTCACGGGCTACTCGCGCGAGGAGATCGTTGGTCATCATTTTTCGGAGTTCGTTGCGGCGGAACACGTCAAGCAAGTGCGCGAGCGCTTCTGCGGCAAGCTCGCGAAACAAGGCGAGACGACTTACGAAACGGAAGTGATCGCGAAAGACGGGCGGCGCGTACCGGTGGAGGTGAGCAGCCGCGCGATCTATGAGAACGGTGTGATTGTCGGTGTGCAAGGCACCGCGCGAGACATAACGGAACGCAAGCAGGCGCAGGACGCGTTGCAGATGTTTTCGCGGCAGTTGATCGAGGCCCAGGAAGACGAGCGCCGTCGCATCGCGCGTGAGCTGCACGATCAGATCGGACAGGTCTTAACGGCTGTCAAAATGAATCTGCACGCCGTGCAGCTTGTGTGCGATACGAAGGAAGCGGGCGCGCACATCAAAGACAACGTGGAAGCGGTCGATGAAGCGCTGCGGCTGGTGCGCGATCTCTCAGTCGATCTGCGCCCGCCGTTGCTCGACGATCTCGGGCTCGTGACCGCGCTCGAGTGGTATGTGGATCGCTATGCGAAACGCACGCGCGTCGCGGCGGACGTCCTGATCGACTTGAAAGATCCAAACGAGCGCTTCTCACGTGAAATAGAGACGGCTTGTTTTCGCATAGCGCAGGAAGCGTTGACGAACGTCGCCCGCCACGCGCGCGCGAAAAGCGTTTGGCTGCGGCTGCGCAAGAAGTCGAACGTGTTGTATCTGCTCGTCAAGGACGATGGTGTGGGATTCGATCCGCAGGCTTTGCGAAAACGCGCGCCACGCGCTGCGACGCTCGGTTTGCTCGGCATGCAGGAGCGAGCGCATGCCGCCGGCGGCCAGGTGGAAGTCGTTTCATCGATCTCAAAGGGAACGGAGATTCGCCTGGAACTTCCGTTGAATCTTGAAGGATGAAGCCGTTCGTTCCTCCATCATTCGCGTCATCGACGCTTCCGTCACCCAATTAACATCAGCGGTCAACGAAGGAACCGGTTCGCTGTTCTGGACGAACCACGAGCGCTCGCGCGCCGCGTCCAGCAGCGCCGGCTCATAACCGTAAACGCGCGGCAGATCGACCTGTTGGCACTTCATCGCTTTGCTCCACGTTTCGAAAAGAAAACGCTGCGACTCGGGCGCGATGCGATGAACACCGCAATTCCTCGCACGGCCGTCTTCCCAAAATCGCAGATGCGTGCGCGCCTGAATCAAGCCCGCGAGCAGGCCGCCCGTTTCGATTTGCACGATGCTGGTCGGCACTGCTTCGATGTCACGCGCGACGAAGTTGTAAGGATAACCGAGATAGGCGATGCCAATCGGACCGGATGGACCATCATCGCAGTGAATGTCGAGCATCGCCGGTGAGACTTTGAATCCGCGCCTCGTCTTCAAGTCGTTGATGATTGGACCAAACTCGTGATCGCCGCCGGAAGCGCTGAAGAGTTTTATGCCGGGCCGGTAACGCAACGGCCACTTATTTTTGAAAGGTTCGCGACCGGAACACCCAAACACGTAGTCGCAACGCAGCATCAACTCTTCGAGCGAATCCACGCGCGTCACGCGGCCGAGTAGATAATCGGGAACCTGATAATGCGGATTCGGATCGTAAAAGAACACGTTGTTGCGCTGCCGTTCTGTCAGGTTCGCGAGCGCGCTGCCGATGCTGCCGAGCCCGATGATGCCGAGGTTTTCGCCCGTGAGTAGTCTCCCCTGAAGAACCCGAGCCTGGAGTTTCGCCAGCAGACATTGAGAAAAGAGTGGCCCACCGATCTGTAGTTTGACGGCAGACCTCGCCCACGAGACGACCGCGAACGGCGGCGGCGAATGTTCGAACACGAACATGCCGAACGATGTTTGCTCGACGCCCGCCACTGCGTAGCGCGTCAGCAACTCGCGCGGCATACTCGTCGCGCATTTGCCGCCGTCGTCGAGAATGAGAATGCGTCTGATGCGGCCCCGGGCGAGATTTCGTTGCAACACTTCCCAAAGCCGATTCACGTCCGCGTGAAAAGCGTCGTCAAATTCCCCGGGTTTCGCCGCGGAACTTTCGACGACGTGTACGCCGCGATTGCGCAGCGCGGCGATCACGATCGGGCTGTTGGAATAGACTTTACCGAGCGCGAAAATGTGCTCGCGCTTGACGCCCAGGGCAACGAGCGCTTCGAAGAGATCGATCGTTTGCCAGAGCATGTGTTGTACGGCGACGACGGCCGTGTCTTCGCCGAAATTGAAATTCGCGGTACGAGCGCGCTCCGTGAGTGCGCGTGTTACGTCGAGCAACGACAGTTGTGGTTTAGTCATGGCTATTGGTGGATTTGTGGGTTTGTTACTGACCGAACCGGGGGCAATTCGCGGGAGACCGTTCCTTGACACTCGTGAAGCCCGGCTGTTAAATTACGCGGTCTTTTTGTGCAGTAAATTCAAGTCTATCTAAGCAGAAGGAGTTGTTTTGACTACCGAATCCGGTTACCTCTTTACCTCCGAATCCGTTACTGAAGGACATCCCGACAAGATTTCAGATCAGATCTCAGACGCAGTGCTCGATGCGGCTTTGAGCGTCGATCCGACCGCGCGGGTGGCGTGTGAGACGCTGGTCACGACCGGTCTTGTTGTAGTTGCCGGCGAGATCACTACCAACGCCGTGCTCGATTTCTCGCGTATCGCGCGCGACACCGTGCGCGAAATCGGTTACACCCGCGCGAAGTATGGTTTCGACTGCGACACGTGCGCCGTGTTGTCGGCCCTCGATCGGCAATCGCCCGACATCGCGATGGGTGTCGATACGGGCGGCGCCGGCGATCAGGGCTTGATGTTTGGTTTTGCTTGTAACGAAACGCCGGAGCTGATGCCGCTGCCGATTCAGCTCGCGCATTTGCTCGCGCGCCGTTTGTCGGAAGTGCGCAAATCTGGTGAGCTTCCTTATCTGCGGCCGGACGGAAAATCTCAGGTGACTGTCGAGTATCGCGACGGCCGGCCGTTTCGCCTCGAAGCCGTGGTCATCTCGTCGCAGCACGATGCGAACGTCAGCAACGAACAACTCCGCGCCGAGATCGAAGAGAAAGTCATCAAGCACACTGTCTCGGGCGAACTGCTCGACCAGAGCACGAAGTATCACATCAATCCCACCGGACGTTTTGTCACGGGCGGACCACAGGGTGATGCCGGCCTGACGGGACGCAAGATCATCGTCGATACTTACGGCGGTTACGCGCCGCACGGCGGCGGCGCCTTCTCGGGCAAAGACCCGACGAAGGTCGATCGCTCGGCTGCTTACATGGCGCGCTACGTTGCGAAGAACATCGTCGCGGCCGGTCTCGCCGATCGTTGTCTGGTCCAACTCGCGTATGCCATCGGCGTTGCGGATCCGGTTTCGGTGCTCGTGGACACCGCCGGCACGGGACGCATCAGCGAGACGGCGATCGCCAAGCTCGTGCGCGATAATTTTGAACTGACTCCGCGCGGTATCATTGAAGAGCTCAACTTGCGCCGGCCGATTTATAAAGCAACCGCGGCTTACGGACACTTCGGCCGCAACGAAGAAGGCTTCACTTGGGAACGAACCGATAAAGCCGAAACGTTGCGCGCCAGCGCCGGTATCTAGAAATTCATCAACTGAGGAATCATCGAATATGAGTGCAACACGTTCCGTCGAATTCGACGTGAAAGATATTGGTTTGGCAGGCCATGGCAAGCAGCGCATCGAATGGGCCGAGCGCGAGATGCCGGTGCTGCGTTTGATCCGCGAGCGCTTTGGTGAAGAGAAACCGCTCGAAGGCGTGAAGCTCGTCGCCTGCGCCCACATCACAACCGAAACAGCCAACCTCGCGCGCGCACTGCAAGCCGGCGGCGCCGAAGCAGTGCTCATCGCTTCCAATCCGCTCTCGACGCAGGACGACGTCGCGGCCTCGCTGGTTAACGATTGGGGCATTCCTGTTTACGCGATCAAAGGCGAGTCAACTGAGACTTACAACCGGCACGTGAGAACGGCGCTCGATTCGCATCCGGACATCATCATCGACGACGGTTCCGACGTCGTGGCAACGCTGCTGAAAGAGCGCGCCGATCAGGTGAAAGAGATCATCGGTTCGACTGAAGAGACGACCACGGGTATTCAGCGTCTGGAAGCGATGCAGACTGCGGGCGTGCTTCCCTTCCCGTCGATTGCTGTGAACAACGCGCAGACGAAACACTTTTTCGATAACCGTTACGGCACGGGTCAATCGACGCTCGACGGCATCATTCGCGCGACGAACATCCTGCTCGCCGGACGCAACCTCGTCGTGGTTGGTTACGGCTGGTGCGGAAAGGGCGTCGCTTTGCGCGCGCGCGGCATGGGCGCGAACGTGATCGTGACGGAAGTCGATCCGATCAAAGCAGTGGAAGCGGTGATGGATGGTTTCCGCGTTATGCCGATCTCGGAAGCGTCTGCCATCGGCGACATCTTCGTTACCGTTACCGGGAATCGTCACGTGATCGACCGCGAGCATTTCTCGCGCATGAAAGACGGCGCGATCGTTTGCAACAGCGGTCACTTCGATCTCGAGTTGAATCTGGTTGCGTTGCGTGAAATGGCCGGCGCCGACCCGGTGACGATGCGGCCGTTTGTCGAGGAGTACAAGGTCCAGTCCAGCGGACGTCGAATCATCGTGCTCGGCGAAGGACGTCTGATCAATCTCGCGGCCGCCGAAGGTCATCCGGCCAGCGTGATGGACATGAGCTTCGCCAACCAGGCGCTTTCGGTCGAGTATCTCGTGAAGCACAAAGGCGAGTTAGAGCCGGGCGTTCACCTGCTGCCGAAGGAAGTCGATACGGAGATCGCGAGTCTGAAACTGCGTGCGCTCGGTATTTCGATCGATGAGCTCACGCCCGAACAGCTCGAGTACATTTCGAGTTGGGAAACTGGGACTTAGGCCACAGATACACACGAATGAACACAGATAAAGCTAAGTTCTAACGCGTGAAAGAAAGTAGGTCCCCGCTGCGGCGAAGATCACCAGCGGGGACCAACCAGCCACAGTCGGACGCAGCAATCCGTGATTCCCCAGTTGCTGAAACCCGCCACCAACCGCCCAGTAAGCAATACTCACCGCCACGGCCGCGCACAGCGCGATGATCGTTCCCTTCCGGCCGAACGAAACCGCCAACGGCATACCGATGATGGCCATGATGATGACGCTGAACGGCCCTGCGTATTTTCGTTGTAACGCCACCGCAAGCGCTGAGACGTCTGCTCCGCGCTGCTTCGCCGCTCTCAAGTAAGCTTGCAGATCTTGCGAGCTGAGTTGCGAAGGCTTGTCGATTGTCGGTTTGAAAACCGCGGGTGAATCGACACCGGCAAAGATCGTCTCGGGCGCGTTGCGCGCCTCGACTTCCATGCCTTTCAACGTGAGCGTTTCGGTGTTCTTCATCTTCAGGTGGTTGGCGTCAGTCCACGTCGCCGAGTCGCCGCTCACCACCTGTGCGAGATGCACGGCGTCGGCGTCCAGCTCATAAACCACCGGTTGGACCAATTGTCCGTCTTCGGAAAATTCGTACGAGTAAAAGCGCCGCGTGTCGGTTGACGCGAGCCACTGCCGGCCCGTGCGCGTGATGGCCCGTGCTTCACCGCCGCGAATGCGTGCGCGCAACGCGTCCTGTTTGAGATTGCTGCCGGGCATCACGTGTTCCTGGACCAGCCACGAACCAAAACCCATCGCGAGCGCGAACAAAAATCCGGGCAACATCAAACGATAGACACTCTGTCCCGACGCCCACCAGGCAATCGCTTCGTGACGCCGCGCGAGTAATGCGTAAGTGACGAGCACCGAGATCAACATCGTCGCGGGGAAAAGCTCGACCGTGATGAGCGGCGTGAGAAATAAGAGGTAACGCGCGACGAGACCGAAGCCCGCGCCGTTGATGGCGATGAAACGCCACAGTTCAAACAAAGTGAAGATGTTGAAGATCGAAGCGAGCGCGACGAAGCAAACCAGAAAACTCAGCGCGAGCGAGCGCAACAGCGTAGCGTCCATCAGGTTTGGAAAACCGAGTGTCGCGACGCCGATGAGCGAGCGTTTTCGTTTTTCGCTCGTTGTCTTTTCCGTAGCAGCGCGTTTCTTCAACAGCGAACCGGTGAAAGAAAACGGCGTGCGATTGATGACAAACAGCGACAGGCTGAACCCGACGAGCAACGCGGTCGCGAACCACGGTCCAATATAAGGCGAGACAGTGCCGACGCGCGCCAGCGATTCACCGAGCAGCGAAACCAGGTAATAAACGATGACTACCAGCAGCGTCAGCAATATCCCGACGCTGCGCCCGCCACGTCGCACGCGCAGCCCAAGCGCCACGGCAATCAACGAAAACACAAACGGCGCGGCGGCGAGTGCCGCTCGTCGATTCAGGATCCTGATCGCTTCCCTTTTCTCTGCGTCGGAGCCGGACCGCGCGCGATCGCGCAAGTCATCCCAGTCCATCGAGTCGGCATTCGGATCGCGCTCGTTGAGACGCTGAACGATCTCCGCTCTGCCCGTATT
Source organism: uncultured Blastocatellia bacterium (assembly GCA_946480785.1). Next base: position 1,961 of record CAMLLD010000028.1, on the reverse strand, counting down.
GATCGAGATGCGCAACTGATCCGATCGTTCGACGACATACGACTTGTCCTGCTGCTCTCCACCGGGAACCGTTGTCACCAGTACGTCGCTCAAAACGAGCTCCGATACATCGCCGGAGGAATCGATACGGCCCGAACGCGCCGTGAACACCTTGTCTTTGCCGTCTGCTTGCTGCGCGTAAATGAAGACGCGTCCCCAGGTGCCGCGTGCTTTATCGCCGTCGCGCACGTAGATCACGTAACGCGGCAAGGTATTGAACGTGCGCGGCTCCACAGGAGAATCGAGTTTGGCGAGCGCGCCCTGCAGCGCGACGCGTTCGAGATCCCGCGCCGCGCGCGGCGCTTCTTTCAGGTGAAGATACGTCGTTGCACCGCTCAAGACGAGACCAACAACGAGCGCCGGCCAGATCATCGTCCACGAACCGACCCCCGCCGCGCGCATCGCGACGATCTCGCTGTCGCTGCCCATCCGCGAAAAGCCGATGATGATTCCCGCGAGCGTCGCGAGTGGAATCGAGAACACGAGCACTCCCGGCAAGAGAGCCGCGCCGATGCCGCCGAGCACGGAAACCGGCACGTCTGTGTAAACCAGCACTTCGGCGAGACGGCTCGCCTGCTGCGCGAACAACACCGCCGTCAGCATCACGAGCGACAGAATGATGTACGGCGTCATCGCGCCGAAGATATAGCGCGGGATCAGCAAGGAACTTGATTTAATCCGATTCTTTAACACTCAAACGTTAGGTCGAACTCGCGGCATGCGCTCCAGCACACGCCCAATGATTTGAAACGTCAACTCCGCCATCTGCTTCTTCGTCTCATTCGAAGCCTCTCTGGCTTCAAGCGCAAACTTCGCCGGCGGCAATTTCTCCGTCGCACGCAACTGCGAATGCAACTGCTTCGAAACTGCGGTGCCGCGTTTACCACTGCACTCCGCGCAACGCAGCGATAAGTCACTACCCAGATAAACCGTCTCTTCACTGAACGCGCGATGACAATTCGCACACGCGCGCAGGTCCGGCAGAAAGCCTTCGATCTTCAACAGCCACACTTCGAAATAGCGCAGCACCGCTTCGAGATCCGCCGGCGATTCCGACGCGGCTTCGAAACACGCGAGCGCCATGCGGTAGAGATTATCGTTTGCCTGGTGCGGCGGCGAAAAGTCGATCAGCAGATCGCCCATGTAAGAAAAGCCCGTGAGCAGCGACGCATTGCCGGAAAGGTTAAAGCGCGATCTCAGGATCTCGGTTTGGCTAAACGAAACGAGTTCTTTGTTTTCCTTCTCGTAATACGTGAGGTTGATAAGCGTGAAAGGTTCGAGCGAAGCGCCGAAGCGATTTTTCAGTTTGCGACAGCCCTTCGCGACGCCGCGGATCAATCCCGCCGCACGACTCAGGCACACGACAATCTTGTCAGCTTCCGCCAGATTGTACGTGCGCAGGACCAGCGCCTCAGTCTCAAATATCGCCATCTCGAATTAAAGGCGAGGAGCGATCGCGAGCATCACCACGGAATGAAGTAGAGGATCCAACCGAGCGCGAGGCCGATGACGATGAACTCCGCAAAAACTTTCAGCCCGTACATCCAACGCTCGCGCGGCGTGTCTTTGGCCATCGCGCCAAACACCACCGCCGCCAGCGCGGCAAACAAGCACATCACGAGAAAATGTCTCACGAGTGCCTCCCTGCCGCGATATCAAACGCATCGAGCATCGTCAGGTAATTCAACAGGCCTGCGATCAGAAGAAAGGTGTTGCCGTATTCATACGTCGCGCGCGCTGCCTGCACCGGATCGTCAGCAAAGCCGTAACCAAGCAACCAGCAGACGATGTAAAGGATGCCGCTGCCGAGGTTCGCGCCGAGTTCGGGATTCGCGAACGAACCCTTGTCGCCCGTGTAGATCTCGCCGGCGATGCCGTCGATGCGCGCCTTGCCGAGCATCAGCGTGCCGAAGCGCGCCGGG
>CAMLLD010000027.1 GCA_946480785.1 uncultured Blastocatellia bacterium | reverse complement strand
GCGGCGCACGATGTTGCTCGCGGTAATGGGAATCGGGATTGGCGTTCTCGGCGCGCTCGCGGTCACTCGCTACCTGACCTCGCTGCTATTTGGCGTACGACCGTTTGATGCGATCACGTTTGCGGCCGTGGCGTTGGGGCTCGTTGTAGTGGCGTTGGTTGCCGCAGTGCTGCCGGCGCGGCGCGCGACCAAAGTGGACCCGCTGGTTGCGCTCCGCTACGAGTAGGGCCACAGATAAACACGGATCTGTGGTCACATTTCCTGCGGGTGCGGTGTTACCAAATTAATGGAAAATCTACTGAAAGACATCCGCTATGGCGTGCGCGGATTGTGGAAACGCCCCGGTTTTACGGTCGTCGCTGTGCTCACGCTCGCACTCGGCATCGGCGCTAATACCGCCATTTTCAGCGTCGTCAACGCGGTGCTGCTGAGGCCGCTGCAATTTCGCGATCCCGATCGGCTCGTCATGATCTGGGAAGACGCGGGCTTTCTCGGTTTTCCCCGCAACACTCCCGCGCCCGCCAACTACGTCGACTGGAAAAACCAGACGCAGTCGTTTGAGGACATGGCGGCCACACATGAGTTGACGTTCAACCTGACCGGCGACGGCACTCCCGAACGCGTTGCTGCCTACGGCGTAAGCGCAAACTTCTTTCCGTTGTTCGGCGTCGCACCGGCGCTCGGCCGCGGGTTCACGCCGGACGACGATCGCCCGGGCGCCAACAAGGTCGCTGTGCTCAGTCACGAGCTGTGGCAAACGCGCTACGGCAGCGATGCACACATCATCAATCACGACATTCAGCTCAACAGCGAGAAGTACACAGTGGTCGGCGTGATGCCCGCCGGGTTTCAGTTCTTCGAGAGCGACGTACGTTTGTGGGTGCCGCTCGCACTTACGCCGGAAGAACTCGCGAGTCGCGGCAATCACTATTTGAAAGTCGTGGCGCGCGTGAAGCCGGGTGTGGCGATGGCTCAGGCGCAAGCGGATGTTTCCGCGGTCACGGCGCGCATCGCGAAGGACCATCCGGACTATATGTTCGACGGGAAGGTGGGCGCGCTCGTCATGCCGTTGCGCGAGGAGTTTACGGGTGACGTACGTGGTTCGTTGTTCGTGCTGCTGGTCGCAGTCGCGTTTGTGTTGCTGATTGCGTGCGCGAACGTTGCCGGACTGCTGCTGGCGCGTGCGGTGGGCCGGCGTCGTGAAATTGCTTTGCGCCTCTCGTTGGGCGCGAGCCGCGGGCGCGTCGTGAGACAGTTATTGACTGAGAGTTTGTTACTGTCCGCCGCGGCGGGAATTCTCGGCTCAGTGCTCGCTTACTTCAGTTTTGCATTTCTGCAGAAACTCATTCCCGCACAGATGGCGCTGCTGACGAGCCTCAAGCTCGACCTGCGCATTTTGCTCTTTACGCTCGTCCTGTCGCTGCTGACCGGAATCATTTTCGGACTCGTGCCCGCGTTGCAATCAGCGAAAGTCGATCTGAACAACGCGTTGAAGCAGAGCACGCGCGTGACTTCGAGCGGGCGAATGCGCAGCGCGCTGATCGTGTTTGAAGTCGCGTTATCGATCGTGTTGCTGGTCGGCGCGGGACTGCTCATCCAAACTCTCTTCCGGCTCTTCAATCAATACAACTCGCTGCAACCGGAACAAGTGTTGACGATGCGCACGGTGTTGCCGCTGACGAAATACAAAGAGATGCCGCAACGCTCCGCTTTCTATCAACAGGTGCTCGATCGCGTGGAACATCTCCCGGGCGTGACTTCGGCTGGTTACACGACGTCGATCCCGCTGATCTGGAAGGGCGGCACGAGCGGCTTCTTCCCGGAAGGAATCAAAGATCCGATCCCGGGCATGGGCTACGACGCGAATCATCGCCAGGTCAGCGCCGATTATCTCCAGACGATGAACATCGCGCTGCGGCAGGGACGTTATTTCACGACGCACGATGATGATAAGTCGATGCCGGTGGCGATCATCAACGAGACGATGGCGCGCCAGTATTGGCCGGGGCAAAACGCGCTCGGCCGTCGTTTCAAGCTTGGCGATCCTGCGGACGATGTGCCGTGGATTCAGATCGTCGGCATCGTCGCTGACGTGCGGCAGATGGGCCTCGACGAACCCGTCAAAGCAGAAATGTATTTTCCGTATCAGCAGCAGGGCGATTACGACTTCTACACCCCGCGCGATCTCGTGATTCGTACTTCGGGCGACACGTGGAACCTCGTCCCTTCGGTGCGCCTGATCGTTCGCGAAGTCGATCCGGATCAGCCGGTGTCGAACGTGGCGACGATGGCGGACGTGTTGGGTGAAGAAGCAGCGCCACGGCGGATGGGCATGATCATGCTCGTGGCGTTTGCAGGCCTCGCGTTGTTGCTGGCGTCGCTCGGCATATACGGCGTGCTGGCCTACTTCGTCACGCAACACACTAACGAAATCGGTGTGCGGATGGCCGTGGGCGCGAGTCCGTTCAATATACTCAGTCTCGTGTTGAAGAAGGGCATGGGCCTGACGCTGATCGGCGTTGGCATCGGTCTCGTTGTTTCGTTTGCGCTCACGCGTTTGATGAGCTCGTTGTTGTTCGGCGTCAACGCGTCCGATCCGTTGACGTTTGTGGCGGTGCCGCTGGTGTTGGCGGCGGTAGCGTTGGTGGCGTGTTTAATTCCCGCGCGTCGAGCGATGAAAGTTGATCCGATGATCGCGCTGCGGTACGAATAAAAACCACGGACACAAAATATGCTTAAAGATCTTCGTTACGGCTTACGCATGTTGGCGAAGAACCCGGGCGTGTCGATCATTGCAGTGCTCACGCTCGCACTCGGCATCGGCGCCAACACCGCGATCTTCAGCGTCGTCAGCGCAGTGCTGCTGCAACCGCTGCCTTACCAGAATCCGGACCGGCTCGTTTCGCTGTGGGAGAACGTGCCCGAGCACGGGCGCTGGCGCGTCGCGCCCGCAAACTTCTTCGACTGGAAAAAGCAGAACACGGTTTTTACAGACGTCGTTGCGTTTGGCGCTTCGACTGCGACGCTCACCGGCGACGGCGATCCCGAGCAGTTGTCGGGCACTGCGGTTACGCCCGGTTACTTTGAAGTCGTTGGGGTGCAACCGATGCTGGGCCGCACGTTCACGACCGAAGAGTATCAACTCGGAAACGATCGCGTCGTCATTCTCGGTTATGGTCTATGGCAACGTCGCTACGGCGGCGATCCGAACATCATCAATCGCAACGTGACGCTCGACGGCGCGAGCTACACCGTGATCGGCGTCATGCCCGCGGGAATTTATCCGTTGCATCCGACAACCGCCGGCCGCATCGACTTTGACGAACAGAGCCAGGACTACTGGAAGACCATGTCGTACATGGCGAACCTTGCGGCACTGCGCAGTGCGCACGTGATGGGAGTGCTGGCACGGATGAAGCCGGGCGTCACGATCGAGCAGGCCCAGACCGAGATGAACACCATCGGCGCGCGGCTCGCGCAGGAGTACGAAGCCAATCGTGGCGAGGGCATCATCGTCAATCCGTTTCTCAACGAAGTGGTGGGAAATGTCAGGCCCGCGCTGGTGACGTTACTCGTCGCGGTCGGGATGGTGTTGTTGATTGCGTGCGCGAACATCGCCGGGCTGTTGTTGGCCCAACACGCGGCGCGCACGAAAGAGATTGCGATTCGCGCGGCGCTCGGCGCCGGGCGCGCGACGCTGGTGCGGCAGTTCTTCGTCGAAGGGTTGTTGCTTTCGGTGATCGGAACTGTCGCGGGACTCGGCGTCGCTGAAGTCGGCTTGAAGGTTCTGTTGAGATTCGTTCCGCAACAGATTCCGCGGCTCGCCCATGTTGGTCTCGACTGGCGCGTGCTTGGGTTCACGTTGCTGTTATCGCTCGTAACGTGTTTGTTGTTTGGTCTGGTGCCGGCGTGGCACGCGTCGAAACCGGATTTGCAGACCGCGCTCGAGCAGAGTGGACGCACGTCCGGGCCGGGTGCGGCGCGTTTGCGTTTTCGCCAGTTGCTGGTCGTGTTTCAGGTGAGCGTGGCGGTGATGCTCGTCGTCGGCGCGGGTCTGCTGATAAAGAGTTTCTGGCGGCTGCAACAAGTCGATCCGGGCTTCAAGTCGGAACGCGTGTTGTCGGCCGATCTGAATTTGCCTTACGCGAAGTACAAAGAACCCGTCGACGTCAACAACTTCTTCAAACAACTGCTGGAACACGTCTCCGCCTTGCCCGGCGTGGAGTCAGCGACGATTGCTTACGACCCGCCGTTGCGATCGAATTGGGTCGACTCGTTCGAAATCGAAGGACGCGTTGCGTCCGTTGAGACTCGATCGCAAAACGCGAACTTCATACCCGTAGGCTCTGATTACTTCAACACCGTCGGCGCGCACATCATTCGCGGCCGCGCGTTCACGCCGCAGGACGACGCCGAACATCCGGGCGCGGCCATCGTGAATGAAGCTTTTGTGCGGCATTACTTCCCGAATGAAGATCCACTTGGACGACATCTCAAACCGAGTCCGCCGGGAAGAATCTGGAAGAATCAGCGACTGACGACGTTCGAGATCGTCGGTGTCGTGGGCGACGTGAAGTTTGGCGGGCTCGCTGCTGCTTCTGAACCGGCGTATTATCTGCCCGCGTCGCAGTCGCCATTAACGGACATGACGCTGCTCGTGCGCACGTCAAATGATCCGAAGTCGATTATCGCCGCGGTGCGCCAGGCCGTCTGGTCCATCGATCCGAATCAACCGCTGGCGAACATCAACACGCTCGAGCAGATCGTCTCCGACAGTATCGCGCAACCACGTCTCAACATGCTTTTGATGATGCTGTTCGGCGGTCTTGCCTTGCTGCTGTCCGCAGTCGGCATCTACGGGCTGTTGTCTTACGCGGTCACGCAGCGCACGCAGGAGCTCGGCATTCGCATGGCGCTCGGCGCGAATGTGACCGACGTGTTGAAGCTCGTGCTTCGTCAGGGAATGATGCTCGCGTTGATCGGCGAAGCGATTGGTCTCGCGGCTGCGTTTGCGTTGACGCGGTTGATGCGCGGTTTGCTGTTTGGTGTGACACCGACCGACACCACGATCTTCGCGGGCGTTGTGGTGGTATTGACGCTGACCGCATTACTCGCGTGCTGGGTTCCCGCAAGACGCGCGACGAAAGTGGATCCGCTGATTGCGCTAAGGTACGAATAGCGATTTGGAGTGCGGCGACTCGTCGCCGCTTTGGTCCGTTGATGCGTGAGCGATGAAAGCGGCGTCAAGCCGCCGCACTCCAAAGATAGGAGAAAACTATGGCCACACTCTGGCAAGACATCCGTTATGGCATGCGGATGCTCTGGAAGAACCGTGCTATTAGCGCGATCGTGATCCTTGCGCTCGCACTCGGCATCGGCGCGAACAGCGCGATCTTCAGCGTCGTCAACACCGTGCTGCTGCGGCCACTGCCATACGCCGAGGCGGACCGTCTCGTTTTTCTAAACGAGAAGAGCCCGGTGCTCGACGAGATGTCGATCTCCTATCCGAACTTCCTCGACTGGCGCGAACACAATCAGACGTTCGAAAAGATCGGCGTCTACAATCGCGGCAGTTACAACCTCACCGGCACCGGCGACGCCGAACGGCTCATCACCACGCAGATGTCCGCCGACATGTTTTCGGTGCTGCGAGTCAACGCGCTGCATGGCCGCGTCTTCACGAACGAAGAAGACAAACCCGGCGGCACGCCCGTCGTCGTGTTGAGCTATGGTCTGTGGCAGCGCCGTTTCGGCGGCCAGATGAGCATTCTCAATCAATCGATCACGCTCAACAGCAAGAGCTACGTCGTGATCGGCGTGATGCCGGATAACTTCGATGGTCCAAGTCCGAGCTCGACGCGTTCGGATCTGTGGGTGCCGGTGGGCCAACTCTCGGACCAGGCGAGCTGGAAGAGTCGGGGTAACCATCCGGGCTTGTACGCCATCGCCCGTTTGAAACCGGGTGTGACTATGGCGCAGGCCGACGCCGACCTGAACAACATCGCCGCGAATCTTGAGAAACAGTATCCCGATACGAATTCCGGCAATCGCGTGCGTTTTAGATCGCTGCTCGAGATTTACGTGAGCGACATCCGGCGCGCGCTGTGGGTGATCTTCGCTGCGGTCGGTTTTGTGCTGCTGATCGCGTGCGCCAACATCGCGAACCTGCTGCTCGCGCGCGCGACTGCACGCCGTAAGGAGATGGCGGTGCGCACGGCGTTGGGCGCGAGTCGCTGGCGTCTGATGCGGCAGTTGTTGACTGAAAGCATTCTGCTCTCGTTGATCGGCGGCGCGCTTGGTTTGTTGCTGGCCCGCGGCGGTATCGATCTGATCTTGTATGTCAGTCCGACAGCGATTCCACGGTCGCGTGAGATCGGGCTCGACTGGACGGTGCTCGGCTTTACGGTCGCCGTTTGCTTCGTCACCGGCATTTTGTTCGGACTCATCCCCGCGCTCCAGGCGGGCGAAGTCGATGTGCACGAAACGTTGAAAGAGACCGGTCGCGGCATGACGGGACGCCATTGGTTGCGCAGCTCGCTGGTCGTGGTGCAGATGGCCACGACGCTGGTGCTGTTGATCGGCGCGGGTTTGATGATTCGCAGTTTCTACCTGCTGCAAAAAGTGAATCCGGGTTTCTCTTACGAACACCTGACGAGCTTCAGCGTGTCGTTGCCGCAGCGGAAGTACGCGACGGAGGAAGCGCAAGCGTCGTTCTACAACCGGCTGCTGGAAAACCTGCGCGCGTTGCCGGGAGTTGAATCGGCGGCGGCTGCGTCAGGACTGCCGCTCGGCAACAACGGCTGGCAGACGGGTTTTACGATCGATGGGCAACCGCCGCCGCCGCGCGATCAAGCGCCGTTGATGGAAGCGTGTCTGGTGACGCCGGAATATTTCCGCGCGATGAACATCCCCGTGTTGCGCGGTCGCGTGTTCAATGAGCACGACGATCGCTCGAATCTTATCGGCCGCGACTTGAGCAAGCTGGACGAGAACGAGCGCCAGATTGCCGCGTTGAATAAAGTTGTCATCGACGACGAATTCGCCCGCCGTTATTGGCCCAATGAGGATCCAATCGGTAAACGCATCAATTTTGGCGACTATGATGATCCGCAGAAGGTCGAAGTGATCGGCGTGGTCGGGCGGGTGAAGATGGAGAGCCTGAACCAGAACAGCGATCGCGTGCAGGGCTACTTTCCCTTTGCGCAAGTGCCGAACGGCGGCATGACGGTGATCGTCAAGGGCTCGTCCGATCCGAACCAGTTGCTCTCGTCGGTGCGGGGAGCGGTGAAAGAGATCGATCCCGATCAGCCGATTTACAATCCGCGCACGATGGACCAGATCCGCGGCGAGTCGGTCGCGCCGGAGCGTTTGAACCTGACGCTGCTGAGTCTCTTCGCGGGCATCGCGCTCGTGCTGGCGATCGTCGGCATCTATGGCGTGATGTCTTACTCGGTGACGCAACGCACCCACGAGATCGGCATTCGCATGGCGATCGGCGCGCGGCCGCGCGACGTGTTTACGATGATCCTGGGCCACGGCATGAAGCTGACGCTGCTGGGGATTGGGATCGGTTTGCTGGCGGCGTTTGGGTTGACGCGGTTGATGGAGACGATGCTGTTTGGCGTAAGGCCGACCGACGTGACGACGTTCACCGCGATCTCGGTGTTGCTGGTGACGGTGGCGTTGCTGGCGTGTTACCTGCCGGGAAGAAGAGCGACGAAAGTGGAGCCGACGATCTCGTTGCGGTACGAATAAGGCCACAGATGAACACGGATCTCCGTTATGCGTTGCGGAGTCTACTGAAACAACCGGGCTTTGCTCTGGTGGTTGTGTTTACGCTCGCGCTCGGGATTGGTGGGACCACGACGATCTTCAGTCTCGTGAACAGCGTGCTGTTGCGGCCGCTGCCTTATCCACACTCGGAGCGGCTGCAAGTCATCTGGGGTAATTACCGGCAGTTGCAGATCGAGCGTCTGCCCGCGAAGGCCGCGGAGTTTGAGGACTACGCGCATGAGACGAAGGTGTTTGACGCTATGGCCGCTTACGCGAACCACAGTTTCAACGTGTCGGCCGGTGGCGAGCCGGAACGAGTCACCGGCGCACACGTTTCGAGCAATCTGTTTCCGCTGCTCGAAGCGACGCCGATTGCGGGGCGTGTGTTTAGTGAGGCGGAGAGGGATTCGCGCGTCGTTGTGTTGAGTTACGGCTACTGGCAACGACGCTTTGGTGGCTCGCCTGCGATCGTTAATCAACAGATCTCACTCGATAACGAGAGTTATACGGTCTTTGGCGTGATGCCGGCGTCGTTTCAGTTTCCACATCCCGGTTTGCGTGGGAGTGAGCCGGCGGATTTGTGGACGCCGTTGTCTTATTCGACTGACGACGTGGTGAACCGGCGTGGTCCGTACTTTCTAGTAGTGCTTGGGCGGCTCGCGCCGAACGTGACGCTCGACCAGGCGCGCGCGCGGATGGATGCGGTGGGCGCAAGGTTCGAGCGGGAGCTGCGTGGGTATCGTGGGCCGAATGGTGAAGACGGCGGTTGGCGGATAAGTGTCGTTCCGTTGCAGGAGGAGATTGTTGGGGGAGCGCGCAGGCCGCTGCTGGTGTTGCTTGTAGCAGTCGGTGTGCTGTTGTTGATTGCGGCTGCGAACGTAGGCAACTTGTTGTTGTTGCGGGCGGCGCGGAGGGAGCGGGAATTGGCGATACGCGCAGCGTTGGGCGCGGGACGATGGCGATTGGTTAGGCAGTTGGTGCTTGAGGGATTTTTGTTGACTGCGGCTGCGGCGGCGCTGAGTTTGTTGTTTGCGCGTTGGGGCATCGATCTGCTGGTCGCGTTTGGGCCGAATATTTTGCCGCGCGCGCAGGAGCTTACGATCGACGTGCGTGTGTTTGGATTCACTGCGTTGGTGGCGCTTGTGATCAGTGTCGTGTTTGGGCTCGTGCCGTTAAGGCAGCTAAGACGTCTTGATCTGCGTGATTCGCTTAGTCGCACAAGCTTGAATAGTTCTGCTGGACCGGGACGTTGGTCGGACATGCTCGTGATCGCGGAAGTCTCGCTTGCGGTGTTGCTTTTGGTGGGATCGGGACTCTTAGTTAAGAGTCTCTTCAATTTACAACGCGTGGATCCCGGGCTTGTAGCGGAGAACCTGTTATCTGCGGAAATCGATCTCTCCTCGTCGGTCTATCGTGAAGAGCGCGATGCTTCGAACTTCTTTCGCGACCTCGTGCAGCGTGTCGAAGCAACGCCGGGCGTGCAATCTGTGAGCTTCAGCACGCAACAGCCGTTAAGCGGCGCCGCGGGAAACGATCCGTTTGCGATCGAAGGGCGCAAACTCGATCCGGCGAATTTGACGACCGCGGGCTGGCAGGTCGTTGGGCCAAACTATCTAAAGACGCTCGGCATTCCACTCGCGAAAGGTCGCGACCTGACATCGCAGGATCTCGATCCCGCGGCGCCGCCTGTCGCTGTGATCAATGAAAGAATGGCTGCGCGCTTCTGGCCCAACGAAGATCCGATCGCCAAGCGCGTAACGCTCGGACTGCCACGTGCAGACAATCCGTGGGTGACAATTGTCGGCGTAGCGAAGGATGTTCCCCACGGCGCGGTTGATGCGCAAGCCGCGCCTGACTGGTATCTATCGCGCACCCCGGCTATCCAACGACATCGTTACTTATTCGTGCGCAGCGTACTCCCTGCGGCGACGCTGGCGAGCGCGATCCGCAAGCAAGTAACCGCGATCGATCCCGCGCAACCGTTAACGAGCATCAAGACGATGAACGAGGTCGTCGCGGCGACGACCGCGCCACGCCGCTTCAACACGATCGTGCTCGGCCTCTTCGCGGCGATTGCGCTGTTGTTGTCGACTGTCGGGATCTACAGCGTCATTTCTTACGCGACTGCTCTGCGCACAAAGGAGATCGGAATTCGCACCGCGCTCGGTGCAGCGAAGAGATCGATCTTGTGGCTGGTCCTAGGGAAGGGGATTGGACTCGCTTGCGCAGGCGCGGCAATCGGATTCGCAGCAGCGCTTGGATTGACGCGCTTGATGTCAAGTTTGTTATTCGGCGTGTCGCCGTCAGACCCGGTCGTCTTCGTAACCACTGGATTAGTTTGTCTCGCGGCGGCGTTGCTCGCTTGTTTGCTTCCCGCTCGACGTGCCACCGCAGTAGATCCATTGATCTGTTTACGCTACGAGTAAAAATCCCATGCTAAAAGATCTCCGCTACGGACTCCGAAGTCTAATCAAGCACCCGACCTTCACCCTTGTCTGCGTCGTTACGCTTGCGCTCGGCATCGGCGCGAACACCGCGATCTTTACGGTAGTGAACGCTGTGGTCCTGCGCCCGCTACCGTTCCAGGACGCCGACCGCCTCGCGATGATCTGGACCACGAGAGACACCAACCAGGAACAGCCGCTCTCGTTCCCAGACTACAACGATCTAAAGAACCAGACAAAGTCGTTCAGCGCGGTCGGCGCGGCGTCGCCGTTGTGGAACTTCACGTTGACGACCGGCGGTGACGAGGCCGAGCCTTTGCAGGGCATGTACCTGTCCGCGAGCTTCCTCGAACTGTTGCGCGTCGCGCCCGAACGCGGACGCAATTTCACCGCTGAAGAAGATCGCATCGGCGGAACGCCTGTCGCGATCATCAGTCATAGCCTGTGGCAGCGTCGCTTTGGCGGCGACGAGAACATCGTCGGTAAATCGATCGCACTCAGCGGTATTAACAGCACCGTGATCGGCATCATGCCCGCGGACTTTCAATTGCTCGAGCCCGCAGCCGAAGTGTGGGTACCGCTCGCGCAGAATCAACTTGCTTCGAGCGCGCGCCAAGTGCGACTGCTCTCCGCTGTCGGCCGTCTCAATGATGATCTCAAGCCAGCGGCCGCTAACGCAGAGCTGAGTGCGATCGCGACTCAGTGGGCGGGACAGTATTCCGATTCGAACAGCGGCATCGGCCTGCGCGCGGTGCCGTTGCATCAGCAAGTCACCGGGAAAGTGCGTCCGGCCTTGTGGCTGCTGCTCGGCGCGGTTGGCCTCGTGTTGTTGATTGCCTGCGCGAATATCGTCAACCTGATGCTCGTGCGCAGCGCGTCGCGGCAACGAGAGATCGCAGTGCGCGCGGCACTCGGCGCCGGACGCGTGCGACTGCTGCGACAGCTACTCACCGAAAGCATCACATTGTCGCTGCTCGGCGGCGGCGCTGGCGTACTGCTTGGTTCATGGGGCGTACAAGCTCTGCTCGCGCTCAATCCGATCCCGCTACCGCGTTACAACCAAATCCGTCTCGATCTCACCGTGCTTGTATTCACGCTGGCAGCGTCCGTCGTCACCGGAATCGTCTTCGGCCTCGCGCCCGCGTGGCAAACGTTGAAGTTCGATCTGCACACCGCTTTGAAAGAAGGTGGACGCGCGGCCATCGCTGACTCCGGCCAGCGACGCCTGAGCTCAGTGCTCGTGATCGCGGAAACCGCTATGGCGATGGTCCTGCTCATCGGTGCCGGGCTGTTGCTCAAGAGCTTCGCGCACCTGCTCGACGTCAAACCCGGCTTCGTCACCGAGAACGTGTTGACGATGCAAATCGGCCTACCGAACACGAGTTATAACGAACCGCAAAAGCGTGCTGCTTTCCTCAAACAACTCGAAACGAATCTCGCCGCCGCTCCCGAAGTCGCGTCCGTCGGCGCCGTCACACGTCTGCCGTTGATGAGCGCGCTCAACAACATCACGACTTTCCTCGCCATTGAAGGAAGAGGCGTGCCCGCGGCCGAGCGCCCGGAGATCGATTTTCGTCGCGCCACCACCGGCTACTTTCAAACGATGGGCATCCCATTGCTCAAAGGCCGGCTCGTCACCGAACAGGACAGCATCAACAACACCGGCGCGGTCGTGATCAATGAAGCGATGGCCAAACGCTTCTGGCCCAACGAGGATCCGATCGGCAAACGAATCAGCACCGCGACTTCAAACGGCCAGCAGACACAGTGGCAAACGATCGTCGGCGTCGTCGGCAGCGTGCGCCATCTCGGACTCGACGTTGCGCCGCGTCCGGAGATCTATTACCACACGAACACCAACCCGCCATTTGGTCCAGTCGTCGTTATCCGCACCACTGGCGATCCGCAGCGCGTGATCTCGATCGCGCGGGCGAAGGTACGCGAACTCGATCGCAGCGTGGCAATCTCAAACGTCAACACGATGGACCAACTCGTGGCGCAGTCAGTCGCGCAACGGCGTTTCGGTATGTTCCTGGTCGGCATCTTTGCCGCGCTCGCGCTCGTGCTCGCCGTCGTCGGCATTTACGGCGTCGTGAGTTACTCCGTCGCGCAACGCACGAACGAGATCGGTGTGCGCATGGCGCTCGGCGCGTCCACCACCGACGTGTTGAAGATGGTTTTGAAGAACGGAATGACGCTCGCTTTGATCGGCGTCGGCGTTGGACTCGCCGGCGCGTTTGCAGTGACTCGCCTGATGGTCGCGGTGTTATTCGACGTGCGGCCCACCGACCTCGCCACGTTCGCGACAGTCTCCGTTGGACTGATTCTTGTGGCTTTGCTAGCTTGTTACGTGCCCGCGCGACGGGCGATGAAAGTTGATCCGCTGGTTGCGCTGCGTTACGAATAGAGAGCCACGGACGAGACGGAGAACACGGATATCCCTTACTTATGCCTCGTATTCTGATTGCCGACGACCAGGCTGACGTGGTCGCCGCTCTGAGCCTCTTACTTAAAGGCGAGGGCTTCAAGATCGAGAGCGCGTCGTCGCCTGCCGGCGTGCTCAAAACACTCGACGGCGGCCAGGAGTTTGACGTCGTCTTGATCGATCTCAACTACGCTCGCGACACGACCTCCGGCGCCGAAGGTCTCGACTTGTTGAGCAAGATCCAGGCGATCGATCCGTCGCTGCCGGTGGTGGTGATGACGGCGTGGGGCAGCGTCAATCTTGCGGTCGAAGCGATGCGTCGCGGCGCGCGCGACTTCATTCAGAAACCGTGGGACAACGCGCGCCTGCTCGCCATCCTGCGCACGCAGGTCGAGCTGGCTAATGCGTTGCGACGCGGCACTCGTCTCGAAGCCGAGAACATCGCGCTGCGCGACAGTGTTTCCGAAGCCGGTTCTGAAACTCCGAAGATCATCGCGGAGTCGCCGGCGATGAAGTCGGTGTTGAAGCTCGTGGAGCGAATTGGACCAGCGGATGCGAACGTGCTGATCATGGGCGAGAACGGCACGGGCAAGGAAGTGATCACGCGCGTGCTGCATTCGATCTCGTCGCGGCGTTCGAAGCCGCTCATCTCGGTGAATGCGGGCGCGCTCGCGGAAGGTTTGTTTGAAAGCGAACTGTTTGGTCACGTGCGCGGCGCGTTCACGGATGCGAAGACCGATCGAGTCGGACGTTTCGAGCTTGCGGCGGGCGGTACGCTGTTTCTCGATGAGATTGGCAACGTGCCTTTGAACTTGCAGGCGAAGTTGTTGCGCGTGATCGAGACTGGTGAATTCGAGCGCGTCGGATCGTCGAAGACGCAGAAGGTGAACGTGCGTTTGTTGTCGGCCACGAATGCCGACTTGCCGGCGGAAGTGGCGCAGGGACGTTTTCGTCAGGACTTGTTGTTTCGTCTGAACACGGTGGAGATTCGGTTGCCGCCGCTGCGCGATCGACTCGAAGACATTCCGGTGCTGGCGGATCATTTTCTCAAGATTCATCGCGAGCGTTACCGGCGTCCGATCATCGGGTTCACGCCGGAGGCACTCGACGCTTTGCGGCATCATCTCTGGCCGGGCAACGTGCGTGAGTTGGACCACGTGATGGAGCGCGCGGTGTTGATGAGTACGGGCAACATGGTGACCGCGTTCGATCTCGCGCTGGAATCAACGCCGGACGCGCGTTTGTCGGCGCAGTTGGAAGAGATGAGTCTCGAAGATGCGGAGCGCTTGTTGATTAAGAAAGCACTCGCCCGTTTCGAAGGCAATGCGAACCGCGCCGCCGAAGCCCTCGGCCTCAGCCGCAGCGCGCTCTACCGGCGGTTGCAGAAGTACGGATTGGGATCTTGAGCCACGGCCCGCAAGGTCCGTCGCCCCTTCGGGGCTGGGCGGTGTTTGTTGGCGGATCCAGGGGCTGCGTGCTCGTTTCACTCGCACTCGCCCCTGGCTACCTTCTGGTCGCGCCTTCGGCGCTCGGACGCTGCCGTCCATGTGTGGCGCTTCGGAGTTGCAGAGAAGTACGGCTTGGGATCTTAGGCTAGTTGACGCGCAGGATCATCGCGCACAACGGCAAGGCGCAGGCTAATCGCGCGAGATGAGGCGCCGGCTAATTGCGCGAGATGAGGCGCCGGCTAATCGCGCACACGATGAGGCGCAGGACAGGCGCGTCGTACGGGACGCAGAATAATCGCGCGCAGTAAAAGAGGTAGGATAGTCACGCGCAGTTTGAGCCGAGATAACGCGGCCGCGGAAGGAAAACGCGCCCGTGGTAGCGCCGAAGGCGCGACCAGAAGGTAGCCAGGGGCGAGTGCGAGTGAAACGAGCACGCTGCCCCTGGATCACTCAAAACAGCGCGGCGAGGCCCGGCAGGGCCGATAGAAATTGCGCGCGCTGCCGAACGGATTATGGCGTCCGACAGATCGTGGTAGCGCCGGAGGCGGGGCCAGAAGATAGCCAGGGGCGAGTGCGAGTGAAACGAGCACGCTGCCCCTGGTAGTTTAGAAAAGCGAGCCGGGCCCGAAGGGCTGACAGAACGTGTGCCAGAATTCAGAAGCGTAGACTGTTGTGAGTAAGCCTCAGAAAGCCGAGCCGTTTCACGCGCTGGAACAGCAGCTCGGGCATCGTGGCCGGATCAAATTCGAAGGACGCGTCACGCTGCTCTCGCTGGCCGCTGGTTTTCCCGCCGTCGGGCTCTGCGCGTTTCTCCTCTGGTACGACAGCTACTCCGCTCAGGTGCAGTGGACCATCGATCTGCTGCTCGTCCTGCTGTGGCTCGGCGTTTCGTTCAATCTCAAGCAGCGCATCGTCCGCCCGCTGCAAACTCTCTCCAACATTCTCGCCGCCATTCGCGAAGGCGATTATTCGATCCGCGGCCGCCGCGCGCTTTCCGGCGACGCGCTCGGCGAGGTCATGCTCGAGGTCAACGATCTCGGCCAGACGTTGCGCAACCAACGTCTCGGTGCAATGGAAGCCACCGCGTTGTTGCGCACGGTCATGGCGGAGATCGACGTGGCGGTGTTTGCTTTCGACGGCGAACAACGCTTGCGACTCGTCAATCGCGCGGGTGAGAGACTGTTGGCCCAACCGTCGGCGCGTCTGCTCGGACGCACGAGCCAGGAGCTCGGTTTGTCTGAATGTCTCAACACCGAGTCGAACGGTGGACCACAGACGATGCAGATGGTGTTTCCGGGTGGCGTGGGACGTTGGGACGTGCGTCGCAGCACGTTTCGCGAAGGCGGCGCGCCG
The DNA here is from genome assembly GCA_946480785.1 of uncultured Blastocatellia bacterium. Next base: position 53,852 of record CAMLLD010000027.1, on the reverse strand, counting down.
CACCAGTTGCTGGTGTTGACTGACTTGAGCCAAACGTTGCGCGAAGAAGAACGCACTGCGTGGCAGAGACTGTTACGCGTGTTGGGCCACGAGCTCAACAACTCGCTCGCGCCGATCAAATCCGTTGCAGGTAGTCTCGCGGACCTGATGCACCGCGATCCGGAACCGGCGGACTGGCGCGAAGACATGCATCGCGGCCTCGCGGTGATTTCGTCGCGCGCGGATTCACTCGCGCGGTTTGTCGAGTCGTATTCGAAGCTGGCGCGACTGCCGCCACCGCGGCTGGAGCCGTTGAAGATTGGCGCGCTCGTATCGCGCGTGGCGAGTCTCGAAACGCGGCTGCCGGTGAACGTGGCCGGCGGACCGGACGTGTTGGTGCGCGGCGACGACGTGCAGCTCGAGCAGTTGCTGATCAATCTCGTGCGCAACGCGGTGGATGCGTCGATGGAGACGCGCGGCGGTGTGGAAGTCGGGTGGCGGCAGAATAATTCACACGTCGAGGTGTGGGTGCGTGATGAAGGGCCGGGGCTCGCGAGCACGGCGAATCTTTTTGTGCCGTTCTTTACGACGAAGGCCGAAGGGTCGGGAATCGGGTTGGTGTTGTCGCGGCAGATTGCCGAGGCGCACGGCGGGACACTAACGCTCGAGAACCGGCGGCAGTTTCGTGGGTGCGAGGCTAAGCTGCGGCTGCCTATCTGACGCCGAGGAGGATGTCGATCGTTAGTTGATCGAGACGTTCGTACGGAAGGCGTTTGTTTGTCAGTTCAGCACGATCCAGTTGAAGGTTCTTGACGGAGTCGAAGTTGTAAGGCTGAAGGGAAGGGGATGTTCCACGGATCTCAGCCAGCAGACTCTGCACTTCCTGGTCTTGATCGAACTGCCGCGCTTTCGCTTTGAGGATCAGGTAGTTCCGCATACAACCAGCCGCAAACTCCCACACGCCTTCTTCATTCTCACTACGATACGCATGCGCATCGAAATGCCTTGGCCCGTCGTAGCCTGACTCCTCCAACAACTTCACGAGGAAGAACAGGTTCTTGATCGACTCAGATCCGAAACGAAGATCCTGATCGAAGCGCGTGCCTTTCTGATCATTGAGGTCGATGTGAAAGAGCTTCCCGGCTTCGATCGCCTGCGCCACGACGTGATAGAAATTGAGACCGGCCATCTGCTCGTGCCCAACCTCGGGATTCACACCCACCATCTCCGGATGGTCCAACGTCGCGATGAACCCGAGCATCGCGCCCGTCGTCGGCAAATAAATATCCCCGCGCGGCTCATTCGGTTTTGCTTCGAGCGCAAACTTGTAGTCATAGCCGGAATCAACCGCGTATTCGCAAAGAAAGTTCAAACACTCGCGATACCACTTCAACGCCTCGCGCGCGTCCTTCGCTGCATCACACTCCGCGCCTTCGCGCCCACCCCAAAAGACGTAAATGTGCGCGCCGAGCTCCGCGCCGAGATCCATCGAACGCATCGTCTTCTGCAACGCGTAGAGACGCACGCGGGCGTCGTTCGACGTGAAAGCGCCGTCTTTGAAAACCGGATCGTAGAAGAGATTCGTGGTAGCCATCGGCGCCTTCATGCCGTTGTCGGCGAGCGCTTTTTTGAACTCGCTGACGATGCGATCGCGTTCCGTGGCGCTCGCGTCGATGGGCACAAGATCGTTGTCGTGCAGGTTCACGCCGTACGCGCCGAGCTTACTCAAGCGCTCGACGATCGTCGCCGGAGTCAGGCTCGGCCGCGTGGCGTCGCCAAACGGATCGCGTCCGCGATTGCCGACAGTCCACAGTCCGAAGGTGAATTTGTGTTCCGGTTTTGGTTGTAGTTCGTTCATCGCACTTCCAAAGTAACGGATTGATGGCTCACGGAGCTGGGCCCGACCATGATCTCAAACGTGCCGGGCTCGACGACGCGCTTCATATTCAGATCGTAGAACCAAAGCTTGTCGGGCGTGATCGTAAACTCCACCGTTTTCGTTTCGCCCGGCTGCAACGAGACGCGCCTGAAGTCTTTCAACTCGATCACCGGGCGTGTTACCGAGCTCACGAGATCGTGAATGTAGAGCTGCACGATCTCGTCGCCCGCGCGCTTGCCGGTGTTCGTCACCGCGATGCTTACTTTCGCTTGTCCATTGGGCGCGATCTGAGCCGGTGAGATCACGGGCTTGCCGTAGGCGAAAGTCGTGTAACTCCAGCCGTAACCAAACGGAAACAGCGGCGACTTGTCGGTGAATAAGTAACCGCGGCGTCCGCTCGGTTTCTGGTTGTAATAGATAGGCAGTTGGCCCACCGAACGCGGAAAACTGATCGGCAGCTTGCCCGCCGGATTGTAATCACCGAACAGCACGTCGGCCACGGCCGTGCCGGTTTCCTGACCGAGATAGAAGCCTTCGAGAATCGCAGGTACGTTCGCGGCGATGTAGTTGATGGCGAGCGGACCACCGTTGATGAGCATCACGACCACCGGCTTGCCGGTGGCGAGCACAGCGCGTACGAGATCGTTTTGCCTCCCGAATAATTCGAGACTATCGCGGTCGCCGAGATGATTGTCGGCCCAGGCTTCCTTGTTCGTATCTTCGTTGCCGCCGAGTACGAGCAGCGCCACGTCGGCCGACTTCGCTGCCTCGACCGCCTCAGCGATCAGTTTGCGATCTTCAGCTTCATCGCTCGGGGTGGAAGTGTCGGCGAACCAGTTGCCGCCTTCCTTTGTGATCTTGCAACCCTCGGCATAGACGACGTTGAGATTCGCGCCCGCTTTGTCTTTCACGCCCTGCAACACGCTGATGCCGCGGCCGGGGTTGTCGCTGTAGCCGCCGAGATGCACGGTCGCGGCGTTTGGTCCAATCACTGCGAGCGTCTTCAGCTTGCTGCGATCGAGTGGGAGCAAATTGTTCTCGTTCTTCAACAAGACGATCGAGCGGCGTGCGGCTTCGGCGGCAAGCGCCTGGTGCGCGGTGGAGTTCGTCACCGCGACAGCGCGATCGGGATCGACGTAAGGATTCTCAAACAGACCGAGCAGAAACTTCGCGCGCAGGTTACGCGCGACCGCGCGATCGATCGTTGCTTCTGAGATCTTGCCGTTCTTCACGAGGTCGATCAGGCTCGGATAAGCCTGCGGCTCCGGTAACTCAATATCAACGCCAGCTTCGAGCGCGAGGCGCGCGGCTTCCGTTTTATTAGCCGCGACGTGATGTAGATCCTGCAACTGAGCGATGGCGTAGTAGTCGGCGACGACGTGACCTTTGAAGCCCCACTCGTCGCGCAAGATCTTTTGGAGCAGCCAGTGGTTCATGTGCGACGGCACGCCGTCGATCTCGTTGTAGGACGCCATCACGCTCATCACGCCCGCTTCTTTCACTGCGGCTTCGAAGCTCGGCAGGAACGTTTCGCGGAGCGTACGCTCGGAAAAGTTCGCCGGGCCGACGTTCGTGCCGGCTTCGGGTTGGCCGTGTGCGGCGAAGTGTTTCGCGGTGGCGATGACGTGCTGGTTGTCGATTGTTGGACCACTGCCCTGGATCGCTTTGATCACAGCGACGCCCATGCGCGAGACGAGATACGGATCTTCGCCGTACGTTTCTTCGGTGCGGCCCCAACGAGGTTCGCGGCCGAGATCGAGATTTGGGCCGAGCACTTGTTGGCTGCCGCGCGCGCGCGTTTCGAGTGCGCCGGCCGTGAAGACTTTGTTGATTAGCTCTAGGTCCCAACTCGAGGCGAGGGCGATCGGTTGCGGAAAGCTGGTGCTGCCCTGGGCCATGTGGCCGTGCAGGATCTCGTCGTGAAAGATCGCGGGAATGCCGAGGCGTGTGTTTTCGACGAGAAACTTTTGCACGGAGTTGGCGAAGAGGGCGCTTTCGCGCGGGCCTTTGTGCTCCTGTTGGCGCGCGATCTGGCCGATGCCGTTTTTGAGGGCGTCGGGTGGAATGTCCTGACCGCGCGGCCAGAGGCAGGTTAATTGGGCCACCTTTTCTTCGAGCGTCATGCGTTTGAGGAGATCGTTCACGCGCTCGTCGACACTCAACTTCGGATTTTTGTAAGCGGGGACGGCAGACTGAGAACACATGAGAGCTACTACAACCAACGTAATGTAGACACGGATGAACACGGATTTATTTTCGGGCCGAGAATCTGTAGATCGTAGTGGAATGATAGACGGCGCCCTTGCGCAAGGTCGTCGTTGGGAACTTGGGTTCGTTTGGCGAGTCGGGGTAGTGCTGCGTCTCGAGACAGAAGCCTGAGCGACGCGGATATGGTTTCCCGGATTTGCCGATGATCGCGGCGTCGAGAAAGTTGCCGGTGTAGAACTGCACGCCCGGTTCGGTGGTCCAAACTTCCATCTCACGCCCCGTTGTCGGCTCGTAAGCGATCGCGGCCTGTCGCAACGTTCCCATGCGCCCGTCGATCACCCACGTATGATCGTAACCATTGCCAAGCTTGAGTTGCTCGTCGTCGTTATTGATGCGTTCGCCGATCGTGTTTGCTTTGCGAAAGTCGAAAGGCGTGCCCGCAACGTTTCTGATCTCGCCCGTCGGGATCGAGCCCGCGTCGGTGGGAATAAAACTATCCGCGCGCAGCATCAGGTTATGTTTGAGAATGTCGCCGTTGCCTTCGCCCGCGAGATTGAAATACGAGTGGTGCGTCAGGTTGATAACGGTGTCTTTGTCGGTCGTAGCCGTGTAATCGATACGAAGCTCGTTGTTGTTGGTTAAAGTATAGATGACCGTCGTGCGCAAATTGCCGGGATAACCTTCTTCACCGTCCTTGCTGAGATAACTCAACACCAATGCCGGACCAGCCGCTGTGTTTCGCTCGTGGGCGGTCCAAACGACTTTGTCGAAGCCCTTGAGCCCGCCGTGCAGAGAATTCTCACCGTTGTTAACGGCGAGTTTGTATTCGACGCCGTTGAGTGTGAAACGTCCTTTCGCGATCCGGTTTCCGTAACGGCCGATGATCGCGCCGAAATAGGGAAACGGCGGGCGCATGTAAGTGTCGAGATCGTTGTAGCCGAGCACGACGTCGGCGAGCTTGCCGTTGCGATCGGGCGCGGTGAGCGAGACGACGATGCCGCCGTAATTCGTGATGCGCGCTTCCATGCCGCGCCGGTTTCGCAGCGTGTAGATTTCGACGCTCTGGCCGTCCGTCGTCTTGCCGAACGGTTTGTGAGTAATCGACGTCTGCGCAAACGCAAGCGCAGAACTGGAGATTAGGAGAACAACAACGAAGAGTAGTTTCAGTTTTAATCTCATGACTTAGCCTCACGCGCACTGAGTTCGCGCATCAACGCCACCTGTCTGCGATTTCTTCGTTCGGTGAAGATCTGATCCGCCATCACGCCGAGCAGAATCACCGCGCCCATCACAGCAAAGTCGAGCGAGCTCGGGATACCGAGCAAATTCACGAGGTTTCGCAGTACTTGCAGCAAAGCGGTACCGATCAGAATGCCGACCACCGAACCTTCACCGCCGCGCAACGAACAGCCACCGAGCACCGCCGCCGCAATGCCATAAAGCTCGTAAGCATTGCCGTGGTTCGCGGGCGAAACCGAGTTGGTATAAAACGCGAAGATGATCGCCGAGATCGCGGTGAGTAGACCGGAGATGACGTACGTCAGCGTGATGATGTTGTTGGTGTCGATGCCGGCGTAACGCGCTGCTTCCGAGTTGCGTCCGGTTGCGAAGAGATAACGGCCGTAGACCGAACGATGCAACACCACCCACGTGATCAGCGCAATAATGATGAGCAATACAAACGGCATCGGGATGCCAAGCACGTTGCCGTTCGCGAGGAAGCGTAGCCACTCGAAACCCTGCGAGCCGAAACCCTTCGTTTCGTCTTTGGTGATGAAGCGTGCGAGGCCGCGATAGAAGAGCAGTCCGCAGAGTGTTACGATGAAGGGCTGCATGTTGAGCCGGGTAATGAGCAATCCGTGACCGAGGCCTAAGGTCATCGCGAGCGCGATGCAGATGAGAATGGTAAGCGGTGAGCCGAGGTGATACTCGGTCAGCATCATCGACAACAACACGCCCAACAGCGCCATCATCGAACCGACCGACAACTCGATGCCGCCCGTGATGATCACCAAACCCAGGCCGATGCTGAAGATGCCGAACGCGCCGATCTGGCGGGCGAGATTTTGCAGGTTGATGGCCAGCAGGAAGTTGGGATTGATGACCGAGACGATGATGCAGAGAACGATCAGGAGAATGAAGATGCCGAGCTCTTTTTTCATAGCGGGTTGTCCTTGGCCTCAAAGAGGGCGGAATTATCCTTCGGTGCCGGTTGCGAGCCGCATCACCGCTTCTTCGCTGAACTCGGCGCGATTGAGTATTCCGGTCAATCGCCCTTCGTGCATCACCGCGATGCGATCGCTGATGCCGAGCACCTCTTCCATCTCACTGCTGATGACGATCACTGACACGCCTTTGGCCGCGAGGCCGCGAATGAGTTCGTAGATCTCCGACTTCGCGCCAACGTCGATGCCGCGCGTCGGCTCGTCAAAGATCAAAACGCGCGGCCGAAACGTCAGCCACTTCGCGAGCACGACCTTCTGCTGATTACCGCCGCTGAGATTCGCAGCGCGCATTTCCGCGTTCGGCGTTTTGATGTTGATGGCCTTGATCGCTTCGGCGGCCGCTTTCGCTTCTTTGCCGAAGTTGATGATCTTGGCCGACGAGTAGCTGTCGAGGTTCGGCAACGAGATGTTCTCGCGCACGTTGAAGTCGACGATCAGACCACTGAGACGACGATCTTCGGGCACGAGATAGATGCCGTGACTGATCGCGTCCTGCGGTTCGGTGATGCGCAACGTTTTGCCGTCGAGGGCGACTTCCGCTTCGAGCGCTTCTTCGACGCCGAAAATCGCGCGGGCCACTTCCGAACGTCCGGCGCCGACGAGTCCCGCGACGCCAAGCACTTCGCCGGGTGCAACGCTGAAAGTGATCGTCTGGTGCGGATAACGCAGCGTTCGCAAACGGCGCACAACAAAACCCTCAGCGCCGTTTGCTTTGGAACCATTCCCCGGCGTCGCTGCGCCTTTAAAGAATTCTTTCAGATCGCGGCCGACCATCATGCGGACCATGCGTTCCTGCGTGATCTCATCGCGTTCGAGAGCGCCCGCGTTCTTTCCGTCACGCAGCACCACGGCGCGATCCGCAAGCTCTTTCACTTCGTGCATGCGGTGCGAGATGTAGATGACGCTCACGCCTTCCGCCTTCAGCTCCTTCACGAGCTCGAGCAGGCGACGCGTCTCGCTCAACGTGAGACTCGAAGTCGGCTCGTCCATGATGATGATTCGCGCGCCGGCACCGAGCGCACGTGCGATCTCGACGAGCTGTTGTTGCGCGATTGAAAGTTGGCCCAGCGAAGTGCGGCTCGAAACATCGAGCCCGAGCTTGCGTAACAAAGCATCCGCTTCGCCGTAGATCTTTTTGCGATCGATTAACTTGAGGAAACCGCCGGTGGTTGGTTCGCGATACAGAAAGATGTTGGCGGCGATGTCGAGATTGTCGAGAACGCTCAGCTCCTGGTGGATGAACTCGATGCCGAGTGCGCTCGCTTCACGCGGCGAACGTATCTCGACGGGCTTACCGTTGATCTCGATCGTACCGCCGTCACGCGAGATCGCGCCGCCGAGGATCTTCATCAACGTCGACTTGCCCGCGCCGTTCTCGCCGATCAGCGCCACGATCTCGCCGGCGCCGACGCTCAGGCTAACGTTATCGAGCGCGACGACGCCGGGAAATCGTTTGCTGACGCCCTCCATGCGGAGGATGGGAACCGAGTGATTGTCCACGTTACTTAGCGCCCGCGGAGCTGGTTGATTTTCTTTTGAAACTCCGCGACGTCTGCCTTCTTGATCGCGAGCGTCGGCACGAAGATCTGTTTGCTCGCCGGTACCACCGATTGATCGCCGTTCAGATACTTCGCCATCAACTCCATCGACCGATAACCAAACTCAAACGGCTGCTGCACGACAGTCGCGTAGATCGCGCCTTCCTTGATTCCTTCGAGCGTCGGATCTTCTTCGTCAAACGCGACGATCTGCACCTTGCCGACTTTGTTCGCTTCTTTAACCGCGCTGAGAATCGCGGGACCGTTGTAGGACCACAGACCAACCATCCCGGCGATGTCGGGATTGTTCACGAGCGTGTCCGCCGCGTTTGATTTCGCGCGCACGCGATCGGTGTTATCGGTGCGGACGTCGATGATCGAGACGTTCGAACCCTGCAGCGCTTCTTTCAAACCCTGGTAACGTTGCTGCGCGTTTGCGGCATCGAGCACACCGACGAACACCATGATCTTGCCGCCGTTCGGCAACGCTTCCTTCACGAGCTGGCCCGCTTGTCTGCCGGCGGCGACGTTGTCCGTGCCGATGTAACAGACGCGATTGCTGTTCGGCGCGTCGCTGTCCTGCGTCACGACGAGCGCCTGGCTCGCCGCGCGATTGAGCATCGGTGTCTGGTTCGCGGGATCGACGGGACTGATCGCGATACCGTGAATTCCTTTGGCGAGCAGATCGTCCACGACGCGCTGTTGCTCGGCGGCGGTGCCGTCGGAAGGAATGCGAAACTCGACTTCGATGCTGGGAATATCGGCCTGTGCCTTTTCAGTTCCTTTGCGCGCGATGGTCCAGAAGTCGGAAGCGTTGTTGGTGACGAAGGCGAGCTTGTGTTTGCCGCCGCCACCGCCCGGGACGCCGCCTTGGCCGCTGTGAATGCCGTTTTGCTGGCAGCCGGCGAGAAGCAGTGTAAACACAAATAGACAGACAACAGATCTAATGGAGTTTTCTGGTCGCATGTGGTCCCTCGGTTGTGGATATTGAACGTAACGCCGGGTAGAGTGCTATATACTGCCGATATTGTCGATGAAAAAGTTTTGCGGCTTCGGGGTCGGGTTTCACCCGCCGGTGCGGCCGGATTATTTCGTCGCACGCAGCTTCGACAGAGGGCCACGCTCCCGCAGCGACACCGGCCAGGATCGCGACGCCGTAAGCCGCGCCTTCTTCCGCCGCCATCGTCTCGATTTCATGTCCGTATACATCCGCCTGGATGTGCCGCCACAACTCCGAACGCGCGCCGCCGCCGCCGAGTCGGATCGTCTCGCACGGCACGTTCAGCTCTTTCAAAATCTCGAGCGAATCGCGGAGACTGAAAGCGACGCCTTCGAGTATCGCGCGGACGACGTGTGCTCGCGTGTGGCTGGCGGTAAGTCCGACGAGCGCGGCGCGCGCGTCGGGGTCGAGATGCGGGGTTCGTTCGCCCATCAGGTACGGCGCCCAGAGCAGACCGTCAGCGCCGGGCGGAACGCGCGCGGCTTCCGCGGTCAAACTGTCGTATGGATCGCCTTTAGAAACATCGCCATTCGGCACTTTGTCGGCTCTGACGCCGAATTGATCGCGAAACCAACGCAACGAAAGTCCCGCGCCCTGCGTCACGCCCATCACGTGCCAGCGTCCGGGAATCGCGTGACAGAACGTGTGCACGCGGCCTTGCGGATCGAGTGCGGGCGTGTTCGTCGTGGCGAAAACAACGCCTGACGTTCCGATCGTCGCACTGATCATTCCCGGTCGAACTATGCCTAACCCGACCGCGCCCGCTGCCTGATCGCCTGCGCCAGCGACAACAGGCGTGCCCGCGCGCAATCCGGTTTCATCTGCCGCCCGCTTCGAAACGACTCCCGTGATCTCCTGCGACTCATAAACGCGCGGCAAAAGATTACTGTCGATCTGCGCCGCCGCGAGCATTTCCTCTGACCAGCGACGCGCGGCGACGTTCAGCAACAACGTCCCCGACGCATCGGCCACGTCAGTCGCCTTGTCGCCGGTGAGTTTGAGACGAACGAAGTCTTTCGGCAGCAGGACCGAACGAACGCGCCGCCACAGCTCGGGTTCGTGATCGCGCACCCATAAAAGTTTCGGCAACGTGAACCCCGTCAGCGCGGGGTTGCACGTCAATTCAATGAGACGGGTCGCGCCGACGCTCGTGGTTAAGCTGCGACACTGATCGGCGCTTCTTTGATCGCACCAGATGATTGCCGGCCGCAGTACTTCGTCGCTTTCATCGAGCAGGACTGCGCCGTGCATCTGGCCCGAAAGCCCGACGCCTTTGATCTCATCGGCGCTGATTCCGGCTTTGTCGATCGCAGCGCGGATCGCTAAAGCAGACGCAGCCCACCAGTCGCGCGGGTCTTGTTCGGCCCACCCGGTTTGCAGCGAAACAAATGGTTGGTGTTCGACAGTGGCGGAGGCGACGACTCTACCCGCAGCGTCGATCAGCACGGCGCGCGAGCCGCCGGTGCCCACATCTATCCCGATCAGGTGCATCGTTTAAGATTTGTGGGCACCTTCTTAACACAGATCTAGTGCGAGATCACGCCGCAAGCGATGCGCCCACCGGAATTACCCGACGGATCGGTTTTCATGTCGTCGGCTTTTTCGTGGATCACGAGCGCCGTGCCGCCGTTTGCAAAGAGCGAATTAGCGCCGGAACCGAGATTCACATGCATATCGGTGACGGTGGCCATAGACATTCCCTTCGCGTTGACCGTGAAGTTCATCATGTCGCCGGCGTGTGGCCCTTCGGGATTTTTCAGACCGTGCTTTTTGTTGTCGGGGTTGAAGTGTGAGCCGGCGGTTTGAAAGTCGGGACCTTCACATTTGCCTACCTGGTGAAAGTGAATTCCGTGCTGGCCGGGCGTCAGATCGTGTACGTTCAGTTTGACGCGGACGCCTTTGCCTGAAGGCGTGATCGTAGCGGTGCCGATATCCTGGCCCTGCCCGTTCTTCAATTGCACGGTGACGCTATTTTTGCTCTGTTGCGCGGTGGCGTATGACAAAAAACAAGCGGCCAGACTGATAGCCGCTAACCAGACGACAAATTGTTTCTTCATGGTGAGTAGCTCTCCGTTTTATCTTTCCTCGGGTTTTAATTGTTTCACTCCTGCAGTGCGGGTCTTTCCCTCGTAATTGCGGAGCAGGAATAATGCGATGAGTCCTGAAATTATCATGAACCAGAGCAATGGTCTAATGCCGCCAAAGAGCCGCTGTTTCCAGCCGCCGTCGTTTGTCGCAACAGTCGCGCTGTCGGGACTCAGCAACGACGCTTCCATCGTGAGCTTCGAATGTTCGAGAATGCCCTTCAAACCCGCGAGTACTTTGCTCTCGACGATCTTGCGTTTGAACTTGCCTAATGGACCATCGAGACCGTCGGCGCGCGAGCGGTTCTCGTAAACCATAAAAGATGTTGGACCAGCAACGGTGACGTAAGCCGTCAGCGCGAGTGACGAGTCGAAGTAATGATCGGCATAAATCTGTTTGGAAACGGCCAGCACTTGCGGCCCGAGCTCGTTTTCGTGTCTGTAGATCGTGACGTGATTGACGGCGATCACGGGTTTCAGTCCGAACTTGATCTTCGACCAGACGAGCATCTCTTCCGCTGGTTGCATTTGCGTTGAAAGCGCGTTTGCGAAAACGTCGTTGAGATAACCCGGCGTCGCGGTGAGCGCGCGTTGCTCGTCGGCGAGTCGCACCGGATCGGCCTTATCGTTGTACTCGATCAGCGCCGCGTCGCCGCGCGCGTGATAGTCGCGCACATAATCGAGCAGCATCGTTTTGAAGAGCTGCGTTGCTTGTTGCGCGTAGTCGGGAGCTTGCCAGTTTACTTCGCGCGCGAAGCGCTCGATCATCGCGGCGGAGAGTTTGATCCTGCAGTTGCCGACGGCGCACTCTTTCAGATCTTCAATATCCTGTGGTTCGAGCGTGAGATTTTGCAGGTCGCTCAGTGCCGGCGTCGCGCTGAAGCTGCCGATCTCGAGTACCGCGGCGTTGGTTCGCTGCGTCAAACTTTCACGATAAGAGCGTAGAAATTCCTCCGCGTTTGCGCGCAGATTCACGAGGCCGGAAAGCGCGATCTCGCGTTTGTCCTGGACGGGCGCGAGCTTCACGATCGTTTCGCCGCGTGCGAGTGCGGCGAAGTCAGTCTCGGCGAAGGCGGCCTTTTCCTGAAGGGCTTTTTGCAGTTCGGCCAGCGACGTTTGAGCGTCAGCCGTGATCGCGGCGGAGCAGAGCAGACCGTAAACGAGAACGAGTACCTGAAGATGCCGCACGCGAGTTAACATATGAACTCTTTTGTTACGCGAAACGGGGAATGCGACACCTATTCGCATCATCCGTGCCACAACCAACACGGGGTGCTGCGCGTCAAAAGAGCTTAGTTGGAGGAAGTGAAATGCCGAGTCGATTTATTAAATCTCTGGCCTTGTTTCTAAGTTTTTTGCTCTGCTCGGTGATGGTTTTGCCGGCGCAGAAGGTGGTGACGCCGCCATCGCAACCGGCGACCGGACCGGGTGGAAAACAGTACGTGCATGCGAGCGTGACGAAGAACCGCTACGGCAAGGGCGCCCAGGAGTATTGGATCTACGAGCCTGACGACCCGAAGCCCGCGTCGGCGCCGGTGATCGTGTTTCTGCACGGCTGGGGCGGGATGAATCCGTTGTATTACGGGGCGTGGCTCGATCATCTGGTGAAGCGCGGAAACATCGTGATCTATCCGCGTTACCAGGCGAGTTTACTGACGCCGATCCGCGAGTTCACGCCGAACACTTTGAACGCGATCAAGGAGGCGCTCGCGCGTTTGGCGAGCGAGCCCGGACATGTGAAAGCCGACTTGACGAAGTTCGCGGCCGTGGGCCATTCGGTCGGCGGTCTGCTGGCGGCGAACGTGGCGGCGCTCGCTAGTGAAAATGGATTGCCGCGCGTGGCGGCGGTGATGTCGGTCGAGCCGGGAATCACTGAAGCGCCGATCAATATTCCATTGGCTGACTTGAAGAAGATTCCGGCGCAGACGCTGTTGCTCGCAGTGGCCGGCGATCAGGACACGCTCGTGCGTGATGTCGATGCGAAGCGGATCTATAACGAGTCGACGCGCGTGTCAGCGAACAACAAGGACTACGTGACGCTCGTTTCTGATTCACACGGGATGCCGGGTTTGGTGGCGAGTCATCGCGCGCCGACTGCGTTTGATAATGCTTACGACAGCGGTGAGGGAATCGGTGGTGGACCAGCAGAGGTTGGTCGTAACGGTTCAGACCCGGCTGGCTCGAGTAGCGACAATGGTCGCGCGGGTGGTTTGCCGACGCGCCGCGTCGACGCTGCGGGCCGGCCCGAGCGTCTCGAAACGATGATGGTCAACGCGCTCGACTTCTACGGCACGTGGAAACTGTTTGATGGTCTGTGCGATGCGGCCTTCTACGGCAAGAACCGCGAATACGCGCTCGGCAACACACCGCAGCAGCGCTTCATGGGTGTCTGGAGCGACGGTGTTCCGGTGAAAGAGTTGAAAGTAACCGACAAGCCATAGATTCGTGTCATTTCCTGCCTAGAACGCTCGTATGAAAAAGAGAACACTCGGGGTCTTGTTATTGATCGTCGCGGCTGCTTTTCCGATTTACGCGCAGCAATCCACTGACGCTGCTAAAACAACCGACACGTCGCAAACTGCTCCGGCGCAGGTTCAACCAGCGCCCACTTACGTCTTTCCCGACAACCACGAACGCTTCAAACGTTATGCGAAGAGCACGATTGGACCAGTCAGATTAGGGTGGAGTGCGGCCGATGCGGGGATCGGTCAGTGGAAGAACAGTCCGGAAGAATGGGGACAGGGCGCACGCGGCTACGGTAAGCGTTACGCTTCGAGTCTCGGCGCGAACGCGATTCATCAGACCGTGACTTACGCGCTCGATGAAGCGCTCGAGCTCGACACGGGCTTTCAGAAAAGCACTCGCACCGGTTTCTTTCCGCGTTTCAAAGACGCGTTGATGCAGAACCTGACTTCACGCACGCGGACCGGCAAACGCGTGATCTCCGTGCCGCGGTTCGCCGGTGTTTATTCAGGCGCGATCATCTCGCGCGAAACGTGGTATCCGGATCGGTACAGTTACAAGGATGGTTTGCGCAGCGGCACGAGGTCGCTGCTCGAGGGCTTCGGTCTCAATCTCGTTCGCGAGTTTGTTTTCAATTGGTAGTTTAGCTGCCGGCGCAGTCGCTGGTTGCCCCAGCGGCAGACCACGCCGCGCCGGCAGCCTGCCACAGTAGTCACTCACTACTACGGCGCACTCCCACCAGAACACAGTCTCACTCCTCACCACGGAAATACATCCACCCACAACCATGAAACATTTTTTCGTAGGGGTCGTACCAGAGCAAGACTAGCGCACGTCCAGCAGTTTTCCAGCAGCCCAGTTCAGCAGTTACAGAAGGAGAAAAAACGTGAAGTCTCGAACGCTAATTCTTAGTGTAGCTCTCTGTTTGTCTACTGCCGGCGTGGTATTGGCGGACTGGCCGCAATGGCGCGGCCCCGATCGTAACGGTGTGTCGAAGGAGAGCGGCTTACTCAAACAGTGGCCGGCGGGTGGGCCGAAACTTCTTTGGCAAGTCAACGATCTCGGCGATGGTTATTCGACGCCCGTGGTTGTCGGCACGCGCATTTACATGATGAGCAATCGCGGCATGGACAACGAGTACGTGCAAGCGATCTCCACTACTGACGGCAAAGTTATCTGGACCACGCGTGTCGGCAACGTCGGCAATCCAGATCAAAATCCCCGTTTTCCGAAGGCGCGTTCGACACCGACGATCGATCGCGACGTGCTTTACGCGCTCGGCTCTGACGGCGATCTCGCATGTCTTGAAACCAAGAGCGGAAAGGTTCGTTGGACCAAAAACCTGCGCAAAGAGTTCGGCGGTCAGCCTGGTGAATGGGCGTATGCGGAGTCGCCGCTCGTCGACGGCGACATGGTGATCGTTACTCCCGGCGGAGCGGACGCCACGCTAGTCGCGCTGAATAAAAAGACAGGCGCGCTGATTTGGAAGTCGGCAGTGCCGGGCGGCGATCCTGCCGGTTACGCGTCGGCCATCATCGTGCAGGCCGCGGGCCGCAAACAATACGTGCAGCTTTTGAGTAAGGGACTCGTCGGCGTTGACGCGAAGACGGGCCAGTTTTTGTGGCGTTACAAAGACGTCGCAAAAGGACCGGCGCAGTATTTCACGCCCGTCGCGTTCGGCGACTATGTGTATGGTGGCGCGCTCGGCGTCGGCGGCGGGACCGTGCGTTTGAAAGCAAACGGCGACGGCGTCACTGCGGAGCAGGTTTATTTCGTGCGCGGTTTGCCGAACGGCATCGGCGGCGCGGTGATCGTTGACGGCCATTTGTACGGCACCGAGGTGGCCCAGAAACTCGTAGCGGTTGAGTTCGCGACCGGGAAGATAGTTTGGCAGCAGGAGAATTTTGGCTGGGCGTCGGTCGCGGCCGCGGATGGCATGCTCTACCTTCACCTGGTAAACGGCGCATATGTTTTGGCGGAAGCAACGCCTGCAGGTTATCGCGAGAAGGGACGCTTCACACCGCCGGCTCCGCCGCAGCACACGAAAAACGCGGACTTCTCGGAGATGGCGTTTTCATATCCCGTGATCGCCAATGGCCGTTTGTATATTCGGGACCTCGGAACGTTATGGGCCTACGACATCAAAGCGAAGTGAGTCGTCGCGGTTTACTCCGGTCGCATCGTGCGGAACGTGATCGAATAACGCAGCTCGTCGACGCGCAGGATGCTGTGTTGCCACTGGGTGCGCGCTGGTCCAGTCAGGTGATAGGCCGAGCGGGGCTCCGTCAGCACGTTGACACGTTCCCACTTGCGGCCATCCTTGCGCCGGAAGCGCAACACACACGAAGCGAGCAATGAGATACCGACGACTTCGCCGAATACCGCTTTATCGCGATGCCAGCCGATGCCCGCGCCTGGTCCATACTGCGTGACGAGCGCGTGCGGAAACTCTTCCGCGTCTAAATTCGCGAACGACGCGGCGCGAGCTCTCAGCGGCAATAAGAAGTCGGGAATCTCGTCAGCGCGGCGAAGCTTGGCGTCGGCGAAGTCGTATTTCCAACCGAACGACACGACGCGTCGTTTTCCTGTGTAACCGTGAAATTCGAAATCGCGAAACGGCAGTGTACAGAGGCGCGGGATGAGCGCTGCTTCTTCTGATTGGTCCAACAAGTCGGGCTGATAGCGAAAGCCCTCGAGGCGAGCGGAGACTGCTTCATCCGCGGCGTTTTCAAAAAGACTGCGTTGCAAAGCGATCGCTAAACACTCCGCGTCATCTCGGTGGCTAAGTCTCGGCACGGGCGCTCGAAGACGCCGTCCGGCTCGCCGGGCTCGACCAATGGATCTTCGAACACCGTGGCCGTCCACTTGAGAAAAGGCTCCAGGCGTTTCCTCTCTTCGGCCGGCAGTGCTGCGAGTAACAAATTATCTTTCTGTGCAGCCATGACGCCCTCCTATTTAAATGCTTTGCGAACGGAGTAGCAACAAACCGAATGAGGGTCTGTACGTTGTGGTACTTACGCGGGCTGGAGAAGGCGACCGTGATCCGTGAAGGTGCGTGCCATCACCGAGAGGTACTCGTGCGTCAGGGCAAATACATCACACCCGCGCGATCGTGCGTGAGCAGGATCCAGCGACACATGCGGCTCCTCGACACTGTGGCCGACGTTGCACGCGGCGTGTTGCTGCACCATCACCTGGAAGTAATTGGCGTAGCGCAGTAACTGATCGCGAGCGGGCCCACTCGCCTGCATGATGTGCTTGACGAAATCGTCCGCTTTCATGCGCAGCGCGAGTTTCCATATGTCTGGGCAGGGGGCAGCATACGGATGTGAGGAGGGAATGTCTGTCAGCCAGTTAACTTATCGGCAGGTTTGGGCTAAGACTTCAGTCGCGTCAGGTCCAGGCCGTCTTGATCAACAACGCTGATTTCCCGGTTGACTGGCGAACTCCGCGCAACTATTCTGCGTACCTGACAATCAGGATTCATCCAGATTTTTAGCCTGCGTTTGCTCTCGTAACTGCGTCTGCTCCTCGTTGCGTTTGCTCTGCTTATCTCCCCGTCTGTTCAACCTGCTTCGTTTATTCAAAGGAGTACAAGCCCATCTATGCGAAACGATAATCCCAAGCCTTTTGCACCTTTGCTCCTGCTTTTCAGTGTCTTGATTTTTGCGGGGTGCCAACAGGTTGAGTCGAGCAAGGCCACATCCGCTAACGCGCCGGCAAACAACGGTAAGATCGCGATCACGACTGCGTCGGACGATGCGCGCAAGGAGTACCTGGCCGGACGCGATCTCCAGGAAAAACTCCGCATCACCGATTCCATCGCGCATTTCGACAAAGCCATCTCACTCGATCCGAATTTCGCGCTCGCCGAGCTCAATCGCGCGAACGTCTCGCCCACTGCGAAAGAGTTTTTCGAGCATCTGAACAAAGCCGTAACGCTTTCTGCCAAAGCCTCGAATGGCGAGCGCATGCTCATCCAGGCGACTGAAGCAGGCGCGAACGCGAACCCAACGAAACAGAAAGAAATTCTCGAACAGCTCGTCGCTGCTTATCCAAACGACGAGCGCGCGCACTTCAATCTCGGCGGTTATTACTTCGGCCAGCAGGACTTCACGCAGGCCATCGAGCACTATAAAAAGGCCACCGAGCTCGCGCCCGATTATTCCACCGCCTGGAACATCCTCGGTTACGCGTACCGGCAGAACCAGGCTTACGCGGACGCGGAAAACGCTTTCAAAAAATACATTGAGCTCATTCCCAACGATCCGAACCCCTATGATTCGTATGCGGAATTGCTCTTGAAGATGGGCCGGTTCGATGAAGCAATCGTGCAGTACAACAAGGCGCTGAGCATCGAGCCCAACTTCGTCAACTCGCACTTCGGCATCGCGGCGGCGTTGGCTTATGAAGGGAAGCCGAGCGAAGCGCAGGCGGAGTTGCAGAAGATGATGTCGAAGGCGCGCAGTGACGGCGAACGGCGCACGGCGTTGTTTGGCCAGATGGTGGTTGCGGCTGATAGTGGAAAATTGGACCAGGCGCTGGCGGAAGTCGAGCAGCAGTATGCGTTGGGGCAGAAGACCAATGACCTGCCGGCGATGGCTGGTGATTTGCAGTTGAAGGGAAACATTCTGCTCGAGATGGGCCGGTTGGACGACGCGCGCAAGGCGTACGAGCAGGCGCTGAAGACGACGAACGACTCAAACCTCTCGGCGGATAACAAAGCCAACGCCGCGCTATTTCATCATTACAACCTCGCGCGCGTCGCGATCGCGAAGAAAGATCTGGCCACCGCGAAAACGGAAACTGACACTTTCCGCAAAGGCGCCGAAGCGGCGAAGAATGCGTTTCAAGTGAAACAAGCGCACGAGCTTCTGGGGCGGATCGCTTTGGAGGAGAAGAACTACGACACGGCGATCGCGGAGTTGGGCCAGGCGAACCAGCAAAACCCCGACGTGCTTTATTTGTTGGGTGAGTCGTACAAAGGGAAGGGCGACACTGCGCAGGCGAAGGCTTCGTTCACGAAGGCGGCGAAATTCAATTCGCTGCCGTTGTTGAATTATGCGTTCGTGCGTGCGAAAGCGGAGCGCGCGCTGGCGACTTAGTCGCGGCGGTTCTGCGGATCGAAGCGTGGGTAAGCGAAAGCACAGGCGGCACGAGCAAGTTTAAGCTCGTGTCACCTGTGCTTTTTTGTGACTTCGCATCAACCAGAACGCGACCGCCACGCCCAGCGTTTCCGTCACGACCAGCAGCAGCGCCGTTGTGCGAAACAGTCCGCGCGCGTCGCCGGCGGGCAAGTGGTCCACGTGATCGGGAGAGATGACGACGTAGTGATAGCACAGTCCAAAGATCAGCGCGCCGAGCATCGAGACGAGCAGCAGCCACAGCCCGGCTCTTGCGTATCGAGTAAACGACAACGCGAGTGCGACCAGAGGCGCGAGGAGGATGACTGTAATGACGTACATCTGTTGCCAACTGCTCAGCCCCACGCCGAGTTTCGTATGCGCCTGGCCGTGAAGAATGTTGACGATCAGGTGAGCTATTACAACGATCGTCACGGAGAATCGATACGTGGTCATCTCACTTAAGTCTCCTTTACTCGCAACAGCATCGCGCATAGAATGCGCAGCGCCTGGACAACTCTCTTCGGAGGATACTATGAAAGCAAAAACGATTGCCTTAGCAATCTCCCTCGTTTTTGTAAGCGTGGCGCTGGGTTTTCAGAACAACCCGAACATGGGAACCTGGAAACTCAATGAAGCGAAATCGAAACTCGCCGGTAAGGCGAAGAACCACACGGTTGTTTACGAAGCCGCTGGGGATCAGACCAAGGTGACGGTAGATGGCGTTGATGAAAACGGTGGCGCCGTCCACAACGAATGGACCGGGAAGTTTGACGGGAAAGATTACCCGGTAACTGGCGATGCTACTTCCGACGTTCGGTCCTATCGCATGATCGGTAAG
Source organism: uncultured Blastocatellia bacterium (assembly GCA_946480785.1). Next base: position 34,512 of record CAMLLD010000027.1, on the reverse strand, counting down.
AACACGTTAACGATCACGGGTAAGAAGGGTGGGAAAGTGACGCTATCGGGTCGTATCGTCGTCTCACGCGACGGCAAAACCCGCACGGTGACGACTACCACCACCAATGGGCAAGGCAAGAAAGTCACGAACGTCGCCGTCTACGACAAGCAGTAGCTTCAACCCTGCTCCTAACAAACACATGCCCTCCCGTTCGCTCAGAAGCGGGAGGGCATTGTCGTTAGCAGTCTCGAAATTCTTCAGCGGCGTGCGACTACAGCGTCACGCGCGCACTGCGATTACTTTTAGATACTCTGCGGGGACGTTTGTAGTCCCATCAGTGGCTTCGTTGTATTTGGTCCAGTGCTGCTCCATGTCGCGGCGCAGACCGTTCCTGCCGGCTTCGTCGAGGGCGCCAAACGCCTTCTGCGCTGGCCCATAGTAAAGCCGGAAATAGTCGACCGACTGCTCCGGACCAAACGGGTAGATGAAGCGAATCGTTTGCCGGCTCGTCTGCGCGTCCTGGCCCAGGCGCTCGCGCACTACGTCTTCCATGCCCCACAAAAGCGGTGATGGCATGTTCGGCGGTGGCGGCACGTAAGAGGCGACGATCTTGAACATCTGGCCGATGAAGCCCGCCGGCGTCCAATTCGCCATGGCAATGAAGCCGCCGGGCCGGCACACGCGTTTGAGTTCGGCCGCCACCAGTTCCGGACGAGGCGCGAACATCGCGCCAAACATCGTGATTACGGCGTCGAAACTCGCGTCCTCGTAAGGCAGGTTTTCGGCGTCACCTTCATCGAACTGCGCTGATAAGCCTTCGCGCGTGGCAGTTGCTCGTGCCTGCTCGATCAAATTCGGCGCGATGTCGACGCCGGTGACAACGGCGCCGGATCGAGCAGCGGGCAGCGCGAGATTTCCGGTGCCGCACGCAACGTCCAGGACCCGCATGCCCGGTGCGAGATTCAGACCGTTGACAAATTCCTCAGCGCCTTTCGCATACGACTTGGCGATCTCACCGAAATCGCCCGCCATCCAGGTGTCGCGCAACTTCGTCTTGAGCGCGTCTATTCCCGCGCTCGTTTGAGCAGCTTCCATTGTTATCTCCTTTGCACCCGTAATGTAAACGCGCAATGCAGTGGAGAGTTGGGCCAATCAGCGCGGCAACGGCAGTAGCACGCGGAGGGGCGCCGCGGTTTTCGCCGTCGCTGTGAGCCTCGATTGTACCGCCGTGTAGTTTCACGATCTCGCGGACGATGGAGAGGCCCAGGCCGAGGCCTTCGTGACAACCGGTGCCGGCGCCGTTTGCGCGGCGGAAGTAGTCGAATCGATCAACGGCTGCGTGTCGACGCGTGCGAGCTTTACCTCGATACGTCCACCGTCGGGTGTGTACTTGATCGCGTTGGAAACGAGGTTGGAGATCACTTGTTCCAAGCGCCGCGCGTCTCCAGTCACACTGAGTTCGCCGTCTTCGCTCACGCCGAGTGCGTTATCTCCGTTCACGTTAAGTTCGCGGCCATCAACCTCGAGCGTCAGTGTTTGCCGCTTCGCTTCCGACAGCTGCTGCACCGCGACGACGGCGTTCTTTATCAGCGGAGCCAAAACGACGGGCGTGCATTTGAGACGCAGTTCACCCGCAAGACAACGCGAAACGTCGAGTAGGTCTTCGATGAACTGTCCATATGGTTCGCGGCGAAGCAGTGAGTTCCGCTTCAAATGTTTGTTCCGAGTGTGGCAATTCACCTAACTCGGCCTTATGAGCTCACCCGAACCTCCCGGTGAAAGGAGGCGCGCGATCAGTTGGTTCAGACGATCCAGATCGAGCGGTTTGATCAAGTAACCCGAAATACCGGCATCGTACGCGGCGCGCTGAAAACCCTCGGTGCCGAACGCCGTAACCGCAACCACCGGCACATCACGTAACGCGTCGTACTCACGAATACGGCGCGTCGCAGCGAGGCCGTCGAGTGCGGGCAAGTTGATATCCATCAGAATCAGATTGGGCTGCGTTTGCGTGGCTACACTGATGGCATCTTCGCCATTGCCCGCAGTCACGACCCGATATCCCTGGTGTTGCAGGTTCAAACTAATCACTGCCAGATTATCGGCCGAGTCATCCACGACGAGTATCAAAAACTTCGGCTCGAGTGGTTGAGGCTCCTTCGGAACGTCATTGCGCTTGAAGGTGGGAAGCCCCGAAGTGGCTAGTGGATCCTTGAGTGGCATGGTGAGGGAATTATAGGTGAAGCGAGTAGCAAAACGCGAAGTTCACGGTGTCTTCGTATTTTGACTAAAGTTGAAAAGCCGCCGGTTGCCCCAGCGGCGTCTCAAGCTTTCGTGCAAAGTTACACACGTCTGCGGTCCCACACTGTGTTGGACCTGGAGTAAGTTCCTCACTTGAATGGCTTTTGCAAAAGCCACGTCAGGATCGGATGTTCGAGCTCGTGCAGATGATTGTTCGAAAACATGTAATCTACGTGCCCGTACTCCTGTTTGAAATTGATCGTCACACTCGCTGAAGTCATCAACTGCGCGGTGCTGAACATCGCCGAACCGAAGCCGTGCCCGCCTGCGAACATGATGACTGGACCACTGAAGCTGCCCAGGTTATTCGTGAAAGTGGTTTCGCCTGCGAGGCCGCAGTTCACATCCCGTATGGACCTTATTGGTACATAGTCGATAAACGTGTTCACGTTTGCGTGCACCAGCGCCTCATTCGCATAGAAGAAGCGATCTTCGGTGAAGCTTCCGGCGAGGAAATAATAGCCCGGTCTTGGCGTCAGCGGCGCCACCGGTGGAGCACTCATCGCCAGAACAAAAGCCTGGTGATTTGTGGTGCCCGGAGGAAAACCGGGGAAAACAGTCGGCGCGTTTGGCGCCGCTTGCGCGAGTTGATTCAAGGCTTTGAGGCCCGGCCCACTTTGGCCGTCGTAGTACACGCCGCCCGCAAGCATCGAGTCAAACGTCGAACAGAAATTCGCGTTGATGGCGCGGACGTTTGCGTCCGTGTCGTAAATCGTACCTTCGATCAGGAGTGCGCCCGCGTAATCGTTTGGGTGCGCGTTCAAGGCCGCCATTGAAGCTATGCTGCCCATTGATAATCCGCCGACCACGACTTTGAGGTCCGGGAATTGAACGGCGATCTGCTCGCGTATGAAACCGACGTCATTGACGATGGTTTGCAAGCCCCAATCGGCCATCGCCGAACAGTCGATCACTCCGCTTTCGCAAGAGCCGGCGGTGAGACCCTGCTGTCGTGGTGAATAACCGACCACCGCGAAGTTGCGCCGCGCAAAGAACGCGACGAAGGAATTGTTGTAGTCGTTGTTTTCGGCTGCTTCATAGTTTTCGAAACCGCTTCCGAGCGGAGGTAATAGCAGGACTACGCCTTGAAGCGCTTCGTTTGGTGGACCAGACTTTTTCACCGTGGTCATGAAGAACCGGTTGAGTGGATTTGGGCCACTCTGAATGGTCGTGACGGTGCGGCTCAGGTCGTTGCCGACGATGGTGGTCTGGGTGTTTGTGGTTGTGTAAGTTTGTGCGTGACTGACGCTTGCGGCCAGCAGGATTTGAGTGGTGACGAGCAAAGCGAAGAGTGTTCGTTTGAAGTGAATGAGGATGGTGTTCACGTGAGTTTTCTCCTTCGGAAAATTATCTACGTGTATTAAGGCGAAAGATTGCGCGGAAAAGTATCATTTAGTGTGAGGAAAAATTTTCCATGCTTGGGCCTCTTTTCAAAGGCATCAAACTCGCGCCATATATCGAGTGCTCGCATTGCCACGCGGTCTCGACGCCGGCCACGGTGGAATGCAAGTTATGCAATACGCAGCTTGCTTCAAGTGAAGACTGGAAGATCAACATAGTTGCGGTGAACCTTGGCGCCAGATACACGCCGTTTGTCGAGTGTCCGAATTGCAAGAAACTGGTGAAGGTGGGGAAAAAGCGCTGTCGCGAATGCTACGAAGAGATTCCCGAACCGTACGCGCTCAGCAGTGCTGTGACCGTTGTGTTCAATACCGTCGCCTGTGATGTCGCAAACAGCCTGGCGATCTTTGATAAGTTCGCGGTATTCGTCGTACTGCTGGGAACAGTTATCTATGCTTTCGATATCAACAGCTTCGGTTCACCAGCGCTCTCTTACTTGCTGCCGCTCGTGCTGGTGCAACCATTGATGCTGGTCATCCTCTGGTTTTACCGCTTCGGCAAATTTCCCCTCGGCGACGCCGAATATCTCAGTGCGAGGCGTCGCATGCGCCGGACACTGACCCTGTGGCTCGCCCTCGCCTCAGCCTACGTCATCGCGATTGGGATCTGGTGGGTGTAGCAAGCCGCGGAGTATCTTTTCTTGACCTATTTCTTACCGGCACGTAAGATTCGCGTGCTCTAAACCCGTAGTCCTTTCTAGTTTCTCATCAGCCTCTCATTTCACCGGAGAGAACCATGTCGACCAAGAAATACGAAGAATTGCAATGGCAGCAAGTAACTGCGGTTGAACAAACCAATGTCATCCGAGAAGCGGAACGTTATTGCCCTGAATTTCCTTTTGAACCAGCAGTGGTTGAGAAGGCGACAAATCTCACGTCGTTTTATACGGAAGACTATGAGTTGGTGCGACTTTCGGCGGTCGATCAGAACCAGCAGGTTTGGGGCTTCTATGCGCGCGGAGATTTTCATCCCCTCGACGCCCGCGGTCGAGCCTTCGAAGAGTTAAACGAAATCGGGCCGCTCCAACTCAATCTCACAACGGTACTCGACTACACCTTGCTGCGGCTGCGCTTCGAACTGAACTTCAAAGTCAGCAACGCACAGCAACAGAAGTTTCGAATTGCGCAAATCGTCAGCCGGCCTGAAGACTTGCCGCCCGGCCGAACTAATGGTGGCTTAGCCGAGCAATTGACCGAACCGAGAGTAGAAATGGCTCCCGAATGGGAACTACAGAACACTGACGCGCCTTACTACACGCAACGCGGATTGATCTTTCGCGTCGTTGCGTTTGCCGTCGTCTTTCATACCGAAACCGAATGGGAATTGGTCCAGGCTTTCGCCCAGATCGAACCGGATGGCACGTTCACCATTAGGCTCCTCGACGCAAAGCAACGCAATCCGCGCGTTAACTTCAAGGAAGCAACGCGACCACCGATCTTCGTTTTGAGTCCGCAGCGCACGCGTACGGCGCTGCCGATTTGTAAATGGAAAGTGCCCGCTGGCAGCGAAGCCGATGCTTTGCTAAAGCTGATCGAAACGTGTCACGTTGAAACCGCTACCGGGTTTCATGAAGGTGATTTGAAAGACGCAGTTTCGCTGGCGAACAAAATGGTTGAAGGGGCTGATCCCGTCTCCCTGTATCTGCAAACCCGGTTCAACTCGGAAACCCTCAACAAATGGAAAGAACAGACTGAATTTAAGTCGGCCATAGTCAAAGAGCCGATGCGCGAGCTCCTGAATGAGACGCTCTCGGATGCTTCGCTCTTTGCCGAAGAACGTTTTGCGAAAATCACTCTTTCCGAAAAAACACGAAACCTGCTGGCGCGAAAGCCCGCGGCCGGCAGGGAGCTTGCCCGCCTGAATCGCTCGCTTCTCGAAGATGCTTACCCGAACGAGTTACTACCGCGTCGAATCATAGTGCGGTTGGGGGAGTTGCCTTTCTATCCGGACTGCAAACTGCTCGAAGTGTTAGTGACAAAGCCGAACGGCTATCGCCGCGGCTATGTCGTGTTGAGAATGGAAGACGGCAAACCCCGGTTTCATCCGTTGATTGGTTCGTCGGTAGTAGTGCACCAGTTAAATGAGAAAACCCGACTGGATCTCACCGATGGTAAAGAGACTGAGTACCTGCGGTTTTTTTGCTGGGCCATGAACGGTGAGGAAGGACCATTCTATGTTCCTCGCGCTTTTCGTGAAATTCCGCTACTCGTCGCGCCCTCGACCAAACAACGCGCCGCATTGAGCCGGCTGGATTTCAGCATTTCCAGAGTCGAAGAGGCTGAACAAAAAGCCCGCGGCATCGACGGCTCCAAGGCCGATTACGTTCTGATGTCGCAGACCGTTTATGGATCGCAGCTCTCTCAGACGTGGTTTGCTGTGCATAACTCAGGTGGGGTGGAGATGCTTCAGGATGAGACTCAAATTGTCGACCTTTTGATTTACAAAGAGCGTTACGGCGACGGCCCTGAAGATCTGATCAAGTTGGCGGAACCAAGTTACGGCGAGCCTGACGAGCACGCTGAACAAAAGGCGCAACCGGAAAGGGAACCCTCGTCCGAACAAGTGGAACCAGAGAAACCTGACGAGCCCTGGCCTGCCACAGACGACGAGTCGGTGACCTATCCCAGAGTCCTTTGGAACTTATCGTTTGTAAAAAGGATCTTGCTTTATGACGAGCTGAAAACTTTGCGCGAGACATGGTCCAAGTTTCCGGTAGATAAAAAGGTTACACCCGTCGCAGCCCCGCAACTAACACCAGCCGGACAAAAGTTACTGGAACAGATTAAAGATGAGCATGAGGCGCAGCAGCCGGCGCTACGGTTCTTGAAGGCCCAACTGTTATTGCCGCCTCCTGATGCGGAGATACTTCCCTCCGTCTTTCTCCGCGCGTTACAGAGTCTGATTTCTGAGATTTGTCCCGATCGCCCAGTCACGGCCGCAGCTTTTCTTGAGTTGATTGAAAAGAACGGCCACTGTGCGCGGCGTCTCGTTAACGAAGTTGTCTTTTTCGATACGACAACTCTGACTTCCGAGGCGCCGGATGATGAAACGAAAACGAAAACGAACGGAAGTGAGGTGCGTTCCCACGTGACGATCTCCGGCTGCTGGTTCGAACGTGAAGTCAGCTTTGGCCAGCTAGCCAATGGACCGTCGATCACTTTCATCAGATGCTTCTTTGCAGCGGGCGTGATTGCGAACGAAGCAGAACTGGGCCAGGAGTTGTCATTTGTGGAATGTGTGTTCGGCCATGATGCTTACGAGTGGGTGGTCCATTCGGACAAGGCTTTGAACCTGGAAAATGCACGACTCAGAGGGAATCTCACGCTTTCGAATTGTAGTTTGAAAGGCGCGTTTTACGCTCCTCGCTTATCGGCCGGGAACCACGTGAGGCTGGTCGCGTGCAGCATCTCGAGTCGCCTGGAAAATATTAGTGAGCCGGCGACGGTTGAGGAAATAATGGAGCGAAAGTGGCCGAAGCCGGAAGGCCAGTTTGAAACTAAAAGTTCATCCACAATTGAAGCCATTACTCTCGATGGCGCACGGATCGCAGGGTGTTTACAGATCTCGGCGAGGGACTCCAATCTCGCGGCTAGAGCCGCCGTCATTGACGGTAGCGTGTCATGTGCCGACCTGACGGTGAACCAGAATCTTTACCTTCACGGCGCCTCTTTTGAGAAGGCAGTTACTTTCCATCAGGCCAGGATTGCCGGCTATACCGATCTGACTCTGGTCCGCATATTCGAAGGCCGCCTCGACTTCTCGTACACCGTACTGGACAACTTTTCTTTAGCCCGGGCGAATGTCAACGGCGATATCTCACTCTATCGCTCCACCATCTCGGGAAACCTGATGCTCTTGGGTTTGAAGACAACCGGCAATTTCGATCTCGGTTTCGCTAAAGTGCGAGCCTTTGTGGCCGCATTTCACACCGTCGAAAATAAACAGCTAGGTTGTTTATCGATTGGTCGCGACTTGATCCTCTCCGGCATCGACGCAAGGATTTTGGAATTACGCGGCGCTGAAATCAGCGGAAAGATCCGGATTATTACCGGAAAATTTGGTCGACTAATCATGAGTGTCGGCATCAGCCCACCGAAAATCAATGCCGACCACCCCACTCTGAACAGCGTCAAGTTTGTACCCAAACCGTGCCGGACAAGCGTGCTGGAAGTCACGAGCGTGCTGATCGAGGAGAACGTTGACCTGACCGGTTTAGTCGTTGCTCTGCCTGATGACGAGCGTAAAGCAAGTCAACTGCGCATGGACCATGAAGGAATCGGCATATTGCTCAACAACTCAAAGATCGGGCGTAACCTGACATTCTTTACCGAACGCATCAGCGCGAGACTGGAACGTCGCTGGAAAAGTGATAGTGAACAGAGACTACCGTGGGAGACGATTCCGTTTTCGCATGACTACGGAGCGAAAGTCTGGGGCAATCTTGTGCTCAAGGGCAATGAGATTGGAGGCGGACTCGATCTGCGTAACATGGACGTTACCGGCGACATCTACTTGAACGACACGATGGTTCGTTTCGACGTAGACATGGACGCCGGCGATCCAAACTTCGATGGTTTTGAAACGCGCTGCAAGAACCTCTATGCGCAGAAACTCGATTGCTCTGGTGATTTGAAACTCTCCGGCCTCCGCGTGCGCGAGAATCTTCGTGCCCGGCAGGCGAAGATCAAAGGCGAACTCGTTTTCCTGCCGAGCCAGATAAAAGAAAAACTCGGCCGGGGCGACACTATGTACCTCCAGGAGAACGCGCAGGCGACTGTTGGCGGAGATCTCGATCTCAGTTCGGTTGATGTTAGAGGCGATCTGGATTTGCGTAGCTTGAACGTCAAAGGCGATGTCTTGATCAACGACAGCAGCGTGGGTCTCGATCTTAACCTCGATGGCAGCGCCTTCAAATCGTTTGCCACAACCTGCCATGATCTCAACGCCGAAGGAATCAGGTGCACGGGCGAGATCAAGCTCTCCGGTCTCAACGCGCGTGGCAATTTTCGCGGCCGCGATATACAAGCAGGAAGCGAGATAGCCTTCCTCCTTTCTCCACAAGTAAAAGACGATGCGCTTGACACAACGCCGACTCGAGCAAGTATCGGAGGTAACATCGATTTAGTCGGCGCCAAAGCAAACCGGCTGACGATCTCCGGTGAAAATCTCTCTAACAATCATCTACGACTGCAATCACAAGGCCCTTCCATAAATGGTCCTGCCCCAGCGCGAGTAACACTGGAGCGAGCGCAAATCGGCAACGTTGAAATCGTTACGCCAGCGCGGTTGGGACCAGTGAATCTTTCCGGCATCTCAGTCGCACAGTGGGCGTTTTCAAACTGTGACGCTGCCGAGTCAGGCTCAAACGTGCAGAACTATATCGATGTGCTCAAAGGTTTGACGCCCTTCGATCGCTCGATATGGCTGGATATTGAAAAGTTGTTGCGCAACCAGTCGGAGATCGGCGATGCAAATAAAGTTTACCGGGAGATGCGGCGGAAGATTAGGGCCAACCGGACTCCGGCTGACAAGTCGTGGTGGTCTGCGGTGAAACTCTTCCTGTGGCGTCTTTGGGACGGTTTCAAATCCTTCACCCTGGGTTATGGGACAAGAGTCTGGAGACCGATGATTTTGGCCTTAGGTTTATTTGTTCTCTCGACATTTATTTTTTACAACCCGGACCACGTGCGCGCATCGCCGAACTTGCTCGCGGTGCTCCCGGCAAACACTGCAACCGCGCAGAAAATTGATCGCTCGCCGAACACGATACCCGGTGTTCATTGGACCGTGGGTGACTCGATGATCTTAAGTCTGCGCTATCAGGTACCGATCATTACTGCGCTCACTCATGGTGGGTGGGAAGCCAGTGACAAGCCGCTTTTCCTGAATTTCACTGCCGAGGATTACGCCTTTGTCATGCAGATCTATCACGCCATATTCTGGCCCATATTCCTCCTCGGTATCGCAGGCCAGATCATTCGTGGCAGACAAAATTAAACGCCCTTAATACTCCTCCGCCGGCATGCGTAATACCGAGTTCCTCCCCCGCGTGAAGCTGCAGAACGTTGCCGAGATACTGACGTCCAATGCTCTGACCCAGTGCCACCAACCGACCGGTAAAAACAGCACGTCGCCAGGTTCTACAAAAACATCGAGCACTGTTGCTTTCAAAAACTCCGGGAAGCGCGCGGCATCAACGTTCTCCGGATCCACCGGGCTGTAGAACCTCTTGCCCGGATAGACGAACGCTGTGTCGAATGGAGGAATCAGCTTTACGTGCTTCTTTCCGAAGACCTGCGCGAAGAGGATCGAATGCAGATCGTGATGCAGCGGCGTCAGCGTGCCTTTTGGTCCTAACCAAAGCTTCATCGTGGCGGGCCCGTAATCGTCGCGGTTGATGATCTCAGGCGGCGGTTGCAGCTCCCGTCGCAAGTCTCCGAGGGCAGGCTGATCGAAAAACATGTTGCGGGCGACAAGATAATAATCGTTTGACTCCGGTTCTCGTTGTAGCCGGTCAACCAGCTCGCGCAACGTCACACTCTGAACCGTTTCCGCAAACTTCCATTCGTATTCGGGATCGGTACTGCGATTGGCAGTCAGTTCAACGCGAACCGATCCATAACGTTCAGCGAAAAACTCAGGCGTCCAGGTTCGCACGGCCGGTGAATCACGCATGACTCCTTTCAAAAGCACCGGCCGGTTTGTGTAGTAATACTTCTCGTAAAACTCTTCGCCGCTGATTTGAGTATGCGTGTCGATCGACTTCGAGCTGCGCGACTGACGAAACAGCTCGCCGTAGACTTCGAGTAGATCGCGCGCCCGCGCATCGATTCCCGCATTTTGATTTGACGACAGATTGCCGTTGACGCGTGGCGCGGGTTGCTTCTCCACCGCTGCGATCGGCGCGGTACGATCGCGAAGAGGACCAATGCGAAGTCTCCCCCGATGCGAGAATATCTTCGCGTCGAAGTAGTCAGCCGTCACGGCGCTCCTGCGTCGCACCCAGCCGTTGAGCGTGAACCGGCTACATTCGAATTGCTGACTCGGACAAGATACTTCCTTTACTTCATGCTTGATTCTCGAGTTGAACATAACGAGACGATCGTGAACGGGTTCGATCGCCTCGCCGCCCGCCTCGTTGTAAAGAACAAGCTCGCCGCCCGAGAATTGGCGCGGCTGGCTGTGAAAGTAGTAAACAAAGCTGACCACTCGCGAACGAGTCTCGTCCGTGCCGCTGTCCGTATGCCAGTGGTAATACTCCCCGTCGTTATGACTGGTGAGTTGAATCTCCAGGCTGCCGATGTCGAACGGTGCTATGCCGAGGTCCGCTATCACGTATGGCAGCCTGGCCCGCACTTCCTGCTCGATAAATTGAAGTACGGGCCGCAACTCCCAGTCGTAGAGCACGAACGATTTGCGCCAATCGAGATACTCGCGACTCGGCGTGGTCCGCGAGCGCGCAAACAACTCGCGCTTCTGTAGCGCAAGCTGGTAGATCGCGCTGCTTTTTTCCTCGCCGAGCACGTTGTCGAACAACACGTAACTCTTCATTTCATCCTCAACGCTGCAACGCTTCGAGTCGTCGCGTGATGTGGAGATCGATCACGTCCAGCAACATCGGAGTCTTGACTGAAATAAACCAGTAAAGGATCCACGGGTTGTCGACAATACTGCCGAAGCGTCCGGCGTCAGGACCGCCCGGGTCGGGTCCCGCGGGTGGGTCTGGTACGCCAGGCTCAGGTGGTCCACCGTCCGGAGGTTCGGGCTCGTCGCCGAAGATCAAGCCGCTACGACCGCCTGCTGGTCCAACAGGCGGGGAGCCGGGTTCGGAAGCTAGCGAAACCCTGTTGGGACCTGATGGTCCAACCGGCGGCGAACCCGGTTCGGAAGCTGTAGTAATTTTGTTTGGGCCTGCTGGTCCAACTGGAGGTGAACCCGGTTCGGAAGCTGTAGAGATCGTCGGCGTATGGGCACGCGATGGACCAACTGGAGGAACCCCGGGTTCAGGCGTACCACCATCCGGAGGCTCGGCAACTCGATGGATCAGGTCGCGAATCTCTGCGAGCCGGGCGTTGAACTGCGCGTCGACCATGCCCTGCAAAAGTGAAGCGACTTCTCGGTTCTTCGACTGTAGGTTGGAAACTTTTTCGGCGAAGACGTGGTGCGCCACCCACGAGTCCATCCACGGCACGCCGAAAGGTGCGCTACTCGTCGACTGCCCGCCGCCTTTTTCGGCCTCGAGGTGGGCTCTGATTTCATTGACAATCTCGTCTAAAACTTCCGGGCTCTCCTTGATGTCAACGATCCCGCCGCAACGTTCCATTAAGTGCGTCGTTAGTTTTTGTTTTAGGCTCATGTCTCGGTCCTCTCTTCAATTCAAGCGAGGTCCTTGGTTGGCCCAACTCGCTTGCTTGTTATGTTGTTGCCTGGTTCAGGATCAATGGTTCCCCAATGACTGCTTCGTAATCAGCCGCGCTGCGCACTCCGCCGAGACCGTATTTACCTTGCCAACGGCCGCCGAACAGAGCGCGAATGCGTTTGTAAGTGATCTCGCTCCGCACCTGCGCGGTTGAATTGCTGTCCCAGTGCGTCACGCGCGTGGAGCGGTTGTAAAGATGCCAGCCGAGAATGCGATGTGGATGAAACAGATCGTATCCCAATGTATATGCCCGCAGCGAGATGGCTATTTCGTCGACGAAGAAATAGATCGACGGATCCATCGCGAGTTCTTCGTTTATAACGCCGTCGGCAAACAGAAAATGTAAAGAAGCAAATTTCGCCCGCAACGGCTCGTTCAACTCAGACCAGGCGGGCACCGGATCTCCGACCAGATAGAACAGCAGGCCGCGATGACGTTGCGCCGGACGAATATAAAAGATGTGTTTTGCTCGTCCTTCGGGATCGTGTGTTGGATCGTAAGGCGGGAGGTAGCCCGTCAGAATCGGTTTGTTTACGCCGGACGCGCGCAACGCTTCGAGCATCGCGATTGCTTCGTCGTCCCAGTGCGGAATGAAGCGATGATGCGAATCGAGGAAGAGGGTATAACGTTCCCCGTCCCATCGTTCCTGCATGATCCGGCGCGCCCAGTTGCAACCCTCGCTTTGAGCTGCGGGAAACTTGAGCAGCTCGAGGTTGGGCCAACGGCTGAGCTCTTTCTCCAGTCGCAGCTCCTCCTCACCATACTGCCACGCGACCACCACCCGCAGCCGCCGCGGCTGACTCGCCTGTTCGAATAGATTAGTGACGGTGGGCAGTAACTCACGATCGCGGTAAGCGGGGATCTGCACGAAGATCTGATCACTCATGAGGGCCGTTCCGTAAGTTGGAGGCGTCAGGTGCGGCGTATGATATATGGGTTCAGGGTAAAACTAAAGGTTTTCGGGACGCGGGTGAGGTCGAGCGAGTATGTAGCTTGAGTTGGCCAGAGAAATGTCTTGTTCAGTGTTACTAACGCTCACACTTTGTGCAGCGGGCGGCGCTACGTTGGGCCAAGAGAATCCGTCATCCGGGCAAAACAAATCGCCGCAAACTGAACACGGTAACGCGAAAGCAGTTTACAGTGTTGGAGTCAAAGCAAACGGTAGGGGAGAGTCCGCACCGATATTACCGGCGGGAACTGTAATGGAGGTTTTCCTCGCGGACGGTAAAAATGTCTATCAGGTGAGTAATAAACCAGTTGCTGATGAAGTAGCCTCTGCGTTGGACGAACTGATTAGATTGAGTAGCCACTGCGGCGCTCTTCCTCAATGGCCTCAATCCAGAGCTTCAAAGTCAGATCTTCTCGTCCGGGATTACTAAGATCCGGTCGCAGTTCCTCTTCGTAGCGTTCTTTCAGCACATCGAGATCTAAAGGTACAGTCCGGGCAAGGTGCTTAACGTCATCTCGGTCGCGTTGTGTGTTTCTTTCAATTTTCGAAAGCGCCAGGTCGTACGGGTCGAGAGCAAACAGACGAAGGTGACTGAAGGTTTTCGCAAACATCTCCGTCAATCTATCCTCATAATTGAGAGGTATTGGTGCGACGCCTACAACTTGGAGGTAAACCTTATATTTCTTGTGAAGTGCGGAGCCTTCACCGGCTAAACCTATCGCCGAGTCGATTGCGGCACTCGATCCGACCGGCAAAACATCAACGTCCGCGGTCGGGCGATCCAGGCCATAAAGCATCTTCATTGCAAATCCGCCTAGACAATGCAGTCCCAGTTCTTCTTCAAGAGAATTATCTATCTCCGTAAAGAATGATTTCCAAGGCTCGGGAAGGGACTTAGCCGGCATAACTCAGATGTTCAGGCGAAAGATCTGTCAAGACCCTCCAATATTTGGCTTCATCAGGTCGATTTGTTTCGAGCCAACGCTTTTCCGCTTGCGTTAGCGAGTCATTGCATAAGGTATCTTCCAAGAATAACCGGGAACGTTCCAACACCAGTTCCTGCTTTCGAAGAAGTTCGACCTTGTTCTTCTCTCCACGTTTCTCAGCAACTCTACGCGCCACGCAGATAACCAGGCCCAGCCTGTTTTGCAGATCCCTTGCCTTGGCAGCACTGACGAGTGAATCCCAATCCAAATCCGGATACTGTAACAAGAGCCAAGGCAAAGCTTCAGCAACCCGACTTTCAAGACATTTGGCACTCAAAGCTGAAAGCAAAACTTCTCCAGGATGTTCCTTCTGACATTTTGATTTTTTATATGCAAAGCCTGGATATCCGAGTGCTGCCAGATCCCCAGCGAGAGTGTTCGCGTCCTTCGGTCGAACGCTGTGCCAACCTGTTTTTAGCGGCAGAGATGCCGCCGACAAGCCAAATGCGGATGCAGCTTTCCGCGCCAACTTCTCGGGCACTCGTCGCACGCCCTTCTCCATAAGAGAAAGGTAAGGCTGAGACACACTGAGCCTCTTCGCGGCCTCTTCTTGAGTCCAGCCTTTTTGTTCTCTACCTGATTTGAGATCCTTTCCTGTCATCTCAACTCCGAGCAAATTATATTACAAGAGTTGTAATATCCAAAGCTGGAGTGATTCTGAGAGGCTGGTAACTACAGGCATGAATAGTGGAATTATCCCGTTTGAATAGGGAAGACATTAAGTTTCAGAATCTGTCTTAATAGTGCAGGTGAGTTTGGAGGCGGCGATCGGAATCGAACCGATGAATAAAGGTTTTGCAGACCTCTGCCTTACCACTTGGCTACGCCGCCCGAGGATTGTCAAACGCAGAAAGCGGGGAGATGAAGTAAGTTTACTCGAAAGCCCTCGGGCTTTCACTCTCCATCCCCCCGCCTAATCTCTTTCATTGGAGCGGGAGACGAGACTTGAACTCGCGACCCTCGCCTTGGCAAGGCGATGCTCTACCACTGAGCTACTCCCGCTTGGAGCAGCGTTGATTCTAGCGATTCAAACCCGCTTGTCAAGCGAGCCCCAAACCGTCCGATAAGTTTGACACAGCGTACCCGCGTCTAATAACTTTCCGGCCACTTCCGGAGGAGTCCACCATGAAAATTCAGAATCGACTGCCGGCCCTGGCCGTGATCTTTGTATTGGCCCTTACTGCTTTCGCCCAACAGGGTTACAAAAAACCACCCAAAGAAGTGCTCGACATCCTTAACGCGCCCGTTACGCCAGGCGCGTCCGTCAGTCCGACGCGCGACAACATGCTGCTCACAACCTCGCTGCGCTATCCGCCTCTCGTGGATCTCGCGCAACCGATGTTGCGACTAGCCGGCCGCCGCATCAATCCAGCCTCAAACTCGCCGCACCGTTTGCAGTACGCGGTCGGACTCACACTCAAACGCATCGCCGACGGTGCGGAAGTGAAGATTGACGTGCCACCCGGCGCGAAGATCAGCGGCCTCGACTGGAGCGAGGACGGCAAACACTTCGCCTTCCTCAACACGACGCCAACGCGAGTCGAGCTGTGGGTGGGCGACGCCGCCACCGGCAAGATTCACAACGTCAAAGGCGTGCAGATCAATTCAGTGCTCGGCAACCCGCTCACGTGGATGCCCGACAACCGCACGCTCCTGGTCCAACTCGTGCCGCCGGCGCGTGGTCCAGCGCCCGCGGAGCCAGTCGTGCCGACCGAACCAAACACGCAGGAGAGCTCGGGCCGTCCTGGTCCAATCAGAACGTTCGAAGACATGTTGAAGACGCCGCACGACGAAGACCTCTTCGAGTATTACGCCACGTCGCAACTCGCGTTCGTCGATCCGATGACGGGTAAGACGACGCCCATCGGTCAGGCGGGGATCTTTCAGGACGTCGATGTCGCGCCCGACGGTCATTATCTTCTCGTCACGCGCGCGCACCGGCCGTTCTCGTATCTCTTCCCGGATTTCGCGTTTCCGAAAGATCTCGAAGTGTGGGACACGAAAGGCAAGCCGGTCTACAAACTCGCGAGTTTGCCACTCGCCGATCAAGTGCCGATTGACGGCGTGATCACTGGTCCACGTGCGCCGCAGTGGCGGCCGACAGAGCCGGCGACGCTCGTGTGGGTGAAGGCGCTCGACAACGGCGATCCGAAAAAGAAGGTGCCGTATCGCGATCAGATCCTGATGCTCAAAGCGCCGTTCACGAGCCAGCCGGTCGAGATCTTCAAAACCGAGCAACGCTTCAGCGGTGGGGCTTTCACTGAGAAAGGTTTGCTCTTCGTTTCCGACTACGATCGCGACAAGCGTTGGCTGCGCACGTTTGCGATCGATCCGGACAAGCCGGAAGCCTCGCCGAAGTTGATCTGGAGCCGCAACCAACAGGATCGTTACAACGATCCGGGCACGCCGATCACGCGCGGTCTTAGCGGCCAACGCGCGATCATGCAGAACGGCGACTGGATCTTTCTCGCGGGGGCAGGTGCATCGCCGGAAGGCGATCGCCCGTTCCTCGATCGCTTCAATCTGCAAACGCTGAAGTCGGAGCGTCTCTTCCGCAGCGACGCTAACGCATATGAAACACTCGTCGCGTTGCTCGATAATGACGCTAAACAGTTTCTCACGCGACGCGAGTCGCCCACCGAAGCGCCAAACTATTTTGTTCGCGCCAGCGGTGACAACACGCAAGCGCGCGCCCTCACGAAGTTTCCCGATGCGACGCCACAGTTGCGCGGCATCAAAAAGCAATTGGTCACTTACAAACGCGCTGATGGCGTGCAGTGTTCGTTCACACTCTACCTGCCGCCGAACTACAAAGAGGGAACCAAACTCCCAACCGTGGTGTGGGCTTATCCACTCGAGTTCAACGACGCCAACACCGCCGGACAGATCACGGGCTCGACGCAGCGCGCCACGTTGATCGTTGGACCATCACATCTGTTCTTCCTACTGGAAGGTTACGCGGTGCTCGACAACGCGACGATGCCGGTGGTCGGTTCGCCCGAAACTGTCAACAACACTTACATCGAACAGATCGTGATGAGCGCGAAGGCGGCGATCGACAAAGCGGTTGAGATGGGCGTCACCGATCCTGATCGTGTCGGTGTTGGTGGTCATAGTTACGGCGCGTTCATGACGGCGAACCTGCTGGCCCATTCGGATCTGTTTCGTGCCGGTATCGCGCGCAGCGGCGCGTACAACCGGACGCTCACGCCGTTTGGTTTTCAGAGCGAGCGCCGCACGATTTGGGAAGCGCCGGAGCTTTATTTAAAGGTGTCGCCGTTCATGTATGCGTCGAAGATCAACGAACCGCTGCTGATGATTCACGGCGAAGCAGACGACAACAGCGGCACGTTTCCGATTCAGTCGGAACGCATGTACCAGGCGATGAAGGGAAACGGCGCGACGGTGCGCCTCGTGATGTTGCCGCATGAAGCGCACGGCTACGCCGGGCGCGAGAGCATCGAGCACGTGCTTTACGAGATGATCAGTTGGTTTGATAAGTATGTGAAGAACGCGCCGCCACGTACTAAACCAGACGCGACGGATCAAAGCGTGAAGTAGTTGCGGAGGAGATCGACGTGCGGCGATGTGGGATCGCTTAACAGCACGGTGACCACATCGAAGCGGTAGGGATGGTTTTCGAGAGCGAACAGTTCACGGTAGGCACGAGCGGCGCGGGCGAGTTGGCGTTGCTTGCGTCGATCGATGTTTGCTTGCGGCGGTGCGAACCAGTCTGAGGCGCGCGTTTTTACTTCGATAAAGCAGAGTGTGTGGTGGTCGTAAGCGACGAGATCGATCTCGGCGGTTACGACTGCGCCGCGCAAGTTGCGACCCACAGGCAGCGTGAAGTTCGCCGCGACGAGTTGATAGCCGAGTTGTTCGAGATAGGCGGCGGCGTACTGCTCGCCTAACTTGCCGAGTTCGATACCAGGTGAGGTTGGCATAGTTGAATTGAATAAACGAATTTAAGCGTCGCGATCGTATGCGACCTTGAGCCAGTGTTTCACTTCGTCGTCGATGTCGTCCAGTGAAGAGATAGCTATCCGATGAGTGATGCGATCCTTCTTGGCAAAGCCGCCGGTGTCGATCAACCGCCCGGTCGGTTTCATGTCGCCGAGCGCGAAGCCCATATCGATGCGCGTTTGCGTCGCCGGCTTGATTTGCGCAAACACGTGATTGCGATATAGCGGCACGATGGTGGTACACGGACACGCCTTCGCCTCTCTGCCTACTTTCAACCCCACTTTCAACAACGCGTCATAAACAGGACGCAGGTGCGCCTTGCCGCCGGAGAACATCTTATCGACGTCGCGTTCCGCCGCTGCGAGATAGAGATCCGGATCCTCCATCTCCGCGCCTTTACCGACCGAACGTTCAGCCAGCCACGTCGCCGTCATCGTGTTCTGACCGTGCTTCTCGCGGAGCCAGTCACGGCGTTCCTTCTCTTCCGCCGGACCTTCTTTCTTGATGAGCTTGAGCCACTCTTCGAGCGAACGGCCGCTCTTCCTTTTCAGCTCGGAGATCCACTTCTGCGTCATCAACACACCGGGATGAACGCTGTACACAGTCTTCTTTGTCATGAGGAAAAATCCACGGACGGTAAAAACTTCGGCGTGCGCCGCGCTTTCGTCGCCTGTTCGAAAGCGTAAGCCATCTTGATCAACTTTCCTTCGCTGTACGCGCCGCCGAAGAACGAAAGCCCAACCGGCATACCGAAAACATAACCTGCCGGCACGGTGACGTGTGGATAACCAGCGACCGCCGACGTCGTTGAATAACCGCCTGTGAAGTGATCGCCGTTGAGCCAGTCGGTGGGCCACGGTGGTCCACCAGTCGGTGCCATCAACGCGTCGAGCTGGTGCTTGCGCATGATGAAGTCGATGCCCTGCGTGCGCGACAGCAGATGGTTCTTGTTCAGCGCCGCGATGTACGCCTTGCTCGTGAGTGGTCCTTTCGCCTGCGCTTTCTCCATGATGTCCTGACCGAAGTAGGGCATCTCGCGATCGCGATTGCGCTCGTTGAAGGCGATCACGTCCTGCAGCGAACGCATCGGCGCGGATGGTCCAAGTCCAGCGAGATAGGTATTCAAGTCGGCCTTGAACTCATACAACAAAACGTCAAACTCCGAGGCGTCGAACTTGCCCGTCGTCGGAATGTCAGCCGGATCGATAAACACCGCGCCGAGACGCTTCATCGCCGCGATGTGATCGTCCATGAGCTTGTCAACGCGGTCACTGAAACCAAAGTGTTTGCGCGCGACGCCGATGCGCATTCCGCGCAAACCGTCCCGGTCGAGAAACTTCGTATAATCAGTGGCTGCTTTGCCGCGGCTTTCTCTCGTCATCGGATCGCGCGCGTCTTCACCCGTCAAAGCGCCGAGCAGTATCGCGGCATCTGTAACCGTGCGCGCCATCGGTCCAGCCGTGTCCTGGCTATGCGAGATCGGAATGATCCCCGCGCGACTCACAAGCCCGACTGTCGGCTTGATCCCAACCAGAGAATTCGCTGAGGAAGGACAAACAACAGAACCATCGGTTTCGGTGCCGATCGCTGCCGCGCAAAGGTTCGCCGCTGCCGCCGCACCCGATCCCGAGCTCGACCCGCACGGATTTCGATCGAGCGCGTACGGATTCTTCGTTTGTCCGCCGCGGCCGCTCCAACCGCTCGACGATTTCGACGAACGGAAGTTGGCCCACTCGCTGAGATTCGTCTTGCCGAGAATCACCGCGCCCGCATCGCGCAGTTTCTTTGCGACAGATGCGTCCTGCAACGGTTTCGCGCCTTCCAAAGCGAGCGAGCCCGCGGTGGTCATCATGCGATCGTGCGTGTCGATGTTGTCTTTGATCAGGATCGGAATGCCGTGCAGTGGACCACGCGCGCCGCGTTCCTTGCGCTCGCGATCGAGCGCCGCGGCGATCGACTCAGCATCGGGGTTGAGCTCGATCACTGAACGCAGTGTTGGGCCACGACGATCGATGTCATTGATCCGATTACTGTACTTCTCGACCAGCGAGCGAGACGAATACTTGCCTGATTGCAGTCCCTGTTGCAGCTCGGTGATCGTCAGCTCATCGAGCTCGAAGGCTGGCGGCGTCAGGGCAGACGTGGGCCTGGCAATTGCCAGCACACTCGCTGCCGCGCTGGTGTGCAGAAAGTCTCTACGCTTCATCAGCGTCGTCCTTTAATTGTGTGACTTAGATAAAAACTTAACTACGGACTTACTTTGAAAGAACTGAAAAACCTGTTCGTCGACACGGCGTCAGGTTCGTCCTTCGGAGTGCCAATTACGATCTGATAAGGCCGGCGTCCGACCATGTAGACGCGCGACTGAAACGTACGATCCTCTGTCTCCGCCGAGAACTCGAGCGCCGGATAGCCGTCGAGATTCAGCGAGCGCGTGGAAACGAGCGTGGCCTTGATGCCTTTGACGAAGTTGTCGCGGTTGGCTTCCAGTTCGGCCTGGCGATTGAAATTGAAGCTCGGATCGTAGTCGACCCAGCCAATCAGGTAGACGTTCTTCGTGTCGCGTACGACAAAGAGGTGCGTCGTGTACGGCCCGTGATCGCTCTGTTCTGTTTCAGTTTTCTCTTCTGGAGTCTCCGGCATCAGGACGGAGAACCGGCCGGTCACTGAGTTGTAGCGCACCCAACCACCGTTATCGACGGGAACGGGCGTCGCTGTCGGTCTCGCCGGGGTCGTCGTAGCCGGTGGGCGTCTTGTGTGTTCCTGGGCGCTGAGAGCAAAACTCAAGGCCAGAGTGGTAAGTAGAATTGCGAGAAACCGTTTCATACGGAAGTCCCTTTCAAAGCGAACTCAAAGACTAGAGGCTTATACCACGGATTGATGCCGGATTAGAACGCCCTGTAAGCTAGCAGCCTCTGATGGAAACAAAGCGAGCCATGGTGGCCATCGTGGGCCGTCCGAATGTGGGGAAGTCGACGCTGTTCAATCGTCTCATTGGACAGCGGCGCGCAATCGTCGGCGACGAGCCGGGGATCACGCGCGATCGCATCTACGGCGAGGTCGAATGGTCGGGGACGAAGTTTTCGCTGATCGATACGGGCGGCATCGTGCCGGACGACGACGCAGTCATCCCGGCGAACATCTTCAAACAGGCGGGCAAAGCTATTGAAGAGTCGCAACTGCTGATCTGGGTCGTCGACGCGCGCAAGGGAATCACGCAGCTCGACGAAGAACTCGCGGGACTGTTGCGCGAAACGGGCAAACCGGTGCTGGTCGCGGCGAATAAGACTGATTCGTCGAGTCTCGAGAGCGAGAGCACGGAGTTTTATCAGTTTGGGTTTGAAGGCGTGTATCCGGTGTCGGCGGAGCAGGGGATCGGGATCGGCGAGCTGTTGGACGGCGCTGTGGAGTTGTTGCCACAGATGAACGTGGATGACAGCGAGGAAGAAAGGGAGTTGAATCTCGCGATCGTGGGCCGGCCGAATGTGGGGAAGTCGTCGTTGTTGAATCGACTGCTCGGGGAAGATCGCGTGATCGTGTCGCCGGTTGCGGGAACGACGCGCGATGCGATCGACACGCTGCTCGAGACGCCCGAGCGAAAGTTTCGACTAATCGATACGGCGGGAATACGGCGCAAGGGAAAGACTGACGAGATGGCCGAGAAGTTGTCGGTCATCATGGCGCGTAAGAGTCTCGAACGCGCGGACGTGGCGATTGTCTTGATCGATGCGATTGAAGGTGTGACGGCGCTCGACGCAAACATCGCGGGTTATGCGGTTGACGCCGGCTGTTCGATCATCATCGCGGTGAACAAGTGGGACGCGCTCGCGGAGAAAGAGACGAATACGGCGGCGGAGTTCGAACGCGGCTTGCGCGACAAGATGAAGTTTCTGGAGTGGGCGCCGGTAATCACGATCTCCGCGTTGACGGGACAACGCGTCGAACGAATCCTGCCGTTGGTGGCGCGTGCGGATGAGGCGCGTAATCGTCGCGTCCCCACAGCGCAGTTGAACGATTTCTTCGAACGCGCGATCGCGCAACCGCGCGGCGGCACTGCGCCAACACCCGGCCGCAGCGGGTTTTCACGTTTGAAAGTTCAGTATCTGACGCAGGTGGGCGTGCGGCCGCCGAAGTTTGTCGTGTTCACTTCAGGCGGCAAACCGGGACTGCATTTTTCGTACGAGCGTTACTTGTTGAATCGCCTGCGTGAGGAGTTCGACTTCTTCGCGACGCCGCTGAAGATCATCGAGAAGCACAAGAAAGCGAAACGCCGCAGCGATTAGATGTAAGTGAAAACGCAGGTGGACGTCAGCGTGTGTCCGTCTCTCGTAGTGACTACCACGTCTGCGACACCGGCTTGACCGGCGGGCGTCGTGACTTCGAGAGCGCTGGGTGTTTGATGGGTGATCGTCGCCGGCGCTCCGTCGAAGGTCACTGACATTATCGAGTCAAGGTTCGTGCCCGTGATGATGACAGCGGTGCCACCCGCGGCTGGACCAGTGTTCGGCGTGACCGCGGCGAGGGTGGGCGGCGTTGATGCTGCGGCGCCCTGAAGTTGTCCGCCGCGAAGTATTCCTTCTTTCACCGCTTGTGCGGCTGCTCGGCCGACACCTTGCGACAAAACATAACCGGCAATTCCACCGAGCAGTGTGCCGAGCGTGTTCTCCTTCAGGATCGACGCGAGCCCCAGCGCCATGATGACGCTCAACAGGATCATCACGGTCACAAACTGAATGACTTGTCCGGATGCGACCCACTGTTGCTGCAGCTCCGGCGGAAACGACTTGATGACGAAGATCGTGCCGATGCTGAGTAGACCGATGACGCCGATGATTACCCACAGATACTGGAAGATGTCCTGCTTCGTTTCCGCGACTTGATTATGCGTGACTAGCGCAGCCCGGCGTTTTTGCAATGCTTCGAGCAATTGGTCGGTCACGTTCTTGAGTTCGGCAAGTTGCGTCTGCTGTTTGTCGATGAACGTCGCGAGGTCCGGATCCGCGGTTATCGTTTTCAGTTTCTCGCACTGATCCTTGGGCGAGAGAGTGCGGATGTCTCGCGTCGAAACGTTGGCCCAGGGGCTGATGGTCTCGTCGTCGAGTGGATTTGCGAGGGGGCGAGCCACGCGATCGAGTTCATCCATGAGCGAGGGAAGATTTGCCGGCGAGGCATTGCAGTCAAGGTTGACGATTTCTTGTAGCGTCTTGTTCGCGCGGTCCTTCGTTGAGTTCAGGCTCTTGATCTGTCGTTGGAGCGAATCCTCCGACTTGCGTGTCTCGTCGAGCTCCTCGTTGATCTGCCGGATCTCATCGGCAAGCACAATCGGATTATCGGGGACGTCTTTGTCAGGTGGAGTTAATTCTGCGATTCTTGAGCTGATTGCCGTTGGTCGGGAGTCTTCCTGAGTCAGGCCCGAGACCGAATAGAACAGGACGAGGGCAACTACGAAGCAGATTATAAATATGATTCTCATCAAGGCTCGGGGGAATAGCCGTCTCTGCGAAAGCGGCGCGCACCTTATTTCACTTTCATAATGAAGTCAACTCTTTTTCCGCTTAGTTTCAAAGTCGAAGCTCAGGACGGCGCGGCGCGCGCGGGTGTGATCACGACGCGGCGCGGCCGGATCGAGACGCCGGTGTTTATGCCCGTCGGCACTGCCGGCACGGTCAAAGGCATTCGCTTCGAAGAACTCGAATCGGCTGACTTGGACGCGAAGATCATTCTCGGCAATACCTACCATCTTTGGCTGCGGCCCGGCATTGATGTGATCAGATCCGCCGGCGGTCTGCATCGCTTCATCGGCTGGGACCGTGCGTTGCTCACAGATTCGGGCGGCTTTCAGGTCTGGAGTCTGGGCGATCTGCGGAAGATTAGTGAAGAGGGAACGGAGTTTCGCTCGCACGTCGACGGCTCGCGGAAATTTCTGTCGCCCGAGGTGTCGATGGAAGTGCAGGCCGCGCTCGGGTCCGATATCGTGATGGTCTTTGACGAGTGCGCGCCGGGACAGGCGACGCACGAAGAAACCGAACGCAGCATGGAACTGACAGCGCGCTGGGCGCGACGCTCGCGAGTGGCATTCGATCGGCTTCAGGAAGAAGGTGCTGACACCGGTCGTGTCGAGACGGCTGAAAATAGCGAAGTCAGCGGACAACAAGCGCTGTTTGGCATCGTCCAGGGCGCAGGTCATCTCGATCTGCGCCGCCGCAGCCTCGAACAAACCGTCGAGATCGGCTTTGACGGCTACGCGATCGGCGGGTTGAGCGTCGGCGAAGAGAAGTCGGTCATGTTTGAAGTCATCGACGACATCGCGCCGCGTATGCCGCACGACCACCCGCGTTATCTGATGGGCGTCGGCACTCCCGAAGATCTAATCGAAGCCGTCGCTCGCGGTGTTGACATGTTCGACTGTGTCCTGCCGACTCGCAACGGCCGCACGGGGCAGGCGTTCACGTCGCGCGGCAAGTTGAACATCAAGAACGCGCAATGGACGAAGGACCAGCGACCGCTCGACGAGTCGTGCAACTGTTCCGTCTGTCGGCGTCACACGCGCTCGTATTTACGGCATCTTTACCTCAGCGGCGAGATGCTGGCGAGCATCTTATTGACCCACCACAATCTGGCGTTCTTCCTTGACACCATGCGAGGTGTGAGGCAATCTATCCGGTCTGGCGATTTCCCAAAATTTCGGCGAGAGTTCACCGAGCGGCTGGGTGCGAATGGTGAATAAAGGTTCGCGAGCTGGCCGCGTCTGTTTGTTCAATAACAAATGACTACGTTCCTACTTTTCCAGGGCGGTGCAGGCGGGTTGATTCAGTTGATGCCCATCCTGCTCATCATCCTGGTCTTCTACTTCCTAATAATAAGGCCTCAACAAAGGCGACAGCGGCAGCTTCAGGACACGATAGCCAACTTAAAGATTGGCGACCGCATCGTCACTACCGGCGGCGTGATCGGCGTGATAACCACCGTTCGCGACACCAGTTTTCTCATTCGCAGCGCCGACAAATCGATACTGGAGATTGCCCGGTCGGCAATAGCCGGCATCGACGAGGAAGGGAAACAAGCGACTTAGTTTTAGAAGTTTCGTGATGAAGAAAAAGAACCTCCTCCAACGCACAATAATCATTGTAGTAGTTACGATCATCGGTCTCTATCTCGTAATCGGCCCGCGCCGCCGTCCCCATCTCAAAGACTTCACGTGGAGCGGCATCAAGTCGACGCTGCGGGACAACATCCATCTCGGTCTCGACCTTCAGGGCGGCTCGCACCTCGTGATGCGCGTGAAGACCGAGGAGTATTTGCGGCGGCTGACGGAAGAGAACTACGTTGCCGCGCAAAACGCAGCGAAGGACGCGGGTTACGAAATCAAGGGCGGCCAGGCTGATACCAGCAACGGCTATCGTGTCACTCTCGAACCGGCCGATGCTTCGAAAGCCGAAGAGATCAAGGAAGCGGTGCAAAAGAAGGTCGAGCTCGGCGACACGAACGTTTGGGGCTACAGCGCTTCCGGCGGCCGGCTGACCTGGAGCATGACGCAAGCGGCCCAGCGTACGCTCGCCGATAACGCGACCCAACAGGCGCTGAACATCATCGAGAGCCGCATCAACGCGCTCGGTATCACGGAACCGACGCTGCAAACACACGGCGCGCAGAGTTCGCACCAGATTCTTTTGCAGATGCCCGGCGTGCAGGATCCGGAACGCGTCAAAAACATTCTTCAGGGTGAATCGCGACTCGAGCTCGTTCACGTGGTCGGTCCGCCGAGCCCGTCGCCGGCGACGACTTATACGAGTGAAGCGGAAGCGATTAATTCGCTCGGCAGCGGCGGCGTCGTGCCGCCGAATAGGAAAGTTCTGCCTTATCAGGAACGAATCGAACCCACCGCGAACGGCTCGCAGGATCAGGCGCAGAAACCGAAACAGTGGGTCGTCGTGGAAGTGCCGGCGATCATCGACGGCAGCGAGTTGCGCAACGCGAGTGCGGTGGGATCGCAGGGCGGCCGTTCCGAGGACTTCGAGATCAACTTTTCGCTGAAGAAAGGCGGCGCCGACAAATTTGGCGCGTGGACCGGCGCGCACATCAACGAGTACATGGGCGTCGTCCTCAACGGCGAAGTCAAATCAATCGCTTACATCAAGTCGCAGATTTACGACCAGGGACAGATCACGGGCCGTTTCACCAAGACCTCGGCCGAAGACCTGGCGCTGACGCTACGCTCTGGCGCATTACCAGCGCCGATCGAATATCTCGAAGAACGAACGGTTGGACCAAGCCTCGGCCAGGACTCGATTCGCGCGGGCGTGCGCGCCTCGCTGGTCGGTCTCGCGCTCGTCGTGTTGTTCATGCTGGTTTACTACCGCGGCTCGGGCGTTAACGCAGTGGTCGCGTTGCTGCTGAACATGATGCTGATGCTGGCCGGGCTGATTGTTTTCGGCGCGACGCTGACGCTGCCGGGTATCGCCGGCATCATTCTGACGATCGGTATGGCGGTCGACTCCAACGTATTGATCTTCGAACGTATTCGCGAGGAATTACGCTCCGGCAAAACGATTCCTTCGGCCGTCGATCAGGGCTTCGGCCACGCGTTTATCACGATCATCGACACGCACGTGACGACGATCATCTCGTCGTTGTTCCTGTTCGTGTTCGGCACCGGGCCGATTCGCGGTTTTGCGGTGACGCTGGTGATTGGACTGCTGGTGAACCTGTTCTCGGCCGTCTATGTCTCGCGTACGATTTTTATGTGGCACCTCGACCGGAAGGAGCGAGTGGAGTCGCTCAGTATTTAGTTAGAGATTCATCATGCTTCAGATTCTGCACGACGTTAAGATCGATTGGTTGGGAAACCGGGTGTGGTTCATCGGTATCTCCGTGTTGCTGATGTTGGCGGGCCTCGCATCCGCGATCGTACGGCAAGCCACCGGCGGTCAGGCTTTCAATCTCGGAGTCGACTTCAAGGGCGGCACCGTGGTGACGGCGCGCTTCAAGCAGCGGCCGACTGATGAGGCGATTCGCGCGGCGTTGGTCAGCCAGGGAGTTCACGACGCAGTCGTGCAACCGGTGACCGATAAGACCGACATGGTTTTGATCAAAGTGCCGTTGGAAGGCGAAGGTCAGGACGGCAGGACTAAAGTACGCGGAGCGCTGAACATTTTTGGGCAGGAAGCTCCGCCATCCGTCGACCTGAACTCGGCGCCGAATGCGGCTTACAAGATCGACGGCACCGAAGCCGTCGGCGCGATCGCGGGGGCGCAACTACGCAACAAAGCGATCGCCGTCACTCTTGCAGCTCTCGTCGGCATCCTGATCTACATCGCGTTTCGCTTCGAATGGACTTACGGCGCCGCGGCCGTCATCGCCGTGTTTCACGACGTGCTCGTGACGCTCGGTTTCTTCTCGATCTTTCAATTCGAAGTGAGCCTGACGGTGATAGCGGCCTTGCTGACGCTCGTCGGTTTCTCCGTCAACGACACGATCGTCGTGTTTGACCGTATTCGCGAGAATCGCAAGCTGCACCGGCGCGATTCGCTTTATAAAGTTACTAACGACGCAATCAATCAAACGCTCTCGCGCACCATCATCACGAGCGGACTGGTCTTTCTCTCGGTATTGGCCATGGTCCTGTTTGGCGGTGAAGTGTTGCGCGGCTTCTCAGTCGCCCTGCTGATCGGCGTGATCTTCGGCACCTACTCGTCTGTAGCGATCGCCAGCCCGATCATGGTGTGGTGGGAACAGCGGATTGAAGCGGCCAATCGACAAGCGGCTCTGGCTTTCAACCAGCCTCTCAAAGGAGGCGTGCGCACTCCGGCCAAAGCGCCGTCGAAAGCGCCGAGCAAAGCGTCGAATCGCCGTGCGGGCGTAAAGTTATAAGTCACAAACGAGACACAAAAGGGAAAAACGGGCCAGGGTGTCTGTGCTAGTGCTTGACTTTGAAACGTCATGAGGACTAGACTGCGCACGTTGCTGGCCAATTAAATAGTTCAAGTGTCGACCCCGCGAGTGTGAAGTACAGGAAGTTGGGCGCGGTGGCGGTGTGTTGAGCGGGCCGGCGAGTTTTTTCTCGCGCAGCGGCTTCCAATCAAAAACGGTGTGCTCAATATCGCAGAAGCTGCTGTTTCCCCTTCATTAGTGACAGAACTCAAGCGGTACTTTAATCGACCTTGCGAGGCAGTTACTGCTTAATTTTTCGTAACCCCTGATCCATTTGGCGCCGGAATCGGAGGATAGAGATCAATGTTCGATAACTTAGTCGAGTCCAGTTCGCACAAAGGCGACATCTCGCGAAAGGGCTCATTCATTGCGATCACCGCTGCAATTTATGGAGTGTTGTTGGCCGGATTTTTCGTCTTCGGCATTCTCTGGTACAACGATCTCCTGCCCGACCAGGAACTCGAATTGACCACGCTCGTGGCTCCGGTCCCGGTACCACAACAGCAGAAAGAGCCTGAACAGAAACAGGAAGCGAAACCGCAAAAGGTTGAGCAGAACGTCGACATTCGGAAAGAGCTCGTCGCCAGCGTCGATGAGAGCAGGCTGCCACCGAAAGAGATTTCGGCCAAAGCCAGCGACGTGCCGCCAGTCCGACGCGGCGTGACCACCGTGCTTGGTACCGCCGACTCAAACGCCGCGGCGCCGATGCCGGCTGGTCCAGGCGCAGGCACCGTCGTAACTGCTCCGGCGAAAGTCAACATTGCTGACGAGCCCCCACCACCGCCAGCCGCTACTCCGGCTCCGCCGCGCGCTCCGATTTCGGGCGGCGTGCTGAACGGCAAAGCCATCAGCTTGCCCAAGCCGGCGTATCCGGCGATCGCAAAAGCCGCACACGCCGCAGGCACTGTAACAGTCCAGGTGCTGATCGATGAAAACGGCAACGTGGTTTCCGCGAAGGCCATTTCCGGTCACCCGTTACTACAGGCAGTAGCTGTCGCAGCGGCGCGCCAGGCGAGATTCTCCCCAACCAAGCTATCGGGGCAGCCGGTTAAGGTTTCCGGGATGATCCAGTACAACTTCGTGGCTCAGTAACTGCGGAGAATCATTGTCCGTGTCGCCGCGGTTACCGTAGGCATTATCGGCTTCTCTGCTTGCAATAAAACTAATAAAACCTTTTGGAGGGGTTCACCGTGACAATTCTAACGAGTCTTTTAGGAGCAAAGGCGCTTGGCCTTTTATTACTCTTCCAGGAAGCAGCAGCCAGTCCGGCGGCTGATACCTCAAGCACGTTCACGCTGACTGAAATGGTGAAGAACATGGGCGGCGTCGCTATCGCCGTCGTCATCGTGCTCTTGATCATGTCCGTCTACTCGATCGCGATCATGGTCGAGCGCTACCTGACTTACTCCGCGGCCAAGAAGCAGTCGCGCGAGTTTGCGCCCCGCGTCGCCCAGGCGCTGAAGAACGATCGCATCGAAGAAGCGATCAATATCAGTGACAAGCATCGCAAGTCGCACCTGGCCATGGTCGTCAGCAGCGGTTTGCAGGAGTTTCGTGCTCACGAACAGTCATCAGACATTTCGGGAGACGAGATCGAAGCCTCGAAGCGTGCGCTGCAACGCGCCATCGCGATCAAGACGGCCGAATTCAAGCGCGGCCTTTCGGGTCTCGCGACGATCGGTTCGACCGCCCCGTTCGTGGGTCTGTTCGGAACGGTATTCGGCATCATCAACGCGTTCCGCGGCATGAAGAACGCGGAGTCAGCCGGTATCGCGGCAGTCGCCGGTGGTATTTCGGAAGCGTTGTTTACCACCGCGCTCGGTCTGCTCGTAGCCGTGCCCGCAGTGTGGCTGTTCAACTACTTCACCGGTAAGGTCGACGGCTTTGTCGTCGAGATGGATAACTCGGCTTCTGAACTGGTCGACTACTTCATCAAGAACCGCACGAAGCAGTTGAAGCCGTAATAGTTGAAGCGTTAACAAACGCGGGATGGTGAACCCTGAGGTGCGGCGTTGGAGCCGAAACAAGTGCTTGAAAGCCGCACCAGCGTTTACCCGAGAAATCAGCGTTTGCCGGATTAAAAAGGAGATGTAGTTATGGGAATGTCAGGTGGTGGCGGTGGCGGCGGCGTCCAGTCAGAGATCAATGTCACCCCGATGGTCGACATCATGCTCGTGCTGCTGATCATCTTCATGGTGGTCACGCCGTTCCTCCAGCAGGGAATTACAGTCGCTTTGCCGAAGAACATGAATAACCCGGACGTCGATCCGCGGATCATCAAGGAGTCGTCGATTGTGATCTCGATTCCAAACGATGGTGAGTATTACCTCGGCAAAATCCGGGTGCAACGCGAGCAGTTGACTGAGAAGGTCGACGCGATGTTGCAGAAGATTAAGAACGAACAGGACCGCATCGTTTACATAAAGAGCGGTGTCGGCGTTAGCTACGGCGACGTGGTGAATGTCATCAACGAAGTGCGCAAGCTCGGCGTGGACAAGATCGGGCTCGTGGCTGACAAGAAGAAGGGCGGCAAAGTAGCAGCGCCGGCGGCTTAATAAATGGCCGCTTGATACATAGCCGCTTAGTTATCAGGGTTTAAGTAAGGACGAGGAGAAATTCAGTATGGCGATGGGTGGTGGTGATAATTCGAAAAAGGGCACGACTGCAGTGCCCTATATCAACGTCACGCCGTTGATTGACGTTTTGCTGGTGCTATTAATCATCTTCATGGTGGTCACGCCGTTGAAGCCGAGCCGCTTTCAGGCCGACATTCCGACGCAGCGCGATCCCAATGAAGACCTGAGCAAACTCAAACCAAATCCGCTGACGCTGGTGGTCTCGATCGCGCAGGACCTGTCGATCAAACTGAACCAGGACTCGCTCGGATCGGTAAACGACCCGACGCCTCTGGCCCAGAAGCTGGCGCTCACGTTCCAGCAGCGAAAAGATCAACGCGCCTACAAGATCGGTATGGAAAACCGTACCGACCTGAAAGAAGATGAGCGCATCGAGAAGACCGTCTTCGTCAAGGCGCCGCGAGCGCTGCCCTATGGCGACGTCGTCAAGGTGATCGATGCCATCAAGGGCGCGGGCGCGAACCCGGTGGGATTGCAGGTAGACGATCTGCCTTAATAAATATTGGAGTCACGTATAAATGAAACGAGCTCAGACCGGGATCGTCCTCCTTCTGGCGGTCCTTGTTGCTACAACTTCCGGGTGCAGCATCGTTAACAGCATTCGGGCCAAGAACCAGTTGAATGAGGCTGCGCGCGCGTATCGCGAGGGCCGGTTCGTCGAGGCGGAACAGTATTCGCGCCGGGCGCAGGAGCTGGACCCGAACAACAAGACGGCGCCCATGTTCATCGCGCGCACGATTCACGCGCAGTACCGCCCCGGCGTACAGTCGCCCGAAAACATCGCTAAAGCCCAGGAAGCGATTGACGCTTATCGGAAACTGTACGACAAGAACCCGAAAGACGAAGAAGCTTACAAGGCGATCGCCTATCTCTACGGCGCTATCAAGCAGGACGATAAACTGCGCGCGTGGATCAGCACCCGCGCTGCGAGCGATCAGACC
Source organism: uncultured Blastocatellia bacterium (assembly GCA_946480785.1). The sequence continues at coordinate 3,004 of CAMLLD010000027.1, read as the reverse complement.
GAGCCTACCAAACGCGCGGAAGCTTACGTCGTCCTGGCGAGTAAAGACTGGGACTGCTCGTTCAAGATCACCGAGTTGCCGACCAACAAAGTAACCACCGTCGACCCGGCCAATAACAAAGCGACCGTCTCTTACAAGAAGCCGAAGGAGCAGAAGGATTTCGATCAGGCGCAGATGTGCGTGAAGCAGGGCCTCTCCGAAGCCGAGAATGCGATCAAGTTCGATCCGAACAACGAGTCGGCCTGGTCTTACAAGACCAACCTGCTGCTCGAAGCGTCGAAGCTCGCGGAGATGGAAGGTCAGGCGGACCAGAAGGCGCAGTATCAGAAGGAATACGAAGTCGCTTTGAAGCGCACCACTGAACTGAGTGCGGCGGCTGAGAAGCGCAAGGAAGAGGAAGCGGCGCGGCAACAGGCCTCGCCACCTAAGGGCTAACCAACTTACAAAGCCTGACATTCAGGCCACAGATTTTACTGACTGTCATGGATCTGCTCTGATCCGTGTCAGTCCGTGAAATCTGTGGCCTTTGTTATACTTGAACGTCGCAATGATCCGTATCGAAGATATTGTCGAGAAGGTCGCTGTAAATCACTCGCAGGCAGACCTCGATCTAATCCGGCGCGCTTACCTCTTTTCCGCGAAAGAACACAAGGGCCAGAAGCGCGCGTCGGGTGAGTCGTACCTTGTGCATCCGCTCGAGGTCGCGAACATCCTCGCCGACATGAAGCTCGACGAAGTGTCGGTCGCCACGGGTCTGCTGCACGACGTCGTTGAAGACACGCTCGTCGATCTCGACACGATTCGCCGCTTCTTCGGCGAAGAGATCACGCACCTTGTCGACGGCCTGACCAAGATCGCGCAGATCAGCAACATCTCGCGTGAAGAGCAACAGGCGGAAAACGTGCGCAAGATGTTGCTGGCGATGGTTGACGACGTTCGCGTCGTCCTCGTGAAACTGGCCGATCGCCTGCACAACATGCGCACGCTTCAGTATCTCAGCACCGAAAAACGCAAGCGCATCGCGGAAGAGACGATGGAGATCTTCGCGCCGATCGCGCATCGACTCGGAATGGGTAAGTTGCGCGGCGAGCTCGAGGATCTCGCGTTTCGCCATCTGCATCCCGAAGACTATCGCGAGCTCGCTGAACAGCTCGAAAAACGCCGTCCGGAAAACGAAGCGTTTCTCACCGCGGTTACGGCGCGCATTGAAGAGAAGATGACGGAAGCTGAAGTGCCGTTCGTGCGCGTCGAAGGCCGCGTCAAACGTCTCTATTCGATCTGGAAGAAACTGCGCGCGCAGAAGATCACGCTCGACCAGGTTTACGATCTCGTGGCCGCGCGCATCATCACGCCCAACGAAGTGCGTCACTGTTACGCCGCGCTCGGCGTGGTCCATAACAACTGGAAACCCGTTCCCGGCCGCATCAAGGATTGGATTGCGACGCCGCGCGACAATCTGTATCAGTCGCTGCACACCTCCGTGATCGGATCGAACCTGCAGTCGTTCGAAGTGCAGATTCGCACCGAAGAGATGCACCAGATCGCCGAAGAAGGCGTCGCGGCACACTGGAAATACAAGGAAGGCAAACGCGGGCAGCGCGAAGACGATCAGGCGTTGGCCGCGTTGCGCTCGCTCGTCGAGTGGACGCAGGAGGTCAAAGACTCGAAAGACTTCCTTGACTCGCTCAAGCTCGACCTCTATCCCAAAGACGTCTACGCCTTCACGCCGATGGGCAAGGTGATTCAGTTACCGCGCGGCGCGACGCCGGTCGACTTCGCTTACATGATCCACTCGGAAGTCGGAAACACTTGCACGGGGGCGCGCATCAACGGCCGCATGGTGCCGCTGCGCACGCAGATTCAGAACGGCGACGTCGTTGAGATCATCACCACCACGAATTCACATCCGTCGCGCGACTGGTTGAACTTCATCGTCACTTCGCGCGCGCGCAATCGCGTGCGCCACTGGGTCGCGGAGCAGCAACGCACCGAGTCGATCGAGATCGGCCGCAAGCTTTTCGAGAAAGAGGCGGCGCGGTTCCAGCTTTCGCCGAAGAAAGTGCTCAGCGACACGGACAAGGACATGAAGCGCGTTGCGAGTGATTACGGTTACGGGCGCGTCGACGATCTGCTGGCGGCGATTGGTTACGGCAAGCTCGTGCCGCGCAACGTGATCTCGAAGTATCTCGGGCCGGAACAGTTCGAACAACTCGACAAGCAGAAGGAATCGCGGCTGCGCAGCGGCGTCCGCGCGGTCAAACGTCTGATCCGGCTTGGTGACGACTCGATACTCGTGCGCGGGATCGACGACCTGATGGTGACGCGCGCGCGTTGTTGTAATCCGCTGCACGGCGAAGACATCATCGGTTACGTGACGCGCGGCAAAGGCGTCGCGGTGCATACGACGCGCTGCAAGAACGTGACGCAGTTGATGGTGAATCGCGAGCGCATCGTCGAGGTCGAATGGGCGGGGCGGCCGGAGAAGACCGCGTACGCGGTGAAATTGTTGGCGATAACCGAAAACCGCACCGGCATGATCGCCGGCATCACGGGCGCGATCTCCGACATGAAAACCGGCATTCGCGACGCGCGCGCCTCGGTCGCCAACGACGAGCGCGGCCACATCGAAGTGACCGTGGAAGTATTCGACGTCAAGCACCTCGACCGAGTGATCGGATCGATCAAAGGCGTCCCCGGCGTACTCGACGTCGAGCGCCTCCAGGGCGTGGCTTAGCCAACGCTTTCAGCGTTAGCCTTCGTCTTTTCAGATGACCCAGGGTTGAAGCAACCCTGGGCTCGAACTGGAGAACGCCTTCGGCGTTAAAACCAAAACTAGCCCGCCGCGTTAAAAGCAAAATAGTCCGCGGCGTTAAACCAAAACTAGCCCGCCGCGTTGAAAGCAAAATAGTCCGCGGCGCTAAAACCAACGCCGTAGGCGTTAACTACTTGTAGCCCAGAAACTATGAAGCCGGGTCTCCCGAAGTCGATTTGAAAGATGGACAAT
>CAMLLD010000026.1 GCA_946480785.1 uncultured Blastocatellia bacterium | reverse complement strand
GTCACTAACCAACTTACACCCTCTTGCTTTTTACACACAGACTTTTACATCACCATAGTCGGACCACCACTTTACTTTTTCGCGACGATGCGTAGAATGCGCGTCTGAATCTCACAATCGGACGGAGGCCCTCACTGTAACTCCGTAGGCGCCTCAAACCTTAAACCTCTCGATTCTTAAGGAGCCTCAGAATGACCTTTATACAATTCGCCGACGAACCAACTCAGGAAGAACGTATCGCGAAGCTGCGCCAGGAAGTGGAAAAACTCGGCGGCAGCACGATGTCGCTCGAATCGATGCCGGCCGACATGGAAGAAGAGTTTCTGCGTCACGTGCTCGAATACGAGCACGCCGAGCCGATCAGTTTGCTACGACTGCTCGAGAATTCCGGACTCGAAGTGCCGCCGCCGGACCAACTCAACGACGACGCACTCACCGCCAAACTGAAGGAGATCGTCGAGCGCATGGCGTCGCTCGGCGCTTATCTCCTGCATACGAACCACCTCGCGGATCGCGGGCTTTACGAGTATCTCTATCACGATGGTTTACGCGAGGAAGCGGTGCTGTTTCCGGAAAATCCGAGTTATGCGTACATGATCGATCTCACGGGCAGCGGCAGTGAGGAAGACAATCAGACGTTCTTGAAATACTACGCGGATGAGAATTATCGGCAGCAGTGGGCGAGTGATTGGCCCGCGGATAACATTCCCGATCACGAAGATCCGCCGTTCGATCGCGATCGGTTTCTGCCGCAGTCACCGATCGGGTGAAATAAAAGCTAAGCAACGATCATCGTGCCGGTGCCTTTGTCAGTGAAGACTTCTGACAAGAGGGCGTTGCGGTTCGTGCCGCTGATGATGTGGGCGGAGTGAACGCCACGACGCAAAAGCGTGGTTATGCTTTGCAGCTTGGGGATCATTCCGCCGGTCGCCGCGCCACTCGTGATTAGTTGATCGGCCTCCTCGGCCGTGAGCCGGGAGAGCTTTGTCTGCGCGTCGCCAGGCTTGAGGTATATGCCGTCGACGTCGCTGAGCAAAATCAATTTCTCTGCTTGCAAGCGGACGGCGATCTCGGCGGCGATCGTGTCGGCGTTGATGTTGAAGACGCTGCCCTCGTCGTCTGCTCCGAGCGAAGAGACCACGGGCAGGTAGCCGTGGTCCAAAAGGACGGTGAGCAGACGCGAGTTGATCTGCACGACGTCGCCGACGTAACCGAAGTCGACGGTGTTGCGGACGCCTGTTTGTCGGTTGAGAATCTCTTTCGGCGGACGTTTCTCGGCGTGCACGATGTTGCCGTCAACGCCCGACAAGCCAACGGCTTCGATGCCGCGCTGGCGCAGTGCCGCGAGGATGTCGGTGTTGATCTTGCCGGCGAAGATCATCTTCGCCATTTCGAGTGTGGCGTCGTCGGTGACGCGACGGCCCTCGATGATGGTCTGCTCGACGCCGAGTTTCGAAGCGAGTTCGCTGAGCTGTTTGCCGCCGCCGTGTATGCAGCAAATGCGAATGCCGACTTGATGAAGTAGAGCAAGCTCTTCGGCGAGCGACGTAAGGTTATCGTGGTTCTCGGTGACTTTGCCGGAAAGTTTGACGACAAAGGTCTGGCCCTTGAATCGCTGGATGTACGGCAGCGCCTCGCGCAACAAGTCGAGACGAGTTTGGTTGTCGATCGATGGGTGGCTGGCGCTCATAAGATTTGTGCGAGTACGGCCTTTTGGACGTGCAACCTGTTTTCGGCCTCGTCGATCACGACTGACGCTTTGGAGTCGATCACGGCGTCGGTGACGATCACGTTGCGCCGCACGGGCAAACAGTGCATGAAAACCGCTTTATTGGTTCGGCTCATTTTGTCTTCATTCACGATCCACTTGTCTCTGTACTGCGCCCGTTCCGAAAGATCTCGATCCGCGTCGCCGTAAAACTGTTTCGCGCCCCAGCTCTTCGCGTAGATCACTTCCGCGCCGTCGAACGCGGCGTCGATGTCATTCGTGATCTCGACACGGCTGTGTCTGCGCGCGGTATCGATCAATTTTTCATCGAGTTCGTAACCCGGCGGATGCGCGATAACGAGATCGTGGCCCATCTGCGCCGCCGCGAGCGCGAAACTGTTCGGCACCGCCATCGGCAACGGCTTCGGATGCCAGGCCCACGTGAGCACGACACGCTTACGCCCCGCGCCCAGTTTTTCACGAATCGTCATCATATCTGCCGCCGCCTGACACGGATGATGCATCGCGGATTCGAGATTGATGATCGGCACGGACGCATACTTCGCAAACGCGTTGAGCACCGGGTCGGTCCGCTCTTCTTCCCAGTTTTTCAACGCCGCGAACGTACGCACACCGATCGCGACGCAGTAACGTTCGAGCACGCGCACAAACTCCGCGACGTGTTCGGTCTTATCCCCATCCATCACCGCGCCGTCGCGATGTTCAAGCGTCCAGCTCGTGCCGCCCGGTTCGAGCATCACCGCATTACCACCGAGTTCGTAAATCCCGACCTGCATCGACGCGCGCGTGCGCAGGCTCGGATTAAAGAACACCAAAGCCACGGATTTTGCCGTCAAGGGTTTCGATAAGTCGTCACCGGCTTTAAAACGTGTGGCCGAGGAGATCAGGTGATTGAGGTCGCTGTCGAGAGTGGTTAAAAAATTCATTTTAAAGCCTCGACAAACAAGTCAACCTCGGCCTCTCGCAAACACAACGGCGGCAGCAACCGCAGCACCTTCGGATTGCTTGACGTGCCGGTGATGATCTTCTGTTCGAGCAGCTTCTGATGAATCGGCGCAGCTTTTTCTGCGAACTCGATCCCGAGCAGAAAACCCCGCCCGTGCACCGCCACCACCTGCTCGACCTCGCGCAGCCGCTCTCTCAAATACGCTTCAACGCGCTTCACATTTTCCAACATGCGATCCGCTTCGATCGCTTCCAGCGTCGCGGTCACTGCGGCCATCGCCAACATCCCACCGCCGAACGTCGTGCCGAGATCGTTCTCCTTAATATGCGACGCGATCTCTTCACTGACGAGGCACGCGCCGACCGGCACGCCACTGCCGAGCGCTTTCGCCAACGAGATGACATCGGGCACGACGCCGTCGCCCGCGTCGCTGCCGGCGAAGAACCACTCGCCCGTGCGTCCCACTCCGGTCTGCACTTCGTCGTAAATCAACACGATGCCGCGCTCGTCGCACAACGCGCGCAAGGCACGATAAAAACCCGGCTCAGCCGCGCGCACACCCGCCATCGACTGAATCGGCTCCAGCATGATCGCCGCCACACTTTCATCCGCGAGCGTGCGCACCGACTCGATGTCGCCAAACTCCGCTTGCAAATGGCCCGGCACGTTTGGTTTTCCGATCTCGCGATACTTGCCGAGAAAGGTCGCGCTGATCGCGTCGGCGGTGCGGCCGTGGAAGCCGCCGGAAAACGTGATGATCTGTTCGCGCCCGGTCGCCATGCGCGCCATGCGCATCGCGTTCTCGTTCGCCTCCGTGCCCGAGTTGCAGAAAAAAGCTTTCGTGAGGGACGCGGGAGCGACTGAAACGAGTTTTTCCGCCGCCCGGGCACGCGCGTTCGAGTAGACCAAGTTGGAATAGAACAACAACTGCCCCGCTTGCTCGCGAATCGCTTTCACGAGGTGCGGATGACAATGGCCCGTGCCCGCGACCGCGTGGCCGCCGTAAAGATCGAGATAGCGCTCGCCGTCGCTCGTGTAGATCCAGACGCCCTCGCCGCGCTCCGCCGCGATCAGCATCTTCTTGTAAGTCGCGAGCTGAAACTGTTCTTCGCTCGCGACTATCTCGTTTAGCAGCGCCGTGGTCATGGATTTGTTCCTACTAACTTCAGGCCGGTCGTTTCTTCGAGGCCAAACATCAGGTTCATGTTCTGCACCGCCTGTCCGGCCGCGCCCTTCACGAGATTGTCGAGCGCGGAGAAGACGACGATCTGTTTGCCGCGCGCGGCGAAGCCGAGGTCGCAGAAGTTCGTGGTCTTCACCCAGTTGATGTCCGGCGAACCTTCCACGAGGCGAACGAAAAATGAATCCGCATAGTAGTCCGCGAAGATCGCGCGCAGTTCAGCCGCGCTGAGTTCGCGCTTCGCTTCGGCGTAGATCGACGCGAAGATGCCGCGCGCGACGGGCAGCGAATGCGTCATGAAAACGAGCTCGTTGGTCCAGTCACCGACGTGCTGGAGCTCCTGTTCGATCTCCGGTACGTGTTGATGCGTGAACGGCTTGTAAGCGTAAAACGAGTTCATTCGCTGCGGATGATGCGTGTTGGTCGCAGCCTTTGCGCCCGAACCTGATGAACCCGTTTTCGCGTCGACGATCACGCGGCCGTTGAGCAGACCACTGGCGACGAGTGGCGCGAGTCCGAGCAGTGTCGCGGTCGCGAAGCAGCCGGGGTTGGCGATCAAACGCGCGCTGCGTATCGCTTCGCGATTCGTCTCCGTCAGGCCGTAAACAAACTCGGCTTGTTGGTCCATCGCCGTATGCGATTGTTTGTAGTGCTGCTCGAAGCTGGATTGATCGCGCAGGCGGAAGTCGCCCGAGAGATCGATCGCTTTGATCTTCTTCGGCAGGTCAGGAACGATCGACATCGCCTGGCCGTGCGGCAGCGCGAGAAACGCGCATTCCACGTCGCCAAACGTTTCCGGTTGTTTGACGAAAGTCAGATCTGTTAGACCGTGGAGGTTGCGATGCACTTCGCCGACAGACTTCCCCGCGTGTTCGTTCGCCGTGACGAAGACGACTTCGACGTTCGGATGGAAGAGCAGAATGCGCAGCAGCTCCGAGCCGCCGTAGCCTGAACCACCGAGGATCGCTACTTTGATTTTACGTGGTGCTAACTGCATCGCTTTTTTCCAACACAGATGAAACAGATCCCATCACCAGATCAAACAACGCTCTGCTTTCACGTCGCGCGTTTGCGGCAGGCACGCCGAACTGCTCCCGCACGTAGTCTTCGCCCATGCGCGAGTCGGTCACTGAGCCCGAGATCACATCGACCTCGACACCGCGCCGGCGCAGCAGCTCGATCCCGCCCCACGCACCAACGTAATCCGACGCACAAAACACAAGCGCCGCCGTCGCTTCGAGCAGTTCGACATCGCTGAAGATCGTATCGACCGAGTAGCCGCCGAGAATCCCATCTCCCAACTCGATCACGATCAGATCGGGATTCGCTTCGTTCAACTTCGCGACAATCGCTTTCGCTGTCGGCGCGAGATCCGCGACGTCCACCGTCGACGGCAAACCGCAATCGAGAAAACTCGCGGTCGCGATCGCGCCGTGGTCCGACATGTTCAACGTGTCGCGCAAACAAGCCACGCCGGAAAGCTTCCCGGCCGCGACGCGCAGACCTGCATGCGTGGCTTGCTTGATCAACTCCGTCGCCGCGCACGTCTTGCCGCTGTTCATGCTCGTCCCCGCGATCATCACGATCGGGGCGGTCTCGCCGAGCTGCGTGCGCGACGGCAAACACGCGTCCGCGATGTTCAGCACCTTTCCGTCTTCGTCGCACGCGAGGCCAATTACTTCCAGCTCGATCGCGTCGCTCAGGCTCGAATGATGCCCGGTGCAACGGCCGATCACGCCGCCCATGTTCAGCAGGTGCAGTCGATCTCCGCTCGCGACAGTTTCCGGAACGTCGCCGACGAAGCCTTTCAACGCGCGCCGTCGCCCCAAGACACCGAGCAACAGATCGCCGGGATTGATCTTCGCGAGACGCCCGGTCGGCAACTCGAGCATGTTGTATGTCGTGCTGTCAGTCAGCGCACGCACGACGATCACGTCACCCGCCTTCGGCGAATCGTTAGCCGAAATGAGCGCCACCGTTTTCGTCAAACCGAGCGGCGACGTCGCCGATCCGATCTTGTCGACGTCGATAACATTGATCTCATTCATCGTGCACCTCCTAACCGCAGCCGCAGCGCGTTGAGTTTGATGAAGCCCTCGGCGTCGCGCTGGTTGTAAACAGTGTCGGCTTCAAACGTGGCAATGCGTTCGTCGTAAAGGGAATGTGGCGAACGGCGTCCGACTACGATCGCGTTACCGCGAAACAACTTCAAACGCACGTCGCCCGTCACCGTCGCCTGCGTCTCTTCAATCGTCCGGCGCAGCAGTTTGAATTCGGGCGCGAACCAGAAACCGTAGTAGATGCTCTCGGCAAACTTCACAGAGAGCGAATCGCGCAAGTGCATCACTTCTCTATCGAGCGTGATCGACTCGAGCGCACGATGCGCGGCGTGCAGGATCGTCACGCCCGGCGTCTCGTAAACACCGCGCGACTTCATACCGACGAAGCGATTCTCCACCAGGTCGACGCGCCCGATGCCGTGCTCGCCACCGAGCTTGTTCAACGTCTCCAGCAGCGTAACGGGATCGAGTTTGCGGCCATCGATCGCCACCGGCTCGCCTTTCTCGAAAGAGATCTCGACGTACTGCGCTTCGCCACGCGCGTTCTCCGGCGAGCGCGTGAGTTGAAAGATGTTCTCGGGCGGCTCGGCCCACGGGTCTTCGAGAATCCCGCCTTCGTAGGAGATGTGCATCAGGTTCGCATCGGTCGAATACGGCTTCTCGGCCGTTGCCGTGACCGGAATGTCGTGCTGCTTCGCATACGCGATCAGATCCGTGCGGCCCTTGAATTCCCACTCACGCCACGGCGCGATGACCTTGATGTCCGGTTGCAGCGCGTAGTACGTGAGCTCGAACCGCACCTGGTCGTTGCCTTTGCCCGTCGCGCCGTGGGCCACTGCATCCGCGCCTTCCGCGTGCGCGATCTCGATCTGCTTCTTCGCGATTACGGGACGCGCGAGCGAAGTGCCCAGCAAATAGACGCCCTCATAAACCGCGTTGGCTTTGACCGCGGTCCAGACGTAATCGCGCACAAACTCTTCGCGCAGATCTTCGACGTAGAGTTTCGACGCGCCGGTCGCATGCGCTTTCTCTTCGAGACCCGACAGCTCCGCGCCCTGGCCCACGTTCGCGCAAAAACAAACGACCTCGCAGTGGTAGCGCTCCTTCAGCCAGCGCAGCATGACTGAAGTGTCGAGGCCGCCCGAGTAGGCAAGCACGATCTTTTTTAAGTTCGTCATTGAAACAGTTCCCAAACCTTTTTGACCGTAGTCTTTTGCGCCTTCGCGTCGCGCACCGCGATGAAGATCGTGTCTTCACCCGCGATCGTCCCCACCACATCGGTCAACGCGGCCGCATCGATCTCCACTGCGACCGCCGAAGCGAGCCCCGGCAGCGTGCGTGCGATTACCAGGCTATCGCCGGCCTGGTCTAAACTCAGCAGTCCGCGCGCGGACGTGCCGTTGGCTCGCGGCAGCGTGTAATGGCCGTGCTGCTTCACGATGCCGAGCTCTTCGAGATCGCGCGAGACGCTCGACTGCGTGGCCGTGACGCCCGCGCGTTCGAGCAGGGCGCGCAGGTCTTCCTGCGTGCCGATTGGCTTGGCTTGGATCAGGCTCAATATCTTTTGTTGCCGCTCTCGTTTATTCATACAACTTGCATAATCGTTGCATAGATGAATAAACTATCATGCGGGTTGCGTGGAGATCAACTGAGGACGAAGGTTTATGTGGGGTGGAAGATTCAAGGGAAAATCGGACCCGCAGTTTGCGGAGTTCAACAACTCGTTTCGCTTTGACCGCCGGTTGTTTGCGGTCGACGTGCAGGCGAGCATCGCGTGGTGCGGCGCGTTGGAGCACGCGGGAATCGTAACGAGCACTGAGGCGAGTCAGATCAGACACGGATTGAAGCAGATAGGCGAGCAGGGCGTGGATGCTGGTTCGTCAGCCGAGGACGTGCATTCGTTTGTGGAAGCGCGTCTGGTTGAGTTGATCGGTGACACGGGGCGCAAGCTGCACACGGGGCGCAGTCGTAACGATCAGGTGGCCACGGATTTCAGGTTGTGGCTGCGTGAGGCGCTCGACGATCTAAGCGGATTGGTACGCGAGGTCCAGACCGCGCTGGTTGAGTTTGGTGAGGGAAACCGGGAGGTCGTGATTCCGGGGTACACACATCTGCAACGCGCGCAGCCGGTGCTGTTGGCCCACTGGTGTCTGGCTTACTTCGAGATGTTGCAACGCGATCGTGAAAGGCTTGCCGAGACGAGGCGACGCGTGAATGTGTTGCCGCTCGGTTCGGCGGCGCTCGCGGGAACTTCGTTTCCGATCGATCGAGAGGCGTTGGCGGCGTTGTTGGGATTCGAGGGCGTGACGCGGAACAGTCTTGATGCCGTGAGCGATCGTGATTTCTGTGTTGAGTTTCTCAGTGACTGCGCGCTCGTGATGGTCCATCTGTCGCGTCTCGCGGAAGATGTCATTCTTTATTCGACGACGGAGTTTGGGTTCTTTGAGCTCGGTGATGCGATTGCGACGGGATCGAGTCTGATGCCGCAGAAGAAGAATCCTGATTCGATGGAGTTGGTGCGGGGGAAAGCGGGGCGTGTGTTTGGCGATCTGTTGGGCGTGTTGACGGTGCTCAAAGGGCTGCCGCTCGCGTACAACAAAGACATGCAGGAAGACAAGGAAGCGGTGTTTGACTGTGTCGACACGGTGAGTGGGTGTTTGCAGGTCACTGGTACTGTGCTGCGCAATGTCGGGGTTAACAAAGAGCGCGCGCTGGCTGCGGCGTCGACGGGTTATATGAATGCTACTGAGCTCGCGGATTATTTAGTGCGTAAAGGGATGCCATTTCGGCAGGCGCATGAAGTAGTTGGGAAGATCGTGATGCGTGCGGTTGAAGCGGGGAAGGAGATTGAACGACTCTCGCTCACGGAACTCAAAGGATTTTCAGAGTTGATTGACGCCCAGGTTTTCGAGGCGTTGTCGTTGGAACGAACCTTAGGATCGAAGTCACAGATCGGCGGCACTGCGCCCGAGAAGGTTAGTGAGGAGTTGCAGTCGGCGCGGAAACAGTTACAGAAGTAGGAAGAGACTGCGGCTGGATGCGCTCCTGAAAAATGAAAGCCGCGTCGTGAAGTTTCAAAACAACTGCCGGTTTGATCGCGTTCCGATCGCCATCTATCGTGATGATGCCGGTCACGCCGCCGAAATCTTTCGTCTGCGCCAGCGCGTCACGCAACTTCGTACTATCAGTCGTTCCTGAACGCTGCAACGCGTCAAACAGCACACGCGCCGCATCGTAGGCGAGCGCCGCGTGCGCATCCGGCACGAGGTTCTGGTAACGCTGCTTGTACTGCTGCACAAACGCCTGAATCGCCGGCGACGGATCGTCAACCGAGTAATGCGTCGACATGTAAGAATTGTTCAGCGCGTCGCCGCCCAACTGCCACAACTCCGGCGCGTCCCAGCCATCACCGCCGAGTAGCGGCTGGTCCATACCCATCGCCCGCGCCTGTTTCGCGATCAGCGCCACGTCGGCGTAGTAACCGGGAATGTAAATCACGTCCGGCTCCGCCGCCTTGATCGTGCTCAACTGTCCTTTGAAATCCGCGTCGCCCTGCACGTACGACTGCTTGCTCACGACAGCGCCGCCCAACTTCCAAAACGCGACGCCAAAAAACTCCGTCAGGCCGCGGCCGTACGGCGTGTTGAAATCAAAAAGAATCGCCGCCTTCTTCGCCTTCAACGTGTTGGCCGCGAAACTCGCCATCGCCTCGCCCTGAAACGAATCGACGAAACAGGTGCGAAAGATGTAATCGCCGGTCTGCGTCACCGCCGGGTCGGTCGACGACGGTGAGATGAGCGGTACGTGCGACGCCTGCGCTTTCGGCGCGGCCGCGAGGCTGTTGCCCGACGTGCCGCCCGCAATGATCGCCACCACTTTGTCGCGATCGATCAGTTTCGCCGTGAGTCGCGCGGCTTCTTCGGGACTGCCCTTATCGTCTTCGATGACAACGTCGATCTGGCGCCCGTTGATGCCGCCGTACTGATTGATCTCCGCCGCGGCCATGAGCACGCCGTTGTAGGCGGAACGGCCGAAGTTAAATGTCTGCCCGCTCAGATCGCCGAAATAACCAATCTTGATCGTGCCGGGTTTCGGTGGCGCGTTGTTGTCCACCTTGCGCGCGCAGGAGAAAGCGAGCGCGAGCAGCACGATCGCGACGGGCAACAGCAGGCTGCGCAGATAAAGAGTCGTTGAGCGTGGCGTGGGAGAGTTGGGAATGAGGCGGTCGTTAAGGTGTGAATTACTCACCGAGATACGCTTCTTTAATTCTGGGATCGCTCGCGAGGTCCTTCGACGGACCTTCCATCACGATTCGTCCGGTCTCCAGCACGTATGCGCGATCGGAGTGGCCCAAAGCAGCGTGCGCGTTCTGTTCGACCAGCAGGATCGTGGTTCCCTTTGACTTGATTTCATCGATCGCTTCAAAAATTGTGTGCACGACGAGCGGCGCGAGTCCAAGCGAAGGCTCGTCGAGTAGCAGCAGGCGCGGATTCGACATCAACGCGCGGCCCATCGCGAGCATTTGTTGTTCGCCGCCGGAAAGCGTGCCGGCTTTCTGCGACTCGCGTTCTTTGAGACGCGGAAACATCTTGAACGCGCGGTCCATGTCGGCAGCGACCTGCGCTTTGTTTCGGATCAGGTACGCGCCCATTTGCAGGTTCTCGCGCACCGTGAGATTGGCAAACACGCCGCGGCCTTCGGGCGACATCGAGATGCCGCGCGCGACGAGTTTGTGAGTCGCTTTGCCGCCGATGTCTTCGCCTTCGAAAGTGATCTTGCCGGCGCGTGGCTCGAGCAGTCCGGTGATAGTGCGCAGGGTGGTGGTTTTACCGGCGCCGTTCGCACCGATGAGCGTGACGACCTCACCCTGGTTGACGCGGAGCGAAATACCGGTCAGCGCTTCGATCGCGCCGTAGTTCACTGAGACGTCTTCGAGAGTCAGCATTTAATCGCCTAAGTACGCTTCGATCACTTTGGGATCGTTCTTGATGTCCTGCGGCAGGCCGAGCGCGATGCATTTTCCGTAGTCGACCACCTGGATGCGCTCGCAGACGCCCATCACGACCTTCATGTTGTGTTCGACGAGTAGAATCGTCAGTCCAAACCGGTCGCGGATCTGTTTGATCAGGTGCATCAGATCTTCCTGCTCGGACGGATTCATGCCCGCAGCGGGCTCGTCGAGCAGCAACAACTTCGGACGCGTCGCGAGCGCGCGCACGATCTCGAGCCGTCGTTGTGAACCGTAAGGCAAACTCGTACCGCCTTCTTCACTGACGCGCGCGAGGTCGAAAATCTCCAGCAACTCGAAACAGTATTCCTCGTGTTTCTTTTCGTCGTTCAGGTAGCGCGGCGTGCGCAGGACGGCGTCGAGCAAGTTCTGGCCCACGTGAATGTGACACGCCGTCATGACGTTTTCGAGCACCGTCATACTCGGAAACAGCCGGATGTTTTGAAACGTGCGCGAGATGCCGCGACTCGCGATCTGGTAAGGACGCAGGCCGTCGATACGCCGGCCGTCGAAATGGATCTCGCCGGACGTCGGCTCGTAAACGCCCGTGAGCAGGTTGAAGATCGTTGTCTTGCCGGCGCCGTTTGGACCGATGAGACCGTAGATCTCGCCCTGCTTGACGCTCATGTCGAGTTCGTTGACGGCAGTAAGGCCGCCGAAACGAATCGTCGCTTTTTGTGTTTCCAGTACGACGCTCTGCCCGTTTGTGTTAGTGCTCATTTGAGATTCTCACCTCCGGGCACTGGTCGCTCAGGCTGAGTCGCTACGGTGGCCGGATTGGTCGGCGCCGCGGTTGGACCACCACCCGCTGATTCCGCGAGTCGCTTCGCGCGCTTGCGCCACGCTTTGAGCGGCGCCGCCGATCCGAGCAAACCCTGCGGCCGCACGATCATGAGAATGATCAGTAGCAGCGAGTAGATCACCATGCGATACTCGGCAAACCCACGCAGCGCTTCCGGCAAAACAGTCAACAGGATCGCGCCCAGTATCGAACCGACGATCGATCCGAGGCCGCCGAGAATGATCATGATCAGGATCTCGAACGACTTGAGAAACTCAAACGACTTCGGATTCAGATAACCATCGAAGTGGGCCAGCAGCACGCCGCCCGCGCCTGCCATTGCCGACGAGATCACAAACGCAATCACTTTGTAGCGCGTCGTGTTCACGCCCATCGCCTCGGCGGCAAGTTCGTCGTCGCGAATCGAGATCAACGCGCGGCCAAAGGCGGAGTTGACGATGTTGAAGACGATCACGACCGTCAGGACCGCGATCAGAAAAATCCAAAAGAAACTCTTGACGATGGGAATGCCGGAGTAACCACGCGCGCCGCCGATCGCGTCGATGTTGTTGAGAAAGACGACAATGATCTGGCCGAAGCCGAGCGTGACGATCGCGAGATAGTCACCGCGCAGACGTAAACTCGGAATGCCGACGGCGAGTCCCGCCAGACCGGCGAAGAACGCGCCGATCAACGTGGCGAGCGTGAGCGCGACGACCCAGCCGAGCTTGCCGCCACCGAGCGCGTTCGCGAGGTTCATACCGTAGTTCACAGAAAAATACGCCGACGAGTACGCGCCGATAGCCATGAAGCCGGCGTGTCCGATCGAGAACTGTCCGGTGAAGCCGTTGATCAGGTTGAGTGAAACTGCGAGCGTGATCGCGATGCCGCAGAGCATCAGGATACGCACGAAGTAGGGGTTGAGCGTCCGTCCCTGAAAGACGAAATCGAGTCCGATGAGGACGGCAATGACGATCAGGGCGATGATGAGATTACGCAGTAACCGGGGCACTCTTCTTCGTCGTCCTTAAACTTTCTCCTGCGCGACCGTACCGAGCAGTCCGGAAGGCCGAAACAGCAATATCAAGATGAGTATGGCGAAAGCAACCGCGTCCTTGTAGGTCGGCGACAGGTAACCGACCACCATCGTTTCAGTGATGCCGATCAGCAGGCCGCCGAGCATCGCGCCGGGAATGTTGCCGATGCCGCCGAGCACCGCGGCGATGAACGCCTTGAGGCCGACAATGATTCCCATCAACGGATCGATGCGCGGGATGCGAATCGCGACCAGCACTCCCGCGGCGGCCGCGAGTGCCGAGCCGAGGGCAAACGTGAAAGCTATGATGCGGTCGGCGTTGATGCCCATCAGCTTCGCCGATTGCAGGTTGAACGAGACCGCGCGCATCGCGCGTCCGGTCTTCGTGCGATAAACGATCAATTGCAACGCAATCATCAACACGAGCGCGATCACGAGCACGACGACGTCGGCGCTGTTGATGCTCGCGCCTTCGAAAAGATTGATGTTGCGCTTGGTGAAGAGTTCAGGGAAGAACTTCGGTTCCGCGCCGAACACGACCTGGCCGCCGTTTTCGAGTAACAACGAAACACCGATCGCGGTGATCAGCGCGGTGAGTCGTGAATACTTCCGCACCGGCCGATAAGCAAGCCGCTCGATCAGCACGCCGATCGCGGCGCAGATGGCCATTGCGAGCAACATCACGACGAGCGCGGTGATGAGCGAAGGCTGCACCACGCCGCCGCCGAGCAGGCCGCGCGCAACCACACTGTCGGCGCCGAGGCCAAGCGCCTGCGCGCCGCGCACGCCAAGACCGTTTGCCAGATAAAAGCCCATGAACGCGCCCACCATGTAGACGTCGCCATGGGCAAAGTTAATTAGCTTCAGTACCCCGTACACCATCGTGTACCCGAGCGCAATCAGCGAATAAATTGCGCCCAGCGAGATACCGTTGATTAATTGTTGGACAAACGTACTCATACGTGTGATTCGCCGGCTGGTGATTTGCCAACCTCGACCTTTGGAGTGTGCCGCCCTGCGAGCGCCGCTTTGGTAGAAGTGCTGATAGCGATCACTGGGTCGCGGTCTTGGCCGGCACAGTCGCCGCTGGTGCTCCCGGCGCGTTGTTGGCGGTCGAAGTGGGCGCTGCGCCTTCGACATTGACGTGTTCCTTCACGGCATACACGCCGCCGTCCTTGATCTCGATCATCACGATCGGCTTCACGGCGTCGCGATTCTGATTGAAGGTTACTGTGCCGGTCACGCCGGGATAGTCTTTGGTCGCGGCGAGTGCGTCGCGAATGTCTGGTCCATTGAGCGACTTCGAACGCTTGATGGCGTCGAACATGATGTGCGCGGCGTCGTAAGCGGTCGCGGCGAGCGCGTCGGGCAAGCTGCCGTAACGCGACTTGTAGTCGTTAACAAACTTCTGCACTTTCGGATCGGTATCGTAAGGCGAGTAGTGGTTGGTGAAATAAGAGCCGTTCAAAGCCGAGCCGCCGATGGCGTAAAGCTGAGTCGAGTCCCAACCATCGCCGCCGATTAGCGGCACCGTGATGCCTTTGTCGCGCGCCTGCTTCGCGATCAAACCGACGTCGTTGTAATAACCCGGAACAAAAATCACCTCGGGATTCGCGCCCTTGAGCGAAGTCAACTGCGCGTTGAAATCCTGATCGCCTTCCTGATACGACTGCACGGCGACGATCTTGCCGCCCATCTTGGTAAACGTTTCGTTGATTACTTTTTCCAGCCCGGTCGAGTAATCGTTCTTGCGGTCAACCATGATCGCCGCGGTCTTCGCGCCCAGCGACTTCGCCGCAAACTGCGCGATCGCGGCGCCCTGCACCGGATCGATGAAGCAACTGCGGAAGATGTAGTCGCCCTTCTTGGTAACTTCGGGGTTCGTCGATGACGGCGTGAGCATCGGCACGTGCGCATTCTGGGCGATGGGCGCGGCAGCGATCGAACGCGAGCTCGCCACTTCGCCGAGGACCGCGTGTACCTGGTCCTGCGTCACAAACTTCGTCACGATCGTCGCGGCCTCGGACGCGTCGGAACGATCGTCCTGGACCAGCAACTCGATCTGCTTGCCGTTGATGCCGCCGGCATTGTTGACCTCGTCAGCGGCCATCTTTATGCCGTTAACTGACGAGATACCGAAGTTTGCGGTCGTGCCGGTAAGCGACATGAAGACGCCGACGCGCACTTTGTTGTCGCCGCCCGAATTATTGCAGGCGCTCAACAGACTCAACGAAACGATTACAGCTACCAAAATGCGTTTCATATAGTTCCTCGCGGGCTAGAAGTTTTCTGATGCGGGTCTAATCGCCGTGAATAATAGCTTTCAGCCCCTTCTTAGTCAAAATTAGAGTTAAGATAGGGCGCCGTGAACAACAACCTGGATATGAGCGGGGCGGACTTTCGCCGCTTCGGCCATCAACTTATAGACTGGATCGCCGACTATTTCGAGCATATCGACGATTTACCTGTGCTTGCTGCGATCGAGCCGGGCGACTTGAAGGCGCAGTTGCCTGAAGCGCCGCCGGAAGATGGCGAGCCGATGGAGCAGATCGTTTCGGACCTCGATCGACTCATCGTGCCGGCGTTGACGCACTGGAGCCATCCTTCATTCTTCGCTTATTTCGCGACTTCGACTTCCGGGCCGGGCATCTTGGGCGAACTGCTGACGGCCGCTTTCGATAACAAAGCGATGCTCTGGCGCACGTCGCCCGCTTCGACCGAACTCGAAGAAGTAACGCTCGACTGGCTGCGGCAGATGATGGGACTCGACCCCGGCCTGAGCGGAATCATCTACGACACGGCCTCGGTTTCGAGCATGCACGCGATTGCCGCCGCGCGTGAAGGTGTCGAACAACGCGTTCGTGAAGACGGCATGTCCGGCCGGGCCGATCTGCCGCTGCTGCGGATATACGTTTCCGAGCAGGCGCATTCGTCGATCGAGAAGGGCGTGATCACGCTTGGTCTCGGGCAGCGTGCTTTGCGCAAGATTCCGACCGATGCGGAGTTTCGCATGGACCCGCGCGCACTCGCAGCGGCGATCGAAGAAGACAAACGTGCCGGTCATCTGCCGTTCTGCGTCGTTGCGACAGTGGGAACAACTTCGACTTCCAGCATCGATCCGGTGCCGGAGATCGTGCCCATTTGCGAAGCGCACGCGCTGTGGTTGCATGTCGATGCGGCGTACGCGGGTTCGGCGGCGATCGTGCCCGAGTTCAGGTCGATACTCGCGGGTTGCGAACGCGCTGACTCGCTCGTGACGAATCCGCACAAGTGGTTGTTCACGCCGTTCGATCTGTCGGTGCTTTATTGCCGCCACATGGATCTGTTGAAGCGCGCGTTTTCGCTCGTGCCGGAGTATTTGAAAACGCCGGAACAGGAGAAGGTGCGCAGCGGATCGGATTACGGCATTCAGCTCGGGCGACGTTTTCGCGCGCTGAAGTTGTGGATGGTGATTCGTTACTTCGGGCATGAAGGTTTGGCGGCGCGTATTCGCGAGCACGTGCGTTTGGCGAATTTGTTTGCGTCGTGGGCCGAGAGTGCTGGGGATTGGGAGTTGATGGCGCCGCATCCGTTGGCGCTCGTTTGTTTCCGCGCTCATCGTTCAGGCCTTGCCGAGAAAGATCTCGACGCGCTGAACGAAGCGATCATGCACGGTGTGAACGCAAGCGGGCGCGCGTTGCTGTCGCACACGAAGCTGAACAACAAGCTAACGCTGCGGTTGTCGATCGGGAACATTCGCACGACGGAAGCGCACGTGCGGCAGGTGTGGGAGTTGTTGAATGAACAATTGCGGAGGGCGAGATGAAAATACTTTTGGCAGTAGCTGCCGTTTTGTTTTTAAGTGGAGCGCTGGCGCAGAGCAACAAGACCTTCAGCGCTAACGGTGTCTCATTCGATTATCCCGACGGTTGGACCGTCTACGACGACAGCAATCCCGACGCGCAACAAGTAACTCTCGCACGGCCCAAGAGCGACGTGCAGATCCGCGTGTTCGTTCACAAGGGTCACATCACGCCGGAGAAGTTTCCCGATGCGAAGAAAGCATTCATCGATCCCTACGTCGCCTCTGTCGGGAAGCAGTTTGAATCGATGGGCGCGAAACCACAGCAGTCGGCTGACAGCTCGGAGATCGCGGGCGTGAAAGCCGACGGCGTGAAAGTCTCGGCGAACCTCGGCGAGCCCGGCGCCGCGAAGATCTATTGGGCGCTGTTGGGCCAACGCGTCGTGATCCTGACCATCTTCGGTCCCGATCGCGAGATCAAGGAGTCCACTCCCGCGTGGGACACGGTGCGCAACAGTTTGAAGATCGAAGACAAGTCCACGCCGAAGCCCACACCGAAGCCATGATCAAGTTTAAGTTTGCTGCTGCGGTTGTAGTGTTGTCTTTGGTTGGGGAAGTGGTGGCCCAACCACGCCGCACAATGATCCCCTCCGACATCCTGCGCATCGCCAACGTCACCGACGCGCAGATCGCGCCGAACGGACAGTGGGTCGTCTACACTGTCTCCGCTGTCGACGAAGACAAGAACGTGAGCACGCTTTGGCTCGCGCGTGTGGGAGCGGAACCATTCGTCGTCACGCCGGTGCAGCCGTTCCAACGCCGCACGGTGCCTTATGTCGACTGGCCCGACACGCGCTCGATCTCGCGCCCGCTGCTTCCTTCAGGTTGGAACGCATCAACACCACGCTGGTCGCCCGACGGTTCGTCAATCGCCTTTCTCTCGCAAAAAGAAGAGCAGGACGGGCTCTGGGTCGTGAAGCTCGACAAGCCCGAAGCGCCGCGCTTCATCGCGCCGATTCAGTCGACTAACTTCTTCATCACTTACGCGGGCGAGCCGTTCGCATGGTCTCCCGACTCGCGCCGCATCGCTTATATCTCGGCGAAGGCCGACACGGATTCAAAGCCCAACGATCCGCGCGTCATCGATCGCATCCAGTACAAATCGCGCACGTCGCTCTCCGACAATCAACGCACGCACATCTGGCTCGTCGACGTCGAGCGCCCATATCCGCAGCAACTGACTTCCGGCCCGTTCTACGATCACGCCGTCAGTTTCAGTCCGCGTGGCGACGAGATCGCGTTTCTTTCAAACCACGAATCCGACCCGGACGCGAACAACAACTCCGACATATTCGCTGTCGACTTCAGCGGTCAGACGCGCCAGATCACCCAAACGAAGGGCTGTGAATACGATCCGACGTGGTCGCCCGATGGCAAAATGATCGCTTACACCGCGACGCGCCGTGACGTGACGACGATCGACAGCGTCGCTGAAGACGCGCATCTCTGGGTCATCAACGCCGCGGGCGGCGGCGGTCGTGAAGTCGTGACGGATCAAGATAGGCGCGTGCGCGATCCGCAGTGGTCGCCGGACGGCAACTCGATCTTTTATCTCGCGGGCGATCGCGGCTACACGACGATCTTCAAGACGTCCGTCAGCAGCGGGCGCGTCAATCGCTTTTCACTTTACACGCTTGAGGATCAACTCGCGGGCGGCTTCGATCTCGGCGAATCGAAGTTTCGCACCGAGTCCGGCTCGCCGCTGGCCCTGGCCCAACCGTTTCAGATTACGAGCTTCAGTTTTGCGCAACGCTCGCAGACGGTGACGCGCACCGGCGGCGCGGAAGTCGCGTTTCCGATGGCGCTTACGTTGGGCAGCGCTTTGCGCCCGGCGGAAGTGTGGATCGGTATCGGCGGCCTCGTGCCGATGCGGCGTTTGAGCGCGCACAACGATTCGTTTGTTCGTTCCGTGCGGCTCGTGCCGCCTGAAGAGATCAACTTCGCGAGTTTCGACGGCACGCAGATCCAGGGCTGGTTGATGAAGCCGCCCGCGTGCTCGAACGATCACAAGTGTCCGTTGATCCTGAGCGTTCACGGTGGTCCGCACGGCATGTATGGCTGGTCGTTCAATGCGAGCTTTCAAGCTTACGCGGCGCGTGGTTACGGCGTGCTCTATCTGAATCCGCGCGGCTCGAGCGGCTACGGGCAGAAGTTTTCTGACGGCACAGTGAACGAGTGGGGCGGCGGTGATTATCGCGACCTGATGCTCGGTGTTGATGAAGTGTTAAAGAAAAACTCGTGGATCGACAGCGACCGGCTGGCGGTGACGGGCGGCAGTTACGGCGGGTTCATGACGAACTGGATCATTACGCAGACGCCGCGTTTTCGTGCGGCGGTGGCGTCGGCGAGTGTGAGTAATCTGATCAGTTTCTACGCGACGTCGCTTTATCAGGATCTAATTCACGCGGAGTTCGGCGGGTTTCCGTGGGACAACTTTGATTTGCTGTGGCAATGGTCGCCGTTGCGTTACGTGCGGCAGGTGCAGACGCCGACGCTGTTTATTCACGGTGAGAATGATAACGACGTGCACATCACGCAGGCGGAAGAGATGTACATGGCGTTGAAGCGTCGCGGTGTGGACACGGTGCTGGTGCGTTATCCGCGTGAAGGCCACGGCCTGCGCGAGCCGCGTCATCGCGTGGACGCGCTCGAGCGCACGCTGGCGTGGTTCGATCGTTATGTGAAGATGTGATGTTTTAAGTCACGACGAGAGCGTCGGTGTCCACGGAGTCGCGGAGTTGTCCCATCATCCGCGGATCGCCGAACACAAACATGATGTTCGACTCGTCACGCGCGGGCGTTTTGCACGGCTCGAGCGAATACTTCTCGGCGATGTTCCGGCACAGCTCCGAAGCTACCGGTGAAAGATAGACGATACGCTCATACTTCCGGCCCGTCTCGTCGGCAAACGTGACGTGAAACATCGCAAAGCCCGCCGGCTCATTTTCCCGTCGATAGACTTCCCAGCCCATATTTCCGATCTCGATGGTTTCGGGGTTGGGGTCGTCCTCCATTGGCAGTACGATTCTGTTCCAGGACATATTCGAAGCATCCTTTGGGTCAGGGAGTTGAGTCGTTACGGTGTCGGCCCTTTGTTACCCAAACCCGCCGCGGAGTGTCAAGAAACTTTTATTGGCGGTTTTTGTTGCCGCTGGTTTGTTTGCCCGTTCGCGGGGTAATATGGCGGCGGGTAGTGAAAAAAGATTTCCAACAGATCAAGCAGGTACTACGTCGTTGTTTGCGGCTGTTGTGTCCCGTGTGTGGTGAGTCGAAGATTTTCTCGCACCCGTTTCGCATCCGCCATCACTGCCCCACCTGCATGGCGCTGTTCAAACGCGAGGACGGGTTTTTTGTGGGGGCAATTCTCGCGAACGTGGTGACGACCGAGTTCGCAATCCTGCTGGTCTGCTTCTTTTGTTTGCTGATTTTAGGCGCGAATTACGAGAGCGTGCTGGTGGTGCTATTCATCCTGGCGCTGATCGTTCCGGTCGCGTTCTATCATCACAGTTGGAGTTTATGGCTCGGTTTTGACTACATTGTCGAGTCGTTGCCGAAGTACACACCCTTCTCGCGTTACGAAGGCGGGAAGGAACATTAGGCCTTGGAGTGCGGGGACTTGTCACCGCTTTAGCCAAAGCGCCGACGAGTCGGCGCACTCCAAAGCAATTAGGGAATATTGAGGGATTTGGGGTATACTCCGCGGCTGACCAGGTTCAGAGCACAAGCTCCGAGGTACTGATTCTCGTTTAGCATGCGCTCCCTGTAACAGTATCTCCGGCCCGCCAAGCGGCTAGTCAGGTTTTCTGTTGAGAGAAAGAAATTGTTGTCGCGTCCCGGACGTTTGTGATCCGAGCGCGACCCGAGTTGCGCCCCATGCGGCGCACCACGCCCAATCCATCCGCATTCAGCCCCGCGGAAACTGGTCTCTACCCCGGTTTCGCGGCGCGCTGACCAATCTCAGAAAAGGTAAGAAATGTCTAAACAACTAATCGTTAGCGTCAACGGACGCGAGAAGAAGATTGCGATCATTGAAGACGATAAGGTCGCAGAGTTCTACATCGAACGTGGTGAACAACACCAGGGAATCGTCGGAAACATCTACAAGGGCCGCGTGATGCGCGTCCTGCCCGGAATGCAGTCGGCTTTCGTCGACATCGGCCTCGAACGCGACGCGTTCCTCTACGTTTCCGACTTCTTCGATGAAGAGGAAGAGTTTGAAAGAATCGTCATCGACAAGTCCAAAAAGGGCACGCCCGACGCGGAACACGCCGCGGCCGAAGAAATCGCCCTCAATCGCGTCGAACGCGAGCAGCGCATCGAGGCCACGCAGGAGCGCGTCGAGCCGTTGCGGCATGAAGAAACCGCGCCCGCTGAAAGTGCCGACGGTGGTGAGTCAGGAAAGCGTCGCGGGCGCCGTGGTCGGCGTCGTGGGCGATGGGAACGCGACGAGACGCCGAGCGCTGCGTCGATGCCGGCAGAGGAGCCGGATTTCGAAGTGCCTGATACACCTTTCGTCGCCGGCGATCCTTCGATCGAGCGCATCGTCGACGAAGAGGAGACCGCCGCAAACGGCGAGATGTTCAAGGATGCGCGACTGCAGGAACGCATCTTCGATCAGATTCACGCGGTCGAGTTCAACATGGAAGACGACTTTCGCACTGCGGAAGTCGGTTCGTTACTGCCGAGCGGCTTCGGTGGAGATACGTTCGAACGCATCGACGATGACGCTGATGTTGACGTCGAGCCGATGCGCACCGAACGGCGTCCGCTCGAAGCGCACGTTTCGAGTTTCGTTGACGACGTCAGCGATGACACACCGCAGAGTTTTGCGTTTCAGCGCGTGAGTGACGACGAAGAAGAAGCGGCGGCCGAACCGGTTGCGGAAACGACGACCAAACGTTCGCGTAAAGCAGCAGCGACGAAGAAGCGCCCGGCCAAAGCAGCAACCAAGACTGCTGCCAAAAAGAAAGCGTCGACCAAAAAGTCTTCGAAGAAACGAGCCGCTGCGAGCGCGAACGAAGCCGAGGGTGGTGAGCCTTACGCTGATTCAGAAGCGAGCATGATGGAGACACAGTCGCGCGGTGAATTTGCGACGCGCCGCGGCGGGCGCCGCCGTCGTCGCTCGAGCAAGAACAAGCCGGGTTCGAGCGGGCCGGCCGAACAGGAGAGCGCGATTTCGTCGGACGGACTCGACGACGAGGTCGAGCAGACACAGTTTGTCGAAGCAGAGGAGGTCGAGGTCGCTGCGCCGCCCGCGCCGCCGGCCGAGTCGCATTCACCACGACCACGCGGACGCGATCGCGATCGGGATCAGCGTCGCGAGCAGCGCGGTTATCGTGGCCAGCGTCGCGAACGCCATCAGCCCGCGATCACTGACCTGTTAAGCGAAGGCCAGGAGATCCTGGTCCAGATCGCGAAAGAGCCGATCGCCAAGAAAGGCGCGCGCATCACGTCGCACATCGCGCTGCCGGGCCGGTTTCTGGTTTACATGCCGACGGTCGAACACGTCGGTGTGTCGCGCAAGATCGAGTCGGATACTGAGCGTCATCGGTTGCGCAAGTTGATTCAGACGATCCGTGCCGAAGAAGACATTCCGTCCGGTGGCTTTATCGTGCGCACGGCGGGCGTTGGGATCACTGAGAAAGACTTGCGCGAGGACGTGCGTTATCTCGTTCGTACGTGGCTCGATATTCGTGCGGGGGCAGAGAAAGCGAAAGCGCCGTCGCTGGTCCATCGCGATCTCGATCTCGTGCAGCGTTTGCTGCGCGATCAGTTGTCGGACGACTTCGAATCGATTCGCGTCGACTCGGAAGAGGAGTACCAGGCGATCGTCGAGTTTGTTAATCGCATTCAGCCGCGGCTGGTGCGGCGCGTGAAGCTCTACACGAAGGACCAGCCGATTCTCGAAGCCTACGGCGTGCAAACGGAGATCGATAAAGCGATCAAGCCGCGCGTGTGGTTGAAGTCAGGTGGTTATCTCGTCATCAACCAGACCGAAGCGCTCGTGGCGATCGACGTCAACACCGGCAAGTTTGTCGGGCGCGGCAGTGGCCGTCTCGAAGACACGATCACGCGCACGAACCTCGAAGCCGTGGACGAGATCGTCCGGCAGATTCGCCTGCGCGACCTCGGTGGCATCATCGTGCTCGACCTGATCGACATGGAAGAGCGCCGCAACCGGCAGAAAGTGATGACAGCGTTGCAGGACGCGCTGCGCAACGACAAGTCGCCGACGAAGGTGCTTTCGTTCAACGACTTCGGCCTCGTGATCATGACGCGCAAGCGCGTGAAGCAGTCGCTGGAGCGCACGCTCTGTTCGCCGTGTCCGTACTGCACCGGCGCGGGCCTCGTGAAGTCGCCGCAGACGATCTGTTACGAGCTGCTCGAAGACGCGCGGCGCCTCGCGAAAGAAGTGAACGGCGACGCCGAGAACAAGCAGGTGACGTTGCGGATCAATCCGGACGTGGCGAAAGCGCTGCGCACAACCGAGCGCGACGTGATGACGGAGATCGAGGACTATCTTGGTCCAATCGACATCACCAGCGATCCGACCATTCACCAGGAACAGTTTGACTTCGCGTTGGTTTAGGCCACGGATTTAACGGACCTACACGGACAGAGCAAAATCGGTCTGGTCAGATCCGTGTTTGTCCGTGGATGTCTGTGGCCGGTTGACGTGTTCGTAGAGGATGTCGCGCTGCTGGGGGATGAAGCCGGCTTCGCTGATCAGGTAACGCAGCATCTTCTCGTCGGCGCGATTGTTCGCGCCGGCGGCAGACACGACGTTCTCTTCGATCATGATCGAGCCCATGTCGTTCGCGCCGAAGCGCAACGCGACCTGCCCGAGACGCAAGCCCTGCGTCAGCCACGACGACTGAAAGTTTTCGATGTTGTCGAGGAACAGCCGCGACACCGCCAGCATCTTCAGATAATCCACACCCGTCGGCTCGTCTTTAATCTTGCGGCCGAGCGCCGTGTTCTCGCGTTGAAAAGTCCAGGGAATGAAGGCGGTGAAGCCGCCGGTCTCGTCCTGTAGATCGCGAATGCGTTGCAAGTGGCGCACGCGATGCTCGATGGTATCACCGATGCCGAACATCATGGTCGCGGTGGAGCGCAGTCCAACGCGATGAACCGCACGCATCACCGCGAGCCACTCGTCAGTCGTACACTTCGTCGCCACGCGCTTGCGCACTTCGTCGTCGAGAATTTCCGCGCCGCCGCCGGGAAGACTGTAGAGTCCCGCCGCTTTCAAACGCGCCATGATCGTTTCGTAATCGAGTTTCGAGATCAGGTGCAGGTTGTGAATCTCGGGCGGCGAAAAGCAGTGCAACTGAAAGCCGGGATACTTCGCGCGCAGGTTGCGCAACAGGTCTTCGTACCACTCGATGCCGAAATCGGGATGCAGTCCGCCCTGCATCAACACCCCGGTGCCGCCGAGCGCGATCGTCTCGTCGATCTTTTCGCAGATCTCGTCGAAGGTGCGCACGTAAGTGTCGGGCGCGCCGGGCCGGCGATAGAACGCGCAGAACGTGCAGACCACGTTGCAGACGTTTGTGTAGTTGATGTTGCGATCGATGATGTAGGTGACGACGTTGTCGGGATGGCGGCGCGCGCGGATCTCATCGGCGGCGACACCGAGGCGAGCGATCTCGTGCGACTCGAGCAGCGTGCGGCATTCGTCTGAAGTCATCCGCTCGCCGTCGAGCACTCGGTCCAAAATCTGCTGTATCTGTAGTGCCTGTGTCATTCTCTTGTAGCTTACCAAAAACGCTAAACAAACCGCAGCGGTTTCACCGAGTCGATAAGTTTGTGTTTGAAAGCGAGCTCGTAATAGAGCTGTAGCCCACGCTGCATCGACTCGTCTACGTGAAACACGATGTTCTCGGTCAGGTACTTTCGCAACTCGCTCACCGGCAGCGGGATCTTGTTTTGATACTCGGCGACGATGTCTTCAACGTGAGCGACGCCTTCGTCACGCGCGCCCGCGAAATCAACTGTTCGCGCTCGCTCGAGTGCTTCATCGCGCACCATCCACATCGCAAACACGAACCCGAGTCCGGTGTACTTGCGCCACAAGCTCGCCATGTCCCAAACCTTCAGTCCGGCGCGCGGAAACGTCATTCCCGGATCGCCGATAATCAGCGCGGCGTCGTTACGTTCGAGCATCTCTTCCAGGTTCGGTGTGCGCACTGTCCACGCCGGCTCGTGGTCCAAAAACTCGCGAAAGATAATTTTAACTAGCGTGGCGGAAGTTCGTGACGACTCGTCCAAAGCGACGCTGCGCACGTGTTCGAGCTCGGTGTCTTTCGAAACGAGCACGACGCTCAGCACCTCCTTCTGCGAACCGACGCAAACGTCTGCGACGAGCGCGCCGCCCGCGATCCGTTGATACTCAATCACCGGCACGAGTGCGCCTTCGACTTCTGCTTGCGCGAGCAGCGCGGCGCAGCGCGACGGCACGGCTTCAACAAAATCGACGCGCCCGCGTTTCGGGCCTTTAAGAAAGCTCCAAATCAGCGGCGCGGAATTCAGGTAACTGGAAGCGGCGAGTCTGAACGGTGTGATCATGTGGCTGCTAGTATATTAACCAACGCCATATTACTATTCGCCAGTGCCAATTTACGACCTCAGCGTTCCGATCAGCACGGAGCTGCCGTCCTGGCCGGGCGATCCCGCAATAAAGATCGACAACTGGTCGAGCCTCGCGAACGGCGGCGACGCGAACGTTTCGGCGCTCTGTTTTAGCGCGCATACGGGCACGCATGTCGATGCGCCCGCGCACTTCATCGAAGGCGCGAAGCAGGTTGAGTCGCTCGATCTCGAGGTGTTGATTGGTGAAGCCCACGTGATCGAGGTTCCGGACGACACGCTAACGATCGACGAAGCGTTTGTCGCGGCGCACTGCGCGCCGGGAACGATCCGCGTGCTTTTCAAGACGCGCAACTCCGCCCTCTGGGACAACCAGTTCAAAACTAACTTCACATATCTCGAACTGCCCGCAGCGAAAAGACTCATCGCACAAGGCGTGAAGTTAGTCGGCATTGATTATCTCTCGATCGAGCAGTTTCATTCGCCGGATAACGGGGTTCATCGCGCGTTGTTGTCTCACGAAGTGATCATTCTTGAAGGTCTGAATCTCGCGCACGTTCCGGCGGGGAAGTATGAACTGATCTGCTTGCCGCTGCGTTTGCGCACGCAGCTCGGCGATGGCGCGCCTGCGCGCGCTGTCTTGCGAACCCTGGCAAACGATGAAACCCACTGAAAAGCCGAAGCAGGGAAACCCAAAGTATCGCGAACGCGTTTACGCTCTCGTGCGACGCATTCCGCGCGGGCGAGTGATGACTTACGGGCAGATTGCCGAGTTGCTCGGCGACGGTTACACGCCGCGCACCGTCGGCTTCTGCATGCACTCTTCGCCTGACGGCACGCCGTGGCATCGCGTGCTCAACGCGCAGGGCGCGACCTCGACCGGCCGCCTCGTGTTGCCGCACGACAAGCAGCAACGCATGCTGGAACAGGAAGGCGTGGTCTTCAATAAGAGCAACCGTTGCGACCTGCAAACGTTTCTATTCATCCCAAAAACAAAAGCTGTTTCATCTGGCGCCAGTCTTTATAAGCGTTCTAAGAAGTCCCCCAAACCGAGGAAAAAATCATGAGTGACGCCGTCCAACGCGCTCCTTACGCCGTCAGCCCGCCGCGTTATTCCGTTTCGCACCAGATGGTCACGACTGCCTTCGACCTGCCGAACTATCGCGTCGTGCAGAACCTCGGCGTCGTCCGCGGCATCGTCGTGCGTTCGCGCAATGTTTTCGCGACGCTTGGCGCGACGTTGCAAACGATCGTGGGCGGCAATATCACCGTTTGGACCAAGCTCTGCGAACAGACGCGAGAAGACGCGTTTGACATCATGATCCAACACGCGACCGAGTTGGGCGCGAACGCCGTCATCGGCGCGCGTTACGATACGACCGAGCTTTCGCAGGGCGTTACGGAAGTGCTCGCGTACGGCACGGCGGTGATCGTCGAGCCGTTGAATCCGGGAGAGAGTTTTCGTTCATGAACACGGCGGAGTTGACGGACGAACAACGGCGGCGCATCGAACACGCGCGCGCGGGCGTGCCGTTTCTGAAGCTGCTCGGTATTGAAGTCGAATCCGTCGGGCAGGGAACGGCGACGCTCGTGGTTCACGTGCGTGACGAGTTGATGCGCAACGACGGCATCGTGCACGGCGGCGTGATGGCTTCGCTGATCGACTCCGCGTTTGCGTTTGCGATCATTCCGATACTCGACGAAGGTGAGCGCACCGTGACCGTCGACATGACGATTCATTATCTGCGGCCGGTGAGCAACGGCGCGGCGAAAGCGGTGGCGCGCGTCGTGCGCGCGGGCCGCCGCGTGATCACGGTTTCAGCAGACTTATTCGACGAAAACGAGAAACTCGCCGCCACCGCCCTCAGCACCTACCTCCGCATAACCGCCTGACTTGTCACATCTGGTAAGCTGTAGCGACGGATGGATGACTTAAGGAAATTTGCGCGTTATTTTCGTCGCTATAAATTACAACTAATAATCGGGATCGCTTGTATTCTGGCCGGCGTTGTTGTTGGTCTGTTCATTCCGCTCATCGTCGGGCGGGCGGTCGATGCAAACTGGCATCAAGTCAGTTGGACGAACCTGACGATCGCGGCCGGAAAGGTCCTCGCTGCGAGCATAGTCAGCGGCGTCTTTCTCTTCCTGCAACGCCGCATCCTGATCGGCATGTCGCGCAACGTCGAGTACGACTTGCGCGAGGAGTTTTACGGCCATCTAGTCGATCAGCCGCTGTCGTTCTATCACGAACATCGCGTCGGCGACCTGATGGCGCGCGCGACGAACGATCTCGCGGCGGTGCGCCAGCTCGCGGGACCGATGATCATGTACACGTTGCAGACGGTGTTCGTCGTCGTGCTGGTCTTGCCGTTCCTGTTCTTCCTCAACTGGAAGCTCACGCTGTTGCTCTTTTTGACGATGCCGCTGGTGTCGTTGACGGTCAAGTTTTTCGGCCAACAGGTCCACACGCGTTTCGAAAAGATCCAGGACTTCTTCGCGCAGATCACGGCGCGCGCGCAGGAAAACTTCACGGGCGTGCGCGTGGTGCGCGCGTACGCGCAGGAAGACGCGGAGATGGCGGCGTTCAATGAACTCAACCGCGAGTACGCCGAGCGCAACCTCGGACTCGTGCGCATCGACGCGCTGATGCGCCCGCTGATGACTTTTCTGATCGGCGTCGGCTACGTGCTGATCATCTGGGTCGGCGTGCCGCTCGCAATACGCGGCGAGATCACGGTGGGCGAGTTCACGATGTTCAATCTGTATCTCACGCGCTTGATCTGGCCACTGATTGCGCTGGGCTACGTCGTGAATCTTTATCAACGCGGCACCGCGAGTCTGAAACGCATCAACGCGGTCCTCCGCATCAAGCCCACTATCGCCGACGAGCCCCACGTAACCGAGCAGCCGCCGATCAAGGGCGAGATCGAGTTTAGCAACCTGACGTTTCGTTACCACGAGAACGACGAACCGGTGCTGCGCGACGTGAACTTGAAGATTCCCGCGGGCCACACGGTGGCTTTTGTCGGCCGCACCGGCAGCGGGAAATCGACGATCGCGAACCTGATCCCGCGTTTGATTGAGGCGCCGGAGAACACGGTGTTCATCGACGGCATCTCGATTCAGAAATATCCGTTGAAGCAACTGCGCTCGAGCATCGGTTACGTGCCGCAGGAAACGTTTTTGTTCAGCGACACGCTCAAAGGGAACATCGCGTTCGGCGTCGAGAAAGCGGAGATGGCGGACATCGAATGGGCCGCGGAGATCGCGGGATTGTCAGACGACATCGCGGGGTTTCCCAATGGTTTCGACACGCTCGTTGGCGAACGCGGCATCACGCTTTCGGGCGGGCAGAAGCAGCGCACGGCGATCGCGCGCGCAGTGTTGCGCGCACCGAAGATTTTGATTCTCGACGATGCGTTGTCGTCGGTCGACACGTACACGGAAGAGAAGATTCTCGCGCAGCTACGCGGCGTGATGCGCGACCGCACGAGCTTGATCGTGTCGCATCGCATCTCGACCGTGCGCGACGCTGATTTGATCTGTGTTTTAGACGAAGGACGGATCGTGGAGCAGGGAACTCACGACGAGCTGCTCGCGTTGGAAGGCGAATACGCTGACTTGTATGAACGGCAACTGCTCGAGGAAGAACTGGCGGCAACTTAATTTATTTAAATGGCGACGGCAGTAACACAGTTTCACGAAGAAGAAGCGATCGGCAAGACTTACGACTTTCAGGTCGCGCGGCGGCTCTTGCGCTATCTCAAGCCGTACGTGCGTCTGCTGATTCCGGCGCTCCTGCTGACGCTCGCGCTCAACCTGCTCGGCATACTTCAGCCCAAGTTCACGCAGTACGCGATCGATTGGCACATCCTTCCGAAACGACTCGAAGGCCTGGGCTTACTCGTCGCGTTGTACTTCGCCACGCAACTGCTGCGACTCGTCTTTTCTTATTTCCAGGCGATCCTGCTCAACAGCATCGGACAGTACGTCATGTTCGACATGCGCAAGGAGCTTTACGACAAGCTGCAACATCAGGAGATCGCTTATTACGATCGCAATCCCGTCGGCCGCATCATGACGCGGCTCACGAGCGACGTCGATGCGCTCAACGAGCTCTTCACCGCCGGTGTGACTGACCTGCTCGGCGATCTCGTGATGATCGTCGCGATCATCTCCGTGATGATGTGGATGGACGTGCGGTTGACGTTGATCACTTTGTTGACGGTGCCGCTGCTCTTCGGCGCGACGACGTGGTTTCGGCGCGGCGCGCGGCGTGGTTACGACCTCGTGCGCACGCGCATCGCGCGCATCAACGCGTTTCTGCAGGAGCACTTCGCGGGCGCGCAAACCGTCCAAATCTTCAACGCCGAAGCGAAGTCGGTCAACACTTTCGAGGGCATCAACGACGAGTATCGGCGTGCAAACATCGACACGATCTTTTATTACGCGGTGTTCTTTCCGCTCGTCGATCTGATCGGCGCGATCGGCGTCGCGCTGATCATCTGGTACGGCGGTTATCGCGTGATGCACGGCGTGCTGTCGCTGGGCGCGCTCGTCGCGTTTATTCAGTATTCGCAACAGTTGTTTCAGCCGATCCGCGACATCTCGGACAAGTACAACGTGCTGCAAGCCGCGGTCGTGGCGTCGCATCGCATTTTCAGGACGCTCGACTTGCCGATCGCGATTCTCTCGCCGGCGGAGCCTGTGAAAGCCGAACGCGCGCGCGGCCGCATCGAGTTTCAGAACGTGTGGTTCGCTTACAAGGACGAAGACTATGTTTTGAAAGACGTGTCGTTCACGGTCGAGCCGGGACAGTCGATCGCGCTCGTGGGTCACACAGGTTCGGGCAAGACGACGATCACGAACCTGTTGATGCGTTTCTACGACATTCAACGTGGCCGCATCCTGCTCGACGGCGTCGATCTGCGCGAGTGGGACTTGAAAGCTTTGCGTGAAAACTTCGCCGTGGTGCTGCAGGAAGTGTTTCTGTTCAGCGGCACGATCGAAGGCAACATCCGTCTCGGGCGTGAAGACATTAGTGAAGAGCGCGTGCGTTGGGCGGCGCGTGAAGTTCACGCGGATAGCTTCATTAGTCGTCTGAAAGACAACTACAAAGCGGAAGTGCGTGAGCGTGGCGCGGGGCTGTCGGTGGGCCAGAAGCAACTCATTTCATTTGCCCGTGCTCTCGCCTTTGACCCGGCGTTGTTGATTCTCGACGAAGCGACGAGCTCGATCGACACCGAGACGGAGCAACTGATTCAGGCGGCGATCGAACGCGTAATGCGCGACCGCACGTCAATCGTCGTCGCGCATCGTTTGTCGACGGTTCAGAACGCGGATCGCATCATCGTGTTGCACCACGGCGAGATTCGCGAGCAGGGAACGCACCAGGAACTGTTGGCGGAGCGGGGCCTCTATTGGAAACTCTACAAGCTCCAATATGCCGACCCCTCCTATCGCGAGGCTGTTACTTAGTAACGGGATTGTAGCGCGCCTTCAGCGGCACGAGGCTCTCGAAGGATTTGTAGATCTGCAGGTACATCTGCGTCTCACGCGGAATCAACGTGCGCCACGCGTCGCCGCCGCGCTTCAAATAAAGCGGCAGCTTCGCGGCGTTGGAGTTGTAACCTGCGGCGAGCAATTCAGTCGGCGTCGCGAGTTGTGTGTCCAACGCATTCTTCACATCTTCATTCGCGGCTAATTCATTCCACGTGTCGTTCATGTAAAGCAGCATCGCCTGCAGCGCATTCGCGTGATTGCGCATGCCGGTGACGAAATCGGGAATGAGACCGACGCCCGGATGCCGCGTGCGCTCGAGGTTGTAAGCCCACGGAATCATCTGCACCATCCCGCCCGCGCCCGCGCTGCTCACTGAAAAGCGATACGTGTCTAGCTCGTTGAGCGCAAACAGCGAATAGATCTCTTCATACAAAGCGATGCGGTTTTCAGCGCGGAAGCGCTCGTGATCGACGTGTTCGACAACGCATAGACGCTCGGCGACGTCCACGATCTGCGGCGAGATGGGCACGCCACTGTTCCGCAGTCGCGTCGCGGCGAGGTCGAGCATGTTGCGGATGTAGGATTGTCCCGAGCGCACGAGGTCGTTCGAAAGCAGCGCCGGGTGCGCGGACGTGTAATACGCCATCTCGCGAAACAGCCCGTTGCGCTCGATCGGATACTCGACCGTGAGCGGCACGAGCGACTGTCCCGTGGGCGTGAAGATCGTGAGCGCGGTGTTGACTCCATTCGCGCGCAACACGTTGATCGTGACGTTTGTCCCCAATGAAGAGATCGCGTTGACCTGCGCGCCCTTCGTCAGAAACGACTGCTTCGAAAGTGTGATCAGGTGCGTTTTGGCGTTTTCGCGATCGAGCGCCGCGATCGTGACAAAGTCGATCGACGGCACGGTCAACGCCGTCGTCACCGGCCGTGTCTTCATCATCCGGCGCGCTTCGGAAATGCGCGACTGAATCAGCGACGGCGTCAGGAAATTGAGCGGCGCAGTCGTGGCCGGTTTCTGTGTTTCCGCAGCGGTCGTTGCTGCGGGAGCGCTCTCCGGCAGCGGCACGTTCGGATTAACAGTTACAGGTAATTTCGGATTTACCGTCGGAGCGGCCGGATTTTGCGCGACGACGCGCGGCCGCACGAGCTGATTGGTATTGCTCTCCTGTGCCCGAATTTCCACGGCGGAAAAGACAAAGAGAACTGGCGCCAGGGCGATTAGACTTCTCATTTTCATAGCTGCTTAGGAGAGCTGCGGATCAAATTCCTGCTTACCGGGGGGCGGCAAGCGTTGACTTAGATTCACTCATTCATTTCCCGGTTGTCAACTGTTTTGTGCGCCTTCGAAACCTATGTATACTCTCACCTGTTTACCATACCTGCGTTGCCATCGAATCTGAAAAGGGAGCGTTTTCATGTTGCTTACCCCACTCACCCGTATCACTGCCGTCGTGTGCCTCTTTGCAACAACGATATTTATGACCAAAAACTACGACTATCCCCCGGCCAGAAAGAGCGATCAGGTCGACATTTACCACGGTGTGAAAGTCGCCGATCCGTATCGCTGGCTTGAAGACCTCGACTCCGAAGAAACACGCCAGTGGGTCGAAGCCGAAAACAAGTTGACCTTTAGCTTTCTCAACTCGATTCCGCAACGCGCAGCGATCCGGGAGCGACTCACGAAGCTGTGGAACTTCGAGAAGTACGGCGTCCCTTTCAAAGAAGGCAATCGCTACTTCTACACGCGCAACAGCGGCTTGCAGAACCAGTCGGTGCTTTACACGGTCAACGCGCTCGACGCGCAGCCGCAGATGGTGCTCGATCCGAACACGCTCTCGTCTGATGGCACGGTGGCGGTCTCGGGTCTGCAAGTGAGTCCCGACGGCAAGCTGCTGGCTTACAGTCTTTCGGCGTCAGGTTCGGATTGGCAGGAATGGAAAGTTCGCGACGTCACGACGAGTAAAGATCTCGCGGACGATCTTAAGTGGGTGAAGTTTTCCGGCGTCTCGTGGACGCGCGACGGCAAAGGTTTCTTTTACAGTCGCTACGACGAGCCCAAAGCCGATGCGCTCAAAGCGACGAACTACTTTCAGAAGATCTACTACCATCAGCTCGGCACGCCGCAGGTTTCAGACGCCCTCGTTTATGAGCGGCCGGATCAGAAGGAGTGGTTGTTAGGCGGTTCGGTTACGGAAGACGGCAACTATCTGATCATCAACGTTTCGCAGGGCACTGACGTGAAGAGCCGCGTCTACTACAAGGATCTCAAAGCCAAGGACGCGCCGGTGGTGAAGCTGCTTGACGCTTTCGACGCGGCTTACACGTTTGTCGGTAACGAAGGCTCCCGCTTCTGGTTCCAGACTGATTTGGATGCGCCGCGCGGCAAAGTGATCGAGATCGACGTCGCGAAGCCTGAGCGCGCGAATTGGAAAGTCGTCGTGCCGGAGAGCAAAGAGACGCTGCAAGGCACGAGTTTCGTGAATCACAAGTTCGTTTTGAACTACCTGAAAGACGCGTACACGCAGGTGAAGATCTACGACACAGCGGGCAAGTTTGTGAACGAGATCGCGTTTCCCGACATCGGTACTGCTGAAGGTTTCGGCGGCAAGGCCACGGACAAAGAGACATTCTACTCGTTCACCGGCTTCACCACGCCGCCGACGATCTATCGTTACGACTTCACCACCGGCAGGAGCACGATCTTTCGCCAGCCGAAAGTCGAGTTCAATCCGTCTGACTTCGAAACGAAGCAGGTTTTCTACACGAGCAAAGACGGCACGAAGGTGCCGATGTTCATCACGCACAAGAAGGGGTTGAAGCTTGACGGCAATAACCCGACTTATCTCTACGGTTATGGTGGTTTCAATATCTCGCTGACGCCGGGGTTTTCGGTTGGGAATCTCGTGTGGATGGAGATGGGCGGCGTTTACGCGCAACCGAGTCTGCGCGGCGGCGGCGAGTATGGTGAAGAGTGGCACCAGGCGGGAATGAAGTTAAAAAAGCAGAACGTGTTTGACGACTTCATCGCCGCAGCGGAGTGGTTGATTGCGAACAAGTACACGTCGACGCCGAAGCTCGCGATCGGTGGTGGGAGTAACGGCGGGTTGCTCGTTGGCGCGGCGTTGACGCAACGGCCGGATTTGTTTGGCGCGGCGATACCGGCGGTTGGAGTGATGGACATGCTGCGGTTTCAGAAGTTCACGATTGGTTGGGCGTGGGTTTCGGATTATGGCTCGTCCGACAATGCGGACGACTTCAAGGCGTTGTATGCGTATTCGCCGCTGCACAACATCAAGCCCGGAACGTCGTATCCGCCGACAATGATCACGACCGCGGATCACGACGATCGCGTTTGGCCGGGACACAGTTTTAAATTCGCGGCGACGCTGCAAGCAGCACAAGCCGGCGACGCGCCGATCTTGATCCGGATCGAAACAAAAGCCGGCCACGGCGCCGGCAAGCC
Source organism: uncultured Blastocatellia bacterium (assembly GCA_946480785.1). The sequence continues at coordinate 35,691 of CAMLLD010000026.1, read as the reverse complement.
GACCTCGAAGATCATCGACGAGATCGCCGACCGCTGGGCGTTTCTGGTGAAAGTGCTGGACACGAAAGCGAGTAAAGACGCGAGCCAGTAGTAACGATCAACTGCTCGCGTTATTCACTTCGCAACGCCAGCGAAGGATTGATCTTTGTTGCGCGCCAGGCCGGTAGATAGCAAGCGATGAAGGCAACGGCCATGAGTAGCAACGCGACCAGAAGATAGATGCGCAGGTCTGTTGCCGGCGTCGTAAGCCCGAACACGGAACTGCCTATCAAGCGCGTTAAGGCTACGGAACCAACGAGTCCGAGCGCCAGGCCAAGCAATACATTACGCATGCCCTGCGCGATGACCATGATCAATATCTTCGGAGCACTCGCCCCCACAGCCATGCGGATACCGATCTCCCGATGGCGCTGTCGTACCGAGTAGGCCACGACGCTATAGATCCCGACAGCCACCAGTAGCAAAGCGACGACGGCAAAGGTGCTCGATAGGATTGCCTGAAAACGTTGCTGCGAGGTGGCGCGAGCAATGATTTCGTTCATAGTTCGCGCGTTATATACAGGCTGGTCCCGATCGATTTGGCTCACCTCGGCGCGAAGCGATGTCGCAAAGGTTTCCGGTGGGCCGTTTGTGCGCACCACCACCACCATTCCGGGCATACCAACGTAACCGTAAGGAAAGTAGAAAGCAGGCGCGGCGTCCTGCTGCGAGTTGAGTGTACGCACGTCGCCAACAATACCCACCACTGTGCCAACGGGATTATTTGGGCCTGCACGAAAATGTTGGCCGATGGCATTTTCGTTGGGCCAATAGCGCTGCGCGAAGCTTTCGCTGACTATATATTCCAGCGGTTGATCCGCTCGATAGTGGTATGCGAAATCCTGTCCTTGTATAAACGGAATGCCCATCGTCTGGAAATAACGCGGGGTAACAGCGTGTGCCTGGGCGGATGATTTCGTCTGCGTCGTTGCGGCCGCGGCGCCTTCCAGAATAATTTCCAAGGACCAGTCGTTGATGGATCCCGGCGCTTGTTGAACTGCCGCGGCGTCGACCACACCAGGAATCGCGCGCAGCCGCTGCAGCAGTTGATCGAAGAAATTAACTCGCTGCTGGCGCTCACCGTACTTCGATCCCGGCAAGCTAATCTGCATCGTAAAAACGTTATCGGGTGAGAAGCCTGGCGGCACAGCTTGCAGCCGCGCCAACACGGTCACCAACAAGCCCGCACTCACGAGGACCGCCGCCGCCATCGTGACTTCCGCCACCACCAACGCACTACGCAGGCGGTGCGTTCCCTTGTCGCTAACGCTGCGGGCGCCTTCTTTCAATTTGTCGGTAAGATTGACGCGGGAAGCGAACCAAGCCGGCGCCAGGCCGAAAATCACTCCGGTAATAGTGGTCACGATCAACGTAAAGACGAGTACGGAACCGTCGATGCGAGCCTCACTGAGTCGAGCGATATTTTGCATGTTGGCGGAGGAAATCACTCTCGTGGCCCAAAAGGCGAACGCCAACCCGAGCACTCCACCGAACAGTGCCAGCAGCAAGCTCTCGCTCAATAGTTGTCTAATCAAACGACTGGGAGATGCGCCTAAAGCGGCGCGCATCGCCATTTCCTGTTGCCGCGACGTCACATTGGCCAGCAGTAGATTTGCCACGTTCACGCAGGCAATCAACAGCAATAAGCTGACGCCGATAAACAACCCCAGCATCGCGGTCCGCACCTCTTTCGGCACGAGCCAGTCATAAAACGTGCTCAGGTGCACGCGCCATCCTGTGTTTGATTCCGGATGCTGTTCTCCCAAACGTTGGGCTACGACGTTCATATCTGAAACCGCCTGGTTGAAACTTACCCCGGGTTTCAGCAGGCCAAATACCGACAGATTGCGATTACTGCGGTCGGCGCGCCAGGGTTCCTTCTGCGGATCGATTACCAGCGGGACCCACAGCTCTCTATTGCCACTGAACTGGAATCCGGGTGGCATCACGCCGACTACGGTATAAGTCTCACCGTTGAGCTGAATCGTTCGATTCACGATGGATCGATCGGCGCCGAATTGTCGCTGCCAAAGCGTGTCGCTCAATAGTGCGACGCGACTGTGGCCCGGCTGTTCTTCTTCAGGAAGAAAACTGCGGCCGAGTTCGGGAGAGACTCCCAACGCTGGTATGAGGTTAGCGGTGATGCGAGCGGAGGCGACTCGCTGCGGTTCACCCCAACCCGTGATATTGAAAGTCGCCGGCTCTAATGCCGCTAGTTCCTGAAAGACCGACTGCTGCCGTTGCCAGTCTTGGAAGTTCGGCACGGAGACAGGAGATTCAGGCTGAGTCTGCCCCGGATTATTTTCCCAAAGCCGCACGAGGCGATCGGGATTTTTGTAAGGAAGTGGATCCAGCAGCACTGCATTGATGACGCCGAAAATCGTTGCATTGGCACCGATGCCAAGGGCCACAGTTAACACGATGCCAAACGACAACACCGGATATTTTCGCAGCCGGCGGCCGGCATAACGTACGTCTTTTAAGATCCCTTTGAAGAATTTAAAGAAGTGAGTCATGAGGTTCTGCTACTGTGCCGCCGGCCAATATAGTCCTACCTGAGTTTTGAACATCTCTGCATAAACACCGTCTCGTCTCATGAGTTGATCGTGCCGGCCCTCCTCAACCAGGCGTCCACGGTCAAGCACCAATATGCGATCGACCATGGGCGTAACGAATAACCGGTGCGAGATTATGATTGCCGTTCTATTCTGCGCCAAAGCCATCAACTGCTCAAACAGCGCTCGCTCTGTTTTCACATCCAGGGCGGCGGTGGGTTCATCAAGAAAAACCACCTCGGCATCTCTGACAAATCCTCTGGCAACGGCGACGCGTTGCCATTGTCCTCCTGACAGATCGGTGCCCTTTGAAAACTCCTTTCCGAGTTGCATTTGGTAACCTTGCGGTGAGCGATCGGCAATCTCGTCTACTCCTGCCAAACGAGCGGCATTGAATACCGCAGCATCACGATGATCCGCAGACGCTCCATTTAAGGCCAAAGCGATATTGTCGTAAAGCGTTAACTTAAACTTCGAGAAATCCTGAAAGACAACCCCGAAGTTTTTCCTCAGCACTGGCACGTCCCAGTCTCTGAGGTCGATTCCGCGAAAGCTGATAGTCCCTTCATCAGGCTCGAGTAGACGCAGCATCAGCTTCATAAGCGTTGTCTTACCCGCTCCGTTCAGGCCAACGATGGCGATCTTCTCTTTTGGCTTGATACTAAAGCTGACATCGTCGAGCGCTTTCTCGCTGCGTTCGGGATACGAATACGTAAGGTGGTCTATCTTCCACTCCGGGCTTCTCAAATCAGCCGTCGCCACGCCTGAAATGGATTGTGACGCAACCGCCGGAGGCTGTTGATCGAGGTAGGCAAAGAAATTCTCTACCGAAATAATGCTGCCGGACAACGAAGACGCACTCTGAATTAACGCGCGGATGGAGCCGCCAGTGTAGAACACGGCGGCACTGTACATCACCACGTCACCAATACTGATCGCGTTGGTCGTCGCCAAATAGATGATGTAGAGATAAGCTCCGCCGATCCCTGCGGCAGCGAGCGATCCCCACAAGATGGCGCTTTTCGTGGCGCTCCAGCGTAGACCTCGGGCTTTCTTGATAATCGCATCCGCCGCGTGCCGATACTTATCAAGGAAAAAGTGGCCGGTGCGATAAATCCTGATTTCCTTGGCCGTGCTCGTCCCCAGCATCAACTCGAGAAAATATCCCATCTGCCGATACAACGGGCTCTCATAGATCAACGCCGCCACAGTGTTGGCCCGAACTTTTGGTTGGGTGTAAAGCAGCGGTATCGCCGGCAACAAAACTATCGCCGCCACTAACGGATGGTAATGAATGAGAATAATCGACAAGGCGATTACCGCAACCAAATGTTGAAACAGGTCGACGCTCTCAGTGAAACAAGCTGGTAAAGATTGTCCGCCTATTGATGCTAAACGGATCTCATCTCTGGTCTGTGAAAGCGCATAAGCCGTGATACCTATGGAGCCCGCTGTTTTCTCCATCAATAACTGATCGGTGACCCGAGTATTCCTATCTTTGATCGTAACCAGCTCAACGGCGGAAGACGTGGTGATGATTCCGTGTACCAGGCTGACAACACCATAGGCGATCGCGAACAGGAAGGCGTTCGGTAGCCAGCTTACAAGCTGCTGGTGAGCTGGCGCGAAGACGGCATTGATAACCTGTTTGGAGATCCACGCAGTGATTGCGGGATACAGACCGGCGAGAATGAGCGCAACTCCCCACAGGATCCCGTACCGTTGATACTGATAAAGAAATCTCCAGACTCGCAGGACGATCTTTACTTTGTTCAGCAATCGCATACTCATTAGCGCTGGATAGTTGCAAATTCCTCTGATCGTCGAAACCGCTCCGCCTGGATCACAAACATCTCATTGTAGGTCCCCTGCAAACTCATGAGGCTCTCGTGATCTCCGAATTCGATGACCTTGCCGGCTTCGAGAACAGCGATGCGATCGGCAATGCGAACAGTAGACAACCGATGCGAGATCAACAGGGCCGTTTTGCCCTCGGTCATCTTTTTGAAACGTGCATAGAGGCGGGCTTCAGTAGCGATGTCCACCGACGCAGTAGGTTCATCCAGCACCAGCAGGCCCGCGTTGCGAAAAAAAGCTCTCGCGAGCGCCAGCCGTTGCCATTGGCCACCGGACAATTCGTGCCCGCCTGAAAATTGATTGCCCAGCAGCGTGTCGTAACCTTGCGCCGTGCGCTCGATGAAATCCGCTGCCCCGGCCGCTGTGGCAGCTTGATGTACATCATTGAGCGTCGCATTGTCGGTAGCCTTTCCGAGGGCGATGTTCTCATTGATCGTTAAGTGATACCGGTTGAAGTCCTGGAAAATAATTCCGATGGAGTTTCGCAAGTCATCGAGATTGAGCAGCCGGATGTCGATCCCGTCGTAGCAGATTGTCCCTTGAGTGGGGTCATACAACCGGCACAAGAGCTTTACGAGAGTTGTTTTACCGGAGCCGTTTCGGCCGACGATCGCCAGCGATTTTCCGTGGGGTATTTCGAGATCAACTCCGCGCAACACGTCTCGATCGGAGCGGGGATAACTAAACCACAGATTGGAGATTCTGACCTGTGGCGGCAGCTCAGGCTTTCTCCTTACCTGAAGATTCGGCGCCACTGAAACGAGATCCGGTTTCATTTCCAGCCACGCAGCAAGCTCTCTCATCACATAGATAACGTCCTGGTGACCAGCGAGCGTTTGGGCTGTTCTGGCCATCTGCTGATGGATTACGACTATCGCGGTCATAAAGAGGACCAACTGGCCCGGAGTGATTTCACCGCGCAACGCTTTGCCGATGGTCCAGAGATAAGGAAGAACAGCTCCTATAGTCACAAGAACACGACTAAGATTCGAGCTTCTTATGTGACGCTTTCGGATGGGGACGACGAGCTCGAGAACGCGTCTGAACGACTCGTTGTATTTGCTGATGAAATAGTTGGCGAGGTTATAGAGTCGTACTTCCTTGGCGTGTTCTTCGTCGAGCAGCACCGAGCGAAAGTATTCTTTTCTTCGTTCCTCGTGGGCAGTTTCCCTGATGCCTTCATAGATCAGTCGATGGCCTTTTTTCTGGGCGATCACATCCGGTATCCCGGAGAGCAGGATTAGAACGGGTATGAGCGGGTGAAGACCGGCGAGTAGCAGCACCATGCCAAAGGTGGTAACCGCAATACTCGAGACGTCGGTCGCGAAGCGCAGGATATTCATCGGGATGTACAAAGCATCCCGTTCCAGCAACGATCTTCGATTATGAAACGCGGGGTTTTCAAAATAATAAAGACCTTCCATTCGAATAGCTGACTGAATGATCTGCGCGTGAATATGCTTCGAGCCACTCTCAGTCAGCATTTCATTCAAATGGAGCAGCAGGGCCTGGCCTGCGTATTGGGCCAGCAACAGGCAAAGATAAACACACCCAAAGAAGAGGGGCGGCGAAAGAGGAATGAAGGAGCGGGTAGCGTAACTTCGCGACAGCAGCGAGTCGACAACGTTCTTACTGGTGTAGGCCAACAGGGCCGGTACTTGTGCGATTAGAATATTAACAACCAGCGACGTAGCAAAGAGAGAACGGTTCCCCGCGGATACGATACGAAGAATGCTGAGGTAGGCAGAAACACTTTGCGCGAGCTTCCGAACCGTCATCATTAGTGCTCTCAAGTACCCGCGTAGTGAGCCTTTTCCACTTGAGCTAACCGGTACGTTCCTAATCGTCGTTCGCAGACAGAAAACAGCGCGGACACAGCTTCTTCCGGTCCGATAATCTCGCCGATCTGGACCATCGAAGGGATTGCTTTTGTAATGTCGGTCGCAGGCAGGTCCGGATCGATTTTTATCGGACCTATGCTGACGACCGGCCGGCCGGCAACGGCGTCCAATTTATTCGCGTTCAGGTTTGTCACGCCTATCCAGCGAATAGAGTTGGGACGCATTCGTATTAGTTGGCCTTGCAGTCTTTCCAACCGAGCCAGCAGCGCCGCCGCACTTCTGGCATCCGCATAGACTATTTGTCCGTAGACTCTAAGACTCTGAATACGTTCGTGGAACAATGATATGGTGAACCCGTCGATCAGCACATGACCGAGGATAACGAGCTTCGTGTTTGCGGAGAGTTGATTTAGAAAACTATCGTTGAACTCAATCTGACCGATGAACAGTTTTTCGTCAGGATGGATGATTAGATGAGAGCGGACCTCAACTCTCGGCACCGACATAAACGCTTCTACGTTTTCAGTGCTCACCACAACAGTCTTTATGTTTTCCACGAGGTCAATCTGCGAGATCGCGTCGCGTGATACCGATCTCAAATCGAGGATCGGCACGTCTTTGATAGTAGTTCCCATGAGCTGCTCCTGACTTTCAAACTGATTATCTGTAGACCGTCACACCGGTCGGCATTTGCTTCAGGCGTTCGGAAATCGACAAATCTCCGATCGCCACGAGGGGCCTGTGCTGACTTGTATACTCCGGGCCCAGAATCGATTCGCCGAGCCAGCGCGTGTGTTCCGCCGGCACAATCGAGATCCCGCCGGTGATGATTTTTGCGATCGATTCAACTGCAGTTTTTCCTTCGACTGAGCTCACATATACCTGCCCCATCACTATCAACTCCCTGAACGTCTCGCGTATCTGTTGCGGCTCAAAGCGCGTGAGGAAGAGTTGTCCCGATACGATCAGCCGCAGCGGTTCGGGCATGAACTCGAGCATTTCTGGTAACAACTCCGGTTGGCCCGTGTATAACCTGTATTCCTTAGGCGCGGTGAAAACCGACTTTACATTCTTTGTTGCTACTTGCGGCCACGCGTGCTCGTTTTCAGGAGCGAGGACGACGAGACTGACGTCCTCAACTGATTCGATACTTTGAATGCAATCAACCGAAATTTCCCGCAGGTCCAGCACCTTCAGTCCCTTGTACGAAGGTCTCCGTTGTGATTGCTCCGCACTCGATCCATTCCGCGCTGCCGGACTCCCACTGCTTTCAAGATCCTTAAGCCATTTGAGCTCGCCATCCTGAAGCACCGCCATGACCTTCCCTAATATTCGATCGACTGCAATCGGTGGATCTGCCTGATAGTACAGATCACCTTTCGTGGTTATCAGTGCCGGAGTGGATGATGTATCAAGTGAAATGATCCGATGGGCTATCCACTCCCTGGAGTTATTTGACCAAACAACGATGTCGCCAACACTTAACTCTTCCGGTAAAATCTTCTTTACTAACACCTTGTCTCCGGAAAGGAGCACCGGGAACATGCTTGTTCCGGTAACAGAGACAGCCAGAAGCGGGCCATCACTACCAAGCCCTGATTCAATCGGCGAAACAGATTCACTGGTCACAAGCGACAGCAATCCCTTGGATTCAAGCAAACCAACAGTTTCGGTGACGTCTGCTAAAACCGAATCCACATCCTCACGACCGAATTTACCGGATAGGCTCGTCGCAATATCGCTGATCGTATTTGAGCCGTTGCACGCCTCGAGAATGCTGTAAGCAGTGGAATTTAAGAGATGGAATGTTTTTGCTTTAGAGTCGAAGACAATGAATTCATTCCCGGCTGCTTCGATCTGCAGGTTCTCAAGCGCACAAAGCGGGTGATAGGTATTCATGGCAAATCCCCTGAACTACGCGCGGTGTGATGGGCCGGCGCAAATAACTGCGATGTTAGCCGGAATAAACCGGATAAGAGATCCGGCTTATTCCGGGTAATCTGTTTATCGTCGGTCTACTGTGCCTGGCATTGGCATTGACATTGACATTGACATCCGCCGCCGCCATCAACTGGCTGGTCCGGTTGTGATTGCAGCATCGCCACGATCTTGGCGTTTTCGACTTCAGCAAATGTCAGAGTGACAATAGTAGGTTTTTCGTAGGACATAGGCTCACCTCCTTTCGTAAGTTTGGGAACGACTGGTTTGGGCTAATCATCCATCGAAGCGGAGACATCCCATATCGGCAGCCATATCAACTCTTCACCGTGCGGGTCTCCAATTCGCGCTCGCGCCTGTATTCGGTTTGCTCGTACATCGGTCCAGGTGTTTCTGATATTGGCCCTGACCATCTGGCACCACCAGCGCCTGATGTACTTATCAGCGTTTTGCGAGTTCACAACCACCCCGACACGAAAATTGTGCAAAGCAGCCGCGGCACCACCAGGGAGTGCCCTTGCGTATATTTGCGGCGCCTCGCTCTGAAACATGGAATCGTTTGGTGGATGAATCGTACTTGCCGACGAAGTAATCGTCCTTGCGTGGATCGGTGGGCACACTGATTTCGGAACAGATGCTTAAGTAACCATCGGGCGTAACAAACAATCCTCTTCCTTCCAACGAGTCGCAGTACGCGCCGACGCGAATGGCCAGAGGTTTTGCGGCCGACCCGACCAATCCGTGTTTTTGACCGGCGGCGCAACGTTGATAAACCATCTCCTCCAGACGTCGAAACTCTTTGACAAACTCCAGGGCCTGCGGCATTTCAGTGTTCTGCCTTCCCACCTCTGAAAAATAGACCGCTTCGAATTGCATGGTGTAGGGCTTTTGGAGGTTGTCCCAAAAGAACGTCGTTATCTCTTCCATTCGAGTGACGGTCTGGGCCGTGACGGTTACGCGTATGCACTTGATGTTCTTCTCGAACGCGTCCATCTGCGACAGAAATGCCCAGGACTTATCAAAGGAGTTCTCGCCGGCGGCGGTTGGGCGTTGCGCGTTTTGGATTTCGGGTGGGCCATCCATGGAGACGGTAATTTCGTCGATGTTATCTCTGAACCATTCGTAGTGTTCCGGATCGACCTGGCCATTTGTGATCGTGGCTACCGTAACGTCGACATTGCTCTTTTTGGCATTCGCTCTTGCATACTCGACGATGGAAGAAAAACTATCCCAGTACTCAGTCGGCTCGCCTCCGCCAAAAAAACGAATCTCGAGCTTGCCGCTTCCTGACCGTATCCGATTCATGACGGCATTCCTCGTTCCGAGGTCTATAGCCGCTTTTGCGATCTCCCATGGGATAGCGCCAAATTTTTTAGGTTGAGCACCGGAGAAGCAGTATTTACATCCCAGGCTACAGTCGTTTGTCGGCAGAAAACAGATCGTCGAATCCAAAACTTGTCCTTGCGGGAAAGGATTCGAGTCCGGGTAAGGATCGCGCGGGAACTGAAAATACGTTGCGAAACTTTCCTTCATCGGCTCAGTAAGCAGCCGTTCATACCCATTCGCCTGGTGAGCGATGAATTCCCTCGTACGTTGCAGATCGGGAGAGACGAACATCAGGTGATAGCGCGGAAACAGCGCCGCCCAATCACCGGTATGCAAACGGATGTTGAAGCCTTCTGAAAGATAAGGTAAGCCGTTCGGCTGAAAGGGTTCAGTGAATTGGACGTAGCGAGTTTCTTGCCGTTTTGTAAGCTCCTGGTTCGAAAGAAACCGGTGAGCGATTTGAACTAATTCCATGTACGCCTCAGGCAGATCAGTAACCAGATGATTTGGACGGGGGAAGAACAACAATTTATCTGGGCAAGTAAACTGACCCGTCATTGGGAGGCGAGTCTGCTTAGCAATGAGTGAACGTGGCAAACGATACGAAAAAAATGATTCAGCCGTCCGTCATTCCGTGACCGTCACTGAGTGACCGTCACTCGCTGACCATAACTCGCGCTTAGTGGTCGTGAGATTAGGACATTGAAGAGCCGAATAAAGAGGCGAAGAGCTCTTTAGTGATTTGATAGCAATCGCAGCACGCGCTTTCCATACCGGCGCGATCGAGAATCGTAATTTCGCCGCGGTGATACTTGAGTAAGCCTGCCTTTTGGAGTTTGTTTGCCGCCATCGTAACGCCGGTTCGACCGGTGCCCAGCACTTGCGAAAGTGATTCGTGCGTCATGCGAAAGCTTTGTGATTGCATCTGGAGACTGCTGACCAGCAACCAACGGCAAAGCCGCTTATCGACGGTATGGAAGTGATTGCAAACACCGAGTTGGGACATATAGGTAGCACGCACGTGAGTATAGGAGAGAAGCCGATCTTTTAAGATGCCGTCCTTGCTGAATTCCTGTCTCAGAAGATCGGCGCTGAGCATGAATGCGTCACCGGGCACTTGCACCATTACCTGATGAGGCGTTTTGAGGTGCGTCAGCAGCACCGGAACACCCACTATTCCTTCTCTGCCGATATTACCAACCTCGATGCTATTGCCTTCGCTCGTAATTGACATCAGGGAAGCGATGCCGTTGTTAATGAAATAAACAGAACGCATTTCATCTTCCGCGTGGTAAAGGATCTCCTGCGTATGCAGTTCGACGGGCTTAAGATTGGAAAACAGTTCAGGGTATTTTTCGCGCGGCAGGCCTGCCAATATCCGATTTCTAAATGCAGCAGTTTGCGTGAGGGCCGTAGGCATAGATCTTCCCCTTGATAACTAAGTTTGCTGCCCGCGCCGTTTTCTCCGGACACGTCAGCCACACACTTCTATCGCGGGCGCGAGTCTGCAGACTGAGTCGCCCAAAAACCGGTCGCTTCGTAACTTTTTGGGGTTTATCACTTCGGCTGTCTGAGATGAGACCAGCGACAGCGCAGAGCAGCGGAGGAGGAAGTGATTTCTTTTTAGCGTACTTCAAATATCCGAGATGAAGACTGTGTAACACCTGCCCGCAGCACTGTCAATTCCGCGACTTAGATTCAATAACTATTACTGCGAGATGGGGAGTATTGCCCCACTGAGCTTCCTAACTACGCGCGCGCGCGCGGATCTTCCATTGCCACAGGCCATCGACAACTTCGCGCGGCAGGCGGTGGCCGAGTTGGCGCGCGATCAAGATCAGTTGACCGCGGTGGTGGGCTTCGTGGGCGACGAAGTAGTTGAGAAAGTGAACGAGATCGGTGGGAAAGTTTTGCCAGTGCGCCGGCGGGACTGAGCCGCCGCGTTCAGCGCCGAGACGAATCAGGGCGATGATGCCTTCGCTGCTCCGCGAAAGCGCGCGTAAGAGTTCTGCGGGACGCACTGTCCGGAGATCGACGCGACTCGGCGTCGCGATCCCGTGGCGTGCGCCGAGCGATTTGATCCAAGCGCAACGCGAGTTGTGCAGGTGCGCGGCGATCGTGCGAATCGTGCGGCGCGGCACGCCGGGAACGTCCATGGACCACAACTCGGCCGGCAGGTTTTCGATCAGATAGGTCGTGACGCGGTTGTTAGTGCGCCACGCGGCGATCAGAGATTCAGCGTCGAGAGCTGACATCGTGACGTCGTTAAGAGGGGGATCTTATGGATCTTAGAGTGATGACGCCGTCCTTACTGTGACCACGGCGTCGGCTTGCGCACCCAGCGAAACGTCCGCAACTTCTCCTGTAACTCACGCGGCAATGGTCCAGCATCACTCGCCGCGATGTTCGACTCCACGTGTGACAACTTGCGCATCCCGGGAATGATCGTACTCACGTCTTCATTCGCGAGTATGAAGCGCAACGCGAGCTCCGGCATCGTGATGTGCGTCTCGTGTTCGCGGTTCCACTCTTCGAGCAGCTTCTTGATCGCATCCGCTCGTTCCACGCTCGGGATCAAGTTCTCGGGCACGAAGTAAGTGTTGCGCCAATCACCTTCGGGCCACTTGCTCTCCTTCGTCAACGTGCCCGTCAACGTTCCTTCGTCAAACGGCACGCGCGCAATCACCGCCACATCCATCTCACGACACGCCGGAAACAACTCATCTTCCGGATTCTGATCGAAGATGTTGTAGATCACCTGCACCGCGTCGATCTGCCCGCTGCGCACCGCGCGCACGCCGTTCCACGGCTCCCAGCGATTGATGCTGATCCCGATCGCATTGATCAATTTCTGACTGCGCAGATCGTCGAGCTTGTAGAACCAGCGATCGTCACGCATCCACTCGTCGTTCCAGGTGTGGAACTGCATCAGATCAAACTGGTCCAACTGCGCGTTCTCCAGACTGCGATGCACATACTCTTCCACGTAATCCGGTGGATAAGTGTCCTGCAGCTTGGAATCTTCCGTGGCCGGCCACTGACGCGTCTTGGGTGGGATCTTCGTCGCGGTGTAGAGACGTTTGTCGGGATTGGCGCGAACGGTTTGGCCGAGCAGTCCCTCGCTGTGGCCTTCGCCGTAAGCGTACGCAGTATCGAAAAAATTGCAGCCGTGATCTATCGAAACTTGCAGCGAGCGCAGCGATTCTTCGTCGTCGGAGTTGGACCAACTGGCCATCCCCCACATGCCATAGCCGATCTCCCCAACTTCCCAACCCGTGCGCCCAAACCTTCTGTATCTCATGGGAGAGATATTAGATCAGTGACGGGAAAACAACTACGCCTCGAAGCGGGCGAGCCTCGAGGCGTAAGAGGGGATTGCAGCCGTTCAGAGAAACTCTTGTTAGTTGCTACCCGTGGTTGTTGCGCCGCTGTTGCTGATCACAACGTCTTTGTCGGAACCACCGAAGGTCACGCCGACGAGATGAGTGTCGTCACCGCTGCCGTTCGAACGCAGTTGAAAATCGTTCGCTTTCTTCGCGCGCGGCTCGAGCTTGGCCATTGCCTGGGCGATAACTTTTCCATCCTTCGCGATCGTCAGTTGACCAGTTTGATCGTCAAACTTGACGTCGTAGGTTCCTTTCTTCACCAGCGACCCATTCACCTTGATGTCGTTATCAAAGGTGACTCTGTGCTTCTGCACTTTGGCCAGCGCCACAACACTCGTCAGGGCCCCGACCATTAAAACGACCAGCATTCGATTCATGATTGACTTCATTACCACTCTCCTTGGGATTTAGTTAGCTAACTTGTTCTCGAGCTCCTCCTGCGAACTAAACACCACTCGGAGTTTGCTTATGACAGAAAATGAACTCGATTAGTTTTTCAAAGACCTCGTTCGTACGCGCTGCTTCAAGCAAAGGTTCCGCAGCGTAATTCTTTACCTTCTCTTTACAATTCTTTGCAGTTCCTTACAGTTTTTCGTTTGCTCATTTGTTAGACTGCGGCGCATTCGTCAATTATTTGGACAATCCCACTGATAGTAAGGAGATCTTGAATGAGAAAGTTGCTTTGCGCTCTTGGCATGATGAGCGCGCTTGTAATCGCTCTGGCCGTGCATGCTGCCGCGCCTGCGAACTTCGGCGGCACCTGGACGCTTGATAAGAGCAAAAGCCAGGGTCTCAATCCGCGCCTGCAAAACGCCGAAAGCGTTTCGTGGGTGATCACGCAAACCGATAAAGAGATCACGATCGAAGAGAAGGTCACCGGCGGTAATCCCCCCGCAAACATGGGTGGTGGCGATCGCCCGGCCGGTGGTGGTGGTCAGGGCCGCGGCATGGGCGGCTTCGGTGGTCCAAGAACGTTCAATCTCGACGGCAGTGAAACTTCCGCCGACATGGGTGGACGAGGAAAAGTCGCTCGCAAGGCGACGGTATCCGGTGACGGCAAGACGCTGGAGCTGTCGAGCAAGTCGACTTTTGAAGGACCAAACGGTGAGGTCACCGCGACCACGACTGAGAAACTGCAGCTCTCAGCCGACGGCAAGACATTGACAGTGACTCGGCATAGCGAAAGCCCGCGCGGCCCGCAGGACTCCACGCTGGTTTTCAATAAGTAGAGACACGGTCATCCACAGATTACACAGATCGCTTTTTGATCTGTGTAATCTGTGGTTTCAATCCAGCCAGTCGCGGGTGACATCGCACCAGAGCGCAAGACCGCGCCATTCGTTGAAGCGTGAGTAGTAGCGCGCGATCTTTTTGTCGTTTGCTTTCCGGCCGCTGTTTCTGATCTTGTAGAACCGCGCGCGAGTCCATGAGTCGAGCGCGAGCCCGTCGTAACGTCCCAACAACTTCAACAGATTTTCCGCCGCGTATGGCCCTACGCCTTTAACGCCTTTCATCTGTTTCGTGAGTTCGGCGGTTGAAAGCGGACTCGTCAGCCATTCCTCTACGTTGAGTTCACCCGACGCCACCCGCTCGGCGAGTTCCTTCAAATACGACGCGCGATAACCGGCGCGAACCTCGTCGACAAAAAACCTCAGCGGCATCGCGGCCATCGCTTCCGGAGTGGGAAACGAACGGCGCTGGTCGTCGCTTTCGCGGCCCAGGTTCTCGACCAGTCCGGTGACCATTTTCACGGTCAACGCCCACGAACAATTCGTCGTGCAGATCATCTTCACGAGGTCTTCGTAGACTGTGGGCGAACGCAACAGGCGGCCGGCGCCCTGCGTCGCGATCCAGCCAAACTCCGCGTCGGCTCCGGTCGCGAGATAGAACTGTTCGAGGTCGTCGTCGAGGCGCAGCATGTGACGCGCGTCACGCGTGACTTTCGCTGTCTCGCGTTCGTTGAGCGAGCGCGAAGTTGTGACCCGCACGTGGCCTTTGCGTCCGGCCATCACGATCGTGACGGGCGGTTTGGGGGCGAGATCGATGACGCGCGTGAGCAGCCACTTTTCGGAGTCCAGCGAGAAGGGAGGCAGGCCGTACCAGCCGTGGCTGATGACAGTTCGCTTGAAGTTGAAATTCTGTGGCGTGCGGATTTTGATTTCCATTAGGTGGGCATTCTAAACGAATGTGAGTTTGTACGGATCACATTCGGTCAAGCTGAATCTTGACAGGTAGTGGGGCCATGCCTAGACTGGACGAACTTGAAAAAACAGTGTGTGGAAGGCTGTCTCCCTCAACCCCACCATACGAGGGCTAAGGGAGCGTGGGATCAAACACTAGATCCCCACAGTACTCCGGTGAACGTACGCACCGCTTCCAAATGAATAAGCCGGAGCTTTCCGGCGATGGTTTGTCGCCCCACAGGGCCGCTAGCAGGGCACCCGGTGGGGCGCAGCCGTTTTAAAGTCAACGAACGTAAATCGGGTTGGAAATGATCCACGGTTTTTCACCGATGATCCGCTCGACCTCCGGTAAGTAGACTTCCACGCGATACACGCCTCGCTCCGTTATTGGAAACTCCTTTGTCGTAAAACCGGTCTCGTTCAGAATCGGTGAGCCGTTTTTGAGCAGCACCACGCGGCTTGCTACCGGCGTTTGGATTCGCAAGCGCAGGTCGTTTTGCACCGGAACCTCGTCGCCTTGAGGTCGGGTTTCCGTCGCGGTTGTCGCTTCGAATCTGAAACCGGTGGTGTCGCCGAAGAGATCGAAGCCGATGAAGCAGTGGCCGGCTTTGATGGCGTCGAGGAGTTGCGCTGTGTCCAGCGTCTTGCTGGAGTCGATGAGCACGTGCAGACGCACGAGCCGGAAGCTTGTTGAGTAAGGATCGAGTTGAATACCGGCCAGAGTTTTTCCCGCACCGTCTCGCAAATTCAAACCGATGTTCGCGTGCGCGTCGTTGCCGGGCGTGGCCGTAAGCCGCGCATGGACCAACGCTTCGTCCCACTTCTTCAGACTTTCCGTCGGGCGTTCGTAATAGAGCCCGAAAAGCAGATCGGGATAAGCACGATGCGACCAGAGCACGTCGAAAAAGGCGGTGATTGGATTCGCCCCGCGCGTGTTGGTGTAGACGTTGTAGACCTCGACGCCGCTGAGTCCCGGCGTGTCCCAGTTTTTGAGGTCTTCGGGATACGCGGCGATCGCGATGTTGTCCGGCAGTGTCAGCAGGCGGTCGCCGTTTGCCGCGGCCGTCTCGTTGCCGTTGATGAAAAGCACACCCGCGTGACGGTCTTTCAGAGTCATGGCCGCGGTGTCGAAATCTTTTTCGGTGTGCTCGGTCATGACTACGAAGTCGAGTTGGTTGGCTTGTGCGGCGGCGATGATGTCGGAGAACGTGCCGGAGCTGTGGCCGCCGAGAAAAGAGTGGACGTGGATCACGCCTTTGTACTCGGACCACTGCGGTGACGTTGCGGGCGCAGTTCGTTGGGAGTTGATCTGGTTGATTGCGGCGCTCAGCTTGCGGAGTTTGTAGCGCCGGTAGACAAAAGGAACCTGGCTCAGCAGGAGCAGGACAACACACGCGATCGCGAGCTTCTTGAACACGATTTTCTAATCGACGAAATCAACTGACGCGACGTGCTCGCTGATCGTTCGGCCAAACGCAACGACTTTAAGGTGCTCGGGATGATCGGTGTAAGCGTCGAGCCCGGCACGATCGGCGAACGTCGCGACGAGACCGGTGTGGTACGAGCGCGGCAGAAACAACGTGTCAGAGCCGACTGCGAGTGTTTGCACTTCGGGAACCAGCGACGCGAGCGCGCGCAATCGATTCACGTGCTCTTCGCGCGCAGACTGTTCGACGTCAACACGATACTTCCAGACCACGATATGTGTCAGCATGTTTGGACCAGTCTTCAGGCGCGGTCAGAAACCCAGCCTGAGTCTCAAGGTGATGGTGCGATTGCCGCCGGAGCCGCTGCCCTGGCCGAAGAAGAAGTTATTTGAAGCCGAAGCGGATTTCAAGAAGTAAGGTGAGGCCATGTTGCCGACGGGACTTCCCTGGTTGTTGCGATTGAAGAGATTGTTGACGCTGATCGAGAACGTCAAAGAGTAAGGTCGTTGCACCGGCGGCTTCGCGGGTGGTTTCGCCGGCGCATTGCCCGCGGTCGTTGCGGCACTCCCCGCATTGGTCGTGGTTGGACCACCCGGCGGCGGACTCTTCGGCTCGATCGCTTTACCAAACTTCCACGTCTTCGCCACATTCAAGCTCACCAACATAAACCCTGGACCACGTCCGAAGTTGCGCGGAATGATCGTCTGTCCGGGCACGGGCGTCGGATCGAAAGCGCCGAGCGGTGTGATCACCACGCCGGGTTTGTTGAGATCGGTGGCAAATGCCGGCCGCTCGCTGAAGATCGTGTCGCCATTCGTGTCGCGGCCCGTCGTGATGTTGAACGGCACACCGGAGCTGGCCAGCATGAACGTGTTGAAGCTGATGTCGTGCGGCGCTGAATAACTGTTGCCGCCGTAGGCGAACAGCAAGCTGCCGTACGGCGTGCGCGCCCACTCGTGACTGAAGTCATACGCGTCGAACGGCGAACCGCTCGTGCCGCTGTCGGTGTTTCTCGTTTTGTTGAGGTTGAGGCCGCCCCAAAAACTGAGTTTCTTCAAATTGCCGTTGACGTTGACGCTGAGCGTGTTTCCGATGGAGCGGCCGTTCGATTGGTACTCGAAGATGTTTCCGGCGGCGCTGCCGAGCGGCCGCACGCCGCTGTCCGGTTGGCCGAGGATGAACGTGCCGCCGAGCGGAGCGTTGATGTTCGTCGCGCGCATTTGCCGCGTGGTGCGACCGTAAAAATAAGTGACTGACAATCTGATCTTCGCCGGCAGCAGACGCTCGACACTGAACATCACGCGCAGTGAACGCCAGGTGTGAAAGTCGTCGGCGATGTCGCGGCGCAGTTGTGGTTGTGAAAACGCGGAGAGTTGATCGATGCTCGGAATGGCGGGAAACAGATTGAGCACTTGCGGATCCGTGACGACGTATTGTTGCTGGTGAACGCCGTCGAACCTGATCGATTGCAGTGTCAGGTCTTCTGAGACGCGGTTGTAGAAGAGTCCTGCAGCGCCGCGGAAGACTGTCTTTGGTGGTCCAGGCGGCGGCGCGGCTGCTGCTGGTGTAGTTGCCGCAGTCGTTGCGGTTGGTGTTGCGGGTTTGGCCGGCGTCACGGGTTTGGCTGGCGTCGCGGCGCTCGAGTCAGCGGGCGCTGCGGGCTTAACCGGCGCCGGCGCTGCTTTCTTGCCGCCGAAGTTCGGCGACCACGCAAACGCGAGCCGCGGCGCGAAGTCGAAGTTGTTGTCGATGTTGTTTTGGTTCTCGTAACGCAGACCCGGCGAGAGGGTGAAGTTTGGTCTGACCTTCCACTCGTCCTGCAGGTAGAACGAGACGTCTGTCTGTTTCACTTCCGCTTCCGGAATGCCACCCGCGATCGAGAACTGCGTAGCGCCGCCGCCGAGCAACCTGATCGCCGCCGGGCTCATTCCGGCGCGCGCGAACGCGAGCGTGCGGCGATAGCGTTCGAGACTGCTGACTTCAACTAAGAGCGGCTGATTGTTCGGTCCGAGCACTGGTTGATCGTTCGCATCGAGTTTTGGACCAAGTCCGCCCGCGAAGGTGTAAGTGCCGCCGAAGTTTCCGGGCGAGACGCTGTCGATATGCGAGTGCCGCAGCCGTGCGCCCACTTTGAGAAAATGATTCCCCTTGGTCCACGAAGTGAAATTCTGTAGCTCGAAGCGCTGCTGCGTGTTGCTGGAAGCGCCGACCTGAGAGCCGCCGCCGAAGAACGAGTCTTGCACGTTCAAAGCGAAACCATCGTCGGTGCTCGTCTGCTTGAACCGGCTGCGAATCCACTGAAAGCGAGTCTCATTGACGGTCTTTTCGTTGAGCATCGCCGTCTCGGTAAGCTGCACGACGAAGTTGGTCCGTCGCCCGCCGTAAGCTCGCGACGGCAGCGCGAAGCCGCCGATGCCCTGTAGATCCTGCGTGGACCCGTTGTAACTGAACCGGCCCACGAGCGTGTGCTGTTTATTGATCTTGAAATCTATGCGACCGTTGCCGTAGTTCGTCTTCTCCGGCGTGATGAATGATTGATTGAGCGTGACGGGCTTGAGCGTCGCGTCGTCGAGAACGGTGGCGTTCACGACTGAGTTCGCGTCGCTGAGATAGCGATTGAAGAAAACTGAGAACGACGCGCGTTTGGGTTTAATTGGTCCACTCAGGTTGAAGCTGTACGCGCGTTGTTGATAAGGCGCGCGTCGCGTCGTGTATGGATTACGCGAGTTGAGGCTTTCGTCGTTGAAGTCGAAAGCGATCCCGCCGTGCCACTTGTCGGCGCCGGGTTGCGTGAAGATCTCGATGCCGCCGAAACCGGGAAACTCGTTTTCCGCGGAGAACGGGTTGTTGTTTACGCGCACTTCGCGGATCGCTTCTTTCGGCGGCAGTTGGCCGTTCGAGAAGCCGTCCACCTTAATTTGCGGACCGCCGGCTTCGGGATCTACTGGCCCGGCGAGTGATTGCAACGCCGCGAGCAATGCTTGCGGATCGTTCGGCAAGGCTTCCAGATCGCGGCCGCGCAAGACGACCGCGCCGGCATTGTTGTCGGCGTCGGTGCTGATGTTTCGATCGTCGACGACTACCTGCTGCTCTTCAAACGCCACGTCGAGTTGCGCGTTGACCGTGGTGGTTTCGCGCGCGCGTACGTTGACGGATTTCTCTTCGAAAACGTTGAAACCGGGAGCGATGACCTTCAGCGTGTATGTTCCGGGAGCGAGATGTTTAAATTCGTAGACTCCCGCTGAGTTGGTCTTCGCGCTGACTACTACTTCGTTCGCATTTCGCAACGTGACGGTCGCGCCGACGACCAGACTGTCGAGCTGGTCCGTGACAGTGCCCTTCACCATGCCGTTCGTTTGCTGGGCCGGAACGGGCATAGCGAGGACACAGAGGAGTAGGGCGCAACGCAACATGATCAGGTTAGTGAGTCTAAACCGCCTAAAGTTTCACGGATTGCATACACGTCCGGATTTTCGGCTCGTTGCAAAAAGAAGTACTGGGTCAGTTTGGGTTTTGCGCCTCTCTGGAGTGCGGTGCCTTAGCACCGCTTTGGCCAAAGCGCCGACAAGTCGGCGCACTCCAAGGATGCGCGCTGCTTATGAGCCTTCGCCGCGCACTGCTTTGAGTTCTTTGATCAGATCGCCGATGGCATCGCCGGCAAAGAGCACTTTGTCCGCGCGCCAGACGACATGCGGTGGTTTCAGTTGCGCCGGCGAGCCTTTGACGATCACGAAGAGCTCGCCGTACGGGTAGACGGCGTCGAGAATGCGCCGATACTCGACGACGTTGAAATAGATGATGTAATCAGCGTCGGCGAGACCTTCGGCGGCGGTCAGGCTTTTGTATTTATTAACGTAGCTGTTCAGCTTTTGTGCGAGTTGATTGTAGACCCAGCGAGCGCGTCCCTTGGGTTGCGGGTCGGCCTTGAGCACGTCTTCCATGATGGCGCGCTCGCGGTCGTTGACGTCGAGCACGCGCGACCGAAACACGACCAGCAGGGCGCGGTGCTTGTCGCGGAGCTCGTTGAGCGTGTTGCCCGCATGGGCCGACCGCATCGCCGCGGCGCGCTCCTGCTGGGCCAGGGCGTTAAGACACGATGCGAGTATGAGCACTGCGAGGAACCCGAACCGAGTTTGTTTGCGATGGCACACCATCATTAATTGCTCAACTGTTTTTGGTCGCACTCTTCGGTGGATGTGGCAGTGCTGACCCTTCGTCGGAGTCTGTTTGAGCGAGGTCAAGGAACGCTGCGCCTTGCTGCGTTAGTGAGACGTAATCAGTGCCTTCGGTCGTGTGACGCACGACCAGACGTTGCGACTTCTCGAGGTCTTCGAGGGCCCTGACGATGTCGGCGTTGGCGAACTCGGCGGTGCTGTCGAACAGTTCCTGCGCCGGGATGCGCGAGCGGCCGGCGGTGCGGAAGAAACCAAGCACGTATTGCTCAAGCTGCTCGAGTCTTCGTCTGTCCATGTACTTCCTCGCTGTAGTAAACTGACTATACCTCACCGCCCCGCCAAAGGAGAAACAAGTCGTGAAGAAGTTTGTGGTGGTGTGTGTGCTGGTGGCGCTCGCGGTGTTGGCGTCTGCGTCTTCAGTGCCGGCGGTGTCTTCGTTGAGGGCGGTCTCTTCGTTGCCGGCGTCTTCATCGTCGTCGGTGTCTTCGTTGCCAGCGATGTCTTCGTTGGCGGCGAGCGGTGAACGTACGGTTCGGGCGCAGCGTGCGGAAGAGTCGCCGTTTGTGTTGGCCGAACGTTTCGGGGAGGCAAGCGCCAACGAGCGCACGTTTTTTCTGTTCTCGACGTCAATGGCGAAGTACATCCTGCGGCACGACGGGACGGGTGAAGCGACGTCACACGCGGGCGTGCGGCGGTCTTTTTATCTGAAGGTAGGCGCGCCAGAACGTATCGAGCGCGTCTACTCACTCGAGTACGAGGGCGATTTGTTACTGCTGTATCAAGCGGGTGACACGGGCTACGTGGCGCGCATGAACCAGCGATCGCGAAAGGTGCGAACTGTAATCATCGATCCAAACTTCTCGCCGCCGGCGATCAAAGTCCATCACCTCGTCTTCCCCGACGGCGCCGTCGTGTCGCTCTAAAGTGGAAAGCGCGAGCACATTAACGGTGAGCACCGAAAGCGTGATCGTATCGCTCACAGTGAGCGCCGAAGGCGCG
The DNA here is from genome assembly GCA_946480785.1 of uncultured Blastocatellia bacterium. Next base: position 13,965 of record CAMLLD010000026.1, on the reverse strand, counting down.
GCCAGAAGGTAGCCAGGGGCAAGTGCGCCGCGAAGCGGTGCACGCAGCTCCTGGATCACTAGCGAAAACGGGTGAGCCCGGAACGGGCGACAGCCATGCGGCGGCGCGCAGGTTCTGTCGGCCCTCTGGGCCTCAATCTGTGTTTTGAGAGATCCAGGGGCGGCGCGCTCGCTGCGCTGCGCGCTTGCCCCTGGCTACCTTCTGGCCGCGCCTTCGGCGCTCAAGGGCGAACCGCCGTGCTCGAAGATCAAACTGTGCGTACACGGGTCGGTAAAAATCCTAGTTCCAGTTGTACTTCTGATAAACGGGATCGGCGTCGAGCTCGTACTTCTTCAAAAACTCCCACGCCGTTTGATTAAACTTCGACGCCGAATCGTAGTACCAATGATCGTGGTTCGGTATCTCGATCAGGTCGACTGGAATGCCCGCGGCTTTCAACGCATCGCGCGTCGCGCGCACCGGCTTCAGCGGAAAGAACTGATCGCTGTCGCCCACCTGAATCGAGATCGGAATCTTACGTTTCGCCAGATCCGTCATCGACATCTCGTCTTCAGTCAACGCCCCCGCGTGAATCGCGGTCGCCGCAAAATACTGCGACTCCATCAACGACATGTGCAGGGCGAAGCAAGCGCCCGCCGAGTGGCCAAACAAATACACGCGCCGCGGATTGATCGGATACTTCGCTTTCAGCTCTTCAACCAGATCGCGCAGGTAGTCAGGACCATCAACGGGCGACGCCCAGCCGCGCGTGTTCGTCGAGTCGGGCCCCGCGATGATGATGCCTTCCTTCTTCGCGTAGTCTTTCCATTTCTCGACGAGCGAGGTGCCGGTGCGGCCGGAGCCGTGCAGCATCACGATTAGCGGCGCTGGAGTCCCGGGCTTGAGCGTGGAAGGAACGTAGAGGTAGTAAGCGCGCGTCTTGCCGTTGGAGGTGATGAGCTCCTTGGTGATGTCGTCTTTGACCACAGTCGACGACGCGAAACTTAGCAGCACGAGTGTGAGCGCGAGTAACAGGTAAGGTTTCATTTGCACAGCTCCTTGCAAAGACAATCACGGTTTCGTAACGAGTGGGAGTTCGACAAAGCTGGCCTGCCCGGCAGCGTTGTAAATCCTTTGCGTGGCCTTTTGATAATCCTCGGGCTTCGCCCAGAAGATGTTCGGCACGAACGTCTGCGGGTTGCGATCGGTGAGCGGGAACCACGAGCTCTGAATCTGGACCATGATGCGATGCCCGGGCAGAAATACGTGGTTCGCCGTCGGCAAGCCAAAGCGATAAAGCAGCGGCGTGTTGGCGGCGATCGGTTTCGCCACCTCGAGGCTCTCGCGATAACGACCGCGAAACACGTCCGCCGAGATCATCAACTGATAACCACCCATGTTCGGCTGCCCGGCAACCTGATCGGGATACAGGTCGATCAACTTCACGACCCAATCGGAATCAGTGCCGCTCGTCGAAGCGATCAGGTTCGCGATCGGCTCGCCACTGATCTTCACCGGCTCGGTCAACACGTCGGAAGTGAACACGAGCACGTCCGGACGTCCCGACATCTCGCGCTGATCGTCCGCGAGCCAGCGCGACCAGCTCGCGTTGTCGATCGGCCGCGCGCGAAACGGTACCGGCTTCGCGGGATCGGAAATGTACTCCTCATAGCCCGGCGCTTGCGAGCTTTGCGTGAAGCTCGCTTTCAAACCGCCCGTTAGATAAAGCGGCGTCGGTTTGACCGCGCAGCCTTTTTCGCAACCCGCCGGCCACGAAGACAGTTTGTGCCACGTGTTCGTGCCCGTTTCGAACGCAGTAACGGGCGCGATGTTCGCCTTCGGCGCGCCTTCTTTCAAATACTGATCGAGAAACGGCCGCAGTATTTCACGCCGAAACGTGAGGGCGGTGTCACTATTAAATTTGATCGCGCCGAGCGCGCTGCCTTCGCGAATCTCCTGGCCGTGATGCCACGGGCCGAGCACCAGAAACACCTTGTCGTTGTTGGTGTCTTTCGGCTCGATGGCTTTGTAAACCGCGATGTCGCCGTAGATGTCTTCCTGGTCCCACAGACTATGGACCAGCAGCACCGGCACCTTTAACGGCTGCGTCGCGAGAATCTTGTCGACGGCCTGATCGCGCCAGTAAGCGTCGTAACTCGGATGCTCGAGCAGCTTGCGCCAGAAGCCGACTTGTTCGAGTCCGCGGCGGCGACCGAGCTCGCCGGCCGAGCCTGCTTCCATAAACATGTCGTAATCGTCGGCGTGGCTGGTCCACCACGTGATGTCGTTCGCGCGCGTAGCTTGCTGATCGTAGATGTAGCTCATGCCCTGCTGGCGAAACGCGCCCCAGTGAAACCAGTCGTCGCCGCGCCAGCCGTCGACCATCGGATTCATCGGCACTGAGACTTTCAACGCGGGATGCGGATTGATGAGCGCCATCAGCGGCAGAAAACCATCGTAGGAGATGCCGAGAATGCCGACGCGCCCGTTGCTCTCGGGAATGTTTTTGACGAGCCAGTCGATCGTGTCGTACGTGTCGGTGGCGTGGTCCACGTTCGTCGGATTTTGTGGACCATGCAGTGGGCGGTTCATCACGTAGTCGCCTTCCGAGCCGTACTTGCCGCGAATGTCCTGAATGACGCGGATGTAACCGCCTTCGACGATCACGTCGGTGGCGTTGTCGTAGCCGTACAAAGCAGGGCCGAGCTGCGAGCTGTTCACGTGAGTCGTCAGCTCGTCGGCGTTGTAAGGCGTGCGCGTCAGGAGGATCGGCGCGTTGCGTGCGCCCTTGGGCACGAGGATGACGGTGTGCAGCTTGACGCCGTCGCGCATCGGTATCATCACTTCGCGGCGGGTGTAGTTGAAGCCGGCGTTAGTCGGGTTGAAGGTTGAAGGTGTTTCGTTTGGAAGTGTTTGGGCCAGGATTGTTGAAGACAGTAAAAGTAGAACTAGAAGAGTTCGCATGCGTAACTCCGAAGGAAAAGGATTTTAAATCAATACTTCACAAACTCGAACTTCAATCTCACACTACGATCCGCGCTGTTATAAAACGTGCCGAACTGCGCGGCGTCCAGGTTGTTCTGCACGTCGCGCGGGTTCCAGTGGTTCGTGATGTTGAAGATCGTAAAGCCCGCGCGGCCTTTGTATTTCTTGCCGCGAAACGGAATCGAAAGACCTTTCGTCACCAGCAGATCGAGCGTCATCAGTTGCGGATAACGACCGCCCTCGTTACGTGGTCCAACAAAGTCCTGCTGCTCGTTCAGCAACGAAAACGGAAAACCGCTGCGCCAATCCAACACCGGTGTCGCGACGATATCAAACGGCAAACCGAAGTCGCCCCAGAACAGCAGCCGGTTCGGCACGTCGTAAGGCTGTTTGCCGTACTCGTCCGGACGAATCACCGGGTGCTTCTGATTGCCAAAGTAGGTGTTGAAGTCATTCAGATTGCCGAGCGATTGCGAGCGCACGTACGACAAATAGATGTTGCGACTTTCCTGAAAACGGAAGCGCGCGACCGCCTGCAGTTCGCGATAACGCGATCTTCCCGAGTTCTCCAGGAAAAGCAAGCCGTCAGCCGGCGTGGACTGGTTAGCAATCGGTTGGAGCACGAAATCACGGCGCGTACTGCGCTCTTCGTAACCGAGCCGCAGCAGCAGGTGATTGTTTAGCTCGTGGTCCACCTGCAAGTTCCACGCGAGACTGTAGGGGTTTTTCAGATCGTCCGGCGCAGTGTTGCGGAAAGTGCGTGGACCATCGACGACGGTGGTACCGTTGTTTGCGAAAGTCGTGACCACGAGATCCTGATACTGTTCGAACGCGCCGACGTTCAGCGGAATCTTGTCGTAGAAAATTCCGATGCCGCCGCGCACGATCGTACGGCCGGAATCTGTCGGCGCGATTACGACGCCGAGTCGCGGCGCGAGATTGTTTTCCTCACCGAGCTGATCGCGATCGTAACGCAAGCCCAGATCGAGCACGACTCGCTTGTTTACGATCCATTTGTCCTGCAGAAAAGCGGAGAACTCGTTCTGTTTTTGTTCGAGCACACCTGCGCCGGTGAAATCGATCAACTGATAGCGCGTGCCGTTCGCGCGCAGGATCGTGACCGGGTTGCTGCGATCGGTTCCCGTGAAAGACGTGTGACTGAAGTTGAGTCCGGCTTTGAAGGCATGCGAGCCGTGCCACGACTGCGGGCGGAAGTTATAGCTCTCGAGTAGCTCGTAACGGCGGCTGTCGCGATGCTGTCGATCGAACCAGCCGCCGAAATTGCGATCGGGCGCGATCAGATAAGGCGCGACGCTGTTGCCGAAGATGTCGCCGTCAAACTGTTTCGCGCTGAAGCTCGATTGCAGCAGCGCGCCTGATTGAAAAGTCGCCTGTTCGTTGAGCGCGAGAAACCAGCCGCGTTGATGAAAGTTCGCGGTCGTGTCGGACGGATTGAAGGTGTTGAGATTGAAGAAATCAAACTTCTGCGGAAACAACGAGAAGCTGCCGGTCAAGCGATTGTTTGGGTTGACGACGTAATCGATACGCGAGAACGAGTCGAAGCTTTCGCGCTTGATGTCGCGTTGTGATTCGTTGAGTGCTTTAAGGCTCGGAACCTCGTTGCGCACAAAGCGATATTCGACGCTCTGGAAAAAGAACAGCTTGTCTTTCTTGATCGGACCACCGACCGCGACGCGTGGCGTCGCCGCGCCGATGCCGAAGATCTTGCCGTCGCGCCAGCGCGGCCGCGGGAGTGTGCCGGTGACGAGATAGCGCCAGTCGTTGCTGCCCGAACGCGTTTCGATCGTCGTGACCGCGCCGGTGAACCTGCCAAACTCCGCCGAATACGGATTCGAGTAGACCTGCACCGTGTCGACCGCTTCGAGCGGCAACTCGATCGCGGGCGCGCCCGTCACCGGATCGGTAACGTTGAGACTCGAAACCAGAATACCGCTCTGCGTCGGGCGCGTGCCTTTAATGTTGAGATTGCCGTCCGGTCCACGCACTACGCCCGGCAACAACGGCAGCGCGTCCTGAAACTTCTGATCGATCAGCGGCGCGTCGCGCAGCGCTTGCGTCGTAAGAACGGAAGGCGTTGAGGATTCTGTTCGGACCGGATCGCGCGGATCGTCGGTGACTGTTACGGACTCACTCAGCGGCACTGGTTGCAACAGTACGTTGTGTTCGACCGTCGCCTCGATCTGCACGCTGAGTTTCTGTTCGTACTTCTTGAAACCGGAGAACTCGACGGTGACGGTGTAATCGCCGGCGATAAGCCCGGTGAAATCAAACTGTCCGTCGGAATCCGTGACGCTCTGAAGTTTCTTATCGCCGAGGCGATCGCCGCTCAGCGTAACGACGACACCCGGAAGAGCTTTGCGTTGTTCCGGAATATCGGCAACAACTTTTCCTTTGATGCTGCCACCCTGGGGAGTTAAAAACAGAAGTGCCAATAGTACTGCGCTTAACATGGCGCATTTGGTAGCACAACTTCACGCCGATAACAAAGCGGAAGATTTATTCCACCACGTTGCGCTCGATGCGGCGGTCGGGGATGAGCCAGATGATGGCCACGAAGACGTAGAACAGGAAAGCGAGCCACGCGCGCACGAAGGCGAGCGGAATCGCGATCATGTAGATTACGATCGAGATCTTGCCTTTGAAGTCTGAGCCGAGCGCGGCGGCGAGCAGGTCATTTCCCTGTGAGGCGAGTAGCGCGCGCACGAGGATGTAGTAAGCGATCCCGCTCAACAGCAACACACCGCCATAAAGCGCGACGGGCCACGTCGTGAAATGGTTCTCACCCATCCACGCCGTCACAAACGGAATCAACGACAACCAGAACAGCAGATGCAGGTTGGCCCAAAGGCAGCGACCGTCTACATGTTGTGCGGCATGCAGCAAGTGATGATGATTGTTCCAGTAGATTCCAATATAGATGTAGCTCATCACGTAACTGAGGAGCACCGGCAGCAACGGGCGCAAGCCCGCGAGCGTGGCTTCATGAGGCGGCCGCAGCTCCAGGACCATGATCGTGATGATGATCGCGATCACGCCATCGCTGAATGCTTCAACTCGTCCGGTAGTCATCGGTGTGCTTAGTCGCTGTTAGCAATTCACTCCACGAGTCGCATTCGTAGCACAGATACATATGGATAACAAAGCGAGAGATCGGATGTCGATCAATTAATTGAGAATTTTGTTGACAGCCGAAATCGAGCACTCTATGATGCGCCTCGTTCTCATCTCAAGGTGGTCCAACATCGGCAACAGTGGTCCAACGAATTAGGGCCAGAACGAGCCAAGGGTTCATCCTCTTACTCCCCAAATCGGGCTTTCCGTATTAGCCCAGAGCAAACTTTTTAGCTACGGAAACAGTTCAGGATACTTGCGCTGAAGACCAGGCTCACCGGCCTAAGTCTTTTTTGCAGACAACTCTTTAGGAGACAGACATGGAAACGATCTCAAAGGCGCATAAGGCGCTTGCCCTCCTCGTGTGCGCGGTGTTCTTCATGGCGTTATTTCTATCACAGCCCGCGGTGGCCAAAGCGCAATGGACCGCGCCCGATGTTAACGGCAACATCTCGAATACCAACTCAAACAACGTCGGCGTCGGCACGACTAGTCCAAATTACAAATTCGACATCACCAACGCCTTGGATCGGGCGCAGGTTCGCTTCGGGATGGGCGCCGCCGATAGCGGCGGTTATCTCTACAGTGGTGGACCATCCCATGCTGTTCTATCCGCCGGCGCGGCCTACAACAGTGGCTGGATTGCGAAGTCGCTCTCCGCCAGCATGATCGAGATGAACGTTGGCAGCGTAACTTTCTATGCCAACAATGGAATCTCGACCGGCAGCCCGTTTACGCCCACAGCTCGCATGACCGTCAACGCCGCCGGTAACGTCGGCATCGGCACGACGAGTCCGCAAGAAAGACTGGTCACTTCCGGCAATTTTCTCGCGGGCAGCATCAGCACCAAGACGGAGTTGTACTCGGGCTACAGCTCGCAGAACAACGTGGTCATGGAACTCGGTTACGGGACCGCGACCGCAAATATCGTCCCGCTCGCCAGTCTGGTTCTCAGCAAGAATCTCACCAGTGCAAACAACCCCATCGGCGTGATCTCTTTCGCGAACAGCAACATCGCCGATGGCAACGAGAAGCGGCTTACTACGATCGGTACGTCTACCGATGGCGCACTCAACTCCGGGGTACTCGCATTCAACACGATGCTCACCGGAACGCTCGCTGAGCGCATGCGCATCACTTCGGCGGGAAACGTCGGCATCGGCACCACCACCCCGGGCTATAAATTCGACGTCGTAGCCGCCAGCCAGTACGTCGCCCGTTTCAAGAAAACAGATAACACGAACGGGGGCATCATCATTGATTCCGCCACCGGCTTTAACCCAAACGTCACGCTGGCGGTGAATGGAGTAAATAAGTGGTATCTCGTGAACAATGCCACCGGTTCCGATGCCTTGCAGTTCTGGGACTCACCTGGAACCACAGCTCGCTTAACACTGACGCAAACGGGCTCTCTCGGTCTCGGCACGACGTCGCCCGCTTATCGGCTCGACGTGCAAGGCGGCCAGCTCAACACATCCGGCGGATTGTGCATTGCGGGTGATTGCAAGACTGCGTGGTCGCAGGTCGGAAGTTCGCAATGGACCACCAGCGGTACGACGATCAACTACGGCACCGGCAATGTAGGCATCGGCGTCGCTTCGCCGACAACGAAGCTCGACGTTAACGGCACAGTCAACGCGACCGGGCTCACGATAAGCGGTTCGCCCGTCGTCGGCAGCCAATGGGCCACGAGTGGTACGACGATCAACTACGCCACCGGCAATGTCGGCGTCGCTACGCCGAGTCCGACCGAGAAGCTGCACGTCACCGGAAACATCAAGGTAACGGGCAATATCGACGTCGGCGGCAACATCAATGCGAAGTACCAGGACATGGCCGAATGGGTTGACTCTCCACAGGACCTCGCCGCAGGCACAGTTGTAGTTCTCGACTCCAGCAAATCAAACCAGGTCGTAGCCTCGAACCAGTCTTACGACAGCCGCGTTGCAGGCGTGATCTCGCTGCGCCCGGGCCTCGCGCTCGGCGAACGTGGCGAAGGCCGGGTGCTGGTTGCAACCACCGGACGCGTGAAAGTGAAAGTAGACGCGACGAATGGGCCAATTCAGATCGGCGACTTGCTCGTCACCAGCGACAAAGAAGGCGTGGCGATGAAGTCCATGCCGGTGGAGATTGGCGGCGTGCGCATTCATCGACCCGGAACGTTGATTGGCAAAGCACTCGAGCCGTTGGCCCAGGGCACGGGGGAGATCCTCGTGCTGTTGAGCCTGCAATAGACCACCACTCACGCGAAAAGAGGTTGCGATGCGCAAGAAGAAAACTACACGACCGAAACAGCGGCGGCGCTTTGATCGCCGGCAGACTCGGAAGTTCACAGTGGCGGGCAGCATTTGCCTGATTGCGATTCTCGGTCTCGCGACGGCGGCGGGACCGTGGCGATCGTCATTCAGCAAAACGAGAGTAGGAGCGATGTTCTTCTCTCCGCCGCCACCGCCACCCATTCCGGCGCCGAACAGTCCCTCGAAGGAATACATCTACGCCGGTGGGAAATTAATTGCGACGGAGGAACCGAACCCGCTGGTCGCACCGGCGAGTCTGGTCGCGGCCACCGTTTCCAGCTCACGCATAGACCTGACTTGGCCGGCAGCGCCCAACGCACATCACTACCAGGTGGAGCGCGCGCCTAACCTCGGCGGCACTTATAGCGTCGTCAATTCCAACGTCGCGACGACGAGTTATTCCGACACGACAGTGACGAGCATCAACGCTTATCTCTATCGCGTGCGCTCCGCCGATGCGATCGGAAATTTGTCGGCGCCGAGCAGTATCGACGTTGCCACTGCGATCACTTACACCGACGATCCACTGACTCAAGGCACAACGCCAATCAAAGCGCAGCATGTAACTGAGTTGCGCCAGGCGGTTAATGCCGTGCGCGCGGCAGCGAACCTTACTGCGGCGACTTGGACCGACAGTTCACTCACGGGTGTGGCGATTAAAGCCGTGCACATTCAGGAACTGCGGACCAACCTGGACCAGGCGCTGACCGCGTTGGGATTAGCGACGAGTGCTTACACGGATCCTTCGCTGACCGGAGTTCTGATCAAGAAGGTGCACGTGGACGAGCTACGTCAACGAGTGAAGTGATCTGCCAACGAGCCACTAATTGTCATCAACACTGAATTGTGTCCGGAGCTAAGACGATGAAAAGACTCACTGCACGACTAACGATCGCGGACCTAATCAAGATTTTCGGCTGTGTCTGTATTACCGTTCTTTGGTTCTCTTCTGCTGCCTCGCTGGTGCAAGCCCAGGAGGCTCAGTTCACCCAGGGGACTGGTGGCAGTCACGCGATGACGTTAGAGATCCCGCTGGCCAACTATCCGGGCCGTGGACTTAGCTTGCCCGTCAAGCTTAACTACTCGAGTGACCGCGTGTGGCGAGTTGGGTTTACCAACACCGTTTCGCTGCCATTCAACGTGCGGCGCAGCGTCACTGAGGCCATCTACTCGGAACATGCAACGGCGGGATGGACTACCAGTTTGGACGTGCCGAAAGTCGAATGGCCCAGAACCGGCGACGTCTACTGGTACACAGGCAAGCCATACACCTTCGGCACCCAGTCTCCCTATACTTTTCGCATCGCCCAACTGTTCATGCATCTGCCTGACGGTTCGATCCATGAAATGCGAAAAGCGGACGCCGTTTACCAGGATGCCGGTGTCGTTGACATGACGGGAACGTTCTACTCCGTTGACGGTTCACGAATGCGCTACGACAGCAGCGGGCAGACTACGGGAACGTTGTATTTTCCCGACGGCTCACGCTACACCTTGAGTACAAGCGCAGTGCAGTACATCGACCGCAACGGAAACATACTCAACTACAACGTTGCCAATCGGCAGTGGACTGATACTTTAGGACGCGTCATTGGAATGCCCTGGCCGGTTAATCCCGGACCAGGTGACTACACCTATTCGCTTCCTGCTTTTAATAACACGACGGTAGCTTACACCCTGAAGTTTCGCTCTCTATCCAATGCGCTAACGCCTGACGCTCAGGGGCAAACTCCCGCACTCAAGCTCCTGGCAGATTATTACTTGCCGGATCCAAACTCACCGCCCAGCGGCCAAAGTGGATCGAACTTTCCTCAGCCGAACGCAGGTTCCTCGTTGTTCTTCTCGGGTTATACCGATCCTGAGGAATCGGTAAACAGCTACGTCTATATGATCGGTCGCGGACAGTCAGGCGGTAGTCTGTTCAATCCGACCGTGTTGACTGAAATCGTGTTTCCCAATGGCCAGAGTTACAAGTTCTCTTACGACATCTACGGCGAACTGGACAAGGTTATTTATCCCACAGGTGGGTATCAGCGATATACCTATTCCACCGTCTCTCCACCGAGCGATCTCCAACCTCCGTACGGACAAGGCAGCCGCGGAATGACGTCGCGAATTGTCAGCGCGAGTGGTACCGGAACCGATGAGGTCCAGTGGCTATATTCGGGCAGTAACTGGCCCATGACAGTCACCGCGCCCGATGGCGGCCGCACCGAGACTTACTTGTTTCTGCCAAACGGATCGCCCAGCAATAACTTTGGGTACAAGGAAGCACGTGAAGGGATGGTTGTCGAAGAGCGTGTTTATGCGCCCGCGTCACAAGGTGGCGCCATGCTGCGGCGCACGCTGCACGACTATGCTCAAACCAGCGCAACCTTCAATAAGCCCGTGCCTCCGAATACGTTCAATACCGGTACTTATACTGCTTATCGAAATGCCCGTCGGATACGAACAGTGCACATGATTCTGGATACGGGCACTGACGCTTTGGCGAAAAACATGACTTTTGAGTACCCGCCTAACGGGTTTGAGTTTTCCACCGGCCTCGATCGAACAGCCACTAACGAATACCACTTTGCTACAGTAAATCCGACTACAGCGCAATCCGGCACGATCGCAGAGATACCTAGCGGACCTCTCGCGAGCCGCGCCGAAACCACGTACTTGAACAACTCGGCATACCAAAATCGAAATATTCTGGCGCTGTCGACCTCTGTATTGCTCAAGGATGCAAGCCTTCAAATCGTCACGCGTACAGACACCTTTTATGACGAAGCCGCGTATCCACTGTTGACCTACGGAGATCTGGGTAGTCCGGATTACAGCGATCCGGGCACGACGGCGCGCGGTAACATAACCACGACAAGACGCTATGTAGATACCGCCGCGAACCTTTACCTCGATACACATAGTCAGTTCGATCAATGTGGTAACGCACGAATAGCCTGGAACGTCCGCGGTAACCCGTCACAAACAGACTTCTCGTCAACCTATAAGCACGCATATCCCACGCAAGCAAAGACACCTATTCCCGATCCGTTGGGCACTCACGGCTTAAACGTGGAGTTGGTTACCAGCAATACCTATGATTACACGACCGGAGTCCCGTTAACGGCGACCGATGCCAACGGGCAGGTCACGTCAATGAGTTATCAGGACGATGGCGGAGTAAATGATCCGTTAACGCGGCTGCGCAAAGTTACCCGGCCGGATGGTAGTTGGACGAAGTACAGCTTCGGCGAGAGCATCGGTAATACATACACCCTGACGGAGACGAAACAGGATGCCACGCGCACGACGAAGACCTACCAGTACGTCGATCCGCTGGGCAGGCCGAGTCGCAGTTTCGCCTCTGAGACCGCGACGAACTACATCGCGACTGACACCATCTACGATCAGATGGGCCGCCCGTGGAAAATATCGAACCCTTACCGGACTGCAACGTTGGATGGCGTTGCCAATCTGTCGCATAGTTCGGATTGGACCGTCACGCAATATGACTCGCTGAATCGAGTGGTTCTCGTTACTCTGCCTGACGCTTCTACCGCGCAGACAAGTTATCAGGGTGTTTACACGACACTTATCGATCAAGCGGGTAGGCAGCGGCGGCAAAAGACTGATGCCCTGGGCCGAATTGTGCGCGTTGATGAGCCCGATGCAACCGGAAATCTCGGAGCGGTTGACACCCCGACGCAAGCGAGCTCGTACGATTACAACGTGCAGGGCAATCTGGTTCACATCGCCCAGGGGTCGAGTCCAACTCAACACCGCTACTTTAAATACGATGCGCTGGGCCGGCTGCTCTATGAACGGCAGGTCGAACAAGCCGGGACGTTTACCGTCTCCGATTCATTGACTGGCAACAGTTCGTGGTCGCGGAAGTTGGTGTATGACGAAACGATCGGTGGTGTACCGTATCAAGGTTTGCTTACGAGTGCGTATGACGCCCGCAATGTTCAAAGTCAGTTTCGTTACGACAATCTCGACCGCGTTTATCAGGTGACTTACTCCGACACCACCCCGGCGATCACCAAGAATTACGATCAGGCTCGCACGGGATTTTTCAACAAGGGTGAGTTGACGGAAGCGACAACGGCTGCTCTAGGTTCGGTACCGGCGACAACGCACCTTTACGATTACGATTTGATGGGACGGATAGCCAAACAGCAGGACATAATCGCCGGTCAAACTTATACGCTTGGCTACGGCTACACCCTGGGCGGCGTCCTGGCGAGCGAGACCTATCCTTCGGGTCGAGTGGTTAACTATGGGTACGACGACGGCGCGCGACTTTTAACAGTTTCGAGTGGCGCGACAACTTATGCGGGCCAATTCGACTACACGTCGTCAAGCGGACTATTGAAATCTGTCGTGCTCGGCAATGGCGCCGTGGAAAGCTATGCGTACAATTCGCGGTTGCAGCTCCAGAGTGTTGATCTGACCAGGAGCGGCAGTCAAATCGAGCACTACGATTACAAGTACGGTGTTTACAACCCCGTCGCCAATACAATCGATGAATCGAAAAACAATGGGCAGATCGCACAGATCGAAGGTTTCATCGGCGCGCAGAAACAATGGCAGCAACGTTTCGCCTATGACACTTTAGGCAGGCTCGCGTCCGCGCGCGAGTTTCGCGGTGACAACAGCCAGCAGAGTTATCTGGTGAATTACGACTATGACGTTTTTGGTAATCGCTACCAGAAGCAAGCGCAAAACGCGGGCAATCCCTTCACGCAAAAATGGGTGGAAACCGCCGACGTGACCCAGGCTACTAATCGTTTCAGCTCAGGTGTCACCTACGATAGCGCGGGCAACATCACCGTCGATTCGAAGTTTCGCAATCTTCAGTTTCAGTACGACGCCAACAATCGGCAGAAGCAGAGCGCGAACCTCGACGGGACTGGTGCGGTGGTGAGTGTGTATGACGCGAATGGCCAGCGCGTCGGGACGCAGATAGGCGGATCACTAACCAGTGTTCTGATCTACGATGTAACCGCCAAATTGGTCGCGGAGTATAACTCGACGACCGCAAACGGCGGCACGCAGTATGTCTTTAGCGATCATCAAAGCGCGCCACGCACAATAACGAACACTTCCGGTACCGTACTTTCCCGTCATGATTACCTGCCGTACGGTGAAGAGCTAAGCACCATCGGGATGCGCACGTCAGGCCAGGGTTATGGTGGCCTCGATGCGTCGCGGCGTAAATACGCGGGCATGGAGAACGACGACGCGACGGGGCTGGGCCATACATTATGGCGGCAGTACGACTCGTATAGCGCGAGGTGGACCGCGCCGGATCCTTACGGCGGCAGCATTCAGATTGCGGATCCGCAGAGCTTCAATCGCTACAGTTATGTGAACGGCGACCCGATGAATCACGTCGATCCGTTAGGGTTGATGCTGTCGGATATCGGCGTTTATCAAACGGAGGATCCCGAGCAGGCCAGGATTATGGAACATCAAAGCCTGAGAGACCTCCAGAAATCGGTTAACGACGACTACACCAAACGGCATCAAGCACCGTCGCACATAAACGCTCTGCACGAGGCCGGTCACATGATAGGGGATC
>CAMLLD010000025.1 GCA_946480785.1 uncultured Blastocatellia bacterium | reverse complement strand
AAACCAAAACCCCTGCCACCACGACACAGCGCTTAGTTGTAGATGAAGATCCGTCGGTGAATCTGGAGACACCGCAGTTAATTGAGCCGGCGGGTGATGTTATTGTAAACGTCACCGGTTGGTATCCGCATCAACCGGATAGCACAATTGCTGACTGTCGCATTAGAGCCATGTTGGACACCATCGCCTTTTCTGAAGGAGCTGACTATGGAACGGTGGTGCGCGGAACGGTCATAAGATCACCCGCCCATCCGGAACTGGTCGGTCGTCGCAACGTTACGGTGACAGACTTCTCAGACCATCCGAACGCCTTGGTGAGAGTCGGACCGAATCTGACAAGTACGGCAGCAGGACGTTATCAATTCCTGCACAGAACCTGGACTTCGCTGGGACTGCCGGATTTCACTCCTCGCTCGCAGGATCAAGGCGCGATCACGTTAATGAGACGCCGGGGAATGATTGGGCCGTTGATGGCTGGTGATGTACAGACGGCTATCACTAATGGTAACCGCGAGTGGGCCAGTCTTCCCGGTTCGCCTTACGGTCAGGGAACACGGCCAATGAATCGCCTGGTGAATGTGTACAATAATGCCTTGCAGAGGTGTACGCAGTGATATGAGCAGATGGTGGTCTGAAGCTCGCAGGTTTACACAGCGGTGGAAACTGAGGTCCGCTTGCGCAGCACTTCTCGTTGTTGGAGCTTGTCTCTCTGCTGCTTTAGCCACACAACGCAATGCTCGTAACGAGCAGAGGCGGTTTGGGGTTGAAGTTGAGGTGAAGCGACCGGCCCCAATTCCCGACGAAGTGCTGCGTAGTTTGCGCACAGATGCAAGAACTCATGGGTGCCTTGAAGACGGACAAGATCCGCACGTCATCGACGCCTCCTGGTTCGTTGCTTCGGTGATTCATCTGGGCGCAAACAATGTGGACGACTTAATCGTCATGCCGAAAAACGCATGTTTGCTGGGCGCGAATATCGGCCCGTTCTGGGTTTACCGAAAGACGTCGACCGGATTTGAGCTGGTACTTGTGACAGACGCGTTGGGAGTCGAAGTATTGTCGACCCGGACCAAAGGTTTACGCGACATACGAGCCTCCAGCGCGACGGCCAATCGAGTATTAGTCAAGACCTTTGCATTCAATGGGACGCGCTATCAAAGGCGCACTGTTCGTTAAGTATGAGGAGTTCGCATCCTAAGACAACTTGCTGGAAAGCGATCGCTGTGATTGCTTTCCTTGCCGTTCTCTCGATCGGCGCGGCTGCGCAACCAAAAGAAGCGACTTGGAAAGCTTATATTCAGCGGGGTTTCAGCGCGCTGAAACAAGGTCAGTACGCTCGTTCCGAACAGTTGTTTCGAGCCGCAATTTCGGAGGCTGGTAAGTTAAATCAGGGTGACCAGCATTCAGTTGACCTGATGATCGTGAGTTTGAATGGATTGGGAGAAGCCCTTCGCGCTCAGCGGAAGTTTCCCGAAGCCGAACAATCGTGCCGAAAACTCGTGAGCTTAATGGAGCTCGCGAGGAGTGAAAGCGACAGCGAGTACGCGCTGGCGTTGAGTAACCTGGGCCTCGTGTTGTCCGAGCAAAAGAAGTATGAAGAATCAGAAGCAGTGCTTCAGAAGGCCCTTGAACTAAGAGAGCGATATCAAGGAGCACAACATCCCGATACTGCGGCGAGTCTCCTTAACCTGGGCAAACTTTACCAGGACCAGGGCAACCACGCTCAGGCGGAAACATTTTACCGCCGCGCCTCGACCATCGTACTAAACCTTCCAGCCAACCAGCGCACGGCAGACACTTTTGAGACGCTCGTGATCTGTCTAAATAATCTCGCAGCGGTATATATTGAACGGCACGACTACGACTCTGCGGAAAGCGTTTACAAGTCGTCGATCGATAAGGTCTTGGTTCCTCAAGCTCCGGCAGCAGAGCAAAAAAAATATCTTACCAACTACGCTCAACTTCTCGAACTTATGAATCGGCCGACGGAAGCCCGGAAACTTCAGGAACGAGCCAGACTGTTGATTGATTCGCGCCCCGGTAAGTCTTGATCATCGCTGAATGCTTAAACTCGTCCGGTAGTCGCTCGTGAGATCCGCGGTTACTGCTTCCGGCCGATCGCGAAAACGCTCTGCGCGGTGCGAACGTACATCACGCCTTCGGACAACGCGGGTGTCGCCATCAACAACTCGCCCATCGAGTTCGTGGTGAGATGCGTAAACTTCTCACCCGCAGCGATGACCAGGATCTCACCATCTTCATTGGATAAGTAGATCTTGCCGTCAGCCGCGACCGGCGAAGCACTGAAACCATCGCCCACGAGCGGCAATCGTTGCCGATATAGTTCGGCGCCGGTTTTCAAGTTGTACGCGTCGAAAACGCCGCTGTTGTTCAGCACGTAGAGATTGCCTTTGTAGATCAGCGGCGTCGGCAGGTACGAGCCGCGTCCGGTGCGGCTCCAGACGATGGCGTCGCTGCTGGTCTTGCCGTCCGGCAGCGTTAAGTCGCCGCGCGCTCCGGCTTTGACAACGAAGATCGGACGTTCTGGTCCACGCCCACTCGCCACCACGACTAAATCATCAGCGAAGACCGGTGTCGGCGCGGTGATTTTCGAGCTTTTGCCGAGTCGCCACAACTCTTTGCCCGTACGCGGATCGTAGCCGCGAATGAAATGCGACGCATTCGCAATCAGCTCTTCACCCTGCGACGTGACGGCGATCGTCGGCGTGCCCCACGACGGCAATTCGTCGCGCTCCGTTTTCCACACCGTCTCGCCCGTGTTTGCATTTAAAGCGACGATGAACGAATCAGCCTGCGTGTCGCACTGAAGAATGACGAGGTCTTTCCAGATAATCGGCGAACTGGCCGAACCCCATTCCACGGTCGGAATGTCGTAAGCACCGAGATCGAGCCGGCCGAGATCGACTTTCCAAAGAAAACGACCGTCGACGTCGTACGCGTAAACGCCCTGGGAACCGAACCACGCGACGACGATGCGGCCGTCAGTCGCGGGCGTGGAGTTGGCGTAAGTCGCTTTGATGTGACGCTTCTCGCGCGGCTCGCCTTCAAAAGCCACGCGTTCCCAAACGATCTTGCCGCTGTGTTTGTCGAGCGCGTAGATCATCCACTTGTGGACCGAACGATCCTGCGACGCGTCGCCGTCGCCGTAGAGTCCCGGTTTGAATGTTGCTTTCGCATCGCTGCTGATCGCAGTCGTCACGTAAATGCGATTGCCCCAGACGATCGGGCTCGAATGGGCCAGGCCGGGAATCGGCGTGCGCCAGAGAATGTTCTGACCGGTTTTGGCGTTCCACTCGTCGGGAAGGTTCTGTCCGTCAGCGATGCCCGATGCGTTTGGACCACGAAACGACGGCCAGCTTCCGGTCGCTGCGCTCGCACGCGCAGTGGGGCGTGCGCTCGCTGTTCTGACGAACGTGCGCGCCGGTTTCGCCCGCGCTTCGCTCGCCGGTAACCACGTGCTGCCGTCGAGCATGATCTGCCTCAGCTTGCACTCATCGGCAACGCGCGCGAGCATGACGCGTTGACCGTCGGTAGTTACTCGATACTTGCCCGGCTGATCGCAACCGCCTGATTCATTCGCGACGCCGTCGACGAGGAGCACGATCTCGCCGCCCGTGTTTTTCCAGTTGCCGCTGAGCTTCGGCCATTCCTGACTCTGGATGCCAAAACTGCCGCTTGGATCGAAACGGGCGTTGAGCAAACCAAACGTCAGCGGCGTTGACGGCAATGTTGCCGCCGCTTTTCGATGGCTCTCGATGTACTTGCGCGCAAACTCCACGAGGTGCGGGCTCTCACGCAAACCGATCTTTTCTGCTTCGGCCTGGGCGTCTTCGATCTTCCAGCCGTCGCGCAAGACGCGCCTGATCATCCAGAACGCGCCGACGCGAATCGCGCCCGTGCAGTGAATGAAGGCCGGCCGGTTTTCCGGGTCGTCGGTGATCTTCAAAAACTCATCGACCTGTTCGTCCTTCGGATCGGCAAACGCGACGGGGATGTTGAAGTAGCGCAGGCCCAACTCCTTCGCCTTCGCTTCCTCTTCGGCCGCGCGATGCTCGCTCGGTTGGCGCAGGTTGATGATGGCCTTCACGCCTTCGGCTTTTAGTTGTTGGAGATGTTCGAGCTTCGGTTGGCCACCGGTGCAGAAGTCTTTATTGACGCGCAGGAAGTTTCGGATCGACGACAGGTCGTCTTGCGCGGCAGCGGGCGAAACGAGGACCAGCAGCAGAACGAGCAGGCAATAGATTTTCATGCGCGACATATTACGAGCACGCAGTATTCAGCGCCACTCATTTGTGCCGATCAGCACTCTCACGATCACGGGCGAATTTGCCAACAGCATCGTCAGCCACGTGCGCGGGCGATCGATGTCTTCGGCCAGATAAAACATGCGCGGCGGAAAGTAGATCAGCAGCGCAACGAAGCACAGGAAGAAGAGCCGGCCGACAAACTCCGCGACGCCGGAGGGCCGGCCGAGATCGGCGAACGCGAGAAAGTTCCACACGATCTGGAAGAGAATCATGTTGAGGAATATGCAGACGTCGCCGAGCGTTGCGCTCTCGGGCCGGCGCAGAAATTCAGAGCGCGGCGGTTTCTTGGGCGGCGAGAAGTAACGATAGATCAGGTACGTCTGCACGATCGTGGCGATGAGCCCGAGCAGAATCGAAGGCACGAAGATCGCGGCGCTTTGGTCCAACCGATTCCCGAATAGAAACTGGCCACCGGCCGCGATGATCGCGGAAACGAGCACGAGGTTCAAACAAAAGTAGAAGAGCGGATTGAACAAACAGCCCGCGGCCTTTGAGTCGAGGTCAAACTTCTTTCCACCGGCTTGCAAACGGCGATGAAAATGCCAGCGCTTCAGCACTGCGCCCGCCGCCGGCAACGCCCACATCGCGATGCAAGCGAGCAGAAGCGTGAATTTTGCGAACGGATCGCCTTCGTCGGCATAGCGAAACAGCTCGAGCGCGTAGCGTGTGAGGCGCTGCATCAGCAACAAGTTGAGAACGAACACGACGAGGTCGAGCAACAGCCCGCGATTCTCTGCGGCGAGAAGTCGTTTGGGGGAAGGGCGGTGTTTGGTTTTCACCTGGTGAGCTGCCGGTACTTGATGCGATGCGGTATCTCCGCGGCCGCGCCGAGGCGCGTCTTGCGGTCCGCTTCGTACTCGGAGTAGTTGCCTTCGAACCACGTCACTTTGCTGTCGCCTTCAAACGCGAGCATGTGCGTGGCGATGCGATCGAGAAACCAGCGATCGTGCGAGATCACTACCGCGCAGCCCGCGAAGTTTTCGAGTGCTTCTTCGAGCGCGCGCAACGTGTTCACGTCGAGATCGTTCGTCGGCTCGTCGAGCAACAAAACGTTCGCGCCTTCCTTTAACATCTTCGCGAGATGCACGCGATTGCGTTCGCCGCCGGAGAGCATGCCGACTTTCTTCTGCTGGTCAGAACCGGAAAAATTGAAGCGCGCGACGTAAGCACGCGAGTTGACCTCACGCGTGCCGAGCTTCAACGAGTCTTCACCGCCGCTGATCTCCTGCCAGATCGTCTTTTCCGGATCGAGCGTGCGGCTTTGATCGACGTACGCTAACTGCACGGTGTCGCCGATGCGAATCGTGCCTTTGTCGGGTTGCTCCTGGTTGGTGATCATGCGAAAGAGCGTCGTCTTGCCCGCGCCGTTTGGTCCAATTACGCCGACGATGCCGCCCGGCGGGAGGGCAAACGTCATGTCTTCAACCAGCAACTTGTCGCCGTAAGCCTTGCTTACATCATTCACCTCAATCACTACGTTGCCTAACCGTGGCCCAGCGGGAATATTTATCTCGAGATCCTCGCGCCGTTTCTCCGTCTCCTGCCGCAGCAAATCTTCATAGGAGTTAATGCGCGCTTTGCCTTTCGCGTGACGCGCTTTGGGCGACATGCGTATCCACTCGAGCTCGCGTTGGAGCGTCTTCTGTCGTTCGCTTTCGGATTTCTCTTCGCGGCGCAGTCGCTCCTGTTTTTGTTCGAGCCACGAGGTGTAGTTTCCCTTCCACGGAATGCCCTGGCCCCGATCGAGCTCGAGAATCCAGCCGGCGACGTTGTCGAGGAAGTAGCGATCGTGCGTGACGGCGATGATCGTGCCCGCGTAGTTTTGCAGGTGATGTTCCAGCCAAGCGACTGACTCAGCGTCGAGATGATTCGTCGGTTCGTCGAGCAGGAGGATGTCGGGCTTTTGCAAAAGCAAACGGCACAACGCGACGCGTCGTCGCTCGCCGCCCGACAGGATCTTCACGGGCGTCTCCGGCGGCGGACAACGCAGCGCGTCCATGGCCATTTCGAGTCGTGAGTCGAGGTCCCACGCGTCCTGTGCGTCGAGTTTTTCCTGCACGTTGCCCTGACGTTCGAGCAGCGCCGACATCTCGTCGTCGCTCAGCTCTTCGCCAAACTTCGCGTTGATCTCGTCAAACTCTTTCAGCAGATCGACAGTTTCCTGCACCGCTTCCTGGACCACTTCGCGCACCGTGCGCGCGTCGTCGAGCAACGGTTCCTGTTCAAGATAACCGACCGTGTAACCCGGAGAGATCACTGTCTCACCGTTGAAATCCTTATCGACGCCCGCGAGTATGCGCAGCAACGACGACTTGCCCGAGCCGTTCAGGCCGATGACGCCGATCTTCGCGCCGTAGAAGTACGACAGATAAATGTCTTTGAGGACCGGCTTCTTGTCGTAAAACTTGCTGACGCCGACCATCGAATAAATAACTTTGTTTGGTTCTGTGCTCATTTCTTCTCCCCTTGATTAATGCTTGAGTAGTTCGCGGGCGTGGCGGCGGGCGCTGTCGGTGATTTCGGCGCCGGTCAGCATACGCGCAAGCTCTTCGACGCGGCCGGCGCGATCGAGTTTGTTAACGTTGACGTGCGTGCGCCCGGCGGCGAATTCTTTCTGGACCACGAGATGACTGTCGGCGAAGCGCGCGATCTGCGGCTGGTGCGTGACGCACAAGACCTGATTCGTCTTTGAAAGTTTTTTGAGTTTCATGCCGACGGCTTCACTGACCCGCCCGCCGATCCCACTGTCGATCTCGTCAAACACGATCGTGCGCGGAAACTCGAGCGAACCCGACACGGTCTTCAACACGAGCATCAAACGCGAAGCCTCGCCACCAGACGCGACCCGCGCCAGCGGCTTCACGTCTTCACCGACATTGGCCGAAAAGTAAAACTCCACGCGATCGATCCCGCTTGGTTTTAAATCTGTGTCATCTGTGGTCAGTTGCACCTGGAACCGGGCGTTCTCCATTGCCACTTCAACCATGCCCTGCTCGACCGCTTTCTCTAGCAGCTTCGCCGCCCGTACACGCTGCTTGTGCAGCTTGCGCGCCCGTTCGAGATACTGTTGTTGCGCACTTTGCACAGCCGCTGTCAATTGTTGCTCGCGTTCATCCGACGTCTCGATCTGCCGCAAACGATCTTCAGCCTGTGCGAGATGCGCGAGCGCCGCTTCAATCGATCCCCCATACTTCCGCTTCAACCGCAACAGCTCTGCTAGTCGATCCTCAATCGTTGCGAGACGTGCCGGCGAGAACTCCAGCTTGTCCGCGAAGTCACGCAAACCAAACGACAGATCCTCGAGCACCGCACGCGCCGACTCCAGCCCTTCGAGATACTCACGAAAGCTCGCATCATACTCGCTGAGCTCTTCAACTTCCTTCAACGTCTGCCGCACCCGCGCGAGCGCCGCATCATCATCTTCATAAATGCGGCTGTAACTCGTCTGACAAAGCGTCGTCAGCTTTTCGACGTTCGACAACCGCCGCCGCTCTTCTTCAAGCCGGTCGTCTTCACCAAGCGAAAGCTGCGCCCGCTCCAGTTCCGCGATCTGAAACTGCAATGTGTCGACGAGTTGAAACTTCTCAGCCGAATCCTTGCGCAAGGCCGCGAGCTCACGCTGCAAGCGGCTCAATTCGTCATAAGCCTCAGCGACCTCGGCACGCTGCGCATCGTCCGCCGCGAAGCTGTCGAGCAGTTCGAGATGCGTTTCCGGATCGAAAAGCGTTTGCTGATCGCCCTGGCCGTGGATGTCGACGAGAAACGGCCGCAGATCGCGCAACAACGATTGCGTCGCGAGTTGATTGTTGATGAAGATCTTGTTGCGCCCGTTGATCGCCAACTCGCGCCGGATGATCAGCTCGTCGCCGTTCTGCAAGCCTGAGTTCTCGAGCAGCTCGGAAAGCTGCGGATTCGGCGTCAACGAAAACAAGCCTTCGATCGAACCGCGCTCAGCTCCCGACTTCAACAACTCGCTCGTGAACCGGCCGCCAATCAAAACACCAAGCGCGTCGACAATGATCGACTTGCCCGATCCCGTTTCACCTGTGAGCAGATTCAACGCGCCGTCAAATTCCACTCGCAGATCATCAATCAGTGCAATGTTGGAAATACTGAGGAGTTGCAGCATTGCGGGCCACAGATTAGCAGACCTGCACAGATATGCAATTGCAATCTGTGCAGGTCCAACTAAACCGCGACTCGCTGTCAGAACGTGTAGCGCAGCGCGAACTGCATTACGCGTCCCGCTTTGGTTTCATTCAGCGGAGTCTGCGTGGAGGTGAAGCGGCCGAAGTCGGAATTCGGATTGCCACCGAGGAATGGATCCGGTCCGAGACTCAGGTCGGAAATCGTGAGCCCGTCGAAGCGCTGCGTGTTGGTGACGTTGAAAACTTCCCAACGGAATTGCAGTGCCTGGTGTTCGGTTAGTTTCCACGATTTATACAAGCCCATGTCGAGCGCGATGTAACCGGGTGCGCGCAACACGTTGCGATCGCCAACCTCGCCCGGACGCGCCGGACGGAAGCTGCGATAGGCCGCCAGCGGATCGCTGAAGATGTTCGGCGTGCCGTTCGAGTCCGTCGCCGTCGGTGACGACTTAATTGGGCTCACGCGAACGCCGTTCGATTGCACGTTCCAGTTCGTGGCCCAAACACAGCAGTCAAACGGCGTTTGGATCGGCAGGCCACTGTTCCAACGGAAAATTCCCGTCGTCTGCCAGCCGCCAAATACTTGTTCAGTAATACCACCGGCGTTTCCGAAGAATCGCTTGCCGCGTCCGAGGGGCAGTCCCACGACCCAGTTCGCGTTGATGATGTGTCGGGCATCAAAATCGGAACTGGCATAGTTCGAATTCGGATCGAGAGCGTTGACGATAAATCCGGTGCCGTAGCTGGTGGAGTTCTGCAGACCCGACACGCTGTCGAACGAGTGACCGTACGTGTAATTGAAGTCAAACGTCACGTCGTCGCGCAGCCGTTGCCGCAAGCTGAGCTGCAACGAGTTGTAGTTTGAGCGGCCGATCGTTGAGAACGCCGAGAGCGCGCCAAACTGCGGGTTGAAGAACATATTGTTGAACTTCGCTGGTCCACCGCCGAACGGGCACGTGGTGCAGTTCGGACTGTCGTCCCAGAGCAGTTGCAACGTGGTGTAATCGGAAATCTCTTCGCCGCCAAGTGCTGCCGGCGCGACAAACGCGTAAGCCGCTTGCGTCGGCGTCAGCGAAGTGTCGCCCCACCATTCGGGCATGAACGGGAAGAGGTTGTTGAAGAACGCGATCTCTCCCACCTGGTTGATCGGCGTGTTTGCGTAGCGCGCGTCGAGGAGCTTGTTAATCGCCTGGTAGTAAGTCCAGCCCGACTGCGGATCGCGAATGTTGTTCAACTGCATGATGTCGCGCGCTGCGAGTATCTTGCGCGCAAAGCGCCCGACGTAACTCGCTTCGAACGACAAGCCCTTGCCGAGCTCACGGCCATACGAGAAGTTGAAACTGTAGTTGTATGGCGTCGTGATGCCCTGGTCCAAAGACGTTTCAATGCGCTGATCTTCATCCGACGGCACCGTCAGCGGAAACTGCAGGCTGGTCGGGATTGGTCCAGCTCCGGGGAACGGCAACCCACGAACATCGGGATTAAAGCCGGTGAACTGCGGGCCGAGCTCGCCCGGGATCACGTCAAACGTGTTGGCGTTGATGTTCTGAGCGGCAGTGAAACCCGCGAGACTGTTGAGATCGAAATTGACAGCGAGAGCGCTGCCGATGCGATCGTAAGTCATGCGGAAACCGCCACGCAGCACGCTCTTGCCGTTGCGTCCGAAGACTTTGCCGAACATGTTTTCGCCAAAGTCGGGCGACCAGGCAAACGAGACCGAAGGCGCCCAGTTGTTCCAATCCTGTTTGTAATAACCCGGCCCGTTGTTCGCTTTGCCGCCGAGATTAAACGTGATCGGATCGGTGAAGGGAACGCCCGCGTCGGCGCTGGCCACGCGTTGATTGAAATAGTCAGACAGATTTACGTTCGGCACTACCTGCAAACCGTTCCGTTCGTACACCGGAGTCGAGGTGGACCAGCGCACGCCGTAATTCAAGGTGAAGTTGGGCCGCATACGCCACGAGTCCTGGAAGTAGCCTTCGTACTCCTGCGTAGCGAAGGAACGGTTGCTGGGAGTGCCGACGGGTTGCAGTTGACCGTTCGCGTCGTAGACGAGGTTCGCGTTGTATTGCGAATACCGGCCGATCACCGAAGCGAGCGCGTCACGCAGGTCGTTGCCGCTCTCGAAATCGCTGAAGGGATCGATTAACACGGCGCCCGACGCGGCGTAGAACGAGGGATTGATGACCGCTTGATCGAAGGATGGTCCAAACGAGACGCGGTTGTTTGTGATCAGGCGAACGTTGCCGCCGAAGCCGAACGTGTGCGTGTCGTGGACCCACGAAACGTCGTCTACGAAGTTGTGCACGGGCGTCGTGCGGTTCAACGTACGCGCGTAAGACTGCGGCGAGAAGATGAACCGGAAGTTCACGCGGTTCTCATTCGAGTCACCGTTTTGGGTGAACGCCGCGCGCGTCAGGCCGTAGTTCAAGCGATTGACGAGCGTCGGCGAGATGGTCCACACGTGACCGATCGCAATACCTTTCGGATGGTTCCACGTGGTGAGCGGCGGCGTGTCCGGGAAACACTGGATGTTGTCGCCGGCGGTGCTGCAATCAGAGCTGAAATAGACCGCGCGCGTGACGAGGTCGTTCTGATAATTGCCGCGCACGAATAGTGTCTGCCGGTCAGTCAGGTTGAAGTCGAAGCGGGCGATGTAAGTATTCAACTTCGTCGGCGTGCGCGCATTGAAACGAAAACCGCTCGTGTTCAAGCCGTCGCCGACTGTCGTGTCGTTCGCGGGATAGCGCTGCGCCGCAGCCGCGAGCACTGCGAGCGCCTGCGGGTTAATGCCGGGGCTCGAGCCGTTAGCCGCGGTGTAAGCGGCGTTGATTTCCGCGGGCGTGAGACAGTTCACGCCGGCAGGTGTTCCCGCCGGACAGCCGGGATCGCTCGCGCCGCTTTCGGTGCGATAACGAACGATGCCCTGGCCCAACGTCGGCAGTGGTACTTCACGCACCACCGACGTTGCCGTCGCCTCACGAAAACCTTCATACGTGAAGAAGAAGAACGCGCGGTCCTTCTTGATTGGGCCACCAAGCGAACCGCCGAAGATGTTTCTCAATAACTGCGGCCGTTCGACGCCCGCGGCATTGTTGAAGAAATCGTTGGCGGTGGTGACGGTGTTGCGATGAATCTCGAACAGCGAGCCGTGCCACTGGTTCGAGCCCGAGCGCGTGACGAGTGACACCTGCGCGCCTGACGAGCGACCCTGTTCGGCGTTCGGGTTTGTTGTAGTGACCCGGAACTCCTGCAACGAATCGCGTGTGACGCGCAGTACGCTCGCAAACGCTTCGTCAGTGATCACGTCGAGACCGTCCTGCTGCTCGTTTACGTCGACGCCGTCAAGCGTGATGTTCGACTGGTCGGCGCGGCCGCCGTTGACGAAACCACTGCGCGTGACGCCGGGTTGTAATGACAGCAAGCCGACGACGTTGTTCGCATTCAGCGGCAGCTCAACGATGCGTTTGCGCTCGAATGAATTGCCGATGGTGGCATCGCTGGTGTTGATGGCTGTCTCGGCTGCGGCGGTTACGTCAACTGTTTCCGAGACCTGCCCGATGGTGAGTTGCACGTCTTTGACTGTCGGCGTATCGACGAGTGCCACGAGACCTGAGGCTGAAGCAGTTTTGAAACCAGGGGCGGCAACGTCGAGTTTGTAAGTGCCCGGAGGGACTGCCGTGAAGACGTAGCCGCCATCCTGATTTGTGGTTTGAGTGCGTGTGAAATTCCGCGCGGGGTCGGTGATGGTGACGTTCGCGCCGGCAACAACGTGACCGTCAGGATCTGTCACCGTGCCGCGAATTGTAGTGCCGCCGGATTGTGCATAGCCGGTGATCGAGAGGATTAGTAGAGCAAGCAACGCAGCTAGAGAAGACAGACGAATACTGTTTTTAATTCTCATAGCAAACTCCCTGGTTCTGTTCACAATCACGATTGGGGAGACGAGATGTGTTGAGTCGCCGATGCAGAAAGTGTTCCAATTTGAATAAGCGCGGTATTCGGAAGAAAGTTGCGAACGGCGATCGTTGAGCGCGCGTAGTGATCCAAGTAATGAGTCCAAAAACTCAGTAACATTGCCGATTTTGAACTGCGAAAGTTCGTACGCGTGGTTCGGTGCTGTGGATGGTAAGCTTTAACCGTGACTATTAACGCGATCGATCTGCTGCTCGTAGCAGCGATCATTTTGAGTTTGCTGAACGGGTATCGTCGTGGATTTGTGCACGGCGTGCTGGACCTTGCCGGTTGGGTGTTGAGCTTGATCGCGGGGCTGCGTTATTACCAGCCGCTGGCGCGCTGGCTTGGGGCGAACGTCCATCTTTGGTCCGAAGTTTGGGACCAGCCGATCGCGTTCGTACTGATCGGCGTGCTGGTTTCGATCGCGGTTCATCTCGTCGGCCACGCGTTACTCACGCGACTGCCGAAAGACATTCAGGAGCGCCGCGTCAACCAGGTACTCGGTCTGTTGCCGGGGTTTATTAACGGTCTGATCCTCGCGGCGATTCTGGCGGCGCTATTGATGGCGTTGCCGTTGAGCGAAGGCTTGAGCGAACGGACGCGCGACAGTGCGCTCGCGAATCGTTTGGCGGTTTACGCTGAGCGACTCGAGGGCGCGTTGCGGCCGGTGTTTGGTGAAGCGATCAGCCGCACGTTCAACCTGCTCACGATCAAACCGGATTCCAATGAGCGCGTGACGTTGCCGTTCAAGGTGACGAACGTGCGGCCGCGTCCGGATCTGGAGGAGCGGATGCTCGTGCTCGTGAATCAGGAACGCACTGCGGCGGGTTTGCGTCCACTGGCGGCAGATCCGGAGTTGACGGAAGTCGCGCGCCAGCATTCGACCGACATGTTTGCGCGCGGCTACTTC
This sequence comes from uncultured Blastocatellia bacterium, assembly GCA_946480785.1. Next base: position 56,589 of record CAMLLD010000025.1, on the reverse strand, counting down.
GCGCACGACACGCCCGAAGGACTCTCGCCTTTCGATCGCATGCGCGCCGCGAACGTTCGTTTCCTCACCGCGGGCGAAAACCTCGCGCTCGCGCCGACACTCTCAGTCGCGCACACGGGCCTGATGAACTCGCCCGGCCACCGCGAAAACATCCTGCGTCCGCAGTTCGGCCGTGTCGGCATCGGCATCATGGACGGCGGCCTCCGCGGCCTCATGATCAGCCAGGAGTTTAGAAACTAAGGGGGAACTTTTCCCGCCGGGAGAAATCAAAGGTTGTGCGCCGAAGGCGTAAGAGAACTGGGCCGAGCGCAGAAGCCGCAGAACTAGACCGTGCGCCGAGCCGCAAAAGTGGGCCGAGCGCCGAAGCGTACGAGAACTAGGCCGAGCGCAGAAGCCGCAGAACTAGACCGTGCGCCGAAGTGGCAAAAGTGGGGCCGAGCGCCGAAGGCGCGGCAGAAGGTAGCCAGGGGCAAGTGCGGAGCGTAGCGACGCACGCCGCCCCTGGATCCTTTAGATTAGGGCGACCAGCCCGGAACGGGCGATAGACACGTGGCGCGCTCCGTGTCTATAGGCCCTCCGGGCCTGCAACGTTTGTTGTGTGTGATCCAGGGGCAGCGCGCTTCGCGCTCGCCCCTGGCTACCTTCTCGTCGCGCCTTCGGCGCTTCGCTCGTCTCTGGATCGAATGACGCCTTCGGCGCTTCGCTCGTCTCTGGATCGAATGGCGCCTTCGGCGCTTCGCTCGCCCGGGCTACGTGTCGCGCCTTTGGGCACTCCGCTTTTACTGGTGGGTGAGTTGTGTAATACGAAGCTCAAAACTAATGGAACTTTTCGCGCCGAACGTCCGAACTAAACAACGAAGGAGAGTTACCGATGCCCAAGTCAACTATCGTGAGAGTCGCGATCACTGTATGCGCTCTCGTCGTTGCCGCCCTGCAACTGAACACCGTCGCCGTCGCCCAGCAGCCGGAGCAACAGGATCTGACCCTCGACGCCGCCACGCGCACACAGGTGATCGATGGCATCCTGAAGCGGCTGAACGACTCATATGTGTTTCCCGAAACCGCGAAGAAGATGGAGCAGGCCATTCGCGAGCGAGTGAGTAAGAAAGAGTACGATCAGATCACGAGCTCGAAAGAGTTCGCCACAAAACTCACCGCAGATCTACAAGACGTGAGTCACGACAAGCACCTGCGCGTGCGCTACTCCTACAACCCGCTGCCCGAACGTGGACCACGCCGCGAACCCACCGCCGAAGAACGCGAACAGGAGAAGCGCGAGCTAACGTGGATGAATCACGCCTTCACCAAAGTCGAACGACTCGAAGGCAACATCGGCTACATCGACTTCCGCGGCTTTCTCGATCCCGATCTCGCGGCCGATACGGTCGCCGCCGCGATGAACTTCGTGAACGGCACGGACGCGCTGATCATCGACATGCGTTACAACGGTGGCGGCAACCCGGCGATGGTAGCGTTTGTTTGTTCTTACCTGTTTGGTCCCGAGCCCGTCCATCTCAACGATCTTTACTGGCGTGAAGGAGACCGGACGCAGGAGTTTTGGACGAGGAAGGAAGTTCCGGGCAAACGTTATCTCAACAAAGACGTCTACGTGTTGACGAGCAAGCGCACCTTCTCCGGCGCGGAGGAATTTACTTACAACCTGAAGAACCTCAAGCGCGCGACGATCGTCGGCGAGACCACAGGCGGCGGCGCGCATCCGGGCGGCGGCTTCCGCATCACCGAACACTTCGGCATGTTTGTGCCGACCGGCCGCGCGATCAGTCCGATCACGAAGACGAATTGGGAAGGAACGGGCGTCACGCCGGACGTCGACGTTCCCGCAGATCAGGCGCTGCTCGTGGCGCGATTGATGGCGCTGAAGAAGTCGCTGACGACTTTGCAGAATCCCGGCTTCAAAGCCGACGTGCAGGACGAGATTCAGAAAGTCGAGAAAGAACTCGCTGCGCTGAAGTCGAAGAGCTAACCCCGACCTTTATTTACTTTGATAAAGGAGCACTCGTTTGTTTCCGCCTCTACCCACGAGGTAACCGACGAGTGCTCCCGATCCCGCGCCCACGATCGCCAGCGCCGCCGTCGCGACGTGGTCGATCTTATCGAAGCCATTATCATCGTTTGAACTGGCAATCCCGCCGGCTGCGGCTCCCACGCCTGCGCCGATCCCCGTACCGATCAGCGTCGCCTTGGTTGCCGAACCTTTCTTGACGACCTCGTGAACCGTCGCGACCTCTTCACGTTTGATTTCCCGGCTCGAGTTCTTCACGTTTAGCGACAGCGCACTGTCAGAAACACTGTTCACGGTTCCATCAACGCTCTTTCCGTTTTTGAGTTTGACGGCGACTTTGGCGCCGCCCGCGAGCGCCGTAACTCTGGACCAGTTATTCGTTTGCTCGTTTGTTTGGCCGCGGGCGACGGTGGTCAGCGTCGAAAACACGAGTGCCGCGACAATGACGTAGACGGTAAACGACTGAGGTTTACTTTGCATCGTAAGGTCTCCTTTGAGTGAGTTTCAGGTTCGCGCTTACACGGGTTGAAAAGCGGTGCTATTATGCGCTTCTCACGGAGGCCCGACAATGATCAGAACCCTTGCATGGCCCACATTGTTGCTCCTGATCGCGTTTACTTTTCCCGGTCTCGCCGTACGGCCGCAGGCCCAACAAGCGCCGTCGCCGCCCGCACAGCAAACAGACGACGTGGCGTTTCAGCAGGAGTTGAACAACGGAAAAGAGCTGTTTCGCCAGCATAAATACGACGACGCGCTCAAGAGCTTCCGGCGCGCCAACGATCTGCGCGACAAGAAATGCGCCGTCTGTTATGGCTGGCTCGCGGAGACTTACCTGTCGCTCGAGGCTTACAAAAACGTCATCGCCTCCGCGGACAGAGCGGTGACGCTCGCGCCCACCGACACGCAACTGCTCATCAAGGCCTACAACAACAAAGGTCTCGCGCTGCAAGCGCTGGCTGACAAGAAGGACCAGGAAAAACTGTTTGCCGCCGAAGCGACGTTTCGTTTAGGACTCGCGCAGCCGAGCGCGCCCGCGATTCTTCGTTACAACCTCGGCGTCACGCTGTTGCAGGAGAATCGCGATCCGGAAGGCTTGACGGAGTTGAAGCAGTATGTGCAGTCGGACCCGAAAGGTTCTTACGTCGCCCTCGCGAAGAAGATGATCGATAACCCGCGTCGTGCGCGAGAGAATTTCGCGCCGGACTTTGCTTTTACTTCGTTGGACGGCGACTACGTGTCGCTCGACGACTTGCGCGGAAAAGTGATCGTGCTCGACTTCTGGGCGACGTGGTGTGGACCGTGTACCGCCTCAGTGCCCGATCTGAAAAACCTGCATAAGAAATACGTGGGGAACCAGTCGTTCGTGATGATCGGGATCAGCGCCGACTTCGACGATCAGGCGTGGCGAACTTTTACCTCGCAGAACAATATGCTGTGGACGCACTATCGCGATCAGGATCGAAAGATTCAGCGCGCGTTTGGGATCCACGCGTATCCGACTTACATCGTGATCGATCACGAAGGCATCTGGCGCTACCAGAGCATCGGCGCCGGTTACCGCAGCGCGATCGGCCTCGAGGACGCGATTCGCAAATACCTCTCGCTCGCCGCAAAGAGCACAGCGACGCGTTAGTTCAAAGTTCAATTAAAACGTGAGTTTCGCCAAACCACCGTTTGCGCCTGCGGCCCAGCCAATTTGTGCATGCGGCACGAAGCTGAAGGTGTCGAAGCCGCGGCCTTCGATGGGTGACCACGTTTGTCCGTCGTCGAGCGAATAGTCCGCGCCTGATGGTCCAACCGCCACGAGGGCCGGCGTCTTCGCGCCGGGCACGTACGCAACAACCGAACGAAATCCCGAAAGACCTTTCGCGAGTCTCCACGTCGCGCCGCCATCGCTCGTGACCGCGAGATTGTTGACCGCCTCGCGTTCCTTTTGATAATCGCCACCGACGATCACGCCGTGCTTCGCGTCGCGAAACGCAATCGAGAAGATTCCCGTGGAAGGACCAGCCGCAAGCGGCGTGTCGGCCACTTGCCATGTGTGTCCGCTGTCAGACGTGCGCAACACGCGCGCCTTCGCCGCAGCGCCGGTGCCGATCCACGCGTGCGTTTTGCCAAACACGGCGATGTTGGTACCGCTCGCCGCAAACGCGCCTTCGTTTCCGAGTGCGGGCGGCAGGTTTGCGGGAGGCACGCGTCGCCACGTGGCGCCGCCATCCTCAGTCATTAAGATATAGAACTGTAGGTCAACTGAATCTCCGAAGACGATCCCATGCTTCGCGTCCCAAAACGACATCGCATCGAGAAACGCTTTCGGATCTTCGTTCTTGAACTGCATGGTCCAGGTCGCGCCGGCGTCAGTGGTTTTGTAGATGCGTGACGCCGCGCCGTTGCCAATGCTGAGCACGTACGCAGTCTGCGCGTCGATCGCGTCGATGTCGCGAAAGTCGAGCGTCTCAGTCGTGACATTCAACTTGTTCCACGTCGCGCCACCGTCGGTCGTGCGCAACACGGTGGCGCCCGAACCGCTGGCCCAGGCGACGCGTTCACTCACCGCACTAACGCCACGCAAACGCGCAGTCACGCCGCTGGTCTGCAACGTCCAGTGCGGTGCGAAAGCGAGCGCCATACTCAGTAAGATCAATCCGTGTTTCATCTGTGTCATCGGCGGCTCCGTCGCAAGCACGCATTCAACTCAGCCGTCGGTGTGAAACCGCAATCACCATTCGCCTGCCGCTCGCACGTCGCCTTCTTGTAGCACTCATATTCGGTCTTGTACTCGCACGTCGTCATCACTTCCTGGTCCGAACAAACCTGGCCCGAACAGCCCGTCTTCATGCACGGCTTCAGCGACGACGCCGACTCCTTGCCCGCGCGCAAATAAAACTGCGTCGCTTTCAACGTTACGGAGCGTCCCGCTGGTCCACGTACGGGCGCGAGATCGCCGCTGACGAGTATCCCATCCGTGGAAGTCATCGCCTGCGTTGCTTCACTCAACAAATTCTCCGGCGCACCCGCGCCGCTCAGATCGACTCCCGCAATCTCACGACTCTGCGTTGTATTGAGTTTCGCTTCGTGATGCGTCGGGCACGGCGCGGCGATACATTTAATGCCGCGATCGCGCACGCGAAAGAACGTTCCCGAAGGCGCAGTCGCACTCGCAGCCTGCCAAACCTCCGTCACGCGTAACACACCGAAGCGCCCGTTTCGATTGCCTTGCAAACGCATCGTGCCGCGCAACAGCGCGTGATCGCTCTCCGGCTCGGCTTGGCCGTTCCAATCAATGCTGGCGACGTAACATTCGGAACCCCAGCGATTGTCGGCACAACGCGTGTGCGTATCGTTGACGAGCTTCACGAAGTAACCACCGCAACGCGGCGACGCACACTTACGCAGATCGCGCCGAAAGCTGTAAAAGCTCGACGTGCTCGCGAGCGTGTCGGGAAGCACCGCAACTGTTGCGTCAACATTCCACGCCCCTTCAACGTCTTTCTGACGCGCCACGGGCGTAAACACGAGCGCTGCAACGACAGCAGCCAGCATCGCAAACCGTAAAATCATCTCTCTGCCCTCCAGGAGTTAAGTTGAGTATAATGCCACGGCTTCGAATATTGTGCCGAACGTTTCGCTCTCCGGTTCACCTCCATGATCGGGCAACTTCTCCTCCAATACCGTATCGTCGAAAAAATCGGTGAAGGCGGACAAGGCACTGTCTATCGCGCAATCGACACGACGCTCGATCGGTCCGCTGTGGTGAAGGTGCTGCCGCCCGCACTAACAGACAGCCCTTCGAACCTGATCCGTTTCGAACGCGAGGCGAGACTCGCATCATCACTGGACCATCCAAACATCTGCACGATCTTCGGCCTGCACAAAGTCGAGGACATTCACTTCATCGCGATGCAGTACATCGAAGGCCGCAACGTGCGCGAACTCGTCGCGGGCCGTCCACTCGATCTGCGGCAAGCGCTTTCGATCGCGATTCAAGTAACCAACGCGCTTGCCGCGGCGCACGCGCGCGGCATCGTGCATCGCGACATCAAGGCGCGCAACGTGATGGTCACGCGCAACGGCGCCGTTAAAGTGCTCGACTTCGGTCTCGCGAAACTGATCGAACCCGCACACATGGTCGGCAGCGATCCGCACCTCACTGAAGTCGGCGTCCCGTATGGCACTTCAACTTACGCCGCGCCCGAACAGGCGCAAGGCCTGCCGGTGGACCACCGCGGCGACATCTTTTCGACCGGCGTGTTGCTGTACGAAATGCTCGCGGGCACCTGGCCGTTTCGCGGGAAGACTGCTTTGGACGTGCGTTACGCGGTGGTCTATCACCAGGCGAAACCGATCGCCGAGGCGCGCGGCGAAGACTCGCCGTTGATTCAACGTCTCCAGCCGATTCTCGACAAGGCCCTCGCAAAAGACCCGAACGATCGATATCAACGCATCGAAGACATGCGCAACGATCTACAGGACGTGTTGCGCGAACTCGAAGCGGATTCGAGCGTCGGGAATACGTTGACTGACGTGGCGCAATCGACGGTGCCTGCGTTACTCAGGCCACGCCGAATTTTCTGGACCAAGCCGCGCATCATCGCGGCGCTCGCCGCTGTTGCGGCCGCCGCAGTTGTAGTCGCCGTGCTCTCCTTCATCCGTTTTCGCGCGTCGCGATCCGCTGAATCCCCAATCAACTCGCTCGCGGTCCTGCCGTTTACCAACAGCGATCCGAGTACCGAGTATCTCTCCGACGGCATCACCGAGAGTTTGATCGAAAATCTCTCGCAGTTGCCGGACCTGAAAGTGAAATCGAGCAGCACGGTGTTTCACTACAAGGGCCGCGCTACGGATCCGAAAGAGATTGGCCGCGAGCTCGGCGTGCACGCGTTGCTCTCGGGCAGCATCGTGCAACGCGGTGATGAACTCGATGTGAGCGTCGAGTTGATCGACGTGCGCGACGACAGTCATATCTGGGGCGAACGTTACGGTCGCAAGGTTTCGGAAGTGGTTGCGCTGCCGCAACAGATTTCGCGCGACGTTTCGCAAAGGCTGCGCGCGCGCGTTGACGGCCTCGACCATGCGCAGATCACGCGAAACTATTCGCCCGATTCGGAAGCGTATCGGCTATATCTTCAGGGCCGTTACAACTGGAACAAGCGCACGGTCGAAGGACTGCGCCAGGGCATCGACTATTTCGGTCAGGCGATTCAACGCGATCAGGATTACGCTCTTGCTTACGCCGGTCTCGCCGATTGTTATCTGTTGCTCAACGTCTACAACGTCGCTTCAGCCGACGATTCTTATCCGAAAGCGGAAGCAGCGGCGAACCGCGCGTTGTCGATCAATTCGAACCTCGCGGAGGCGCACACGTCGCTCGCCTTCGTGACCTATCGTTATCGTCTGAAGTGGGACGAAGCCGAACAGCATTTCAAGAAAGCAATCGCGCTCAATCCGAGTTATGCCACCGCGCACCAGTGGTACGCGAGTTATCTGGTGGTGATGGGCCGCATGAACGAAGCGGTCACCGAGGCGAAGACCGCGCACGAGCTCGAACCGTTTTCGTTGACGATCTACAGCGATTACGTGCGCACGCTTTACTACGCGGCACAGTTGGACCAGGCGCAGAGCGAAGCGTCGAAACTGATCGAGATGGATCGCAACTTTGCGCGCGCCTATTACGAGTTGGGACTGGTGCTCGAAGCGCAAGGCGCTTTGGATCGAGCGATTGATAGTTTTCGCAACGCGCTGAAGATGTCGCCCGATAACGTGACGGCGTTGAGTGCGCTGGGCCACGCACAGGCACTGGCCGGAAAGAAGAGTGACGCCGAGCGCGCGATTGCGCGGTTGCAGGAGCTGGCGAAGCAGCAGTACGTGTCGCCGTTTCAAACGGCCATAATTTATGCCGGGCTCGACAATCGTAAACTCGCGCTCGACTGGCTCGAGAAGTCGCGCATGGAACGTTTCAACTGGCTGCCGTTTCTGCAAGTCGATCCCGTCTTCAAGAACCTGCGCGCTGACGAGCGGTTTGTAGAACTCTCCAAAAGTCTTGGTCTGCCAACAATCAATCACGGATAAAACGAATGACACAGATGAGGGATTTCTCGCGACGACAATTCATGATTGGTAGCGCGATGGTCAGCGCCGCGGTGTTGGTTAACCCGCGCAATCTGCTGGGACAGTCGGCGGCGGTGCAGCCGCTGTTTGCGCGCCTCGACCAGTACATCGCGCGGCACATGCGCGAAGTCGGCGCGCCCGGAATGACGCTCGCTTTGGCTAATCGCGATGGTCTGATTCGCGTCTCGACTTACGGCTTTGCCGACACGAAAGAGAAAGCGCGCGTCGTGCCGGAGACGATGTTTGAGATCGGATCGATCTCGAAGTCGTTTGTCGCGCTCGCGTTGATGCAGTTGCGTGACGAAGGCAAGCTCGATCTCAACAAGCCCGTGGTCGAGTATCTGCCGTGGTTGAAGATCAGTTCGAAGTTCGAGCCAGTCACAACGCATCACCTACTGAGTCACACGGCGGGCTTGCCGGGCCAGCCACTGCTGCTCGATGCGTTGCTGCGTGAACTGTGGACTGGTTACGCGCCGGGCAAACGTTTTCTCTACTCGAACACCGGCTACAACATTCTCGGATTTCTCATTGAAGCGCTCGACAAGCGGCCGTTCGCGGAAGCGATGCGCACGCGCCTGCTCGCGCCGTTGGGGATGACGGCGAGCGCGCCGATCATCAGCAACGATCTGCGCCGCCAGATGGCTGTCGGTTACGAGCCGCTCAACGAGAGCCAGCCGTTTCTTTACGGTGGTCCACTCGCGGAAGCGCAGTGGATCGAAGTCGACGTTGCGGCGGGCAGCATTGCTTCGACGCCGGCTGACATGTCGAAGTACATGCGCATGCTGCTCAATCGCGGCGCGTTGCCGAAGGGGCGTCTCGTTTCGGAAGAGTCGTTCAAGTTGTTCACGACGCCGGCGGTCGATTCGCCGTTTCGCGGTGAGCCGGCGGGGTATGGTTATGGTGTTTGGGTGAGTGACATTGCGGGCCACACGCGTTTGCGTCACACCGGCGGCATGGTCGCGTTTAGTTCGTCGATCGACGTGGATCTGGGCGCGGGTGTCGGCGCATTTGCTTCGGTGAATGCGAACCTTCGCGGTTATCGTCCGGTAACGGTGACGAGGTACGCCGTCGACCTTTTGAATGCGTCGCTTGCGAACAAACCGCTGCCCGACGCACCGGTCGGGTCGCCGCTCGATGAAGTGAAGAACGCGGCTGATTACGCGGGTGTCTACACTTCGCCCGGCGGCAAGAAGATCGAGCTCGCCGCTGAAGGCGACAAGCTCGTCCTCGTGCACAATGGCCGCAAGATCGTGCTTCTGCACGCGGGCGGCGCAGATCGTTTCGTGGTCAAGCATCCGGAATTCGATCGCTACGTGCTCGGGTTTGTGCGTGAGAACCAGCAGGTGACGCAGGCGTATCACGGCGCGGATTGGTATGCGGGCGCGCGCTACAACGGGCCGCGTTCGTTTGAAACGCCGAAAGAGTGGGAAGGTTTAGCGGGCCATTATTTTAACGACAGTCCGTGGTACGGCGACACGCGCGTGGTCCTGCGGCGCGGGCAATTATTTCTGGACGGCGCCGTGCCGCTCATCGCGCGTGGTGATGGGAAGTTCGGCGTCGGCGATCCCGAAGCTCCCGACTGGATCTCGTTCGAGTCGATCGTCAACGGCCGCGCCATGCAATTGAACTACTCCGGCATCATCTTCCGCCGCATGTTCACGCCGTGAGCACTTTTTGCGCAGGCTTTCTTATGGCGAGTTCACGCACCTCTGAGACTACACTTGATTTCGGCTTCGTTTGCGACTGCGGTGACTGGGCGCGTTCGGCATGTTCGGAAGAACCATTTTTCCAAGAGCACGAAGGCAAGAAATATTGCGTTCTCCACTTTCCGAGCGATAACAAAACTGCCGCATTTGAAGAGGCGTTTCAGAGAAAAACTAACAAGCAGGATTTTAATTTCCGACGCGTTTGGTTTCCTGAGAACGCCGAGTTTATGGAATTCGAATTCACTGCAGAAGCGGATTTCACGTATGCAATTTTTAATGCCTCGGCGGAATTCTATAAAGCCATTTTCAGAAGAGGAGCGTACTTTAATGGTGCGGTTTTCAAACAAGGGTCAAACTTTTGCCAAGCGATCTTTGATGCAGGTGCGAATTTTCAGGAGGCTGTTTTTCTCGATGATATGGAGTTTAGCTTCGCCGAGTTTAACGGAGAAGTTAGTTTTGAGCGGACGATTTTTGATGGCGTGGCAGCGTTCTTTGAGGCAACTTTTAAGGATCACGTTCGTTTCGCAGGTCACGAAAACGCTCGTCTATTCAGCGACTCGTCATCCTTGAATCTTCAGTTTGTCAGAATCGAAGAGCCTGAGCACTTTTCTTTCCACACCGTTACGGCAAGTCCCTCGTGGTTTGTTGATGTCGACGCGCGCCATTTTGAATTCACAGACGTGCGTTGGAATTGGCGTAGTATCGAACAAGAGGTCACGAGTATCCGGGCTACGGGCGCAGCTTCGCCATACTCGGTACTTGAGACGGCCTATCGTCGTCTAGCGGTAAATGCGGAAGAGAATCATTATTACGCGGACGCTTCCGAATTTCGCTACAGGGCTATGAACACGAAACGAGTCAAGCACTGGCGGGGTTTTGATTTTCGGAGACTGAGTTGGTGGTACTGGTTGGCGAGTGGGTATGGTGAGCGAATCGCGCGTGCAGCGGTTGTGTTACTCGGGATATTGGTTCTTTGCGCTGCACTTTACACGCGAGTTGGATTTGTTAGATGGGAGCCGAAGGTAAGTAACGGAAACGAAGCAGCGACAGCACAGCAAGACGAAACCGGTGCGCCGTTGAAGTTAACACGCGCGCTGACGTACAGCGCAGCGGTTATGACGTTTCAACGTCCAGAGCCGCGGCCTGCGACAACAGCAGCACAGACGATCGTGCTATTCGAAACGATCCTTGGACCAGTGCAAGCTGCGCTACTCGCGTTGGCGATTCGCAGAAAGTTTATGCGCTGAAGGAATGCAAATTCACGGATTGCTGATGCGGTAAAGATGGGTGGCGGTGCGGATGAAGAGGGAGGAGTGGGAGACGGCCATGGACGCGAGGGTTGGACCATCGAGTTGATTGGTGGCGAGGTGTTTTAACTGTCGTCCCGGCGCGATCACGATCGATTCGCCTTCTTCACTCAGAAAATAAATGCGGCCGTCGGCGTAGATGGGAGACGCGGAGTAGTTGCCGCCGAGCCGCGCGCGCCAGAGTTCCTCGCCCGTCTTGGCGTCGATGCACGTTGCGATGCCATTGTCGCTGACGATGTACAACTCGTTGCCGACGAGCAGCGGCGAAGGCGTCCGTGGTATCCCGCGATCGAGCTTCCAAACGATCTTCGACTTCGTTACGTCGCCGCGCCCGTCGAGCCGCACCGCCAACAGCGACGGCTCCTGAAAACCCGTACAAATAAAGACGAGATCGTTGCCGTAAACCGGCATCGGCACGTTCGAAAAACCTTCCGCGTACTTAACGCGCCAGATCTCTTTGCCGGTGCGCGGCTCGTACGCGATCGCCTGAAACGCGCCGGGGCTGATGACCTGATCTCCACTCGGCAGACTCACGACGAGCGGCGTCGTGTAAGCCTGATAACCTTCGCGCATCTTCTTCCAACGCACTTTGCCCGTCGCCTTGTCGAGCGCAACGACGAACTGTTGTTCGAGACCGTCACAACTCACGATCAGTAGATCGTCGTAGAGCACTGGCGAGCCGCCTGGGCCATGCTGGCCGTTGTCGTAGTCGAGCTTCGTCTTCCAAACGATCTCGCCCGCTTGCGTGATGCACGCCGTGCCGTAAGCGCCGAAGTGCAAATAGACGCGATCGCCTTCGATCACCGGCGTCGGCGAGGCAAAGCTGTTCTTTGCGTTCATCAGCTTCGGCGACTTTAGACGAAACAGTTCGATGTCCTTTTGAATCGCGCCGGTGTTGAGGTCGACGGCGATTGCGCGCAACGAGCGGCCGTCTTCGGTTGCGGTCGTGAGCCAGATGCGCTCGCCCTGAATCACGGGTGACGACCAGCCGCGGCCGGGAATCGCGGTTTTCCAGCGTACGTTTTGTGTTTCGCTCCAGGTGAGCGGGAGGTTGTGTTCGTCGGAGACGCCCTGGCCGGTCGGCCCGCGAAACTGCGGCCAGTCCTGGACAGAGATTAAAGACAGGATTAAAAGCAGGATGATCACATCAACAACGACTCGACGCGGTGGGCGTGGACCATCTCTTCGCACGGCGACCACGCGAAGACTGTGAAGCGTCCGTCCTGCGAGGCGACGAGGGCGAGCGCGTCGCGGTGATCGTAGACGTACTGCGCCGCGGACAAGTGGCGCGTGCCGCCCTGTTCGGTTGGTTGGACCACCACTGCGACGTTCCCCACCACCGGCTCCGTCACGACCCACTTATCCACCGGCGGGCTTCCTTCCTTGCGCCGGATCTTCGCCCCGAACGCGAGCACTTCATACTGATCGTTTATGACGGTGGCGCCGTCGACCGCAGTCAGCCCGCCGATCGTATCGACAGCGCGACGCAACGCACTCTCCCACGGCCGTCGATTCTCTTCGTCAACTTCCTGCCGCAGCAATTCAGACAGCGCGGAGAACGACGGCGTCACCGAGTAAAGAATCGGCTGCGCGATCGAGTTGCGCCAAACATCATTTCCGGTTGGCACGACGAGCAGAATGCCGCCGTGACCGTGCGCCCGCATCGAGGCCGCGAGTTGGACCAGCACGTTGAGCGACTGCTGCGTCGGCCCGGCCGTAAACGCGAGCAGCGCGCGCAGGAGTGAAGGGCAGTCGGGCAGGCTCGTGCCGCGCTCGTCAATGATCTTCACGCGCTCGCCCTTGAGCACCGCGACGTTTGCGTACTTACCAAAACCGTCGAGACGGCGATGCTTGATCACCAGCAGTCCAGGCTCGATGTCTTCGATCACGAAACAGAAACTCGGAATCGTGCGCGTCGCGCCCCACACGCGCAACTCGTTATCAAACTTCCAAACGCCGAGATGAATTTCCGGACGCTCGACCGCAGGCGCGAGTTTCATGAGCATCCCGGCGGTCAGCGGCAACGGGTGTTCGAAGATCAGCGGCTGGCCCGCGTCTTCTGGCGAAAGATACGCGAGCGAGATCTTCGGGAAGCGACCTTCCTCGGGACGGAAGCTGGCCCAAAACGTGGCGTCGACGATGGCAGCGATCTCCGCTGCTTTGGGTTGCGGCGCGATCTGTTCGTCGCTGTCGATGTGCGCCTCGGCGATGTGACGCGCGAAGTGTTCGGCGACGATCGGCGCCGCCGTCACCGCCGCCTGATAAGTTGGCACTCTACTCATTGGCTGCCGCCATTTAACTTCTTCAGCATCTCGATCGCGTTTTTATTGTCCGGGTTCAACTCCAGCGACTTCTTGTAATTCGCAATCGCGAGTTCCTTGTCGCCGTTGGCCATGTAAGCGTCGCCCAGGCTGTCATAAACATTGAACGACTTCGGATAAAACTCGACGTTCAACTTGAAGTACGCGATCGCCTCCGGCAATTTCTTCGCGCGCAGGAAGCCGTAGCCAAACCCGTTGATGCGCGCCTCAGCGATCGCCGCGTTATCAGGATCGTCTTTCTTGATCTGGCGATACGCGTCGAGCGCTTTGTCCACGGCCCCGGTCATAAAGATTTCGAACGGAATCAACGCGTCGGCCGCGACTTTCGGCGCGGTCACGATCTGGCCGCCCGGCAAAGTGACGCGTATCTCACTGACGCCCGCAGCGCCCCGCACAAAGTCGTACTTGATGTTCGCATCGCGGCGAATGAACGTGCCGTCGGCGATCGGCAACAGTTCAAACTTCACGTCAGCCGTCGGTCGCACGATCAATTTTCCCTGTTCGTTGGCGACCGTGAGTATGCGATCGGGATTTACTTTGAAGCGGCCGGTGTACTGATCGAGCTTCGCACTATCGAGCGAGATGACTTCGTTAACCGGCGGCAGAAACTCGTCCCAGTTGTATTCGCGCGCGATGCTGCGCAGCACTTCGCCGAGGATCTGGCCGTTGTCGGAATTAGCCATGACTACCGCGCCGTAACCCTTGTCGCGACTCATCATCATCAACGCGCGGAAGCCTTCATCGGCGCCGTCGTGCCCGAAGTAAACGGAGTTACCGCGCTTGTCGATGAAGAAACCCAGGCCGGCGGTTTCCATAAACGGCGTGACCATCTTGTCGATCAACTCTTTCGGCAAGACTTTGTTCGAGCGTCCGAGGTAGGAGAGTTGCACTTCGATGCCAAACTTCGCGAGGTCTGTCGGCGTGGTCCATAAACCCGCGGCGGCCATTTCGGGATAGACGTGAATCTTGCCCGCGACGAGTGCGCCGTCGGGGCGATGGCCCGACGCCGCCTTCGGCCGCCAATCGTCCGGCAGCGGTTGGCTGTAGGTGCTGTTGGTCATGTTGAGTGGACCAAGCACCGTTTCTTTCGCGATCTGCGGATACGGTTTTTTCTCGATGTCCATGATCGCGAGCTGCGCGATCGTGACGCCGCCGCCGGAGTAGCGATACTTCGTGCCGGGCTCCATATCGACGCGCACAGCGGCCGTGTTTGCCGGTTCGACGCCGTCGAGCACCTGAGGCAGCGTGGGAATCTTTTCGCCGGGCGCGTAACCGGGAAAGCCATGGACCGTGAGTCCGCCGGTGTGGCTCAGCAGGTTCGCGAGCGTGACCTTCTTACGCGCGGTGAACTCGTTATCGGGAAGTTTCCAGGTTTGCAATTTGTTATTGATGTTTTCATCGAGCGCGATCTTGCCTTGCTGCACGCGTTTCAACGCGACCATCGCGGCGACGGGCTTGCTGATCGATCCGGCCTGAAAGAGCGTTTCGGTCGTGACGGGCTCTTTCGTTTCGATGTCCTTGACGCCGTAGCTGCGCGCCCACTCGACCTTGAAATCCTTCACCACCGCGACACTCAGTCCCGGCACTTTCAATTGCTTCATGCGCTCTTCGAGAGACCACGCGGGATCGCCTTTGATCAATACCGCCGGCAGCAATCCCTGCTCGACGCGTTTGATGCGCGCGTCGACGTCCGTTTGGCTGAGCCCACTGAGGGGAAACATATTGACGATCAGAAGGAGTAGGCAGAGGGTCGTTTTCATGATTAGCGTCCGGTAAAAAGCGTGTTTTCATCAACGAAGCAGAGGCCGTTGCCCCACGGATCGAAGGCGTAAAACGATCGTTCGCGCCAGGGCCGTACCACGATTTCGCCGGCGGGCTCGCCGTGGACGTCTTCGTTCGATAGACAATTCAACTCGCGCGCGCGTTGGTGATATGTCTCGACGTCTTCGACGGCGAAGTAGACGTAGTCGGGCAATGGTTTGGGTTGCGCAGCTTCGACCATGCCTTCGCCGGTCACGTCGACGAGCGCGAGGATCACCGGGCCACAATCGAAATAGTGGCGCGCGCCGCGCGGGATTCGCCGCCCGCGATCGCCGAGCAGTTTGCCGTAGAACTCTTCGGCGCGATCGAGATTGTCGACTTGCAGAATGATTCGGTAGAGTGTGGGGGCCATCGGCGCGGTCCTTTCGTTTCGGAAACTCGGCACAGATTAACGCAGATTCAGAGCAGATGAAAAAGGTACTCGTGATCGGGCCCGGGGGTGCAGGCAAGTCAACGTTGGCCCGACGACTCGGTGAGTTGCTCGATATCGACGTCAAACATCTGGACCGGTTTTATTGGCGCGCGGGTTGGCAGGAACCACCGAAAGAAGAATGGCTAGAGACGGTAAAGCAGTTGACGAGCGCGGAGTCGTGGATCCTCGACGGCAACTACGGCGGCACACTCGAAACCCGTATCGAGCATTGCGACACGATCATCTTTCTCGATCTGCCACGGCTCGTCTGTTTATGGCGTGTCATCAGGCGACGAATGACGAACCGCAATCGCTCGCGGCCTGACATGGCCGAGGGCTGTAACGAAAAACTCGATTGGAGTTTTGTCCAGTGGATCTGGAACTACGCGCAGCGTTCGCGTCCGAAGGTCGTTCGGCTGTTGGCCGAACACGCCGCGACGAAACAAATCGTTTGGCTCCGCTCTCGCTCCGAAGTAGAAAAATTCCTGGCGTCGCACGCCACAAACACCAAATGAACTCTGACATCCGCGCACTCGCCGAAAAAATCTGGGACTACCACCGCATGAAACACGAACTCGCGCCGGCCGACGCGATTCTCGTGTTGTGCAGTCACGACGAACGCGTTGCTGAACGCGGCGCGCAATTGTTTCTCGAAGGCTGGGCGCCGTTGCTGATCTTCTCGGGCGGACGCGGCGCGATCACGGAAAGATTGTGGGACGAACCGGAAGCAGAGCGCTTCGCACGGATTGCAATGAGCCTGGGCGTGCCGCGCGAGCGCATTCTGATCGAGCCAAACTCAACGAACACTGGCGAAAACATTCGCTTCACCCAACACCTTCTCGCCGAACAGGGAATCGATCCGCAGCGCTTCATCGTCGTGCAGAAGCCTTACATGGAGCGCCGCGCTTACGCGACGATTCGCAAGATGTGGCCCGAGAAGCAGGTTGTCCTGACTTCGCCGCAGGTCTCTTTCGCCGACTATCTCGCGCACTACACGCACACTTCGTTAACGCACAGCGACGTAGTCGGCATCATGGTCGGTGATTTACAGCGGATCAAGTTGTACCCGGAGCTCGGTTATCAGATCGAACAGGAGATTCCCGAAGATATTTGGCGTGCTTACGAGGAACTTATACAAGCCGGTTACGACAAGTATCTAATTAACAAAGCGTCGTAACTGCACGCTGATCGCAAAGCCGATCGCGATGAAGGTGGCGACGAGCGAGGCGAGACCCGCGCTCATCAACGGCAGTGGTACGCCGATCACGGGCAGGATACCGAGCGCCATCCCGATGTTGATGAAGATCTGAAACGTGAGACCACCGACGAATGCCATGATGAACAGCATACCGGCGCGATCGGAAGACCGCCGCGCTCCGGTTATCAAGCGCGATATAAGGACGACGTAAGCAAACAACACGAAAAGGCAACCGACGAAGCCGGAGTTTTCCGCCGTCACGGCGTAGATGAAGTCGGTATGCGGCTCGGGCAGAAACTTCAGGCTGCTCTGCGAGTGTTCGACTGAGGCTCGCGAGCCAAACAAGCCACCCTCGCCGACAGTCAGGATCGATTGCCACGTGTGATAACCGATGCCTTTGCGATCCGCGTTCTCAGGATCAAGGATCACGTTGATGCGTTCCTGCTGGTAGAGTTTGATGGCTCCAGTCTTGACGCCCACCACGTAGGCAAAAGGAATCATCACGACGGCAAGGACCGTCGCCGCAACCGCGAGCCGCAAGCGAATGGCCGAAAGAAACAGGACCACGGCGAGGATCGGTATGTAGGTCAGCACTGAACCCGCATCGGGTTCGAGCATGATCAAGGCGCAGGGCAAACCGAGAATGAGACAGCCGGCGATCATCTCCTTCACGGCGAGCACGTTTACGCGATTCTTGCCGAAGTAACGCGCCAGCATCATCGCCGTCGTCACCTTCACAAACTCCGACGGCTGAAACTGCCCGATGCCCGGAACCTTGAGCCAGCAGCGCTGGCCGTTAATCTTCAGACCGATGCCGGGAACAAGCACGACGACGAGCAGCACCAGTCCGAACACGTAAAAGATGGGCGCGAGATTCAGCAGTTTGCGGTAATCGGTGAACGCGATCGCGAGCATCGCCACGAGACCAATGCCGAGTCCGATGAGTTGTTTGATCCAATAAGTCTCGGTCGGTTGCGCATTACGGATTTGGACCGTGCCGAAGAGGACGATGGCGATCGCCGTGAAGGCGAGGATCCAGTCGAAGTCGCGCCAACTACGTTTGTGAATGATGGCGACCATTAATGATTACGGCGCGCCACTGCTTGCTGAGCGGCGGCTGTGGGCGCGGCAGCAGCGATCGGTTTGGGTTTCGTTGCGTCTGTCGATTTCGGCGCGGGAGTTTCCTTCTTCGCGATCTGCGGCACCGCGCCGGGAGGTTCTTCGTGACGAGTGTTGCGGTAGTAGACGTTGTAAACACCGCGCACCGCGGGGGCGGCATTCGCGCCGCCGAATCCCGAGTTCTCGATCAAAGCGACCAGCGCGATTTCAGGTTTGTAAGCGGGTGCGTAACTGACGAACCACGCGTGGTCCTTATTCTTGCCGGTGTCTTTGCCGAGTCCGACGACCTGCGCCGTGCCCGTCTTGCCCGCGATGTCAAAGCCGGCCATCTTGATCGCCGCGCCGGTGCCGCCTGCATTGACGACGCCCCACATGCCGTCGACAACCCGCTGATGAATGTCTTCCGGAATCGGCAGCACTTTCGGATTCGGCCGCGACGAATCGAGCGGCGTGAACGTTACGGTGGGTTTGTAATCGGGCGCTCCGGGCGTGCCGAATGCGCGCACTTCCTTGAGCAGGTGCGGGATGTACATGCGCCCGCCGACGCCGACGGCCGAGATCGTGCGCAACAAGGAGATGGGTGTGATGATGTCGTAAACCTGCCCGAACGAGGCGTAAACCGTGTCGATGTCGCGCCATTCGGGATCGCGCGGCTGCATGCGGCGCTTGAATTCGCGCGAGGGCGTCCAACTCACGACTTCGTTCGGCAGATCGATGCCGGTGCGTTTGTTCAGATCAAACTCGTCGACCATCGAGACAATGCCGTCGATGCCCATCTTCAAACCGAGACGATAGAAGTAACCGTCGCACGAATGGATGATCGCGGTCTTGATGTCGGGCGTGCCGTGATTGCCCATGCAGCGCGTGAACTTGTTGCCGACCTGAATGCCGCCGCCGCAAACCAGGTTGGAATGCTCGAGCGTGATCGCGCCTTGCTGCAGTCCGGCAATGGACATCGGGATCTTCCAGGTCGAACCCGGTGGATAACGACTCTGAATCGCGCGGTTGAGCAACGGCGTTTCCGGATCGTTCAGGAGCGCTGCGTATTCGGCCTTGCCTTCCTTGCTGTTGATGCGCTGCGAGAAGAGATTGGGATCGAACGACGGCGCCGACGCGAGCGCGAGGATCTCGCCGTTGTTTGGATCCATCGCGATGATCACGCCGCGCTTGGTGGCGGAGTTTGCGAGCTGGTCTTCGGCGGCGTGCTGCAGATCGAGATCGATCGTCGTGATCAAATCGCGTCCGGGAATCGGCGCGACGGTTTCAATCTCGTCCTGAATGCGCCCGCGGCTGTCGACCACGACTTCGCGATAACCATCGGTGCCGCGCAGATAGTCGTCGTAGACCTGCTCGATCCCGCTGAGACCGATGATGTCGCCGGGTTTGAGTCCCTTGTCTTTATAAACCTGTTGCTTGAGTTGTTCCGGACTGATCTCACCGACGTAACCGACGACGTGCGCGAGCGAGCCGTTCGCCGGATACGTTCGCTGCGGCTGTTGTTCGACGCGCAGTTCGGGAAACTCGAGATTGTGCGCCTCGACCCACGCGATGTCGCCGGGCGTCGCGTCCTGCTTCACGAGTATCGACTCAAACGCCGGCATCGACTTCACCATCTCGAAGCGATCGGCCAGGATCTGCTGGTCGATGTCGAGACCGCCCGAAAGCGGATCGACAAGCGCGCTGAGGTCTTTGCCTTTAACGTCTTCGCGCGAAAGGATGACGTTGTAGATCGGACGCGAGTTGACGATGGGTTTGTTGTTGCGATCAAAGATGACGCCGCGCGGCGCGGGAATCGGCAGGCGACGGCGGCGCTGGTTCTGCGCGATCTCCGCGTAACGGTCGCCGCGCACGACCTGCAGGACATAAAGCCTGATGCTCAGCAGGCCGAGCATCGCCACCACGAGGATCTGCACAAACCGGAGTCGCGCGCGCAGGTTTTGCGATGTGTCTTCGAATTTCATTGGTTTGCCGCCTTCTGCTTAGTGCCTCGTTCCGCTTGCCGCGTTGTACAAAATCAGCGTCGCCGTAACGGTCCGGTCGAACGCCGCGCCACGCGCCGCCGCGTGGCAAATTGTCGCCGCTGCGACGACTGCGGCGACATCACCGAGTTGAGCATGTAAAGAACCAACGTCCCCACGATCGTCGTGGCGATTAGTTTATAAGACAACGTCTGCACGAGCGGAACGCTCGGCGCGTATCCGAGCAAACGGTGCCAGAAAACGTAAATCAGCGAGTCGAGCACGCTCGCCGCGGCCAGCACCGGAATGCGCAACAACGGATTTTCAAGGTTCACCTTCGTGGCCGCGAAGAAGATGATGTAGGCCGTCAGCGTCTTCGAAAAGCCGCCCGCGCCGATCAGGCCGCCGGTCTGTGTATCGACGATCAGTCCGGCGAGGGTGCCGACGACCAATGCCTGCCAGGCGTCGCGTTGCAGCGCGATGTAAACAACCACGACGAGCGGAAAATCAATGTAAACCAGCGGCTTCCAGACCACGCGCAACGAGAGTTGCAGCACGATCGAGATGAGCAACACTGCGGCGATCTTAAGCTGCGACATTGACGGACGATAACGTTCTCACCGCGACTTTTCCGCGTTCGGCAAATTCTGTTGGGGGGTTATGCGTTGCGGGGGATGGTACAAAAGCACCGCTACTTCTTCTAAATGGTCCAACTGCGCACCGGGTTGGATCAAAATCTGGTGCGCCTGCGTCGCTGTTCCTTTCTTCACGTCGACCACTTTGCCGACATTCAAACCGGGCGGATAAATCCCGTCCTGGCCCGTCGTCATCACGGGATCGCCGACTTCCACCTGCTCGAGTCCCGAGACGTAACGCATCTCGATCATGCTAACGCCGAGATCCGAGCGGCCGCGCACCGAGCCGAGCGCGCCTGACTGGCCCACCTGTCCGACCACGGCGCCCGCGCCCGCTTTCTCGTCCGTGATCAGCATCACTTGCGACGCCCACGGACTAACTGTGATCACGCGGCCAACGATGCCGCCGCCCGTAACGACCGGCATGTTGACCGCGACGCCCGAGCTGCTGCCGCGATTGATCGTGATCGTGTTGAACCAGACCGACGGATCGCGAGCGATCACGCGCGCCGGAACACTCTCGATTTTAGTTTGTTCGTTGAGACTGAGCAGCGCTTTGAGCCGTTCGTTTTCGGCCGTCGCCTGGCGCGCGGTGTTGAGCTCGAGCTCGGTCTTCGCGAGACGTTCTTTAAGTTGCTCGTTTTCCTGCGCGGTGCGACGGAAATTGAACATCTGTTGAAAGAAACCGCCGGTTGCGCCGCTCACTTTCGAAGACGCGTTTTGCAACGGCGAGGCAAACGTCTGCGTCCAGATACGCAGGACCTTTTGCTCGCCCGTGGCGTCGCGCGCGTCGACGGCCATGATCACGAGATTAGTGACTAGTAAACCGATGAGCCAGAGAGGGGCCCGCTGGCGAATTTCTCTTTGGGTACGAACTGAAGCCACTGCTAATGCCGGTTACATCCCTGCGGTCATTGTGTTTTCCCACTTCACGCGTTTGAGCAGATCGAAGTCAGACAACATCTTTCCGGTGCCCAGAACCACGGAAGCAAGCGGATCGTCCGCCACCGTTACCGGCAAACCGGTCTCGATGGTCAATCGTTTGTCGAGGTGTTTCAACAGCGCGCCGCCGCCAGTCAATACGATACCGCGTTCCACGATGTCAGCCGAGAGTTCCGGCGGCGTTCGTTCGAGCGCCACACGGACGGCGTTGATGATCGTGGAAATCGAATCCGAAAGCGCCTCGCGTATCTCTTCGTCGGTAATCGTGATGGTCTTCGGAATGCCTTCGATCAGGTTGCGGCCGCGCACTTCATACGAGAGTGGCTCATCGAGCGGGTGTGCCGAACCGAGTTCGATCTTGATTGCTTCGGCGGTGCGTTCGCCAATCAACAGGTTGTACTTCCTCTTAATGTACTGAATGATCGCCTCGTCCATTTCGTTGCCCGCGACGCGCACCGCGCGCGAGTAAACGATGCCGCTCAAGCTGATCACCGCGATGTCGGTCGTGCCGCCGCCGATGTCGACGACCATGTTGCCGTGCGGTTCGGTGATCGGCAGTCCGGCGCCGATCGCCGCGGCCATCGCTTCCTCAACCAGATAAACTTCCGAAGCCTTCGCGCGATACGCCGAGTCTTCGACAGCGCGACGTTCGACCTGGGTGATTTCCGACGGGATACCGATGACGACGCGCGGGCTCACCCACGTTTTGCCGTTGTGGGCTTTACGAATGAAGTGCTGGAGCATCTTCTCCGTGACTTCGAAGTTGGCGATCACGCCGTCTTTCATCGGGCGAATCGCGACGATGTTGCCGGGCGTTCGGCCCAGCATGTCTTTGGCGTCGCGGCCGACGGCTTCGACCTGGTTGGTGACTTTATTGATCGCCACGATAGAAGGCTCTGAAACAACGATGCCGCGACCTTTGGCGTAGACCAGCGTATTTGCCGTCCCGAGGTCGATTGCCAGGTCGCTCGAAAACAGACTGAAAATAGATTTGAAAGCCATCTAGCTTCTATTCACTTCCCGTGGTTGTAGTATGGAACTTCGGGGTGGGATCGGCGACAAATATCAGTAGGGAGAGACATCCCTTCATTCCCTACCTCTTTAGACGACGCACCAAACACGTCCGACCTCCTAAGATACACCGTTAAGGCTCGCAGCGTAAACTGGTTTGTTTTTTGAACTTCGTTCGTGGTCCAGGGTTGTGCCAACCCTGGGCTCGAATTAGCAAACGCCTTCGGCGTTACGATGTCAGGGTCTCAAGCTCCAGATTCTCGACAACGGTCTGTTCGATGCTCTCCATGAGTTCCTGCAGGGGCTCTTTCGCCGCCAGATCCGCGGCGAAGCGCACACAATTTTTGTTTGCGGCCTTCGCTTCGTACATCGCGGTGTCGGCGCAGGCGATGAGTTGTTGTGGCGAGGATGCATGTTTCGGGAAAGCCGCCACACCAAAACTCGCCGTCAACGAAAGCTGTAGCCGCCGCCCGCCGGTGAATTGATGACGCAAAATCTTTTGCCGGATGCGTTCGGCGACGGTGCCAGCGAGTTCGGTGCCAGTGTCGGGTAAAACGATCACGAATTCGTCGCCACCGTAACGGGCCACTGCGTCGGTGTCGCGTATCGAGGAGAGAATCACGGCGGCCATTTCCATCAGCACGTGCGAGCCGACGAGGTGTCCGTGTTCGTCGTTGATGCGTTTGAAGTCGTCGAGATCGAGAAACAGCGCGGCGACGCTCGAGCCGTAACGGCGAGCACGGCGGATTTCGTTGAGCAGAAACTGGCGCAGGTAGCGCGCGTTGTGCAGCTTGGTCAAATCGTCTGTTTGCGAGAGACGTTCGGCTTCGGCGATGCGGACCGCATTAGCTAGCGCCGACGCGATCGGCAACGAAAGCGAGTCGAGCAGCGCCAAGTCTGTCTTCTTGAACGCACGCGCTCCCGAGCCTTCGCGGATGCCTTCGATCACGCCGAGAATCCGTTCGCCGCAGATCAGCGGCACTGCGAGCACAAACTGGCCGCGCTCCTTTTTCTTGATGATTCCCATTCCCGCCGCCGCACGTTTCACGGCTTTGGTCTCAGAGCCGATCGGCAAATCGGCTTCGCCGGTCAACACGCGGCGCCACTCTTCTTCGGTCTTGCCGCTGTTTGGCTGGCCCGGCCGCCGCACCGCGACAGCTTCGAGCGTCGCGCTTTCGACGCCTTTCTCTTCCGAGAAAAGATAGATGGCCCAACGATCGGCGTCGATGAGCAGCTCGAGCCCGGCGAGCGCGGTGTTGGCCGCGCCGATCTGATCGCTGATGAAGTGGAGCGAAGCGACGAGATCGAACGCCGCACGTAAATCGTTGAATTTGATCTTCGGCGGCAGGGAAGAGCAGCCGCGTCCGGTTCGCCGTTCGACAACTTGCGGCAGATGCAGTTCGCCCGACACGCCGCGGGCTTCGATGTCTCGCAGCAGCGCGGGAAGCTGTGCCGACTTGTCGGCGATGGCGACGAAGCCGAGTCGCTTCAGCGTTGCGCCGTCGACGCTACGCAGGTTGAGACTTTGATAACCGTTCGTTTGCCGGCGACAGGCGACGAGCGGCGCGCCGGGCCAAAAAGCGCGCGCGTGATTGACGGCGGTGTGCAGCTCGACCATGTCCGCGCCGGGCACGACTTCATAGAGCACTGCCAGTGGGCGGTCCAGATCGGAGACATTTTGATCCTGCTGTTGTCGCGTGAGCGCGACTTCCACTTCCACTTCGCGCAGACCTTCGATCAGAGTCTTCAGCCCCGCCGCGCGCAAAGCCTCGATCAGCTCGTAGGCCGGCGCTTCGTGAGCATCCGTCAATAGAATTACGTGACTCGACACGATCGTTAGATCTCCGCGCTCAGGTTCTGCCGCGCGCGACGCGGCCGGAAAGTGAAACTTTGTATTGACTGCTATTGCCTTGCGGGTCCTGCGCTTCCACGGTGATGTCACGCGAACCCGCGGGTACGACGAGCTGAATCTGGAAGGAACTGTCGGGATTAACGATCGTTTCGCGCCCGCTGATGCGGATCGTCGTGCCGGGTTCGGCGCGGCCGCGCACTAAATAAAGACTGCCGCCGAGCAGTTCGGCAGTGAGGTTCGAAACTGAGACCTGCGATCCGTTACCTCGCGTCGTGACGATGAACTTCAACGGATCGCTCCAGTCGCTCGCCTGGCCGCTCGCTGCCGTCGCGCGCACGCGCCAGAAGTAAACGCCCGGACGCAGATCGCTGGCGGCGAGCTCCGTCGCCACTAACTGATCGCGTTCGATAACTTTTCCGTCCGCGACGAAGAACGGCGAGGTCGCAACTTCCACCCGGTAGTAAGCAGGCGTGCCCGACTGCGGCCGCTGCCATTTCAAACCCACGCTCGCGGCGCCGTTTGGACTAACAAAAACTTTCTCGAGATCGTGAGGGGTCGCCGGCTGCGGCACGTCGAGCAAGCGTTGCGCGGCCGAGAGGCGGCCGGAGTTGTTCACCGAAACATACTCGCCGCCGCGAATCGAGGTCTTCTCGCCGGAGCTGTTCGTGGTTTCGATCACACCGGTGGAGACGCGGATTTCTTCAGTGCCTTCAGGGTTCACGCCGAAGCTGGCGTTGGTCTGTTCACCGACGGTGTTCTTGGTCTTCGGAGTTTCGACGACGTTTGTCGTGCCGGCGACTTGCTGGTCGGTGCGGACCGAGAGTTGGCCACTATCGACGCGAACGCGAACGTTGGTTCGTTTGCCGTCGTCGGCGCGCGCGTTGTCGCGAATAACAATCGTGCTGTTTGGCTTGACGACAAGTGTCGAGCCGTCAGCGAGACTGATGCGCGCGCGGCCGCCGTCCTGTGTCTGGACCGTATCGCCGGGATAGAGCTGCGTGTCGGCATTCGCGGGAATCGTCTCGCGCGTGGCGGCGCGGACGACGCGCACGTCGCCTTCAAAGGAAATGAAGCGCGCACCGGCCGGGGAGTTCAGCTCAGCTACGTTTTTGAAGGGATTGCCGTACTTCCAGACGTAAATTGCCGCGCCCGCGGCGACGCCGCAGAGGACAAGAATGGCGATTACCAGATAGACGAAACGCTTCTGAATAATCCACCAATCAAACGCGAAGTGACTGGTCTTATTCGCCGACATTTTCTAAATCCCGGAGGGGGTTAAGGTGTGGGTCCAAACGGTCCGGCGGGTTTTACCGCCGCTTTTCTGGCAGCAACACTTCCAGTTCAGGAATTTAACACACTCGAGCGGAAGCGTTCAAGCACGTTTAATCCGAGGCGATTCTCCCTGCTTTTCGGGCTTTTGGGGCGGTTCGGGGAGCTCTTCGCCAATGTCGAGGTTGTAGTCGGGCGGCAGGTCGACTTTCATCGTCGTGTCCGGCTTGCCGGGAATCAGTAACGAAGCCGCCACGGAACCAAGCAGCACGAGGGCCACAAATACCAGCGAGAACCAGATCGGAATGTGGTAACCAAGCGCCACCACCAGCATTTTTATCCCGATAAACGTGAGCACGATCGCCAGGCCGGTACGCAGGTAACGAAACTTCTCGACCACGCCCGCCAGCAGGAAGTACATCGAGCGCAGCCCGAGAATCGCAAACACGTTCGACGTGTAGACGATGAACGTGTTGGTCGTAATCGCGAAGATTGCCGGAATCGAGTCGACCGCGAAAACGAGGTCCGTCACTTCGACGACCATCAGGACCAGCAACAACAACGTGCCCGTTCGTTTGCCGTTGATTTTGGTGAAGAACTTCTCGCCTTCGTAGTGGCGCGCGATCGGCAGAAACTTCGTCACGATGCGCACGGCGATGTTCTGGTCCGGTTGAATATCGACCTCTTCGTGCCGGAACATCTTGATGCCCGTGTAAACGAGAAAACCGCCGAAGATATAGATGATCCACTGAAAGCGGTTGATCAACGCCGCGCCGACGAAGATCATCGTCAAGCGCATGACCAGCGCGCCCATCACGCCCCAAAACAGCACCCGGTGCTGAAACTTCGCCGGTACCTTGAAGTAAGAGAAGATCAGCAGGAAGACGAACAGGTTATCGACCGAAAGCGATAACTCGATGAGGTAGCCGGTCAGAAATTCCAGCCCGCGAACATGGCCCTGGTAGTGAAAAACGAGCGCGCAGAAAATGAGGGCGAGCGATACCCACACGCCGCTCCAAATCCACGCCTCTTTGTACCGGATGGTGTGAGCGTTGCGATTGAATAGGCCGAGGTCCAGGCTCAACATCGTGACAATGAAGACACTGAATCCCAGCCACAGCCACGTTGAGCTGCCAAATGCATCCATGCAGGGCAGTAAAATAGCATCTGCAATTCATCCGAGCAAACCAGGGTTTGTCGGTTGTCAGTTGTCCTTCGCGTCCCTTACAATCCGCGGTTCGCCCTCGAAAGGTAATATCTAATGCTCAAACAACTAGGACGTCTCGAACGCACGCGTAACATCATCATCCTCGGCTTTGCGGTCCTGATGGCGGTCAGCTTGATCTTCTTCTACGCCCCGGGCCGCAGCGTCACGACCATCGATCCCGCGAAGAGCACGGAAGTCGTGGCCAAGGTTGGTTCTCATAACATCACGGTCGCCGAGCTCGCTCGCATGCGCGACAACATGAACCAGATGTACGGCGGGCGGATGAACCTCGCGGCCCTCGGCGGCAGCCGTCGCATTCTCGACATTCTGATCAATAAAGAAGTGCTCGTTCAGGAAGCGGAGCGACTCGGTTTCGGCGCCAGCGAGGCTGAGCTCAAAGAGAAACTGATGAAGCAGTTCTCCGATGCGTCCGGTAATTTTGTCGGCTTCGATCGTTACAAGGAGTCGATCACGGCGCGTTACGGCGACATCGAGACTTTCGAAAACGAGATGCGCGACGCGATCGCGCAGGAGAAGTTGCGCGCGTTCGTCACGGCGAGCGTGAACGTTTCCGACGATGAAGTGCGCGAAGAGTTCAAACGCCGCAACACGACGTTCGACGTTGATTATGTTTCCCTCAGCGCCGACAAGCTCGCCGCGAAGATTCAACCGAGCGACGAGGAGCTGCGCAGTTTTTACGAGAGTCACAAAACTGACTACCGCTATCTCGAGCCGCAGAAGAAAATTAAGTATCTCTTTATCGACACCACAAAAGCCGGCTCGAAGCTCCCGATTTCCGACGTGGATCTAAAAGCGCGTTACGACCAGACGGATCCGAAATACAAAGAGGCAGGCTGGAAGGTTCAGCAGATCGTGTTGAAGGTCGCGCGCAAGGATCTCGATGCGCAGGTCGAGCAGAAGGCGAAGGAACTGATCGCGAAGCTCACGCAGAATAGTACCCAGGTTTCGGAACAGGCGTTTGCCGAGGCAGCGAAAGGAAACTCGGAAGATCCCACGACCGCGCAAAACGGCGGCTTCCTCGCCGCGCCGTACAAGGACGATCCGAACAAACCGCATGGTCTCTACAGCCGCACGGCGACGATGGAGGTCGGACAAATCACCGACGTCCCGATTCGTTATGCCGGCAATTTCTACATCCTGCGTCGCGGCGAGTCCGTGCCGAAGACGTTTGACCAGGCGAAGGCCGAGTTGCTCGTTTCTCTGCGTAACGAGCGTGGTTACAACGCGGCTTTCGAGATCGCGAAGAAGGCCCAGGCCCGCTTGCAGGAGACGAAGGACCCGCAGAAGGTGGCCCAGGAGTTTGCGGCGCAAGCTAACATGACGCCGGCCGACATGGTCCGCGAAACGCCTTACATCAAACCCGGTGACGATGTACCGAACGTCGGCGTCAATCAGCAGTTCGAGCAGGCGATCGCGTCGCTCAATAATGTCAACGACGTGGGCGAGGCCACCGGTATTAAGAGTGGTTTTGCGATTCCGATGCTGGTGGACAAGAAAGATCCGCGCATTCCTGACTTCGACGAAGTGAAGTCGAAGATTGCGGACGCGATGAAGCAGCAGCGCGCGAAAGACCAACTCGAACAGAAAGCGAAAGATCTGCTGGCGAGTGCGAATAGTCCCGACGCGATCAAAGCGGCCGGCGAAAAAGAAGGTTTCGATGGCGGGCTTGAAGAAGGTTTCAAGCTGAACTCGTCGCTCGGCAAAGCGGGCACGAGCGCCGCGCTCGACGATCTAATTTACAGTCTGAAAGAGGGCGAAGTGGCCAAGGCGCCGATCAAAGTCGGCGAGAACTGGGTCATCGTGGGAGTCGCGAAGCGAAAAGAGCCTGACTTCAGCTCGTTCAATGCAGGCGAGCAGGATCGGTTGAAACAGCAACTCCTGAGCGAGCGCGAGAACCAGATCTTCGAGGATTACATCGCGACTGTTCAGCAACGGATGAAGAAGGACGGCAAGATCAAGATCTACGACAAGGTGCTCGATCAGCTCGATGAATCCGAAAACGCCGCCGAGCCCGGTTTACCACAAGGGCTGAACTTCCCAACGAAGTAGGTCACAGAAAAACACGGATTACACAGATCGAATTTCATCTGTGTAATCCGTGTTTCTTTTTACTTACCACCCATCAATGGTCCAACGTCAGCCTGCGGCACCGCCGTGCGGATTTGCAGTTCGTTCGCCGCGGTGACAATCTGCATATTCGCGAGGGCGCTCTTTGCTAAAACGCCTTTCGCTCCCGACAAACGTCCGACGAATAACGAACCAAGCTGCTTCAACCCTTCGAGCGTGTCGCCGAGGTTCTTCGCGGCGTCCGCGTTCGTCGCCCGCGCCGCGACAAACAATTGCAGATCCGTTTGCGTCGTTCCCACTGATCCATAAACCTGCCGGAGTGTCGTGAGATCCGCTGCGATTGCGGGATTGACGTCGAGGTTTTTGATCAACTGCTCCGACATGTTTGCGCCAAAGCCGATCACGGCGTTCGGATCGCGACTCGCCAAAGCGATCAGTTCGGCATTCCCCCGCTTCGTCGCACGCGCGGCATCGATCACCGCACGCACAGCAGCTTCATCGCCGAGCGCCAGCACATTCGCATCGAGCGGCGTTGCTGCAAGCTCGTTGATACGAAAATCAAACAAGCCGAGCAGACGAATGTCCTGATCGAGCTTGAAGATGTAGATCGTTTTGCCCTGATACTTCTCTTCGCGATAGTTGCCGCTCGTGGCGATTCTACCGGCCGCAACCATCGCCGCCGGACTGAACGATCCGTTTGCGAGCGCGACCGTCTGCACTTTCGTTACGCCTTCGGCCGGATAACTGAAGCGCGCGCCCAACGCGACCTGCTCGAACATGCGCGGGTCGAGGCCGGTGCGCGTCTTAAACGACTCGATGCTCGTGTTGATTTCAGCGAGCCGCGCCGAGTTGTTGGCGAAGATGCGCGGCAACGATTCGTTCAGCAGTTGGCGCAACTTCACCTGGGCCACAGCGTCCGAATCCGGCAACTGTGTCATCAAGCCGGCCGGGGCAGGCGTCGTATTGCGCGTACGGGTTTGCGCGGTGAGCACTTCGGCGCTGCACAACGCCAAAACAACAATCAAGAGGTTTGCAAACTTTCTTTTCACTACAGAAAACCTTTCTGGGAGTAACTGCGAAGCCGGGACTGCGATGCCCGCATGCCGGTTCAAGGTTGGTTGAAATTCAGCCGCTCGCGCAGCTTGTTGAATTCTATCTTTTGATAATCCTTCGGTATTTCGAAAAGTTTTGGGTCGACGTTGAGCACGACGTCCGAGAGTTCTGTCGTGACGCGCGTCCCCGTTGGGGAGCTGATTTCGGTTCTAACAGGCATGTGCAAAGCTTCATCAAACCAGAGCAACGTCTCACCAACGCTGACGTTCTCGCCCGCGGAACTGTTAACAACGACGCGATATTTTTGCAGCGTGCGGCCGGCGATTGTCTCGTCGCCAAGCTTTTGAAAACGGGGGGAGACGAGTTCGGTGTGCAGCAGACGATCCGGTGAGCTCTCGGCGTCCTGCTCGCCGGTGTTCGGATCTTCATTCGTAACCGCGGCGTAGATTTTTTCGTCGGGTAGCAGGACGAACCTTTCGCCGGCAAGCGTGAGATAGACCACGCGGTGGCCGGTGCTGTCGGATTCATCGCGACGCTGTTCGCCATCGCGCGCGATCGAGTACTTCGTGACGTGTGTTTGTCCATTCGCGGCGACGGTCGTGATCGTTCGCGTGGCGCGATAGTGTTCGGGTTCTGTTGTTTCGAACGGTGGCGTTGCGGAGATCGTGTTGGTGTTTGTGTCAGTGGTGACTCTTTGGTTCTGCGCACACGCGACGCCGAGAAGTATGGCGGCGGAGGTGAATGAGACTAAGGCTGTGCGGCGCGCCGCCATCCGGCTCACACTCGCTCCAGCAAGAGGGCGAGACCCAAGCCGCCGCTCACGCAAAGAGTTGCGAGCCCGAGCTTCGCGTCGCGCTTTTGCATTTCATGGACCAGCGTGGTGGTGATGCGCACGCCCGTGCAGCCGATCGGATGGCCCAACGCAATTGCGCCGCCGTTGACGTTCAAGCGATCGGCGTCGAATTTCAGTTCGCGATCGCACGCGATCACCTGGGCGGCGAATGCTTCGTTGAGCTCGACGAGATCGATCTGGTCGAGGGTGAGATTCTGGCGTGCGAGCAACGCGCGCACCGCCGGTACCGGACCGATGCCCATGATGTCGGGTGCGACGCCCGCGATCTCGTAATCAACAATGCGCGCCTGAGGTGTGACGCACGTTCGTTTCAGACCAGCTTCACTCAACACTACGAGCGCAGCGGCGCCGTCAGTGATGCCGGAAGAGTTTCCGGCCGTGACGCTGCCGTCTTTATAGAAAACGGGCGGCAGCTTCGCGAGCGCGGCGAGTGTAGTTCCCGCTCGGCAGTGTTCGTCCTGGGCGAAGATCGTCGTTTCGTTCTTGCGGCCGGTGATTTCGAGCCCGGTTATCTCGTCTTTGAAACGACCCGAGTTGATCGCTGCTTCGGCTTTTTGTTGTGAACGCAGCGCAAACTCGTCCTGCTCGTCGCGCGAGATCTCATACTGGCGCGCGAGCTTCTCCGCCGTTTGGCCCATCATCAGGCCCGACAGCGGATCGTTGAAGCCGTCGCGATACATGCCGTCGACGAGTTGCATGTTGCCCATGCGCATGCCCCAGCGCGCGCCTTCCGCGAAGTAAGGAACGCGCGACATGCTTTCCGTGCCGCCAACGAGCACTGCGTCGGCGCGGCCCAACATGATCTCCTGGGCCGCGAGGATGATGGCTTTCAAACCCGAGCCACACGCCTGGTTGACCGTAAACGCCGGCACGGTTTCGGGAACGCCGGCGCGGAAAGTGATCTGGCGCGCGACGTTTGGACCACCACCGGCCTGGCGCGCGCAACCCCAGATCGAGTCGTCTATTTGATTCGGGGTCATGTTCGCGCGACGCAAAGCTTCCTGCGCGACCGCGACGCCGAGGTCCGCCGCCGTCCACGATTGCAACGTGCCGCCGAATTTTCCGATTGGTGTTCTTACTGCGCCTGCGAGATAAACGTTCTTCATTTCAGTTGCGAAAAATGGTAGCACAGGGTAGAAGTCTTTACGCAAAGCACACACGTAGACAGGATTTCGGGATTGACAAGACTGTTGTTTGAATCTTGTGAGTTCTGTAAATCTTGTCCAGGTGCTCCTCACAGCATGTTCCAGAACCTCACGTCGCTTTCGTCAATCGAAGCTGCGCGCCAACAGATCGCGGTGCTATTGCGCGCGCACCCGGAGTGGTTTTGTACCGCCGGACGCGGGGAGACGTACGCACTGCGACGAGACGAGATCGACGTCTCGATTGCGTTTGAACGGTTGGTGCTGTCCTGTTGGACGGAGCGGGGAAGCCGTTCGTGGCGCGTACTCGGGTGGCAGTGGAACGGGCGGATGCTGTTGCTGCAGGCGTCGCGCAGGATGGGTGCTGAGTCACCGCTGATCGAGTTGGTTCCGCGTGCTTCGGCTCATGCGGTGTCGGCGACGATTCGCGCCGCGCGGCAGGTTCGTTGCGATCGGTTGGCGCGACTCACGGCTGCGTTTCAAGTGGACACGCGAATCGAGCGTTGCGCGCTGAGTCCCGGCACGAGACTGGGCCAGCCCGGTCGTTATGCACGCATCGTCCTGCGTCGGAAGCAAACGCGCATCGCCGTGTGCGGCCCGGTCGTGGCGAGCCATCCCGCGACGGTCGATGCGTTCTTGTCGGCGGCGTTATTGTGGTTCAAACGAACCGCCGATCGCATCAAGCCGCCGTACATCGAACAGCTCTGGCTTGTCGTTGCGGAAGAGCTGCTCAAGCCGCTGTTATATCGCGTCGCGTTGTTGCGCGAGAGTTTGCGAAGCACGATTCGCGTGTTCACGGTTGATGATGAGCTTGGGAATTTGAAGCAAGCCGAACCTCTCGAGCGGCGCGATCTTTGGAAGAAGAAACTCGCGCCGTTTCCGCCGGTGGTTGCGGCTGAGATGAGCGCGCAAATTGCTTCGATCGTCGCGGCGGCGCCGCACGCGATTGACGTGGTCCATGCGCGTCACGGCGCGACACTGCGTTACTTCGGACTACCGTTCGCGCGCGTTCGCTCGCTGCTCGGCGTCGAACGCATCTGGTTTGGACTCGATGCTGCACGCCGCCGGATACTCGACGAATCGACACGCCGCGATTGGGAAAACCTGTTACGCGATCTGCGTGAGTATCGCTCGGCGAACGCGGCGGATCATCGTCACGCTTTTTATCGTTCGGCGGCCGAGGCGTGGCTCGAGTCGCTGCTGCGGCGCGACATCACCAAACTCGATCCCGGGCTGATCATCGCGCCGTTGCACGCGCAGTTTCGCACGGCGCGCGGCGGCAAGCTCGGCATCCGGCCGATTGATTTATTAGCTTTGCGGCAGGATGGAAGACTCGTCGTGATCGAGTTGAAGGTCTACGAAGATCGCGAGCACGTTTTACAGGGCGCTGATTACTGGCGGCGCGTTGAAGCGCATCGACGCCGCGGACACATCGAGCGCGCCAAACTGTTCGGCGACTTGCGAATCAAAGACGAAGCACCGCTCGTGTATCTCGTGGCGCCCACACTCCGCGTGCATCCATCTTTCGCGACGCTCGCTCGCTGCATCGCCGGCGACGTCGAGATCTATCGCTTCGACATCAACGAAGACTGGCGTTCGGGCGTGCGCGTAATGCGCCGCATGCGGGTGAATTAGTACTTCGCGAAGATGCTTTCGGGTTCGGTCGTAGCCGAGGGAGGCACTGGCGGCGGCGCCGTAATCGTCGGCGTGGTCATGTGCGCGAGTGTGTCATCGGCGGAGTAGATGCCCTGTACGCGCATCTTGAACTCGTCCGGATTGCTCGCGTTGTGCAGCGCTTCTTCCTGCGTGATGAGTCGCTGTTGGAGTAAGTGGAACAGCGATTGGTCGAACGTCTGCATGCCGTACTGCGAAGTGCCCGCGGCAATCGCTTCGCGAATCAGGTACGTCTTTTCTTCGTTGATAATGTGATCGCGAATGAACGCGGTGGAGACCAGCACTTCGATCGCCGGCACTCGTCCCGCGCCTTTCGCCGCACGCACGAGCCGCATCGAGATCACCGCTTTCAAGATTCCGGCCAACTGAATGCGCACAGATTTCTGCTGGTGCGAGGGAAACGACGAGACGATGCGCGTGATCGTTTCGGTGGCGTCGAGTGTGTGCAGCGTCGAGAGCACGAGATGGCCTGTCTCGGCGGCGGTCAACGCGGTTTCGATCGTTTCGTGATCGCGCATTTCGCCGACGAGAATCACGTCCGGATCTTGTCGCAGCGCGCCGCGCAGTGCTTCCGCAAACGAACGGGTATCGACGTCAACTTCGCGTTGCGTGACAAACGATTGCTTGTCGCGATGCAGAAACTCGATCGGATCTTCGATCGTGACGATGTGACCGCTGCGGGTTGAGTTGATGCAATCGATCATCGCGGCGAGCGTGGTTGACTTACCCGAGCCGGTCGCGCCGGTGACGAGGATCAGACCGCGTCGTTCTTCGGCGATCTTATCGATGACGGGCGGAAGACCGAGCTGGGTGACGCTCTTGTTGTGATCGGGAATGACGCGCAGCACGATGCTGACGGTGCCGCGTTGCTGAAAGATGTTGGCGCGGAAACGGCCCAGGCCGGAAACGCCGTAGCCGATGTCGACTTCGGAGACTTCCTTGAACCGCTGCTTTTGCCGGTTGGACATCATCGAGAACGCCATGTCGAGGGTGTCTTCGGGTTTCAGCCGCGGGGCGTCCTCGACCGGATGGAGTTCGCCGCCGATGCGCATGACGGGGAAGGCGCCGACCTTCAGGTGCAGATCGGAAGCAGCGTGACCAGTAGCGATGCGTAGCAGATCGTCGATTTTAACGGCCATGAATGTTCTGAGAACCTTTTGAGCTGGAACCTTTTGGAACTGCGAAAGGCTGGGGTTTTGGGAAGCTTTCAGCGCGGGTGGAGCGCGAAGTCACTATAGCGTGGCGCTCTGAGGAGCGTCAATAAATATCGCGGTAGACGCGCGTCCTCAAAGCTGGTAGTATGCGCGCGTATACCTGAGAGGCATACAATTTTGTTGACAGTCTTGTCTACACGCCACGCGACCTCACCGGAGTGGTTTCAGCTGGGAGGCCGTAATGACGCAACTGCGAGTCAGCAAGGAGACTCACGAAAAGCTTCGTGAGCTTGCGCGAAACGAAGGGATATCTATGCAACGAATTCTGGAGAAGGCTCTAGCCGAGTATGAGAAAACGCAATTTTTTGAGTCGCTAGACGCCGCGTTTAAGGCTTTGAAGGCCGATCCCGTTGCTTGGGCTGAGGAACTGGAGGAGCGGCGATTGTGGGAGAACACTCTCATGGACGGCTTCGACCCGAACGAAATTTGGACGGAGGACGGAAACGTAATTGTTAAAGAGTAACTGTCACCGCGGGGAAGTTTGGTTTGCGGATCTGGATTTTGGAAGAGGTCGTGAGACGTCCGGCAAAAGGCCCTGTTTGATCCTCTCGGACGATCGCTTTAACCGAAGTGCGGCGGAATTAGTCATTGCGGTCCCGATTACTTCGAAGGGAAAGGCCGTACCCTCTCACGTCGAGGTAAGTCCTCCCGAAGGCGGATTAACAATGCGCAGCTTTATCAAGTGCGAAGAGGTGCGTGCGATTTCGACGGAGCGCTTGTTGAGGGTGATTGGTACGGTGAATACCTCAACGCTGCACAGTGTCGAACAGCGGGTGCGTCTGTTGCTGAATCTGTAAGATCTCGACTACACCGACACTTTCAACTCAGCCTCATCGATCGCGCCGGCGAAGCCGTTGCTGTCCGTCGATTTTTGCGCGGGCTCGTTGATGTAGGTGAGCCAGTCGCCGGGAGCGGGACGCTCGCCTTTGGTCACTTCGAAGAAGACCTTTTGAATCTTCTCGGTGATCGGGCCGCGTCCGCCTCGACCCACCGTAATGCGGTCGACCGAACGGATCGGCGTGATCTCGGCTGCCGTGCCGGAGAAGAAGAGCTCGTCAGCGACGTAGAGCGCGGCGCGTTGAATCGTGCGCTCCTTAATAGTAATGCCGAGCTCCTGACAGATCTGAATCACACTATCGCGCGTGATGCCGGGCAGGATTGAAGAAGAAAGCGGCGGCGTCAACACCACGTCACCGTGGACGATAAAAATGTTCTCGCCGGAACCTTCGGAAACGTAACCGCGATCGTCGAGCGCGATGCCTTCAGCAAAACCATTCAACAGCGCTTCCATCTTGATCAACTGCGAGTTCATGTAATTCGCGCCACTCTTCGCCATCGCCGGCATCGAATTAGCCGTCAACCGGTTCCAGGTGGAAACGCAAACATCCACGCCGCGTTCGATCGCTTCGTCGCCGAGATACTTGCCCCAGTCCCACGCGCCGATGTAGCACGCGAGCGGATTCGGAAACGGATTCACGCCAAACGCCGGATGCTCTTCGTCAAGACTGCGAAACAGAATCGGCCGGATGTAGCACTGGTCCATACCGCTGCGGCGCGCGAGCTCGATCGACGCGTCGCAAAGTTGATCGAGCGTCCACGGGTGGTCCATGCGATAGATCTTCGCGGAATTCAGAAAGCGCTGGATGTGCTCGCGCAATCGAAAGATGGCTGGCCCACGTTTAGTTGCGTAACAACGAATGCCCTCAAAGACACTGGAGCCATAATGGAGCACGTGCGACATCACGTGAACGCGCGCGTCGTCCCATTTAATAAACTCTCCATCATGCCAAACCACGTCGCAAATGCGAGGTGTTTTTACATCTTTGGCAGTGCCTTCTTTTGAGAACATGGTGTGTTCTACTCCTTAGGAAAAAATACGTGGGGACAGGGCACAATACAGTAGATGCAGTTCGGTTTGCAAGAACGCCTCCCGCCTGTAAGATGCGTGCGTAACATCGCGATGCGCTCGCTTAAATCACACTTTCTGATTACGTTCTTTATAGCCGCTGCATTTCTCGCCGGCTGCCAAAACAACACGATGAACCAGGACAAAACTACGCCCGTGGCCCAGGCCGCGGCGACCGATCCCCTCAGTATTCATAAACGCGCAATAACCGTCGATATGCACGCTGATTCCGTTCAGCGCGTACTCGATGAGCACGTGGACCTCCAACAACAACTCAGCGACGGCCATTTCGACGCCGTGCGCGCCAAAGCCGGCGGCCTCGATGCGCAGTTTTTCTCGATCTGGGTCGAGCCGCAGTTGTTCGGCGGCGGCGGCGCGCGTGCGGTAAAACGCGCCGACGATCAGATCGCCGCCATCCGCGAATTGGCCGAAAAACACCCGGAGACGTGGCAATTAGCCACTTCCGCGGCGGACGTGCGCCGCGCCGCCCAGGACGGAAAGATCGCGGCGTTGCTGGGCCTCGAAGGCGGTTACGCGATCGATGAAAAACTCGAGAACGTCCAGCGTTACTACAATCTTGGCGTGCGTTACATGTCGCCGGCGTGGAGCGTGAGTACGAGTTGGGCAGGTTCGTCAGGTGACGAGATCGGCGCGTCGCGCGGCTTGAACGACTTCGGCAAGAGCGTCGTGCGCGAGATGAACCGGCTCGGCATGATGGTCGACGTTTCGCACGTTTCCGACAAGACTTTTTGGGACATTGTGAACACGTCGACGAAGCCCGTGGTCGCAACGCATTCAGCGTGTCGAGCGATCGCCGACGTGCCGCGCAATCTCACCGACGACATGATCCGTGCGCTTGCGCACACGGGCGGCGTAGTCAACGTGATCTTTTATCCCGAACACATCGAGCCGGGTTGGAGTGAGTTGAAGAAAAAAGTCGACGTCGAGATCGCGCCGCTCGTGCAGCAAGCGTCGGAAGCAGAGCCG
This sequence comes from uncultured Blastocatellia bacterium, assembly GCA_946480785.1. Next base: position 18,783 of record CAMLLD010000025.1, on the reverse strand, counting down.
GGCGATGCGGTGCACAAGAAGCTCGCGCGCGATCGTGTGCGACAACGCGAGTATGCGCGGCGACTGCCGCCGGTTTACGCGGCGCGTGTGGTGGACCACGTCGATCACATCGTGAAGCTCGTCGGCGTGGACCACGTCGGCATCGGTTCGGACTTTGACGGCGTGCAAGCGACGGCAGCGGATCTCGCGACAGTGGCGGACTTGCCGAACCTCACGAAAGAATTGTTGAAGCGCGGGTATTCGGAAAGTGATGTCGACAAGATTCTCGGGGGGAACATGTTGCGCGTGATGGACGCGCAGCAAGCAAAGTAATGCCTCGCACAGCGAAGAAGGCGACGCCTTCCAAATCGAAGTCGGCACAGGCGTCGCGAACACGAAAGGTTACACCGAAGATCGGTTTTCACGCGCCGATCAAAGGTGGCGTGCACAACGCGCTCATCGTCGCGAAAGATACGGGCTGCGACACGGTGCAGTTGTTCTCGCGCAATCCGCGTGGCTGGATGGCGAAGCCGTTGACACTCGAAGACGTCGTGCAGTTTCGCAAGACGCGTCGCGCGACGAAGATCTCGCCCGTGTTGATTCACTGTAACTACCTCGTGAACCTCGCCGCGACGGATCAAATCTTTTTGCAGAAGTCGCGTGAGTCGTTTCGCGAGGAAGTCGAACGGGCGTTGTTGCTCGGTGTCGATTACCTCGTGGTCCATCCGGGCAGCGCGCGCGGCGCTTGTGAGGCGGACGGCATCGCGCTGTGCGCAGCGAGTCTACTCATCGCCTGCAAGGGACTGAAATTTGGTTCGCTAAAGATCCTGCTCGAAAACACCGCCGGCCAGGGCGAGTGTATCGGCCACCGCTTCGAGCATCTCCGCGAGATCATGAACGCGTGTCCGAAGCTGCCGCTCGGCGTCTGCTTCGACACGGCGCACGCGTTCACCGCCGGCTACGACATTCGCGAAGCCGACGGTCTCGATGCGTTGCTGCAACGCATGCAGAAAACCGTCGGGTTGAGGAACGTGCGGGCGATTCACTTCAACGACTCGCGCGCTGTTTACAACTCGCGCGTCGATCGTCACTGGCACATCGGTGAAGGCCACATCGGCCTCGACGCCCTGCGACGCGTCGCCCAACATCCCAAACTCAAGCATGCCGCCTTCATCCTCGAAACCCCCTATGACGATCCGCGCGCCGACGTGAAGAACCTTCAGACGCTGCGCTCCTTTGTGACTGAACGCTGAGCGGTGTTCATCCCCGGCTTCTTTCCGTTAAGATGACACGACCTATGGATGAAAAGTATTTTCCGGAACAGATAGAGCAGAAGTGGCAGCAGCGCTGGACGGAGGCGGGCGTCTTCCACGCGAACGAAGAGGACCCGCGCGAGAAATTCTACGCGCTCGAAATGCTGCCTTACCCGTCAGGCTTTTTGCACATGGGCCACGTGCGCAACTACTCCATCGGCGACGCGCTCGCGTGGTTCAAACGGCTGCAGGGTTACAACGTCCTGCATCCGATCGGTTGGGATAGTTTCGGCCAACCTGCCGAACAAGCCGCGATCAAACGCGGCGTGAACCCGCGTGACTGGACCGAGGAAAACATCGTGCACATGCGCGGGCAGTTGCAGCGGCTCGGCATCAGTTATGACTGGGCGCGCGAGATCGCCGCGCACCGGCCCGATTACTACAAATGGGACCAGTGGTTTTTCCTGAAGATGCTCGAGCGCGGTTTGGCTTACAAGAAAGCGTCGCAGGTCAACTGGTGTCCGAAAGAAGAGACGGTGTTGTCAAACGAACAGTCGTCGGGCGGAGTCTGCTGGCGCTGCGGCACCCCCGTCGAGAAGCGCGATCTGGAGCAGTGGTTTTTGCGCATCACCGATTACGCGGAACAACTCGTCGCGGACATCAACCAGATCGAACCCGGTTGGCCCGAGAAAGTTTTGAAACGGCAGCGCGATTGGGTGGGCCGCAGCGAAGGCGCGTTCGTCGACTTTCAGATCAAGGACAGCGACAAGAAGATTCGCGTGTTCACCACGCGCATCGACACGATCTATGGCGCGACCGCGGTCGTGTTGTCGTCCGAACATCCGTTGCTCGAAGAGATCCTCGCCGGCTCTGCGTTGAAGGTTGACGTTGACGCGTTCGCCGCGAAGGTCAAACAAGAGAGAGCGACGCGCACCGAAGAAGTCGAAGAAGAAAAGGAAGGCGTGAACACGGGTGTGCTCGCGATCAATCCGTTCAGTGGCGAGACCGTGCCGGTGTGGGTCGCGAATTACGTGCTGATGGAATACGGCACGGGCGCGGTGATGAGTGTGCCTGCGCACGACGAGCGTGATTTCGAGTTTGCGCAAAAGTATTCGTTGCCGATCCGCCAGGTGATCGCGCCCGTGAGTCACGAGCAGATCGCTGCCGAGCCGTTGCCGACGACCGCCGGCGATGCTTCCGCGGAAATACGGCAGTCGTTCACCGACTACGGCGTGTTGCTTAACAGCGGCGAGTGGGGCGGAAAACTCTCCGAGGTCGCGATTGCAGAGATGTCGGCGTACGCGAAAGAGCACGGCTTCGGCGAAGCGGCCGTGACTTATCGCATCCGCGATTGGGGCGTCTCGCGGCAACGGTTCTGGGGCGCGCCCGTGCCGGTGATTTATTGTCCAAACTGCGGCATGGTCCCAGTGCCTTACGACCAGCTTCCGGTCGTGTTGCCGCCGACGGCTTCGTTCACCGGCACGGGCGAATCGCCGCTCGCGGGCGTGCCTGAGTTTGTAAACACGACTTGTCCGAACTGCGATGCGCCCGCGCGTCGTGAGACTGACACGATGGACACGTTTGTCGATTCGTCGTGGTACTTCTTCCGCTATCTCGATCCACGCAACGACGCCGAACCGTTCGACACGGGAGTCGCGCGGCGCTGGACGCCGGTGGACCAGTACATCGGCGGCGACTCGCACGCCGTGATGCACTTGATCTACACGCGCTTCTGGACCAAGTTCATGCGCGACCTCGGCCTCGTTAACTTCGATGAGCCGGTGAAACGATTGTTGACGCAGGGCATGGTCACGAACCGTGTCGAAGGCACCGACGAATGGAAGGCGATGTCGAAGAGTCTCGGCAACGGTGTCGATCCTGACGAGATGATCCAGGCGTTCGGCGCCGACGCGACGCGGCTGTTCGTGTTGTTTGCCGCGCCGGTCGAGAACGAGTTGCGCTGGTCGGAATCGGGCATCGAGGGCGCGGTGCGTTTCCTGCGGCGCGTTTACACCACCGTGTTCCGTTGGCATGAGAGACTGACGAACACTCGCCCGCAACCGGACGCGCTCGAGTTCAGCGACAGCGCGCGAGCGTTGCGCCGCAAAACACATCAGACGATTGCGAAGATCACGAGCGACTTCGAGCACTTACACCTGAACACGAGTGTGGCGGCGTTGATGGAGTTGTTCAATCAGTTGAGCGACTTCAATGCCGATCCGGGCAAGGCTTCGGACGCAGACGTGTTCGCGGTGCGTGAAGCTTTGGAATCGCTGGTGATCATGCTCACGCCGTTTGCGCCGCACGTCGCGGAAGAGATGTGGGAAGGTTTGGGTCACGCGAACGGTCTGCTGAGCGAGTCCGGTCGTTGGCCCGTCGCCGATCCCGAACTGGCGCGGCGTGAAGAGCTGGAGATCCCGATCCAGGTCAACGGCAAACTGCGTTCGCGCGTCATCGTTGCACCCGGTGTTTCGGAAGAAGAACTCAGACAGTCGGCGCTCGCCGACGAACGCGTGCGCGCATTGATCGACGGACGCGACGTGGTAAAGGTGATCGTTGTTCCCGAACGTCTCGTAAACGTCGTTATTAAGTGATGTATACTCCCCAAGGATGAAAGAATGCCCCAAGTGCAGGCGTTGCTACCCCGACGAAACTGACACCTGTCCTCAGGACGGCGAGCCGACTGCACCCACTCTCATCGGCGAACCCACGATCGACTCTCGCTACTTGCTCGAGCGGCGGCTCGGGCAAGGCGGCATGGGCGCGGTGTTCCACGCGCGGCACATCTTTCTAAAAACCCAACACGCGATCAAAGTGATACTCCCGGATCTCGTCGGCAACGATCCGATGCTGACTACGCGTTTTCGCCAGGAAGCACTAGCCGCCGCCGCGATTCGTCATCCGAACATCATCGCCGTGACTGACTTCGGCGTCGCGCGCGGCACGATGCCGTTTCTCGTGATGGAGTTTGTCAAGGGACATTCGCTCCAGGAGATCATGGCGAAGGAAGGCGCGATGCCGCCGCAGCGCGCGTGGGAGTTCATCACCGCGATCGCCGCGGGCGTCGGCGCCGCGCACCGGCAGAACATCGTGCACCGCGATCTGAAACCGCTGAACATCATGGTCCAGGACGACGTGCCGATCGCCGAGGGCGTGAAGATCCTCGACTTCGGACTCGCCAAGATCAAATCGGGTGAGTTGCTGGGATCCTTCGTGCAAGCGCAGACGAGCGGGCTGATGGGCTCACCTTTTTATATGGCGCCCGAGCAGTGGTCCGACGAAGAGCTCGACGCGCGCGCCGACATCTACAGTCTCGGCGTGATCCTTTACCAGATGCTCTGCGGTGAAGTGCCTTTCAAAGGTTCTTCGATCCCGTCGATCATGAAGAAGCATCTGACGATGCCGCCGCCGAGTTTTCAATCGATGGGCGTGTCGGTGGCCCCCGCGATCGAAGCCGTCGTACGACACGCGCTGGAAAAGGAACTCGACGCGCGCATCGACTCGATCGAAACGTTTCTCAAAGAGTTGCACGCAGCGATCAATGCGCAGCCGTTTGCCGGCTCGATGCGCGAGACGGTGGCGCTCGATCCGAACCGGACGATCGCTTCGGCAGTGACGACACTCAATCCGCCGCTGCCGCCGCCGCAGGACTTGCCGGGCCACACGACGCAGCCGCCTGTCGGTCATGAAACTCAGTTTGCGACGTCGTTGGATCTATCGAAGGGTTCGGTAAGTTACAGCCAGCTCGAACCCGATCCGGAGACGACCCACGTGCAGCGCAACGCGCCCACTGTGGTTGACTCTATCGCGCCGCAACCGCCACCGATCACACCGCCACCAGTTGCGCCGCCGCAGCAACAAGCACAGTTCGAACGCGGCAAGCCGATGCAGATCGACTTTCATGAGCGGCGGCGTGGGCTTTCGGCGTTGTGGTTCGTAGGCGCGGGAGTCTTTGTCCTGGTTTTGATCGGACTCGGCATCGGCGGTTATCTCGTGTGGCGGAGTCAGTCAGGCGCGAGTGGTGGAGGCGCGAAGCCTTCCCCGACTGTCATCGCACACACTAACGCCGATCTGGTGCCGATCTCCGGCGGATCGTTTTTGATGGGCCGCGACAATGGGCCACCGTTGGAAACGCCTGCGCACCAAGTTGCCGTGCAGCCATTCCAGATGGATCGCACTGAGGTTAGCAATCTCGAATACGCCGACTTTGTCAGTGAGACGAAGCACGCACCGCCGAGTCACTGGGCCGGAAACAAACCACCTTTCGGACAGGAACTCTGGCCCGTGGTCAACGTGTCGTTTGACGATGCGAATGCCTTTGCTTCGTGGCGCTCTAAACGCGACGGACTGACCTATCGGTTGCCAACGGAAGAAGAGTGGGAATACGCGGCGCGTAACGGCGAGCGGAATGATCTGTACCCGTGGGGACCCGATTGGAAGGAGGGCGCCGCGGTGTTGAAGGAAGCGACCCCGGCGCCGGTCGGCTCGCATCCTGAAGGAAGAAACAGGTGGGGCGTTGTAGATTTAATCGGGAACGTTTGGGAATGGACGGCGTCAAAACCTTTCGCCTACCCCGGGAATAAATTCGAGTTGAAAAGCGAATATGAGAACTGGCGCACTATTAGAGGCGGCTGTTATGTGAGCGATCCGCGCAACGCCGAGGCGCCCGTGACCGCGTGTCTGCGCGCCTTTTTGGACCCTTCAACCCGAAACACGCTGCTCGGGTTTCGGCTTGTGCGCAGCGGGCCTTAAAGGTCCCATTAGCTCAACCGGACAAGCTGATCTACAATCCAGCGCAGCTATTCTTCAGTGAACCAACGTTCTTTATAGCAAACGGTTTAAGCCGAGGTTAGTCTCAATAAATAGCCAGCCAAATAGCAGTAGGAGAGTAGTGATGAAAGCCAACGCAAGACTGCGCGCGGTGTGTTTGATTTCTGCCGTCCTCTGTTTCAGCCTGTTTTTTGCCGGTCGTGTGTTCGCGCAGGACGTCGGCGGGGACGTCGGCGGCAGCAGCGTTTTTCGCGCCAAGAATCCCGAGACCAAGAAGAAGAGCACAACGCCAAAGCCGTCGAACACTACGAAACCGGGACCTCGTACGACTCCTCCGCGCAGCAACGTCGCCGAGCGCGTTGAAGACCTGCTCGATAAAGGAAACACGGCCCGCGACGCACGCGACTTCACCGGCGCTGAAGACGCTTACAAAGAAGTGCTGAAACTCAAACCACGCGATGCGCGCGCCGCTTATGGTTTGGGAAACATCTACTCCGATCAGCAACGTTGGGACGATGCGGAAACCGCGTATCGCAACTCAGTCGCGTGGGCCCCGAACGATGCCGATGCTTACGTGGCGTTGAGCGTCGTTCTCGTGCAGCCGCGCGTCGGTGGCGACAACGCGAAGCGATTTGGGGACGCGGAGATGTTCGCGCGCAAGTCAGTGCAGATCGATCCGAAGAACGCGGTCGGTTGGGATCGTTTGGGAGTCGCGTTGCAGGCGCGTGGTTTGGCTAACAGCGAAACCGAGCATTCGTATCGCCGCGCAATCGAACTCGATCCGCAGTTTGCCGTCGCGTACGCGCATCTCGCGCGCATGTTGAATCGAGCGAATCGTTCCGCGGAGGCCGTGCCGCTTTACGAGAAAGCGATCGATCTGGCGAAGGATCCGGCGACACTCAACTTGATCGCCGAATCGTTGCAAGGCGAACAGTTGTGGCCGCAGTCGGAGCCGGTGTTGAAGCGGGCGCTTGAACTGGACGCGCGCAATCCGACTTCGCTGATCCTGATGGGCCGACTATTGATCGTTTACAAGCGTTTCCAGGAAGCCGAGCCATATTTGAAATCGGCGACGGAAGTGAGCTCGCGTGCGTTTCAACCTTTCAACTTGCTCGGCCGTGCGTATCTCGGCATGGACCGTTTCAGCGATGCGGAAGCGACGTACGAACGCGCTTCGGCATTCGCCGGCGCGGGTGAGAAGAAGCAGCTTGCGGGAATGTTTGGCTTCGAAGGTGTGGGGGACGGTTATCTGAAGTTGAACCAGAAAGACAATGCCGCGCGTGCGTATCAACGCGCGCTGGAGCTCGATCCGAGCAACAACGGCGCGGCGCAGAAATTACAACGAGCGCGTTCGAATTGATTGAGAGAGTAAGTCAAATTTGATTCTGTCAGAGGTTCGCCCGTATGAAGACTTGCCCTAAGTGTAATCGTACTTTTCCGGATGAAGGTCAGAAGTTTTGTACGTTTGACGGTGGTCTATTAATAGCTCCGCAGACTTTCGATCCGAATGCGACGATACGCGCTACCACAATCGATCTGAACGCGTCGGAACGGCCGACCAGCCGCGACTTGCCTGATCCAAACGCGACGATGGTCGAGAACTATCCGGCGACAGTCGCGCTGCCGCGCAACACTGGGCCAACCGGTCAGCCAACGACAACGGGTGCGCCGGACACGGCGGAGTTTCCCGCACCGCAACCACCGGCCCCACCGGCGCAAGCTCCACCGCCGCCAGCACAAGTTTCGCAACCTCCGGTGCAGCCGCCATCACCACCACCGCCGCCGCCACAGCCTCCGCTAAGTGTTGCGTCACCGCCGCCACCTGCGCCCGTTCCGGGGGCGGAAGTCGTTTCACCTCTTCCGCCGCGACAGACATCGGCGCCTTTGCCGGGCGCAACGGTCCAACAGCCGGCGCCTTCAGCACCACTGCCAGTCGCCGTCGCGGTTCCAAAGAAGAAGTCGAAAGCGCCGTGGATCATTCTCGGCGTGGTGCTGTTTCTGTTGCTTGGAGGCGGCGCGCTAGCGGGCGTGTTCTTCTTCGTCGTGAAACCGATGTTGGACCAGAAGGCGGCGCAGCAACGCGGTACGAATGAGAACCCGCCGGTCGTGGTGAATAACAGCACGCCAACTCCCGCGCCGAGCGTCGAACAACCATCGCCGTCGCCGGTCGAAACGTATGTGCCGCCGCCGAACACGGTGCAGTTTACGAGTTCGAAAGACGGTCTTCAGGGCGCGCTGGCCGATCATTATTTCGACTTCAGTTTTTACTATCCGCAGTCATGGTCGCGTTCGCAGAAACCAAGCGCGGCAAACTTCGTGGAAGTTGAAAGAAAGCTGCCGCCGAACTTCACGCAGGAGAATTTCGTGGTGAGCTGGTATACGAGCACGGGCACGTTCGTGGGGGATATGCCAAGCTACCAAAAGCGTGTGGAAGAATTCAGCAGCCGGCTGGCGCAACAGTTTCCGGAGTACAAGAAGGTGTCGGATGGGCCAACCAAGGTGAACTCGATGGATGCTTACGAGTTCAAATGGGAAGGTCTTTCAAAGGGCACTGAAAGAGGCGACGTCCACTTGTGGGGCCGCGTGATCTTTCTGCCGACGGGTCATGAAGGCGACACAAGCGGCGCGATTCTGAGTATGTTCACGACCTCGCTGGCGCCGGAGTTATCATCGGTGGAAGACGTAGGGACGAAGGGCGAGGCACCGGTAATTTTGGACTCGTTTAGATTCGGGAAGAAATGATTCAGGCATGGCGTTAAAGAAAGAAGAACCTGGTTCGATAAAGTTTTGGACTCCGCTGCGGTTGGTGTCGACACTGATCGTGCTCGGGCTGGTCGCGGCGTTTGCTGCGTCGAGTTGTAATTCAAACGATCCGGAATCGAAAGCGCCCGCTACCGCTGCGAAGCCGGGCGCAGCACCGGCGACGTCGGTTCCTGTGCCCGCTGTCGTGTTAGCGACGGAGATGCGGGATGTGAAGGGCCAGCCGATCAAGCTTTCCAACTACTCGGGCAAAGTGTTGCTGGTGAACTTGTGGGCCACATGGTGTGGTCCATGCCGGCGCGAAACCCCGGAGCTCGTCAGGTTGCACAAGGAATATCAGGCGCGCGGCGTGGAGATGATTGGTCTTTCAACTGAAGATCCGGTCGCGTCGGCGCAGAGCGTGCACGATTTTGTGCAGCAGTTTCAGGTCGATTACCAGGTTGGCTGGGCGACGCGCGATGTAGCGATCGCGTTGATGCAGTTGAGCGGCAGGAGTTCTATCCCGCAGAGCTTCATCATCACGCGCAGCGGCCGCATCAAAAAGCAATTCACCGGCTTTGACCCCGTGCGGACGCCGCCGCTGTTGAAACAGGCGCTCGAAGACGCGCTCCTCGATAACGGGTAAGCAGTTATTTATCTTCGTCGGCTTGCCGCAAACCTTCGGCGACGTCTTTCTTCGCCTGCTCTTCCAACTCTCTCATCTCAGCCCTGGCTCGCTCGTCAGCTTCATCCATCGGCGCCGCTTCGTTCAATTCGTCCTGCGTTGTAATCTTGTTTTTGTCGATACTCATCTGTGTTCTCCGTCTGTGCTTCAGTAGTTAGGCTACCAAGCAACCGGTTACACAAACCTTGCGGTGTTTTTGTGCTTTTGTGTTTTTGCTACAAACCCGGGTAGACTGCGCTCGGAGAAATACGACAATGAAAAAACCGTGGCTACTCATCGCAGGCATCGCGTTGTTGGGTGTGGGTGCGATCCTCATGGTCAACTCCAACTCCAAACCGCCAACCATTCCTGCGCACAATCATCAAGTAGCGCAGACTCCGGTTCAGCCGGCTGCGCCTGTCGCGCACCCGATGCCCGCGCACTTCGAAACTGCGCCGAGCCGCGCGAGTCTTGGTCCAACACTCGACCCCGACAAATTCATCGGGGCCGCTCGCGAGGCGTATCGCGCCGCGCGCGAAATCCCGCAGACGCTCGCGCAGTTGCCGTGTTATTGCCACTGCGACCGCGGCATGGGCCACAAGAGTCTGCACAGTTGTTACGAGGATAATCACGCGGCGGAGTGCGCTACGTGCATCAACGAAGCGTTGCTCGCGCTGAAATTGGAAAAGGAAAACAAGTTAACGCCGGCTCAAATCCGCGATCGCATCGTGCAGGAGTTCGGCCAGTAAAATTAGTAAGGTTCAGGAGGAGTAAATGATTAAGTACGCTTTTATTTTCGCGTTCGTCGTGGCCGCCATGCTGGCTTGCAATTCCGTGAGCGCCACCAATGAAATGCCGGCCGTGGGAGCGGCCGCGCCAACCTTCACGCTCGTCAATCAGGAAGGCAAGCAAGTCACCCTCAACGACTACAAAGGCAAGTGGATCGTGCTTTATTTCTATCCGAAAGACTTCACCAGCGGCTGCACGCTTGAAGCGCACAACTTTCAGCGCGACCTCGCGAAGTACGACGCCGCGAATGCGGTGATTCTCGGCGTGAGTGTCGACACCGCTGAATCGCACAAGGACTTCTGCGCGAAGGAAGGCTTGAACTTCAAGTTGTTGTCGGATCCGAACGGGAAAGTGTCGGAGCAGTATGGTTCGACAATGGAATACAACGGCGCGAAGTATTCGGCCCGCAACACGTTCATCATCGATCCGAACGGCAAGATCGCGAAGGTGTTCGGCGGCGTGAAGCCGGCCGGCCACAGTGAGGAAGTGCTGGCCGCACTCGCGACGCTGCAAAAAGGATAGCTACTTCTTTTTAATGGCCACGACTTTCATTCCTTCGGGGCCATTCTCAACCGTGAAATCGATCCGGTCATTGACTGCCAACCCATTCAAAAGGTTGGCGTCGGTGACCGGAAACTCCATCTGCATCGCCGGCATCAACGCGCCGAGCTCGCCGTGATCGATCTCGATCGAAGGCGCTTTCGGGTTTATCGCCTTCACCACGCCCTCGCCCTTGTATTGATTCGTTTGCACGGCCGCCGCCGGACCAGAAGCGGGCGTCGGAGTTGAAGCAGAGTTCGGCGTGTTCGCAGGGCCACACGCCGCTAAAAACATCAGAGCCAAACAACCAACTACTAGCCAACCTTTGCAAGCCATACGCTTCTTTTTTCACCGACCTTCGAGATGTAAGCCACAAACAATTTGTCGTTACTAAACGCGCCGCTCGGCAGTTCCGCATTTGCCGCGACGCTGACCGCTGCGCCCGCGCTACCGAGCTCGCGTACTTTCGCTTCCGACTGCTGCGCGCCGAGGCCTTGCCAGATTGCGACCGCGCGATCGTTTTCGGTCGCGAGCGCCGGCGTGCCTTTGACCGTTTCCTGCATCAACAAAGCGCGCGGCGAGAATGTGCGTCCTTTGTCGTTTGACTCGGCAGTGTAAACTCCGGGCGCTTCGCCTTCGCCTGCGGCAAACCAAACGACGCGCAGGTTTCCTTTCGTGTCGACTGATAACGACGGCCCGGAAACGGGACAGCCATGCAGCACCCACTTGTCGTCGCTGACGATCACGGGCGCTGAGAAACTTGCCGCGGCGTTGGTGGAACTCGCGACCGCGATGTGACGGTAGCTGCCGGGTAGCACCTGGCGCCAACTCGCGTAGAGCGTGCCGTCCGAGGCGAGCGCCAGCGCCGTCTTGCAACACGGACATGCATTCTCAGCGACCTTGCGATTGGCCGAGAAGGTCTTGCCGCTGTCGCTTGAATCGGCGACGTAAAGATCGCGATTGCTCTCCATGTGATGGCCGCCCGCGTCAGCCGACGGCTTCGGCATTTGGATGTTTCGCTCGTCAAGCCATGCGACGTAGATGCGACCATCTTTCGCGACGGCGAGCGAGTGCATGCCGTGCGCGCCCGGCGTCTTGTCGTCGTTGACTTTCACCGGCGTCGCGAAGCTCTGGCCGCGATCGTTTGAAACCGAGAAGTAAAGATCGGTGCCGCTTTTTCCCTGTGCCTCGACACGCGCGGTCCACAACACGTAGACGGCGCGATCGGTGACGGCAACGCTCGGCGGATCGCCGCGCCACGCGGTCGCGACGCCTGCTTGTTGATTCACGCGGACGGGTGAACCACTCGCCGCGCCGTCGTTGTTGAAGCGCGCGAGCATCACGTCGCTTTGGTTGTTCGCGTTGTGATTCACCCACGCGACGTAGAACCCGCCCTCAGGCGCACTCACCGTCACCGGCTCGGCCGCATCGACATCAGCGGCCGAGATCTGTTTCGGCTGAAACGCCGCCCGCGACGCATTCGCCGAGAAGCGGTTGCAACCCGTCACGAACAAGAGACTAAGCAAACAGCTCCAAACCAAAATCCTTGTCATCTGTACCTAAAAACTCACTTTCATTCCAAATTGAAACTGCCGCGGATCGAACGCCGCCGTTGGCTGACCAAAGGTCGGCAACGGATTGATACCCGCGCCGAACGTGTTATTCGGTACACCGAAATTCGCGCGATTCAAAACGTTGAAGCCTTCGGCGAGCAGTTGCACGTCGACACGCTCCGTCAAACGAAAGCGACGGCTCACGCGCAAATCCAGCGAAGCGAAATCAAATCCGCGTCCGGTGTTGCGGCCAACGCCGATCGGGCGATCGTTGTTGTTGCCGTCAAAGTTGCGATCGCTTCCGAGCAACACATTGAACGGCAGACGCGAAGCGTAAGTAAAGATGTAACCAAACTGGAAGCCGTTCAGCGCCCGCGCAAAGCCGTGTGTTTTTCCTTGCGACGGCGCTTCGAACGTGCCGCTCAACACGAGGCGGTGGCGCTGATCGTTGTCGGAAAGCCCGCGGTCGTCGCGGATGTTGAAGTTGTTCTGCACGGTCGAGAAGAAGAAGTTACCGGCGTCGTCGATCGTCTTCGAAAGCGTGTAAGAGAGACGCACGGTGGCCCAACGCGAAGCCCGCTGGTTGAATGAAACGACCATGCCGTCGTAGTAAGAATTACCCGCGCCTTCAAACTGCGAGATGTTGCCCCAATTCGGATCGGGCCGGCCGAGGTTCGGCACGCCCGCCGAAGCCGGAAAGCGCGGCACGTTGACATTGCGCGAGAGAATCAGGTGCTTTGCGCGCACGTTCAGATAACCGACAGATACCACCGCGTCCCACGGCAGCTCGCGTTCGATCTGGAAGTTAGCTTGCTCGCTATAGCTGACCGGGATGTTTGGATCGATGCGCGTGATATTTGGCTTCGTCGGCAACGTGGTTGGCTGCAGCGCCAGCACATTCGGAAATACGGGCGCGCCGGGTTGCGTCGGCGCCAGTTGGACCACCAGATACTTCGAACCGTCGCGCTGCAACGCGTTCGAAGTCGCGCGCAGCGGCAGGCGATCGTAGTAAAGACCGTAGCTCGCGCGAATCACCGTTTTGCGATCGCCGGGCGCGTAAACCACACCGAGACGGGGGGCGAAATTGTTCGTGTCCGTCTGAATCGGATCCGGCAGAAATTGCACGTCGTAACGCAGCCCCGCATTGATCGTGAGGTCGCGGCGCACGCGCCACTCGTCCTGAACAAACGCGCCGAGGTTCGGGTTCGACTGAAACTGATCCGCAGCGCCGAACGCCTGCTGGAACGTGTTGTAGTTGCCGCTCAGAAAATTGTTGAGCGACGAGAAGTTGTAAACACCCTGGAACGCGCCGGGGAAAAGTATGTCGAGACGGTTATAGAGAAAACCGCCGCCGGCTTTGAGCGAGTGATTGCCGAGCTGAGTGGAAACGTTGTCGACCGCTTCGAAGAGATTGATGTCGCGCGCGAGCGGCGAGAATGTCGCGGTGCCGAAGTTCGCGACACCGGAGATGTTGACTGCCGGCCCAACCTCATCGTTGATCGGCGCATCGAGCCGGCTGTGGGTGAACTGAAACCGCGCTTCGTTGAGCGTGCGGCTGCTGAGCGTCGTGACGTTACTGACCTGCACCGTTTGATCGGTGTCGTTGATGCCTGTACCGCGACTGACGGCGTTCAGTCCGCCTACATTGCGCGAGTTGACGGCTTCGATGTGATAGAGACTGTAACGCGCGCTGAGTTGATTGCGTTCAGTAAGACGGTGATCGATCCGCGCGAAGAAATTGGTCGTGTCGAAACTCGCGGGCACGACGCCCGTTTCGATCAGCGGACCGCCGTAATGCACCGCGCGCAGGCGATTGTTGATGCTCGCAATCGCGCCCGGTGCGATTGTCAGCACCGCCGAATAGTTTCGCCGTGTCTGTTCGAAGTTGGTAAAGAAGAACGTGCGCTCGTGACGCAGTGGACCACTCAGGGTGCCGCCGTACTGCGCCTGCGTCAACGGATCTTTCGACGGTGCGAGTGGATTGCGCGCGTCGAAACGCTGGTTGCGGAAGAAGCCGTAGACGTTGCCGCGCCAATCGTTCGTGCCGGAGCGCGTCAGAATGTTGACCACGCCACCGGATGCACGGCCAAACTCCGCGATACCACCCGACGTCACCACCTGAAATTGATCGATGACTTCCTCGCTGTAGTACGTGCCCGTCAGGTCCGCCGCGTCATCGTTCGCCGACACACCGTCAACGATGAAACTGTTGTAGAGATTGCGCTGACCCGCGACGGAAATGCCCTGGCCCGGAACGGCGGACGTTTCCGCGAACCGTTGATTGCTGCCGGTGTTGGTTGGCGAAACGCCGGGCACGAGCAGCGCCAGATCGAGATAGTTGCGGCCGTTCAACGGCAGGTCTGCGATCTCGCGTGGGCGAACCGTTTCCGCCACTTGGCTGCGCCCTGTTTCGATCAACGGCACGTCGGTGCTGCCGACGTTGACGTTAGCGGTAAGTCCTGCGACCTCGAGCTTGACCGGCAAATCGAGTGACTGGCCCACGAGCAGCGTGAGCTGTCGCGTGACGGCGTTGAAGCCCGCGGCTTCGACAGTCAGGTCGTACGCGCCCGTGCGCAGGTAAGGGAAGCGATAGCGTCCCTCCTGGTCGCTGGTCGTGGCGAGACGAAGTTTTGTTTCGAGATTGATGGCGGTTACGTTTGCGCCGCTGATTACGGAGCCGCGCGAATCTTCAATGCGGCCGCTCAGCGCGCCGGACGTTACGTTCTGCTGCGCGAGGCAAACAGCCGGCAGCAACACTATGAAGCAGACACAGAGTATAAAGACACGAGTATGCATGGAACTTCCTCCTGAAATGTGTGGATTCTGATGTTAGACGAAAGTACTAAAGGAGGAAGGCAGGCGGACCGCGGGGACTTACTTGCGTTCCCTCGTCATGAGAGGAAACGTTTAACGGTCGTTCTTTGGTTTCTGCGAGAACCAGGACAGGCGCGTGGTAGTGAACCTTCGCCTGAACAGTTCCGCGTTGGCGTTTTTGTTGTTGACGGACTGTGCTAACCGAACAAGCACAGCAGTCGGAATTACATGACCTGCGAACGGCAGTTGTTTCAGCAACCGAACGCTGTGAGGCTGTTTCAGCATTGGAGGAGTCGTTTGACTCGGCCACGATGATGTTGTGATCGTGGGCCGGAGTCGATTCTTTGACCGGAAGACCCGAATGACAATGGCCCGCTGCCTTTCCCGCGCAGCAGGCCATCGTTGTTTTTGCTGCGAAGACGCCTGCCGGCAACAGCGTCGCGAGAAACGACAGGGCGATAAACGCCGCAAGCGAGCGCGTCGTGATCGCGATCACGAAACGCTTCACTCGATTCTCTTGCGCTTCTCGTCTCATTGGTTCGGAGCGGTTGCAGGTGGTTGCACCTGCTTTTTCTCCAACGTCATTTTGCACTTCGGACACTTACCGGGTTTTTTATACTGCACGTCCGGGTGCATCGGGCACACGTAAACAAACTCGGTTTGCTTTTTGGAGGTAGTAGTCTGCTGGGATGTGACGACGACCGGGACAGAGTATAGACGTTCTGCGGAAAAAAGCAACGTGACCGCGCCCAGCGGCATAGGGTTAGCCTCCTTGGAGTGCGGTGCTAGGCACCGCTTTGGCCAAAGCGCCGACAAGTCGGCGCACTCCACAGAGGTGCTCAACCCAAACTGACCCGGCATCGCGATCAGCGCCACACTAAGAAGCCGTCTGAGTTTCATGAACGGACCTTGCTTACTGTCTAGTTCGAACCGGGAGAGACTTTGACAGCGTCGAAAGTACTCTTGGTGCTGGGCTCGAGCGCGTACCAGGTGGTCTTTTGGCCGTCAACGAAAGGCGGGAAGATCTCGCCCTCTCCGACGACGAGAATCACTTCCAGGTATTTGTTGTCCGCGCGATAGACACCGCTCTTCGTACAGGTCGCGCCGGTCGGAAAACCGACGGGCGTCTTAACCGTTTTTGTCGTGTCGGTTGTCGTAGTTTGTTGCTTGTCCTGTGCCGCGACAACGGCAGGACCAGACACGGCAATCGCCAGCAGGAGCACGCTTGCGGACAGCACGATGAGAAGCCTTAGGAGTTTCATTTCTTACCCCCTAACGTGAACAAGTAGGGAAGGGGGCAACGCCCCCGCCTGTGTCGAGCGGGGGCGCGCTTTGCTTGCCCCCTTCCTGACCTGTTCTGAACCTCGACGCCGGTTCAACTTGAACCAGTACCAAAAGTAGCTTGCTTGAATACTTCTGTTAGAGCGTGCCGGCGGAGACTTTCACGGAGCTGAATGAGCCGCTGCTGTTCGAGGACAGGCTCGGGCTCAACGCATACCACGTGCACTTCTTGCCATCGGAAAAGGGAAAGAAAATCTCGCCCGCGGCATACGCCAGGATCAGGTCCAGGTACTTGTTGCTGGCGCGATAAGTGCCGGTGATCGGAACTACCGTGCCCGTCGCATAGCCCTTAGTCGTACTGAAGCTGTTGCTGTCGCTGACGACCATCGTACTACCACTGTCTTGTTGTGCTATTACATCTTGATTCATACCTGTTCTCCTTCAGGGAATTGGAAGTTCCTATCCTGCTCCCTTTAACGGGCAGCGTTTAGTTAAATTTTTGCCGGCGGCAGACGTTGCAGCATGGGTCGTTGCTTGACTACATCAACTCCCATCGCACCGTCACCGCTTCTTCAGGACGATACGCAATGACCATGAGCTTCACGGTCTGTTGGAAACCCTTGTCCTTCGTATCAACAATCCGCACCAGATAAACATGGCCCAACTGGATCGGCGCATTCGCAGATGACTTGACTTCGCTGAGTTTGGCGCCTTCCTGCAGCGTTTGCCACGAGGCTTTGAACTTGCCGTTGTCGTCCTGAAGGATCGTGACTTTGTCACCTTCAAGACGCAGCGAAGCGAAACCGACGCCGCCAAACTCTGCATCTTCGTAACTGTAACGGCCGCGGAGATCGTTGGCGGTACCGAGATCGACAATCGCTGCCATACGATTGAGTTCGATCCCGCTAACAAGACTGCCGCCGCCGGCCAGCGTGAAGCTCAGATCACTGCAACGGTTTTCCCACTTGTTATTCACAAACGCCATTCCTTCTTTGCCGTCGGTAAAGCAGAGCGTACGGGCCAAAGGATCTACGGCGTACATGGTGAAAATCCCACCTCGTTTCCGCGGTTGCGCCGCCTGCTTGTCATCCGGCAACGCGGGCGTCTGGGCACGCACGTACTGTGGCAACCCAAATCCGGCCAGCAACAGAACAATTGAAACGAGAAGACTTTTCATGACCAGTTGTTCACCCTTGAAATCTATCTGCTAGCGAGGTGCGATACCGGCACCAGTTGCTGAAACTTCGTGTACTCGATGTGTCGTGCTTCGTTCAGCCGTTTAAGTTCTTTGAAGAAATAGAACGGAACGAATTCAGGACCGTACTGATTGCTGATCCAGTCTCGGGGATAGTCGTAGTCGATCTTGTAGAGATCGAAATCGTTCTGGCAGAGATTCAGCGTCTCTGTAACAGACCGCAGCAGCAGGAGATTGTTCAGCGAGAGAAGGCCATCGGGAGGCCGGTACAGCAGAGCGTTTTCGCGGGCGCGCCGCTGCCATTCCTGCACGATCTTCAAAGCCCTTGCATACTGCTGCGAGTTGATTTCGAGCCGCAGGATCACTTCCGAATCGCCGCGCGCTTCGCCCAGAAACTGTTTGTAGACCTCGGGTGGGATCGTTCCGAAAGTCGCTACTCCGTGATCGGAATAAGTGCCCGCCGCAGCGATTTCGGGAACGCCTCCGGCCAGCTTGATGACCATCGGAAACGCCGATCCGCTTTTGTCGTAGAACTCATTCTGGCGTGCGGCCAGGACGATGAAGTAACGATCCGGATCGACCCTGGTCCACCGGACAGGTTCCTTCACGCCGGGTATCTCGCAGGTCAGGGATGAGTCGTCGTAACTGACGATCTTCATGGTCGGGTTAGTGCGGCCGAAGATCCGATTATTGCCGGTTGCGGTGAACGCGATCTGCTTCTCGGGAGTCTTCGGCTCGGTAGGAGCGGGTTCGTCCATGTTCATCGGTTCGACGACGAATTCATACTTTGCAGTTGCGATCTCACGAGGTTTTTCGGCGCCGGAAACCTTCAGCACCTTGACCATGCCCTCGCCGTCGAATTCGTAAAGACGCGCTTCGGTTTTCGAGACTTGCGCCTTCCAGGTGCCGACGATCTCGCACGGGCAGGGCTGTTTTTGCTGGCCGAAGTCGCGCGCACCGGCTGGGGTTGGTCTTGGTGATGGTCGCGGCGGTTGTTTTTCCTGGGCTGAGGCGGTTGTGGTGGCCCACAGCAGCATCAGCGCTAACGATAGGATGGCAGTTATTTTCATTTGTATTTCCCCTGGGCGGGAACAGAAGCCGCGCTCGCAGCTTCTGTTCCCGTGGTAGTGCCGCCGTCGCAAAACTTCTGCTACGACATGCTGTCGCGGCGATAGCCGTACTTCTTCACTTCCTGCTCGATGATGA